>JAAYAG010000057.1 GCA_012719495.1 Bacteroidales bacterium
GAAGAAGCTGTTGGGCGTAGCGTCTTGGAACCTGCCGAGGTGTATGATTTGTCCGACACCAAAGATGCCGATGATGGGTCTTACACCGTGGAAATATGGCACGAAAAGAAAGGTAAGGTGACGGCAGAAACATCAAAAAGTAAAAAAGAGATGATTGATGTTTCCAAGCTTGAAAAAGGATATTACATTTTGCATATACGAACAAAACAGGCACTTTATCAGGAACACATCCTTGTAAAATAGAAATGACAAATATTTCACCTTTTTCACAGAATATCTGTTGTTATAACACGAACATCGGGAATATTTGAATGTCTCTAACTCCAGACTATGTTAGAACCAGCTTCCTGATTTTTAACTCATAACAACTAGTATTGAGTGGATTATTGTGTACTGTAGAAGGGAAAAAGAAATCCGCAGTGGGTTGCTGCGGATTCTTAATAATAGTAGGTTTATTTAATTAGCCCAATTCTACAGTTACCGAGTGGGTTTTCCCGGCTTCCAGTATAGGCAGAATGTTTCCTTCAATTTCTTTTCCGTCAATAGTGACTTTCTTCACCCCTTTGCACACGCCGTTAGGGTTAACTACCTTGATTTGGTAGGTGGCACCACGGAATTTACGGGTTACTTCAAAACCTTTCCAGTCTTTGGGGATACAAGGATCGACCTTGATGCCATCGTAATCGGGTTGGATTCCTAAAATAAACTGGCTAATGGTATAAAAGTTCCACGATGCTGTTCCTGTTAACCACGAGTTTTTGGCCTCACCCGGTTTAAAAGCATCTTTACCGGCCACCATTTGTGCATAAACATAGGGCTCGGTTTTGTGAAGTTCGCTAATATCCTCTAGATATGATGGGCAAATCTTTTTATAGTATTCCCAAGCCTGATCGCCACGGCCAATAACGGTTTCGCCAATCATGATCCAAGGGTTGTTGTGGCAGAAAATACCTGCGTTTTCTTTATACCCTGCCGGGTAGCTCGATATTTCGCCATATTCGATGTAGTATTTTGTGAAAGCCGGATTGTTGAGCACAATACCGTAAGGGGTATCCATGCGTTCTTTTACCGAGTCGAGAGCTTTTTCGCACAATCCTTCTTCTTTACCAATGCCGGCCATGGTGCACCATCCGTTCGATTCAATAAAGATTTTACCTTCCTCGCATTCGTTACTACCTATTTTGTTTCCATAGTAATCGTAAGCACGAATAAACCATTCTCCGTCCCAACCATGTTCTTTTACTGCCATTTTCATGGCATCGACATGTGCCTGGGCACGTGCAGCTTCATCGGCTTTGCCTAATTTTTTGCAGAGGTCAACGTAGTCTTGCCCGTAAATCACAAACAAACCAGCAATCATTACCGATTCGGCTTTCGATCCTTCGGTTTTGTTTTCAGTGGTTTGGAACGACTCATTCGGATCGTTCGAGAAACAGTTTAGGTTCAAACAATCGTTCCAGTCGGCACGGCCAATCAACGGCAATCCGTGAGGTCCAAGGTTGTTCACCACATGATCGAACGAAACGGTAAGGTGATCGAACAGCGTACGTGCAACGTTCCAGTCGTTATCGAAAGGCACCATTTCATCCAAGATTGAGAAGTCGCCCGATTCCTTGATGTAGCTAATGGTTCCCAGTATTAACCACATCGGGTCGTCGTTAAATCCGCCGCCAATGTCGTTGTTCCCTTTTTTCGTTAAGGGTTGGTATTGATGGTAGCAACCGCCATCTTGAAACTGTGTTGATGCAATGTCGATGATACGTTCGCGGGCACGTTCGGGTATCTGGTGTACAAAGCCAATTAAGTCCTGGTTTGAATCGCGGAAACCCATTCCACGGCCAATCCCGCTTTCGAAATACGAAGCCGAGCGCGAGAAACAGAAGGTGATCATACACTGGTATTGGTTCCAGATGTTCACCATGCGGTCGAGCTTTTCGTCGCCCGAGTTTACGCTATAAACGCTCAACAGGTTGTCCCAGTAAGTACGTAATTCAGCAAAAGCGGCATCCACTTTTTCAACAGTATCGAAATTGGCGATAGTAGCTTTCGCTTTGGTTTTATTGATCACGCCTTTCGATTCCCATTTCTCGTCCTGAGCATTTTCGACATACCCCAGCAAAAAGATAAAATCTTTCGATTCGCCCGGTTGCAATTCTACTTCAATGTAGTGCGAAGCAATGGGCGACCAGCCATGGGCAACGGTCATACGGGGTTTTCCTTCTTCCACTACCTGTGGGTTTTCGAAGCCATTGTATAGGCCGATGAAATTTTCACGATCGGTGTCGTACCCGTCAATTGGGGAATTTACCGAGTAGTATGCGTAATGGTCGCGTCGTTCCTTGTACTCGGTTTTGTGGTAGATTACCGAACCTTCAATTTCCACTTCGCCAGTCGAGAAGTTGCGCTGGAAGTTTTCCATGTCGGTGGCAGCATTCCATAAACACCATTCGGTAAACGAGAAGAGCTTCAGTTTCTTTACTTCCGAGGAGTTGTTGGTAAGCGTAAGTTTTTGAACTTCGGCCCAGGTTTTCAGTGGTACAAAGAACGTTACTTTGGCCGATACACCGTTTTTCGAACTATTCAGAATGGTGTAGTTCATCCCGTGGCGGCATTCATAACTGTCGAGCGGGGTTTTGCATGGTTTCCATCCCGGCGACCATACTGTATCTTCATCTTTGATATAGAAGTAACGGCCTCCGCTATCCATCGGTACATTGTTGTACCGGTAACGGGTAAGACGGCGGAATTTAGCATCCTTGTAAAAGGTGTATCCACCGGCTGTATTTGATATCAATGAAAAGAAATCTTCGTTGCCAAGGTAGTTGATCCATGGCCATGGGGTTTGCGGATTTGTTATTACATATTCGCGGTTTTTGTCATCAAAATATCCGAACTTCATCTCTCGTAATATTATTCCTGTTAATTATTAAGTAATCAATTATTTTGTGCTTATTCTGCTGCTCTTCTGTTGTTTAGTTCTATGGTTATTTCGTCCATTTTCTTTTGATTGAGGGGATACAACGCCATAATAGCTGCAGCAATAAATGCAATTATTGTTGGGATCCAACTCATGAGCATAACGATTCCCGGAATTGCACCTTGAATTGCCATTGTGTCTTGGCCGTTGTAATGGAAAGCAGCCAGTACCATTCCTATAATTGCACCAGCTATGCCTCCTCCAAATTTTGTGGAGAAAGAGCCTGCAGAATAAATTAGGCCAGTTGCCCGTCTTCCGTTTTTAAATTCTGAGTAGTCGGCAGCATCGCCAAGCATTGCAAAGAAAAGCGTAGGGAAGATAGCTGCTCCGAATTCAGCGATAATACCAATGGAGAAAATTGCAGCAGTATCATTAGGGCCACAAAATGCCATCAAGGCATTAACTGCTCCCGAGAAAATGAAGGCATAGATAAAAAGATTGCGTTTGCCAAAACGTTTCCCGAGGGGTGAGGTAATCATTGCCCCGGCAATAGATGCAAACATTAATGCAATCATGTACGAGGCGGCCAGTAGTTGGTTGTGTAGATAGTGTGTGAAATATATTACTGTTATGCCCTGCTTTATTGAATTGTAGATTTGGAACATCAATCCGATAATTAACAAGATGATCCATGGTTTGTTATGTATTAAGTCGGTAAGGTCTTTCAATAAGTTGGCTTGTTGAGTTTTGGGAGGTTTAACTCTCTCTCTTGTTGTGGCAAAAGTTATGATTAGTGCTAGCGCAAGGACAACAGAAAGTAGGTACATCGAATTACTGTAGCCTCTTTTTTGGTCAATTATGGAGATGTCCTTTTTGCTTAAATTTTGTTCGCCTTCAACAATGAAAGAATACTCTTTTTGAGCTTCCATTGAAAAACTTTTCCCATTCGTTGGAACATTTTCTGCAGTAGGAATTTCAGTGTCGGCCCAAGTGAAAAGTGCAATTCCGTCGCTGGTGTTAATGTTTACATTTTCAACATCTTTGTTCGTAGAAACTGTTATTTCGTATTTGGCTTTGTCTAGTTGGTTCAATTCAACAGATGGGTTGATATTCCCAAAATGTGCAACTAAAAATAACAAAGCACCCTGAACGAGCATTCCTCCGGCAAAAGCGCCAACCATGCGGAACGAGCCTAAAGTGGTCCGTTCTTTATCGTTGCCCGTCATTACCGCCATTAAGGCACCATAGGGTATGTTATTTGCGGTATACACCAAGGTAAATATTATGTAAGTGGTATAGGCGTAAATGATTTTTCCGGTTGTTCCAAGGTTTGGACTTGTAAACAGAAGCGATAAAATTACGCCTAAAGGAATAGCTGTCCATAATATCCAAGGCCTGAATTTTCCGTAACGGGTATTGGTTCGGTCGCCAACAATTCCCATTAATACATCTGTTACTCCATCGCTAAACCGAGCGATAAGCATAAGCAGACCAACGGCTGCAGGGTTTAATCCAAAAACATCGGTATAGAAAATGAACAGAAAAGTTGATACGCCCCGCCATGCAATGTTGGCGGCACCGTCGCCAAGTGCATAACCAACTTTTTCTGAGAATTTTAGTTTTCCGCTTATTCCATTCATTGTTTTTGGTTTTGATTTTTGAACTTAAGTTGTTTAATTAATTGACTGGGTGTTATATAAAACTGGGTTAAATCGAAAAATCGAAACGTTCTCGTTTGGTGCGTTCATATACATCGCGGCTGAAAATAAACAATTGTGCCGGTTTATGTTTTACTGCTTTTTGCTTTTCGTTAAGTGGAATGATGTATTTCATCTGTAGCACTTTTTTTCTGAAGTTTCGTCGGTCGTAGGTTGTGCCGAGTATGGCTTCATATAATTTTTGCAACTGGCTCAGTGTGAACTTTTCTGGCAATAGTTCAAATCCAATAGGTTCAGAGCGTAATTTGCTGCGAAGCTTTTCTAAGGCTTTATTAAGGATTTCCTGATGGTCGAAACCCAGTTCAGGGAGGTCAGTAATAGAAAACCATTTTACATTTCGCTCCTGAAGTTGCAGTGTAACTGTTGAATTGTCGATAAGTGAATAATAACCAACGGTAACAATTCTGCTGCTGAACCCTTCGTGTTGGTGTTTCAGCCATATATTGTCTTTGGGGCTATCTACCCTGGAAACTTTTCCAAAAGCATAAAATTGTTCAAGGTAAATGTTATCGAGCCCGGATAACCCCTTAAGGATGCGGGCAGCTGCAGTGTCAAAATCTTCATCTTCAAATATATGGTACCCGGTAAGTGTCCAGTCATCGATTAGGGTTTCTCCGGTTTTTTCATCCTGAAGTTTTCTTTCAACTAAAAGAACATTCAACTGCTTAAAGTCGAACCCGAAAATTACACAGTCAACCGATATATTTGGAACAATTTTCTGCATTCAGTCTTTGTTAGTGTGTGAAATTTACACATTGTAAAAATATTAAATTTTTTTGAACCCCAACATCGATGATGAATTTTTTACATCTAGCTCATTGTATATTTTTATAACTATCGAAAAAACAAGTTAAAACAAGTCATATTAATTCCAATTTTATACTCTTAGCTATTTGTCCTGAACTTCAATTTTGAACTTTTTTGTAGAATAACAAGGATATTATAAATGCGTATGATATACACTTGTTTTTTGGCCTTTACTGAGGTCGAATGAAACAGTTACACGACAATTCAAGCCTTCATGGATTATACAAGGCTTTTGATGTGCAACGAAGGACTAATCGTGTTAAAATTCAGAAGTGAAGTGAAATTTAATGTCCTTAAATTCTTGTTGAGCCATTTGAAGTATAAATTGCGAATCGGCCATAAAAACGTCGCGGCCTTGTTTGTCGGTTGCCATTTTTTGTGCTTTTCGTAATTTGAATTCGCGCAGCATGTTCTTGTTTTCACTTTCAATCCAGCATGCTTTATACATCGAAATAGGTTCGAAGCGGCATTTTGCTCCATATTCGTGTTCAAGCCTGAATTGGATCACTTCAAATTGAAGTTGTCCAACGCAACCTATGATTTTGCGAGTATTGAACTGGTTTGTAAATAATTGGGCAACCCCCTCATCCATGAGTTGATCAACGCCCTTTTCAAGTTGTTTCGATTTCATAGGGTCTGCGTTCTCAATGTATCGGAACATTTCTGGTGAAAAGCTTGGAATTCCTTTAAAATGAAGGTTTTCTCCTTCGGTGAGAGTGTCTCCAATAATGAAATTTCCGGTATCGGGAATTCCTACAATATCGCCTGGATAAGCCTCGTCGATTACTTCTTTTTTTGCAGCCATAAAAGCTGTTGGTGATGAAATTCGGAAGGTTTTTCCTAACCTCGTATGATAATATGGTTTGTTGCGTTCAAAAGTACCCGAGCATACTTTCACAAATGCAATTCGGCTTCGGTGGTTTGGGTCGATATTGGCATGTATCTTAAACACAAAACCGCTGAAAGCCTGTTCATATGGATCTATTAATCTTTCTTGAGATGAGCGGGGCCGTGGGGTAGGGGCAATTTTTAAGAAGGTGTCAAGAAGCTCCTGAACACCAAAATTATACAAGGCACTACCAAAGAATACCGGGGCAAGATTCCCTTCAAGATATTCATTTACATCGAATTCAGGGTAAACACCCTCGAGCAGCTCCAGCTCTTCACGCAATGTGTCGGCATCCTTTTTCCCAATTTGTTTTTCAAGCTCAGGGTCATTAAGATTTTCAAATTTAATTCCCGGGTCAATCTCCTGCACATTGGGATTGAAAAGTTGTAAACTGGAATTAAAAATATTATAAACACCTTTGAAATCGGGGCCGCTGTTAATTGGCCAGCTCAAAGGGCGAGTATTGATTTGTAGTTGTTTTTCGATTTCTTCGAGCAAATAGAAGGTGTCTTCCGATGGCCGGTCCATCTTGTTAATGAATACAATAACGGGGGTTTTGCGCATTCGGCAAACATTCATTAATTTTTCTGTCTGAGGTTCTACGCCTTTGGCTGCATCAATAACAATAATAACACTATCGACAGCTGTGAGTGTCCTGAAAGTATCTTCCTGAAAATCCTGGTGCCCGGGGGTGTCGAGAATGTTTACTTTGTAACCGCTGTAGTCGAACGCCATAACCGATGTGGCCACCGAAATTCCACGCTGCCGTTCAATTTCCATAAAGTCGGAGGTAGCTGTTTTTTTTATTTTATTGCTTTTAACAGCTCCGGCAATATGAATTGCTCCCCCAAAAAGCAGGAGTTTTTCTGTTAAAGTTGTTTTTCCCGCATCGGGGTGACTAACAATGGCAAAGGTTTTTCGTCTTTCTATCTCGCTTTCGAAACTCATTTTCTATCGTTTTAAAATGGCTGCAAAAATAGTGTATCTATCCGATAATTAAAATTGAATTTGAATTCAATTGGAAGAGGACAAGATTTCATATCTTTTCCTTTGATTATCATTTTATTCTTTTGAATTTTTTGTGGATTTTGATTCTGCTTTTTCAGGTATTCTCCATAATTTTTTGATGGCTATTCTCTGGCATCGGAATAATAAAAATTTATCTTTGGCGTTATTTCGTAAATAACATAGGATGCGCCGACTTTCAATTTTAATCGTGTTTCTAGCGATATTCAATAGTGCTTTTTCTCAGTTTGGAGGGAGCAACACATATGATTTCCTAAATTTAGCTTCATCGGCAAGGGTTAATGCCCTCGGTGGCTATCAAGTCGGTATCGTTGATAGTAACGAGTTGAGTTTAAGTTATTATAACCCGTCGTTGTTGATGCCTGCTGCTCACGAACATCTAACCCTGAATTATATAAGGTATATTGCGGGCATTAATGTAGGGTATGTTTCGTATGCCCGTAATGTGGAAAAAATTGGGACATTTGCGGCAGGAATCCACTATGTCAATTATGGTAAGTTTGATGAAGCGCTCGAGAATGGATACCTAACCGGAAAAACATTTTCTGCCTCCGACTATGCTTTGAATCTTATCTTTTCTCGGAATATCTGGAAAACATTTACCGCAGGAGTTAACGTTAAACCAATTCTTTCTTCATACGAAACATATACTTCGCTTGGAATTGCTGCCGACGTTGGGATTTCTTATGTCGACTCGTCAGGATTATTCTCTGCGGGTTTGGTATTCAAAAATATGGGAACTCAAATTACAACTTATCAATATCTTACCGATGGAGAATATGAGCCTCTTCCTTTCGATATTCAAGTAGGGTTTTCGCAGAAATTAGCGCATGCTCCATTTCGGTTCAATGTTACGTTGAATCAACTTCATAAATGGAACTTAACCGATAAGAAAACTTGGGATTACGACCATAAAGATTCAACCGATTATATTGAAGGTTCATCTGATGATTTTTTGCGTCAAACGTTCAGGCATGTTATTTTAGGGGTAGAGTTCATTCCTTCTAAAAATTTCTCAATAGGATTTGGTTATAATTACCAGCGAATGAGACAATTGTCTATTTCGGCACGACAAGCTGCAGTTGGTCTTTCGGGCGGTATTAATGTGAAAATTTCAAAATTTAGGTTGTCGTATGCTATTGCCCGATATCACCTTAGCGGTACTTCAAATACTTTTTCAGTAAGTTTCAATTTATCAGAGTTCAGGTAAGCGTTGCTTCTTTTTTCCTGACTCATTTCAAAGCGTTATATTTGCGCTAAAATTGGTTCATGAACAAGAAAATCATTATTGCCATCGATGGGCATTCATCATGCGGGAAAAGTACCGTTGCCCGTCAGGTTGCCCATGCCCTTCAGTACAATTATGTCGATTCAGGTTCGATGTATAGGGCTGTAACTCTTTTTGCTCTTCGTAATAAATTAATAATTAATGGATTGGTTGATTCTAATCGTTTGGTCGAAATGCTTCCGTTAATTTCAATTTCTTTTAAGTATAATCCTGAAGAACAGAAAAGCGACACATACCTGAATGGCGAAAATGTAGAAAAAGAAATCCGGGGTCTCGAAGTATCGAACAATGTTAGCCTTGTTGCCGTTGTTAAGGAAGTTCGGCAAGCAATGGTGAAAATTCAGCAGGAAATGGGACGCGAAAAAGGGATTGTTATGGATGGGCGCGATATTGGGACAGTGGTTTACCCACAAGCTGAACTAAAAATTTTTATGACTACATCGCCTCAAATTAGAGCTCAGCGCAGGTACGACGAATTGGTTGGTAAAGGAGAAGCAGTTTCTTTCGACGAAATTTTGAAGAATGTTGAAGAACGTGATTTTATCGATCAGAACCGTGAAGAAAGCCCGTTGAGGAAAGCTTCAGACGCTGTAGTGCTTGATAATGGGAATATGTCGCGCAACGAACAACTCGACTGGGTTTTGTCGAAAGTTAATGAAATTCTAAATGATAATTGAAATTGACAACCATTCGGGCTTTTGTTTTGGAGTAACACGTGCTATTCAGAAAACAGAAGAACTACTTTCGTCGGGGACTGGCTTGATGTGCCTGGGCGAAATTGTTCACAATCAGGAAGAAGTGCAGCGGTTGTCTTCAATGGGGATGAAAAGCACCGAACTAATGTCAATTAATACTTTGAAAAACGAAACTGTACTTATTCGCACCCATGGAGAGCCTCCTTCTACGTATGAAAAACTCAAGCAAAACGGGAATACTATTGTTGATGCTACTTGTCCGGTAGTGCTAAAGCTGCAAGATCGCGTCCGAAAAAGTTTCGAAAAGCAACGTGTTAAAAATGGTCAACTTGTAATTTTTGGTAAGCCAGGCCATGCCGAAGTGATCGGCTTAATGGGACAAACCGGCAATGGAGCAATTTTAATCCATTCAGAAGCTGATTTTGAAAATATCGATTTTACCCGGCCTATCGAAATTTTTTCTCAAACCACTATGTCAGTCGATGCATTTGAATATATATGTAATGAGATAGAAAAACGTGCAATAAGCAGTTTCGAGAAACACGATACCATTTGCCGTCAGGTTTCGAACCGGGTACCTTATCTCAAAGATTTTTCATCGAAATATGATGTAATCCTTTTTGTGAGCGGGAAAAATAGTTCGAATGGCAAAGCCCTATTCGAAGTTTGCCGTAAAACAAACCCGTCAACCCATTTTGTTGTTTCTCCAGGTGATATAGAATTGGATTGGTTTTCTGGGGTTCAACGGGTTGGGATTTGTGGGGCAACATCAACCCCTCAGTGGTTAATGGAGCAGGTTCGAAACCATGTTAGAACTATCTTAAATCTCTAGCCTGCTTATCCAAAAAAGAATTTGCTATCGACATTGGTGCTAATTCTTGTTATTTTTGTCAAATATTCAAAAGTCAACACTATGACAGAAAAACGTAAAGGTATAAAACGCATTGGGGTATTTACCTCAGGTGGCGATGCCCCTGGAATGAACGCAGCTGTCAGGGCTGTAACACGCTCTGCAATTGCCCACAAGCTCGACGTGGTTGGTATTCGCAGAGGATATCAGGGCATGATTGAAGGCGATTTCGTTAAATTACGATCGAGCGATGTTAGCGGGATAATGCAATTGGGTGGTACTTTTTTGCAAACGGCCCGAAGTACAGAGTTCCGGTCAGATGAAGGCATGGCTAAAGCTTACCAGCAATTGAAAAGTCAGGAAATTGATGCCGTGGTAGTTATCGGAGGCGATGGAAGTTTCCGCGGGGCGCTCGATTTCTCGCAGCAGTATGATATTCCATTTGTAGGGATTCCTGGAACTATTGATAATGATATGTACGGAACTGACTACACCATTGGTTTTGATACTGCATTAAATACTGTTGTTGAGGCTGTTGATAAAATAAAAGATACAGCGAGTTCGCATGGCCGGATATTTTTTGTTGAAGTAATGGGACGTGAAGCCGGGCAGCTTGCTTTGAAAGCCGGAGTTGCCTGTGGAGCTGAAGTTATACTCATCCCCGAAATTCAATCTGACGAAATAGAACTGGAGAAATTTATAACTAAAGGATATAAAAGTAAAAAGCGCTCAGGGATCATTATGGTTGCCGAAGGAGATAAAGCTGGGGGAGCGTTTAAACTTGCCGAAAAAGTTCAAAAAGAGCATCCCGACCTTGATGTGCGTGTGTCAATATTGGGTCATATGCAACGCGGGGGTAACCCATCGGCCATCGACAGGGTTAAAGCCACTCAGTTGGGTGTAGCTGCCGTTGAAGCTCTGCTCGACGATCAGAAAAGCATTATGGTTGGACTTAAAGACGACAAAATTGTGCATGTGCCTATGGTGAAGGTTGTGAAGATGAATCGCGACATTGATAACGATTTGCTTAACATTCATCGTACAATAAATACACTTTAAACGATATTTTACCTTGCACAGTAAAAACTGCACTGTTATCGAACCATCGGTGGCTGTGCAGTTTTTTTGTTGGGCTTTCTTTAGAGCCGTCGATTAGTGGTTGAGAGGTCTTGACTCGTTTGGGTACAAAAAATCCCGGAACAAATTGCCGGGATTTTTGTGTCTATCTTATTTTATTATAAGCTTTTGATGTATTCTGAAACATTCTTTTCAATGCGGTTCATTACATCGTTAATGTCGGCTTTTATGAAGGTATCGCCTGTTATGTTTTCGTATAGTTCGATATACCTGTCGCTGATACTTTTTACAAAATCTTCATTCATTGTAGGAACGGTTTGTCCTTCCTTTCCCTGGAAATTATTTTCAATGAGCCATTGTCTTACAAACTCTTTTGAAAGTTGTTTCTGTGGTTCACCTTTCGCAAGGCGTTCTTCATACCCTTTTGCATAGAAATAGCGAGATGAATCGGGGGTGTGAATTTCGTCGATGAGATATATTTCCCCATCTTTTTTACCGAATTCATATTTTGTATCGACTAAAATAAGCCCCATTTCTGCGGCAATTTTTGTTCCCCGTTCAAATATCGCATGGGTATATTTTTCGAGTTGTTCATAATCTTCTTTCGAAACAAGTCCTGTTTTCAGAATTTCTTCTTTAGAGATATCTTCATCATGCCCCACATCTGCTTTGGTTGTAGGAGTAATGATTGGCTTTTCGAATTTTTGATTTTCAACCATTCCGTCAGGAAGTATATTTCCGCAAAGCAATCTTTTGCCGGCTTTGTATTCACGCCATGCATGCCCGGTCAGATATCCGCGTATAACCATTTCAACCTTAAATGGTTCGCATTTACGCCCAATAGTAACCATGGGGTCGGGGGTTGCTATTTTCCAATTTGGCAGGATGTCGGAAGTGGCATCAAGGAATTTTGAAGCGATTTGATTTAGGACCTGCCCTTTGTATGGGATACCTTCGGGTAGCACAACATCAAAGGCAGAAATACGGTCGGAGACAATCATTACCAGATATTCATCATTGATGTTGTACACGTCGCGTACTTTTCCATGGTAAACGCTTTTTTGCCCCGGAAAATTAAAATCTGTTCTTACAATTGCATTGCTCATTGTGATATGTGTTTTATCGGTTCTTTGTAACTATTTTGTTGGTAATTTGCTTGTTGTAAAGATAAATAAGCAGATTAGAAAAAAGTGCTTGTCTTTTTTGTTCCGCCGTCATGATAACACAAATATAACCATCTTTATTTTAGTATGTGAAGGTTCATTTTTTGTTAAATGTCAGGTTTTTTTATTCATTGATTGTTTCGTTTGTCCAATCTCTCTTTTTTCTTTCTTCTTTCTTTTGTTCGATCTCCGCCTGATGTTTTTCATAGGCTTTCACTATCTCCCTAACCAGTTTGTGGCGCACAATGTCTTTTTCATCAAACTTAATCACTGCAATGTTTTCAATTTCTTTTAGAATTCTCATGGCTTGGATTAGTCCAGAATCGCTTCGTCGGGGCAAGTCAATTTGGGTTTCGTCGCCAGTTACAATAAATTTGGTGTTCATTCCCATACGGGTAAGGAACATTTTAAGCTGGTTTACTGTAGTGTTCTGGGCTTCGTCAAGAATTACGAAAGCGTTGCTAAGAGTTCTTCCCCGCATGAAAGCTAATGGCGCTATTTCTATTACTTTGTCTTTCATGAATTCCTCTAGTTTTTTCTGAGGAATCATGTCTCCAAGCGCATCATACAGCGGTTGCAGGTAGGGGTCGATTTTCTCCTTTAAGTCGCCGGGTAAAAAGCCCAATCTTTCTCCAGCTTCAACGGCTGGCCGGCTTAAAATAATCTTTCTGATTTCCCTGTTTTTTAATGCTTTTACAGCAAGGGCAATAGCTGTGTATGTTTTTCCTGTACCTGCAGGGCCGATGGCAAATATCAAATCATTCTCATCGGTAGCTTCAACCAATTTTCGCTGATTGGGTGTTCTGGCGCGAACTGGTCTTCCGTTGATGCCAAATACAAGTACATCACTGTTTTCTGTGGTTTGTCCTTCAATTGGAGATTGTTCGGCTACTATTTGTATAATCACTTTTTCGTTCAGCGAGTGGAAATCATGGTAGTAATCGAGTAGTTCATTGATTTTTCTCTCGAAATGAAAGCTGTCTTCTTCACTCCCTTTAACTTTTATCATATCTCCCCGGGCTATTATTTTTAGCTTTGGAAAGAGAGATTTCAGTAAGTCGAGCTTAGTATTATTAACTCCGTAAAATTCAAGGAGATCAACTCCTTCGAGATGTATTGATTTTTCGAACATGCTTTTTCCTTCTTTTGTTTTGCTACAAAAATAAGCAGATTTTCGGAAGGCATAAAAATAAAAAAGCCGGCATTTAATACCGGCTTTTTCTTGTATTTTAAACAACTAGTTGTTAGTTCTTGTTAAATCTGCTGATAAGATTTTGGCCTTCAGAAGTTAACGCTTTAACAATATAGCTTCCTTGTTTCAATGAAGAAATATCGATTTGCTGGCTTATTGCCTTGCTGATCAACACTTTTACTCCTGTAATATTATAAATTTCAACTGATTTGAATTCTTTACCTTCAATGCTAATGAAATCAGTTGCTGGATTTGGATACACTTTGCATGTACCTAATCCAAAGTTCTTTGCTGATACTGTATTTGAGTGAGTGAGCGTCTGTGCTTTATCATTGGCAACAGTAAATCTGAAGTTACCATATAGCCAATTACCTTTTGCATTGTTTACGCCCCACTCCCAATTGTTGGCACCACCATCAGATACCAATTCAAGGGTTACAGACCAAATGTTGTCACCAGCAGTTTTGTCTCCATGGGTACCGTCGTCATAGAATTTTGCATGTTCGTCGCCATTGTTCCAAGCGGCATCAAATTCGCCTGTTGCAGTGTTCCAGCTTCCTTTTAGACCAAAGCCTGTGCTGGATTTTAGGGCAGAGTCGTCAACAACAAAAGTGATGGCTGCTTTGGCCGGAGCCTGAACTGCAGAAACTTTCCCAATATAAATATAACCACCTACAATAGAGTTCCAACCCGTTGTTTCTTGTCCGGCAAACTGAAATATACCAATTGTATCTCCAGCAGCAATAGTGAGTTTGTATTCAGCAAAATCTGCGCTACTCCCAGATCCTGAAGAAACAATTTCTACCCAATTGGGGTCGGCAAACTTAAGGAATGTATTGACATTAGCGAGTTCAAAACCCGATCCTGTTGGGTCTAATTTCACCATCATCGATGCGTGAGTTGTGCGAGCGGGAGCAACAAATGAACCTACGCTGAATGAAGTGTTCCATCCATTGAGCGCTACCTTAAAATAGCTTATGTCATCTATTTTTACAATTTCTGTACCTGCTGGCAAGTCGGCTGGGTCAAAAGTTGCTGGGTTAATAATTGCTAGTGGGTCAGCAGCATAGGCCCGAACTTTTCCTACCCAAAGAGTGTCACCTACAACTGCACCCCAGCCGGTGGTTTCTTGTCCGAAAAATTGTACTTGATGAACAACTTTCATGGTCGGAGCTGCTTGGGCCGATGTCTTCACAAATTCCCCTGAAGGATTTGATTGAATCAATCCGGTAGTTGTTGCTACCGAATCGTTTGACCATGAAGGTTTCATTAAGTTCACAGTGTCGTTTAGCTGAACTCCCGCATTAATTTGAGCGGCAGTGTATTGGTCTTGACCAATAACGTACTTGAATTCGGCAAATGCTGTCATTCCAGGAGTAAATGGGAATTCGGGAACGTTAATTGTTGAATTCCATCCATTTACTATTACCTGAAGGTATTTTTTTCCATTGATATCAACAATCGACATGCCGTCGGCTAAAATTGAAGTGTCGACTGTTGCGGGATCAAAAATTGCATATTCATCAACTACTGCATCTTTTATTCCTGCATAGCTGGGTTGAATTAATGCGATGTTCATTATGAACATAGTTATTAAAAAAGTAAAAATTGAAATTCTCATAGTAAAATTTATTAATGAATAATCAGTTAAATTTTCTTTTTCTGAAACATTAAAGTTTCAAAAACGTTCGTGAAGAACAAGGATTATTTTGTCTTTTAATGGGGGGTAAAAATTACTTTAGTTTAATTTTTGTTGTAGACTAACTTATTTCAATCTTAATGTGTTGATATATTGAGCTAAGTATAGTTTTGGAGGTATGATGGTATTGTTCGTTCTTCCTTGTGTTAGGGGATAAAAAAAGAGGGTTTTTGTTACAAAAAACCCTCAGTACAATATTATTCGTCGTATTATTTTACTAGCTGCGTAAGCATTACATTGATTTTTTCGTCGGCTATAGCTTCTGCTTCATTATACTTTTCAATAGAATCCAATGTTGACTTTACTTCGAAATAGAACTTAATCTTTGGTTCAGTTCCCGAAGGCCTAACTGAAACTTTGGAGCCGTCTTCGGTGAAAAATTGTAGTACATCTGAAGTGATTTTCTGTACAATTGGTTTTACCTCGCCTGTAATAACATTTCGTTCGGAAAGGGTCAGGTAATCTTTTATTATTGCAAGTTTCGAACCGCCTAATTCTTTTGGAGGGTTATTTCTGAAACCTACCATAAGGTTATTGATTTCAATTGCCCCTTGTTGTCCTTCGCGAACAATGTATTTCATTTTTTCTTTCGAAAAACCATATTCGACATAGATAGCCTTCAGAAGTTCAAATAGTGTTTTTCCCTGATCTTTTGCCCATGCTGCAATTTCAGCCATCAAGACGCATGAAGAAACGGAATCTTTGTCGCGAACGAAGTCGGCTGGCATAAACCCGAAACTTTCTTCACCGCCACCAATATATTTTTTCTTTCCTTCGTTGTCGCGTATAACTTCGGCGATAAATTTAAAGCCGGTATAGCAATCGAAATATTCTATGTCATTCTTTTTGGCTATTTCAGCAATCAATTCGGAAGTAACTATTGTTTTTACAATGAACTCATTGCCTTTTAATTTGCTAAGTTTTTTATATTGGGTAATAATGTAATACAAAAACAGAAGTGCAGTTTGATTTCCGTTCACGATTATCCATTCCCCTTTGTCGTTTTTGGTACAGACTCCAATACGGTCGGCGTCGGGATCGGTGGCCATAACAATATCGGCATCGGTTTCGGCGGCTTTTTTCATAGCCATTTCCATGGCTGCAGGCTCTTCTGGATTTGGTGATACAACGGTTGGAAAATCTCCGCTAACAACATCTTGTTCAGCAACGTGAATAATATTTGTAAAGCCTGCCTGAGAAAGGGCTGCAGGAACAATTTTAACACCGGTGCCGTGTATTGGAGTATATACTATTTTAATATTGCCTTGTTTTTTCACTACTTCAGGGTTGATAATAACCGAAGTGGTTTTGTCAATGAATTTTTGGTCGAACTCTTCACCCAAGATGATAATTCTCCCAGTACCTCCTTCCCAACAGATATCTTCAACCTTAACATTCTTTACTTCTTCAACAATGGCTTCATCGTGTGGGGCAACAATTTGTGACCCATCATCCCAATAGGCTTTGTATCCGTTATATTCTTTAGGGTTGTGAGAAGCTGTAAGTATAATTCCGGTTTGGCAACCAAGTTCTCTAATCGCGAATGATAATTCAGGTGTTGGTCGCAAATCTTCAAAAAGATATACGGTGAATCCGTTGGCTGCAAATATTTTAGCTGAGGCTTCGGCAAATTTCCGGCTATTATTCCGGCAGTCGTGGCCTATTGCAACTTTAATTTCATGAAGCTGTGAGAATGCTTTCTTAACGTAGTTGGACAGGCCTTGTGTGGCGGCGCCTACAGTGTAAATATTCATTCGGTTGATACCAGCGCCCATAATTCCCCGTAAGCCACCTGTACCGAACTCAAGGTTTTTATAAAACGAATTGATAAGGTTATTTTTATCTTCGTTCTCGAGCATAGCTTCTACTTCGGCCCGAGTATCTTCATCGAAGGTGCTGCTTAACCATTTTCTTGCATTCTCTTCGACGATTGCAAGTAATTCTTTATTTTCCATTTTATCTAGTTATCGACGAAAGGCATTCACGCAAACTATCTTTCCAGTTAGGTATTCCAATTCCAAAGGCAGAACGAACTTTTGTAGTATCGAGTATTGAATTTCTGGGTCTTTGGGCTTTGTGCGGATACTGGTCTGTTGTGATTGGAACAACCTCACAAGTTGTGATTCCTGCTACGTTGATTATTTCCTGAGCGAATTCGTTCCACGAACATGAACCCTGGTTGGTATAATGGTATATTCCTGGCAAATAGGCTCTTGGATTCAATATCGATTTAACAATGATGTCGATAATACAATTTGCCAAATCGCGTGCGTAAGTTGGTGAACCATACTGGTCACTTATTACTTCAATTTTGTCCTTTTCTTTAGCTAAGGCAAGAATTGTACGCATAAAGTTGTGCCCATATTCAGAATATAGCCATGATGTGCGAATAATAAGGTAGTTATCGAAAACTGTTTTTATTTTTTCTTCGCCTTCAAGTTTAGAACTTCCGTAAACCGAAATTGGATTTGTTTCATCTTCTTCGTTATACGGACTTCCTTTTTCGCCATCGAAAACATAATCAGTAGAAATATGTATAAGGAAAGCTTCCTGCATGGCACAAGCAGCTGCAAGTACCTGAGGTGCTAAAGCATTTACTTTTCTAGCTGCTTTCACGTCATCTTCGGCTCCGTCTACATTGGTGTAGGCAGCACAATTAACAACTATTGCAGGCTTGCTGGCTTCCATAAATACCGAAACCGCATCTGGGTTTGTAATATCGAGCATGTCGACATCGGTAAAAATGAATTCCAATCCAGGAAAATTTCTGCACAATCTTCTAATCTCATTACCCAACTGCCCGTTAGCGCCTGTAACTAAAATCTTACTATTCATCTCTAATTAGATAAAATTATTCTCACATTTCAAAAACTCTGGTAGTTCACTGTCTTTCTTTGACAAATGAATATCTTTTTCTGCTATTTTCCAATCGATGTTTAAGATTGGATCATTATATATTATTCCTCTCTCTGATGCCGGTTCATAGTAGGCATCGCATTTATATTGAAAAACAGCGTTCTCGCTCAATACTGCAAATCCATGGGCAAAGCCTCTGGGGATTAAAAACTGACGTTTGTTTTCATCCGAAAGCTCAATGCCATACCATTTTCCAAAGGTAGGCGATTCTTTTCGTATATCAACCGCTACATCGTAAACTTTTCCAAAAACAACCCGAACTAATTTTGTTTGGGCATGTGGTGCTAATTGATAATGTAGCCCCCTTACTACGCCATAGCCCGATGACGATTCATTGTCTTGAACAAATTTGTAATTTAATCTTTTATCTTCAAATACTTTTTGATTAAACGATTCAAAAAAATATCCTCGGTTATCGCCAAATATCTTTGGCTCAATTATATATAAATCTTTAATTGGAGTTTCTAAAATGTTCATTTTTCTTTAATTAGTTTTAAAAGATAACTTCCGTATTGATTATTTCGTAGAGGATAAGCTAATTTTTCAACCTGGACTTTATCAATCCATCCTTTGTTGTATGCTATCTCTTCGAGGCAAGCCACTTTAAGCCCTTGTCGTTGTTCAATAGTGGCTATAAAATTTGAGGCTTGCATAAGGCTTTCGTGAGTGCCAGTATCAAGCCAGGCCATTCCACGCCCCATCAGCTCAACTTTTAGTCTTTTTTCCTCGAGGTATATGCGGTTAAGGTCAGTGATTTCAAGTTCTCCGCGTGCCGATGGTTTTAACTTTTTAGCTTTTTCAATTACATCATTCGAATAAAAATAAAGCCCGGTTACGGCGTAGTTCGATTTTGGTTGGGCAGGCTTTTCTTCTATGCTTAATACCTTGCCGTCTTTATCAAATTCTACAACTCCATAGCGTTCTGGATCATTAACATAGTAACCAAAAACTACAGCCCCATCTTTATTTTCACAGGCTTTTTGTAATTGGCCAGAAAATCCGTAGCCATAGAAAATATTGTCGCCAAGGACGAGGCACACTTGGTCGTCACCGATAAATTTTTCCCCAATTACAAAAGCTTGCGCAAGGCCGTCGGGGCTTGGTTGAATAGCATATTCAATTGATAATCCTAATTGTGAGCCATCTGAAAAAAGTTCTTCGTAAAGATGCAGATCTTTTGGGGTTGAAATGATCAATATTTCCCTGATTCCAGCTAGCATAAGCACCGAAAGAGGGTAATATATCATAGGTTTGTCGTATATCGGCAGTATCTGTTTAGAAATGCTTTGAGTAATAGGATAAAGCCTGGTTCCGGCTCCTCCGGCTAATATTATTCCTTTCATAATGTTTTGTTTCGTGCAATAACGATCTGCTTATATTTCAACTTGATTCAACCTGAATCTCATTAATATTTTTTCCGTTGCTAAATATGCCAAAAATAATCAAAAAGCTAGTAAAAGCTTATGTTTTATATGTAAAAAATATTTTTGCAAAGAATGTATTTTCTGGTTAAGCAATTATTGCCGAAACTTTTATTTTATTATTTATTTATCAACACGTTAAAAAACGATTGGAAACCTTTGATTATTACCAATTATATTATACTTTTGCCGCGCATTTTGAAAACAGCATAATGTCTAACTTATTAATTTTCAAACACAAGAATTAAATGACTGAAGAATTGAAAGAAAGTGTTGAGCAACCCGAAGAAGTGAAAGAGGTTGAAGCACAATCAGAAGCAGCTGAATTGAAAGCTGAACCAAAGAAAAAAGGACCCAAAGGCAACGTAAAACCACGTCCAGTAACAACAGCCGAACCAGAAGCTGATTTTGACTGGGACGAACTTGAGAGCAGCCGTGGCAGCATGGCCTCAAAAAAGAAAGAAGAACTTGTTAATCTTTATGACAAAACCCTCTCTACAGTTCAAGAAAGAGAAGTAGTTGACGGGTATGTAATTTCGATGAATAAACGCGAGGTTGTTGTAAACATCGGTTACAAATCTGACGGTATTGTTAGCTTGAACGAATTCCGCTACAATCCTGAACTTAAAATTGGTGAAAAAGTAGAAGTGTATGTAGAAAGCCTTGAAGACAAAAAAGGCCAGCTTACCCTTTCTCACAAAAAAGCTCGTGCATTACGCTCATGGGATCGCGTGAACGA
>JAAYAG010000058.1 GCA_012719495.1 Bacteroidales bacterium
TACCGAAAAACAACAGATTACAGCAACAGTCTTTTCCCGCTTTCAGGTTAAAAGGGGGGGGCTTAATTTATAAAAGGTAAAATGAAAAATTGAATATCAGAGAGTTAACAAAGATAAATGCCGACTTAGAAATTTAGTCGGTTAATAATGAAAAAATATATCAGAAATATGGCAAGGTAATTAGTAGTCAGCATTTTATTGAAGATGATTTAGATTACTCCATCCTTGATCGTGACATAAAGTTGTTAGATATGCTGAACGTAATTGAGAACAGCGCGATTTCAATTTTTGATCTTTATCAGCAAAAACATCTTTATTTATCATCCCGGTTTGAAACAATTTTTGGCTATAACATTTCCAAAGCTCACGAAGAGGGAAATGAATACTTCGATAAGAAGGTACACCCCGATGATTTTCTGGCAGCCATGGAAATAGCCAGTTATTTTTTGAAAGTTGCGTATGCCCTGCCAGCTGAAGAAAAGAAAGATTACAAATTGATTAACGATTACCGGATTCAAAACGCTGAAGGAAAATATATCAGGGTGATAGAGCAATTTCAGGCTTTAGAGTTGGATAAACATGGAAACGTATGGCTGGCGTTGTGTGTAATGGATTTGTCGCCTAATCAGGATATATCATTGCCTTTGCAGAATAAAGTCATCAATTTTAAAAAGGGAGAGTTGTACCATTTCCCTGATTCCATCAAAGAGGTAAATTTATCGAAAAGAGAGAAAGAAATACTCCGTTTAATCTCCGACGGTTTAATTAGTAAAGAGATTGCAGATAACCTGTTTATTAGTGTTCACACGGTAAACACCCATCGACAAAAAATCCTGGAAAAACTGGACGTAACCAATTCTTACGAAGCGATTAAAATTGCTAAGACCTATGGCTTAATCTTTTGATTAAAATATATTTGGCTATACTCACATATAGTTCACGCTTTGCGTGATTAGATGTTACCCCTTATGCGGCAACTTTCGATAAACCCCTTCCCAATTAATCTTAACCGGCTGTTTCTGCTGCACTCAATCGAGGTTCGGTTAGGTATAAATAATGGAACACAGAACCCAAGCTTGGAAGGCGCGGTTTACGCTAACCTAACTGGACCAGTAACCGCAACACATCCCTACTAACTGGGTGTATTGTAACGACGGTTAATGTCAGCTTTAAAGGCTCATATACAACAAAAAAAGGGAACCAAATTTCTTCGATTCCCTTTCATTTTGTCGGGGCACCAGGATTCGAACCTGGGACCCCCTGGTCCCAAACCAGGTACACTACCGGACTGTGCTATACCCCGAATTCTCATGAACAGCGGAGGGAGGGGGATTCGAACCCCCGGTACAGTTACCCGTACGTCAGTTTAGCAAACTGGTGGTTTCAGCCACTCACCCACCCCTCCTTTTGAGGTAATGATGCCAATTTTCTTCTCGCTTCCGAAATTCAAAAACTGCAAAATTTTCCAGAACTTGTTTGAAAAACTTCCGCCTTTCAAATGTGCGTGCAAATATAAGTTGTTTCGGTACTTTTGCAAAAAATTTCATCAAAAAAACTGAAAAAATGAAAATTATTGAGTTTTGTCTACTTTTCGGTCGTTGCTATTTTCAAACAATGAGCAAACCGACTCTAATAGTTAATTTGATGTAATGCTGATAATCTGCTGACTGTGCTGCCTTTATGATATTTTCAATTTTTTATTAGCGTAAAACCCTTTTAGAACTTGGAAAAATGACTTTATAAGCTTACTTTTAACCTAGCAAACGTTCTTTGTTAAAAATATTGACCGCATTAATTTTCTGTACTTGGTAAACTCAACAGTAAAAATAAACAGAGAAAGCTTTTGGATGCGATGACAGGCCTTGTAGTTCCGAGCAATCGGGATGAGTAGTTTTCTACCGATGGAAGTCAGATCACCCAGGCACTCAAATCCTGTCTTATCGGGGTTTTATTCAACCGGAATTAGTGCGGTTCTTTTTTTACCTTTTTCTTTCTGCTTTTTATTAAAAATGAACGTAATATTCTGGAACTTCAGAAAACAAGACCAGCAACCATCTCATCGACGCAATTATGGACTTTCAGCAACTCGAGAAAAGTATCTCGCAAATTATCCCTTTAGACAAAGAAGACTACAACCTCGTTGAATCGCTTTTTAACCCATTAAAAATCAACAAGAATACACACTTGGCCGAAGTGGGAAGACCCGTTAAATATGCATTCTTCATCAATTCAGGATACATTAGATATTACAAAACACTTGATTCTGGTGAAGAATTGACAATCCACCTATATGGACCGAATAATTTTGCCACTTCGCTCAACAGTTTTTTTTCGGGCTCGGTTTCCGACGAAACGATGCAATCGCTTACTGACTGCGATTTACTATGCATTTCGAAGGAAGACCTTGAAAAATTATACGCCACAAGTCCTAAATGGCAATACTTTGGAAGGAAACTAATGGAAGGGTTTCTTATTGAAAAAGAACAACGTGTAATTGACCAACTATCGATGACCGCACAGCAGAGATATGCAAAACTATTTGAAAAAGAACGCAATATCGTACAAAATGTACAAGTTAAATACCTCGCTTCTTTTTTAGGTATCAAGCCAGAATCGCTGAGCCGGATAAAAAACAAATAAACTAACATTTGTTAAGAAGTTTGGGAAAGCTATTCCTGATTTTTGTCGGACAACTTTATAAAAACCGACAAAATGAAAACAATTGTAATTACAGGAGCCTCGAGCGGAATAGGGAAATCGACTGCCGAATTGTTCAGTAAAAAAGGGTGGAATGTGGCAGCTACGATGCGAAATCTTGAAAAAGCAGCTCAATTTAAAAACTTCAGCAATATTAGGTGTTACCCAATGGATGTATGCGACATTAAATCTGTTGAGAATTGCATTCATCAGGTTATCAGTGATTTTGGCAAGATTGACGTATTGCTCAATAATGCCGGTGTATACGAAACCTCTCCATTCGAAAAAACAACGATGGAATCGGTCGACCAATTAATCAATACGAACATTTACGGGATAATACATTCAACAAAAATACTCATCCCCCATTTCAGAGAAAACAAAAGCGGGATGATTGTGAACATCTCATCCATTGCAGGGCGGGCCACCTTCCCGTTCCAATCGGTATACCACCTCACAAAATGGGCGGTTGAAGCATTTAGCGAAAGCCTTAGGTACGAACTCGAAAACATGAACATACGAATCAAAACCTTTTCTCCAAGTAGTGTTAAAACAAATCTCTGGAGTAAATTAAACAAGCACGTGGGGGATATGTATCCCAAAGAATACCGCGATAACTTCACGAACTGGTTTTCCTACTTGCAGCGAAATATTCAAAAAGGAGTGTTGCCCGAACATGAAGCCCTGGCGATATATAAAGCAGTGTGCGACAAAAAAAACATACTCAGGTACAGTTCTGATTTCAACACCAAACTAGCAACGTTTCTACACAATATACTACCCGTCAACATGTTTCAACGCTTCATCAGATATCAGATATAATTATCTCTAACCAACGAGCCATTTTCAATCCCCTTACATCACCCAATAAAAAATAATTACCCGATGCGATATGAAGCGTCGGGTATTTTTATTCTACATTTATTTGTCAATCTGAGGAAAAAAATCGACCTCTATGTGATTTTCTTATCGCTAATGTTACTAATCAGATTAAAAAGTGTACACTGGCTAATTCATAAATTAAAAGTAACAAAATGAATAGATGACAGATAGCAAAGAACAATTCCTGATAATTCTTGAACAGAACATTGGGATAATCGTAAAAATTGCAAGGGCTTATACAAAAATAGAACAAGACAGGGAAGATTTAATCAACGACATTACCCTTGAACTTTGGAAATCGTTTGGGCGATTTAATGGGGAATCAAAAATATCGACCTGGATTTATCGTGTTGCGTTAAACGTTTCGATGAATTACAAGCGTAAACGAACAAATACAGCCCTTTTCGACTCAATTCAGGAAATTCCGAAGGAAGATCTGCGAGCCTGGTTTTTTTCAGAAGAAGATACATCAGCATCAGAAATTTTATACGACTGTATTGACACGCTTGACGATCTGAATAAAGCAATTATCCTGCTCTACCTCGACGGCAACACACACGATGAAATATCGGCAATAACGGGCATCTCGAAAACAAATGTAGGAACCAAAATTGGCCGGATTAAGGAACAATTACGGGACATTATAACCAAAGAACAATAAACACCATGGAAATAAACGAATTACAAATGCTTTGGCAGCAACAAAATACCCATATTCTTGAAAACACGAGAATCAACAAAGAAGTGCTAAAACGGATTCTTATTATGAACCCTGAAAAACGGATTAACCGTGAGAAAATAAAATCCTTGATAAATTTAATCTCGCCAATTGCGCTGGTCATTTTTATATTTATCCCAAACTTTCATTACAGGGATACCGTAATTTATATAACTGGTCTTCTGATGTTTGTCACAGTATTTTTCTTGATTTATTATTGGCAGGTGACATATTTCTTTCTGCTACGAAAGGTTGATTTTTCGGCAACAATCGTCGTCATAAAAAAACAAATTGCCACAATGGAAAAATATAAGATCAAATCCACAAAACTGAAATACGCACTTATGCCCATTGCCATCCTTGGAATCTTCGGTATGTTAATTCAGAAACCCAATTTTAATAAAGAATCTATCGTGTTGATCGTTCTTATCGTTGCTGTTTTTACAGCATCGGCATTGGTCACCTTTAAAATATCGATAAAAGAACAATTCAGGCAGTTGAACAAAGAGATTAATGAAGTAGAAAAAATTGAGGAAGAATAAGTAATAATAAAATTAGTAATGGCCCCCTTCCGACGGAAATACGTACCATTAATAGAACAAACGATACCCCATTATACTTTTTTGTTGGCAGTAAGATCGAAGAAAGAACGCCTCTCCTTCTCTACCAATAATTCTATCTTGCCTAAAGCCAAGGCCGCCCAACCGGCTTGGTTTACAATAACATGTTTTCCCGAAGCGTTTTGAATATCAACGGGCTTGTCGAGAAACGAATGAGTATGACCGCCAAGAATGAGATCGGTTAAATGAGTTTTAGCCGCCAATACCTTATCGCTTATCAAATCGCTGGCATACTCGTACCCAAGATGCGAAAGACAGAATACCAGGTCACATTTCATTTCCTTTTTCAGAAAATACTCTTGGTTCAAGGCCGTTTCAAGCGGGTCAAGATACTTTGTTGCCCCTGATTTTAAGGGATCAACCAACCCTGAAAGACCAACGCCTAAGCCATAAATACCAATCCGTACCCCATTTCTTTCAAGCACAAGATTCTCCTTAATCCGGCCAGCCATTATGGTGTCCGAAAAATCGTAATTCGACGAAACCAACGGATAGTTTGCAAAACCGAAGCCCTCATGCATTCCCTGCAAACCATTATCAAACTCATGGTTTCCAATGGTTCCGGCATCATATTTCATTTCCGACATCAGCTTTAAGACGACTTCGCTTTTGAAAAAATTGAAATACGGGGTGCCCTGCGAAAAGTCTCCACAATCGAAAAGCAACAAATCAGGATTTCGCTGCCGCATTGCCTTCACATACGCAGAAATACGGTTCAAACCTCCCTTTCCTGCGTATTTCGGATCGGTTTCAGGAAATGGCTCAAACCGGCAATGAATGTCGTTGGTATGCAGAATGAGCAAACGCTGCGTATTATTCCCAGCCAGCACCATTTGTGGCATAGCTGCAAAACCCAGCCCCCCGGCAGCAACGGTTTTAATGAATGTTCGCCTGTTCCACATAGTACACCCTCCCGTCATTTTTTGCATTGATACGAATTCCCTTTTGGTTCATTTCTTTTAATTCAGAAATCACAACATCGCGTATTTTCTCTCCAGTATCGACACGCTGCACGGCTTCAGTCAGAACCTTCATTCCATCGCCCCCATTGGCCACATAATCGTTGGTTAGAACCCAATATAACTTATTATTATCAACCGGGTTACCTCCAACTGTTACCTCAACTGCTTTCCCTTTTTTAATTCCGAAGGTAGTACCCGAAACGCCTTCACCATCTCTCGACGCTAAATGATCTAGCAAAATATTTACTTGATTTCCTTTTAATTGCACAAAAACCAATTCATTTTCGAACGGCAGAAGTTCAAAGATATTCCTTACCTGAATCTCGCCCTGAGGTAAAGAAGTGCGCAAGCCACCTATGTTTACCAGCGAAAAATCGATCGAAATGGTTGGCTGGTTGGTTTTTGTAAAGGTCTTTCCCCACGCCAGTAACAGGTCGCTGATAAAGTTACTTAATGGGCTTTCGGGCCTGTAAGCAATCAGCGAAGTGTCGGCAATGGCCACAATCCCTGTTAACTCACTGGCCAATTTGTCAGTATACGGCTGTATTATTGACAAATAGCTAATATCCTGAACGGTATCGATTTGCTTATCGACTGAAATATTCTGCGCGTTATAGGAGGCTATTTTTTTTGTTGACGAACACGACGATAATACAACCGCCAACAAAAATACCACAACAACTAATTGATTATGTATGCTTTTCATCATATCTTAATCGTATGATTCACTTTCAATTCATTTCGGAAGCTAAGATATATTTTTTTTAGGTGCAGCAAAGTACGATTTCAGAATTGCCATAGAATAAAAAAGCGGGATGATCGCTAACGATAAAACCTTCTTAAACAATATTTACCTATATATCTTGAAATCAAAAATTTGTCTTTCGGTTTCTATGTTCTCTTCACCATATTTTTTTGTCTGTATCTTTTTTGTCAGAATTTCTGTAGATATCCTGCTTTTAGAAATGCCTTTAGAAACAAGGTACTCTACCAGCGCATCCATTTTGGTTTCAGTAAATGAAAGGTTAGAATCGGCAGAAGATGTTACAGGCACATGAGTCGTTATATGAGCATAATACTCTGAATCATTTAAAAGAATAGTAATAAGCATGGCCAATGCTTGCCGCATTTCGCGGGTAATTTCTGCACTCTCTTTGCTAAAGCCCACAGATTGAAGTTCGTAGTCATTTATCCATTCTACTTTTTTCTTATCAAGTGGGCAACCGTTATTTTTCAATATCCCTTTCACGTCCGGACAGCGGTCAATGCCGTCAAAAATTCCATCATTATCGCTGTCTACAGGGCATCCTAACGAATCAACAACTGAACCTACTGGGGTATCAGGACACAAGTCGTTTTTGTTGGCAACACCATCCTCGTCATCATCTGGGCAGCCATTCAACATTTTGTGGCCAAATTCATTTGGACATTCATCGACTGAGTTTGCAATTCCGTCGCTATCACGATCGGGACAACCTTTGGTAAGAATAGTTCCGGCATCATCGGGACATTCATCATCAATATCGATAACGCCGTCATCATCCCTATCGGGACACCCCCAAAGCTTAGCTGCTCCTGCAACTTCCGGGCATCGGTCTCTGTCATCGCTCACGCCATCCTGATCACTGTCGGGACAGCCCATAAATTTAACCATTCCTGCCTGTAATGGGCAAAGGTCATCATTATCGGGAATACCGTCTTCATCAGAATCGGGGCAACCATCGAAAGAAATATCCCCTTTTAATTTCGGGCATTTATCATAGACATCGCTTATCCCGTCGCCATCTGAGTCGAGCAAACAACCAAACTTATCAACTTTTAAACCAGATTCAGTGCCTGGACAATTATCGCGAGAATCGGGTACTCCGTCGTTATCTGAGTCTGCAGGCCGACCAAACGCAAATTCAACACCAACACTAACTCGCAGAAAATTATCGTGTCGAGTGTTTTTCCCAACTTTCGAATCAATTCCGTGTATATATCCTATTTTGGCCACCAGCGACAACCCGCTTTTTATTCCATATTTAGCTCCTGCATCAGCATCAAAGTTTATTCCGCCAGTGTCATTATCGTACAAATAGCCTACCCCTAGCGAAAGAAATGGTTTAAAACGGTTATTTACAGGCAATAAAGTTCCATTGTTAAATTTAAACCGCATGCCTAAGATTGTGTTCGAGTTATCGAGCCAAAGTGAGGTATCGGGAAGACTAGCAAAAAAGCTGAATGTTTGCTTAAACTGCACATCGAAGGAAGAAGAGAGGTAACGGTTCAGGTAGAAATGAAAAGCAATATCATTATCACTCACTGCAAGATTTTGAACATTGCCGGCCAAAACACCAAGTCCCCAGTTCCTATCAGTATTCTGGGCATACGAAATAGTTACCAGAAACGACAATGCTACTATGGATAATACCTTTTTCATGCCAACTCATCTTAGGTTTTGCTGAAGTATTTTTCCGATACATTTCAAGTTATGACAAAAGATTGTTTTATTCATCATTTTATGTGTGATTTTTTTGTTAAAACAACTAATCACAATAATTTATTTATCATTAACATTTGATATTCAAATTAATAACCTGAGTTCGACTTTATTTTTGAGTTCAGACCGCTTGTAAACAGTAAGATTCAATGCAAAATCACGCAGGAATAACGGGTTATTTTAAGTGATTTTAAAGCAGAAGATTGCTGTTTACA
>JAAYAG010000059.1 GCA_012719495.1 Bacteroidales bacterium
TTAAAGGATATGGCTACATTGATCCGACTGTTTTTATCGACGACGACGGCCAGGCTTATATGTATTGGGGCAACCCCAACCTTTGGCACGTAAAACTAAACGACGATATGCTTTCGTACGATGAAGAATATGGAATTGTGAAGGAAGAATTAAGAGATGATAATTTTGGTTACCGTTCTAAAAAAATTGACAACCGGACAGCCGCTTACGAAGAAGGCCCCTGGATGTATAAACGCAACAACTTGTACTATTTGTTTTACCCGGCCGGTGGTGTGCCCGAACACCTCGCATATTCTACCGGACCGAGTGTTACCGGCCCCTGGACGTATGGCGATACCATTATGCACGTGATTCAGGAAGGTGGCGCATTTACCAATCACCCCGGTGTTATCGATTACAAAGGGCAAACCTATCTTTTTTATCACAATGGCGCTTTGCCCGGTGGTGGTGGGTTTAAACGTTCGGTTTGTGTTGAACCTTTTGAATTTAATTCTGATGGATCGGTACCTTTAATTGAGCCAACTATTGAAGGTGTGAAAAAAAGTGTTTATTTTGTAAATCCATGCACACGTGTGCAGGCTGAAACCATGGCATGGTCAAAGGGCTTAAAAACAGCCCAAAACAGCGAAGTAGGGGTTTATGTAACCAATATCGATAACGGCGATTATATTAAAGTTCGCAGCGTCGATTTTGCGAAGCGTACCCGGAAATTCGAAGCAAGCGCTTCTTCTGCCTCGGCAGGTGGCGAAATTGAGATTCGAATTGACAGTGTTGACGGCGAATTATTGGGAGCCTGTAAAGTGGAAAATACAGGAGGTTGGCATGAATGGGCAGTGCAAACGTGTAAAGTGAAAAGAACCAAAGGTGTCCACGATGTGTACTTTGTTTTCAAAGGTGATGAAGGCCAATTGTTCAACTTTGACTGGTGGAAGTTTAAAAAATAAAATGAATCTGATTAAAGCAATAGTTCGTTACAAATTTTTAAGTCGTTGACAATGTTCTGTTTGAGTCTTGTTGGGATAGTTATATAAGTTATTGGCATTTAATCTGTTACAGATAAAGTCTAATGTCTCATGTCCGAAATCTAACGTACTATTGTATAAAACATAAGAACTATACACACGATGAAACTTAATTCTTTATTCTTAGTACTACTAATTTGTACGTTGTTTTTTACAACTAAATCTTTTGCGCAAATCGAAGATATTAAGGTTGGAACAAGCAATCGAAAAATGTTGGTTTAAGCTCCTCCCCAAATAGAGGAAGACCGGCCATTGTTGCTTTCATTGCACGGTTTAAACCAGGATATTTTTTATCAGCAAAGTCAAACCCAATGGGAAACAATTGCAAAAGCCAACAACTTTGTACTTGTGTACCCGGGCGGGATAAACAACTCATGGGATATTTCCGGCACCAGGGATACCGATTTTATCCTGGCAATAATCGACGAAATGTATAATCGATATGGCATCGATCGCGACCGTGTTTACCTCTCGGGTTTTTCAATGGGGGGAATGATGACTTACCATGCCGCAACAAAAATTGCCGATAAAATTGCAGCTTTCGCACCGGTTAGTGGTTACCTGATGGGAGGTCCCAATACCAACAGTTCCCGCCCTATTCCTATTATTCATACCCATGGCACTGCCGACGATGTTGTGCCTTTCAGTGGCGTTCAAACTTGTCTAAATGCCTGGATAAAAAGGAATGATTGTCCGGAAACACCTGTTGTAACTCAACCTTACCCGGCCAATAAGCCGTCATCAAGCGGTACAAAGTATTACTGGGGAAAAGGTGCCGACAGTGTTGAAGTGGTTTTAATGCGCATAGAAGGTACTGGACACTGGCACTCAATTAACCCAAATGGGGTAAACACCAGCCAGGAAATCTGGAATTTTTGTAAGAAATATTCGTTAGACTGGGGTATTCCCAAGGTGAAACTTGCTTCGGTAACCGAAGAAAATCCGCAGCAGGTAATCGTTGATTTTAATTTACCCTTGCAGGAAGAAGATGATTACCAGGGCTTTATTGTGAGAGTTGACAACCAGGTTGCTGAAGTTTCAGGTGTTGCCCTGATAGATTCTACTCGTTTGGCAATCAGTCTTTCTGATGGTATTCAAAATAGCGAAGATGTTATGCTGGCTTATAACGATGGTAACGTGGTATCAATTTATGGTAAGGTTCTGGCTCCCATAGAAAGTATGTGGGTCGAAAACCTTCTTTATGGTGCTTCACCAAGGCTCACCGGGGTTGCTACAAACGAAACCGGCGATACGCTTTTTGTTTCCTTCAGCAAGAAAATGCAATTGCCAATGGGTGATTCAATTATGATGCTAATTGCCGAAAACGATGAAAATATTGATATACCGTTGCATCAAGGTTCTTTTTATAAAAACGATTCCACATCCCTTGCCTTCGCAATTGAGCAACAGGTTTATGCCGATTATAATTTATCGCTTGCCTATTCGGGCGATAAAATTGTTGCAGTTGACAGCGGGATGTTAAAACCATTTTCGAATTACCCTGTAACCAATAATGCCAAAGGGCTGCCGGTTCAGTTTATTGATGGAGTGACCGGAACAGATGGGATGACTGTTACATTAAATTTCTCAAAATCAATGGCTTTGCTTGAAAATCAATTGGGGTATTTTACACTAAAAGTTAATGGCAGTGAAGTACCGATTGATAATTTTTCGGTTTACAACAACAAAATAAACTTTGTATTGGCCAGCAGCTTACATTATGGCGACCCCCTTTCGGTAAGCTACTCGCCAGGCGATGTTACTGCTGCTGATGGAGGGCCGTTAGAGGCTTTTAGCAACATTGAGGTTGAAAATAGGCTAAATGCCCCTTCGTGGATTAATGTGCCGGGAAAAATTGAAGCAGAAAATTATACGCTTCAGCATGGCACCGATACCGAACAAACCGGCGATACAGGCGGTGGAACAAACGTTGGCTGGATTGAAGACGGCGACTGGCTCGAATATGCCATCGAGAATATTAGTTCGGAAACTGAATACATGGTAACATTCAGGGTGGCATCGCCCAATACCGGCGGTAGGCTAAGTTACTCCATTGATGGTGAAGAACAGGGGCGGATTAACATTCCGAATACCGGAAATTGGCAAAGCTATCGTTCGGTCGATGCAACCCTGACCTTACCCGGTGGTAAACATTATCTGAAATTAGAAGCTCTGAAAGGTGGTTTTAATATCAATTACCTCAATGTGTATGAGGATAAAACCGGGAAAGAGATTTATAATGAAGATGAATTGGCAATATATCCCAATCCCGTTAAAAATGAGATGATTATAAACGCAAATGGGTTTAAGCATAACAAAGTTGAAATATTTAATGAACAGGAAAAGTTGGTGTTGGGTAGGGCTACAAACAGCGAAGAACAGCTAAACATTCAACTTAACCTGGTTCGGGGAGTGTATATCGTAAAATTATCAAGTGATAACCGGTCTCTGGTTCAGAAAATAGTTGTTGAAAATTAAAGGTAAAAGAGCATGAATAAACGGACTCAAGGTTTTTTAATTATCGGCTTTCTTATGATGATGGCTCCTGTGCTTAATGCATGTTCTGTTCGTTCATCGGATAAAACTCAGCAGTTAAAGCCCCGGTTAGTGGTTTTAACCGATATTGCCCCGAATGATGTTGAACCAGACGATATGGAATCCTTAATCCGTTTACTGGTTCATGCCGATCAATTTGAGATTGAAGCACTTATTGCTACCACTGGCTGGAGCAATACAGGTGGCAGCGAGCGAATCGATCTTATTTATGATGCTTTAGATGCGTACGAAAAAGATTTGCCCAATTTAAAAAAACGGTCTGGTCAGCTTGAATTTGATGACGATGAATCGAAACAGCGCATCGGTTACTGGCCAAGTGCCGATTATTTGCGATCACGAACAGTTTTGGGAAGTATAAAAATGGGAATGAAACACATTGGCGAGGGCAACAATTCAAAGGGTAGTAACCTTATTGTTGAATTGGCCGATGAAAACGACGACCGCCCGGTTTGGATTGCTGTGTGGGGCGGTGGCAATACATTTGCACAGGCAATTTGGAAGGTTCAACATGAACGCACACAACCGGAATTCATCGATTTTCTTCATAAATTCCGTGTTTATACCATTACCGATCAGGATCGGCCATGGTCGCAAGGCGATACAATTAACTATGCCATTAGTTCGCATCAATGGATGAGAAAATTCGGAAAGGATCTTCTTTTCTTTTGGGATGAATGTGCGTGGAAACATCAAAATAATACGGGTAAAAACAATTGGCACCAATATGCACAACACATTCAAGGCCATGGCAACCTCGGCACTTTGTACCCCAAATATAAATGGGGCGTTGAAGGGGATACCCCGTCTTTTATGCACCTTATGCCAAATGGTTTGTCTAGCCCCGATATCCCTGAACAGGTTAGCTGGAGCGGTTATTTTGAATTTAACATGGGGCGCGATAGTTTAACGCGTGCTTACACGAATTACACGGGAGAACCTTATCGTATTAGTACCCGTTATTTTGAATATTTCTACCCGGCAATGTTTAACAATTTTGCCGCGCGAATGGATTGGGCTAAAAACGGCGAAGGAAACATTAATCCTGTTGTTCTGATCGATGATGATGCTACAAAAAGTGTGATTGAAATACAGTGCGAAGCTGGTTCCAAGGCAGTATTAGATGCTTCAAAATCGTACGATCCGGATGATGACAAATTAAATTTTAAATGGTGGATTCTGCCTGAAGCCGGCTCATATCGTGGCGATGTTAAAATGATGGATGCTGATTCTGAAAGAGCAACTGTTTTCATACCATCAGGTGCACAGGGGGCGAAAATTCATGTAATTTGTGAAGTTGCCGACAATGGGGAGCCTGCTTTAACAAGTTATCGAAGAATAATTATTGAAGCCAGATAATGCACACGGCGTGCTCTTATATAAATTCACCCAGGCAAGATAAAAAAGAGAAAAAAAGCAAGATAAAAACAATTAACCATATCATTATGAGAAAAACATTAATACTACTTCTAACAATTTTGTATGTTACAATTTCAAATGCCCAGGATCGCCCGCCTCATCCTTTTATCGAAAACCCGGCAATACAAGGGATAAATAA
>JAAYAG010000060.1 GCA_012719495.1 Bacteroidales bacterium
AAAAAGGTGAATATGTTGGGTACACTTCATACCGCCAATTTGTGAAAGAAGAACAATTGGCTTACAACTAGAAAAAACGACTATCATAATATTTGGTTAATCGCGCTATCGTAATGAGGCGCGATTTTTTTAGCTGGTTCGATTGTTAAATAAATAGGAACTTTTATTGTTAAAAGGATTATTGAGTCAATTCGCGGCCATTAAGCAGTTAATGCAAAAAATAAATGGTCAATTATAAATATTAAGTTACTTTTCGGCTTTCCATTTCTTTTGTTCTTCTCCAACAAAAAATTTGATCATAACACGGTAAATATCTTCTATTAGTTCAGGCGAAATACCATGTTCCTCAGCAAGCATTCTTCTTGAATCGATTACTCTGGCAACTCTTTTATCGTCTTTTACAGAAACAATGTCTGCTTTAAACTTTGCTGCATTGTCGACATACTTTGCCCGCTTGGCAATTAGTTTAACAATTTGGTTGTCAACAGTATCGATTTCGTTTCTGATTTCTTCAATACTTTTACAATCTTCTGGATCTTTCATTTGCAGAGATTTAAATCATAAAATAACAAGAAAAAAAGGCTCCCGAAACGGAAGCCTTGTGCGTGTGATATCTTTAGCGGGTACTGACCCAAACTTGCGAACCAGGGTGCGAAGCACGGTAGTTTTCCATAGCTTCAAGAGCCTCTTCCCGGGTAGTATAAGCATTGAAAATTACCCGGTGCCGCCCATCTTTCATCAACACAATCTCAGCTTGGTTTCCTTCTTTTTGCAATTCGGAGCAATAAGATTGTGCATTCTCCTGAACAGAAAAGCTTCCTCCAACCAATGTGTAGTTACCCTTTACTTCAACAGCTACATTCTTTTCTGGCTGAGAAACTTCTGCTGCAATAGGTTTTTCTACTTCTTCAGTTTCAATTTTTGTTGCCGGAGTTGCCGGAGTGGTGAGCACTTCAAGCGGGTTAACGCTCGACTTGCCTATACTTCCCAATTCTTTCTTGATTTTCTGTGGAAATAAAGAAAGCGAAACCAATAATGCAATTCCTGCAGCAATCCTAAGGGCATTCTTACGTTTGTTTACTGCAGAAACTGCCGGACGTTCACTGTACGAAGAAACATACACCGGCCTCATCATTTTCGGGAAACTAATCGGGGTTAAGCCATAAGCTGCTGCAAACGGACTAGTAGAAGATGAACTAAAAATAAAAGAACCATTCGCATCGAATTGAAGCGTGCCGATTTCAGATAGTTCAATTTTTTCGCCGTCATTGAGCGTATCGAAAGCATTTGAAACCCATTTTGCTACCGCCTGAAAAGCTTGGGTGTAACTTATCGATTCCGCCTCGGCAACGTGGTTAATAAGAACTCCATCGTTTTTGACAATCTTTGAGTTAAAAACAATTTCTTTTGCAGGAGGCAGATATGCATTGCTGGCCGGATCGAATTGTGAGGGTACATAATTCGAAATAAAACTCCCGAAATCGGGAATAATAACGCATTCATTAAATTTTAGCAAAGATGATATGTGCTTCGATATTTCCATTTTCGCGTTCATTCGTTGAATCAAAAGTAGCTATTTTTAAAAGGAGCACAAAGGAAAAAATATCAACATTGTTGAAAAAGTGTTGAAAACATTTTTGAGTATTGCTGAATAGTTCAGAACACCAGCCAATTATATTTATTCTCATTTTATATAAATCTTTAACGGGGTATACCCGATAAACGAGTTTATGTTTGGTCAGTCATATCTACCTTTTCTAAACAAAATAATAAAACAAGCCCAACTTTTTCACCTGTAAGTCTATTTTGTTAATTTCGCATTTTTAAAAACTGAAAAATGACGCTTATAAAATCTATCTCAGGTATCCGTGGAACAATTGGAGGGAAACCCGGTGAAGGTCTTTCTCCTATCGACATTGTAAAATTTACTTCGGCTTATGCTTCCTTTATCCAACAAAAAGCAGGGAAAGACAAAGTAAAAATTGTTGTTGGCCGTGATGCCCGCATGTCGGGATCAATAGTTAATTCTCTAGTAAAAAACACATTAGCTGCAAAGGGTTGCAATGTTGTAGATATTGGCCTGGCCACAACACCTACAACCGAAATTGCTGTTCCGCTCGAAAATGCCAATGGCGGGATTATTCTAACAGCAAGCCATAACCCAAAGCAATGGAACGCATTGAAACTCCTCAACGAAGACGGAGAATTTCTGAACGATGCGGAAGGAAAAACAATCCTAGCCCTTGCAGAAAGTGGTGATTTTACATATGCCCCGGTAGATTTGCTTGGAAAAATTGAATACAAAGATTACACGTCTACACATATTAACAGCGTGCTGTCGCTCGACCTGGTGAATACCGACTTGATCAAAGCAGCAAATTTCAGCGTGGCTGTTGATGCGGTAAATTCTGTTGGTGGAATCATTGTTCCAAAGCTGCTCAATATGCTTGGCGTTAACAGAATTGTGGAAATAAATTGCGAACCTACAGGAAACTTTGCCCACACGCCCGAGCCAATAACCGAAAACCTTATTGATGTGGCCCGTCGGGTGAAGGAAGAGAAAGTCGATGTTTGCTTTGTTGTTGACCCTGACGTTGACCGCCTGGTAATCCTCAACGAAGATGGTACCATGTTTAACGAAGAATACACATTAGTGGCCGTTTCGGATTTTGTGCTGTCGAAAACTCCCGGCAACACCGTTTCAAACCTTTCGTCGACAAGGGCTTTACGCGATGTTACCGAAAAATACGGACAAACCTACACAGCCGCTGCTGTTGGCGAGGTAAATGTGGTAACCCGAATGAAGGAGGTGAATGCCGTGATTGGCGGCGAAGGAAATGGTGGCGTTATTTATCCGGCTTCGCATTACGGACGCGACGCGTTGGTTGGCATTGCGTTGTTCCTGACTTTGCTTGCCGAGCGAAAAATGAAATGTTCTGCCTTGCGCGCCACCTACCCTGAGTATTTTATCTCGAAAAACAAAATTGAACTCACACCCGATATTGATGTGGAGGCTATTCTGGTAAAGATGAAAGCCAAATATGCCCACGAAAAGGTGGACGACATTGATGGCGTAAAAATCGATTTTGCCCGAAGCTGGGTTCACTTGCGCAAGTCGAATACCGAACCGATTATCCGCATTTATTCCGAAGCCGGAACCATGCAGGAAGCCGACGCTCTGGCACAGCAAATTATTACCGATATAAAAACGATTGTTGGATCGTAATTGGGTTTATTGAAACTAACCGCTGAGATATTAAAAAGAAAAGTTAATTTTTCGGATTATGTCTTTGTGGTTCAATTCTTTTCAACCTTCAATCCTATCTTTTGCAAATCGTCCCAATAGCCGGGGTACGATTTGGTAATAACCATGGGGTCGTTAATTTGAATAGCTCCGTTGGTTAGGGCTACCGGGGCAAAAGCCAGTGCCATGCGGTGGTCGTGATAGGTGTCGATAGAAACAAGGGTATTGAATTGGGTTTCGTTCAGTTTACCATCCCAGGCAAGTTGCCCGTGTTGAGGTTCGTAAAGATTAGCACCCAGTTTTCCCAACTCTGTAATTAGCGCATGAATCCTGTCGGTTTCTTTTATTTTGAGCGTTTCCAGCCCTGTAAAATGAAAAGCAACCCGTCGGCAAACACACATAACGGCAAAGGTCTGGGCTATGTCTGGGTTTTCAACAAAATTCTGGATATACCTGGCAGGTAGCTCTTTCCCTGTTTTCAGTATGCGCACTCCATGTTCCTCTTGCACCGATTCGATGCCAAAGTCCTCGAACCATTTTGCCTGAGTGCAATCACCCTGCAAACTGTCAAGTTCCAGGCCTTCAAGCAAGAGGTTCGCCTCATCGGCCAAAACAGCAATTTGGTACCAATAAGAAGCACCGCTCCAATCGGCTTCAGCAGTGAAAGGAATCGCGCGATATGGCTGCTCAGGAATAATAATTACATTTTCATTCCATTGGTATTCAATGCCAAAACGGGCCATAAGCCTTAATGTCAAATCTATATATGATGCCGAAGTAATTTTATTGACTAAGGAGAGCTCAAGGCCTCCTTCAATGGTTGGGGCAATCATTAACAATGCAGAAATATACTGACTGCTTATGCTTCCGTCGAGTTCAAGCTTTCCACCTTTCAGGTTCGAACCAAAAATACGCAACGGTGGATAGCCTTCATTATTAACATATTCAACCCTGGCTCCCAGTTGGTTAAGGGCATCGACAAGGATTTTAATTGGACGCTGCTGCATGCGTTCGCTGCCGGTGATTTCCCATTCACCAACAATTTTTGCCAGAAAAGCGGTAAGGAAGCGCATTGCAGTACCCGCATGGCCAATATCGAACCGATTGATGTTTGAGTTCAATACATCCACCATGACCCGTGTATCGTCGCTATCGGAAAGGTTTTCAATATCAAACGGACTATAAGCCAGCGCATTGATTATTAAGGCCCGATTGCTGATGCTTTTCGAAGCCGGAAGAATTATTCTCCCTTCTAATTTTTTCTGTGCTGATGTTATGGTATAATGCATCGCGTATTGTTTTCTGCAATCTTTATTATGTTGTCAGGCATGTGCCGCAAAATCCAGGCAAAGTTACATGCTTTTAGCTGATTATTTCTTTCTTATTACCGTCATTCCGTCGCGGATGGGCAATATCACGTTTTCTACCCGGTCGTCGTTTTTAATTAACTCGTTAAAAGCCAATATCCCGGCCGTTTGCGGATCGTCTTGCTCACGAGAGTCAACAACTTTTCCATCCCAAAGTACATTGTCGACAATAATATATCCGCCTTTTGTAACCTTATTGAATACAAGGTTATAATAATCAACATATTCCCGTTTGTCGGCATCAATAAAAACAAGTTCGAACATATCGTTCAATGAAGGGACAATGGATTTTATGTCCCCAAAATGACAGACTATTTTATCTGACAACCCGGCTTTTTCAATGTATTTTGAAATGATTTCTTCGTTTTCATCGCGCAGTTCAATCGTATGCAACAGGGCATCGTTGCCAAGTGCAAGAGCCATATTTATTGCAGAATATCCGGTAAATGTTCCCAACTCAAGTACCCTGCGGGGCGAAATCATCGTACAAAGCATATACAGGATTTTGCCCTGGATGTGCCCCGAAAGCATACGCGGATGCACAAAAGAGAGGTTGGTTTCCCTGTCGAGTTCGTATAAGTAATCTTCCTCGGGGATGATGTGAGACTTTATATATCCGTCTATTTCTTGTTCAAATTCCATAATTAAAGAAAAATGAGCTTCGACAATCTGCTTTTGTCAAGCATCTGGTTAGCTACCAGAAATATATCATCTTCAGTTATTTTTTCAATTTTCCCGAGAACGGCATCAAGCGAATCTACTTTGTCGAAATAAAGCAAACTACGGCCAATGGTAAGCATCAGTTCTTCGCGGTTTTCATTAGCAATGGCCAGTTGCCCGATGAGTTGCTTTTTAGCCCTCGAAAGCTGCTGTGTACCCAGCTTTTTATCCCGCAAAAGGGCAAATTCCTTTTCAACAAGGTGCAGCGCTTTGTAAAGATGGCTTTGCTCGGTGCCAAAATACACCATGAAAATACCTGTATCGGAATAAGGGGTGTAACTGGCTTCTACATTATAGGCTATGCCGTTGCGTTCACGCAAGGTCATGTTTAGCCGCGAGTTCATCGAGTTCCCTCCTAAAATGTTGTTTAACAAAATCATTGGGATGCGCAAATCGTTTTTCAAGTCATACGATTCGCAACCAATAATGCAATGCGATTGAAATGTTTCTTTTTTCACTTCGCGGTTCGAAGGGGTGTATCCTGTAAATTGCTGCCTGTTTGCCTGTTGTTTGTTTGCAGGCATCAATTCGAAATGGGTGGATATAAGCCGCTTAAAGTTGACGATATCGATATTACCCACCGAGCAAAGTACAATTTCGTTGGTGCGGTAATTTTTTTTCATGAAGGAGATGATCTTCTCCTTGGTGAACGATTTAACGGTTTTCGGTGTTCCAAGAATGTTACGGGCAATGGGATGACCATCGAAAATAAGCTCTTCAAATTCGTCGAAGATAAGTTCCGAAGGAGAATCGTTATATGAGTTTATTTCCTCGATAATAACGTCTTTCTCAAGTTCAAGTTCTTTTTGCGGGAAAGAGGCATTGATAAGAATATCGCTCATCAACTCAATTGTACGATGATAATATTCGCTCAGGAAAGTAGCATAAATTGCCGTTTCTTCTTTGGTTGTGTAGGCATTGATTTCGCCGCCAACATCTTCGAGGCGATTAATAATCTGAAAGGCTTTCCGCTTTTTTGTGCCTTTAAAAATGGTATGCTCAATAAAGTGGGCCATTCCTTGTTCCTTTGGGGTTTCATCGCGCGAACCGGTATTGATTACAATTCCGAAATGCGCCACTGGTGAATCGACCCGCTGGTGGATGACCCTAATCCCGTTGTTTAATGTAAACAGTTGATACTCCATTGATTTTTTATGATACAAAGTGTGCAAAAGTAGGAAAAAAACAACAGGAACAATGAGGTTTTCATTTCAATTACACGCGAATTAACCCACAAACAAAAACTGGGATATTGTGAGATAGGTTTACCCTTTTTATCTCCTATTCTAATCCCATTCGTCTTGCAGCTGATACATATCACTCCACAAATCCTACAATTCATCCACTATGTTTTTCTTTCCTATTTTTTTCGCCTCACCTTTAGACCATCAAACTTTTTTATTGTCATTACTAAACAGAATATTGATAAAACCATGAAAACACAATTTTTACTCTTTGTTTTTGTATTCATTTCTCTCCTCTCCTCTGCACAATTGAAACAAAATTTCCGTGGTACAATTACCGACCAGACATCGAAATTCCCATTGCCCGGAGCCAATATTTCGCTTACCAATGGCGATGAATCGTTTGGAACAACCTCTAACGCATCGGGTGTGTTCGAAGTAAAAAACCTCCCTCTTGGGCGTTATCAGCTAACGGTCAGTTTTATGGGCTATGAAACTTTCTTACAAAAGAATATCGATTTAGAGTCGGGAAAAGAGAAAGTTATAAACATTGAACTGATAGAAAAGGTAGAAAATCTCGATGAAATTATTGTATCGGCATCGGGTAAAGGTGAAGTCCACAACGAAATGGCTGCCCTAAGTGCCCGGTCGTTTTCGGTTGCCGAAACTGAAAAATATGCCGGAAGCTGGGGCGATCCTTCACGGATGGCGTCCAATTTTGCGGGGGTAATTACAGCGAACGATAGTCGTAACGACATAATAATCAGAGGAAATTCATCGCTTGGTTTGCTGTGGAAACTCGATGGGGTAAGCATTCCAAACCCAAACCATTTTGGTGCGTTGGGAACCACTGGCGGTCCTGTAAGCATGCTAAACAATAACGTCCTGACAAACTCTGATTTTTTCACCGGAGCCTTTCCGGCAGAATACGGGAATGCCTTATCAGGAGTTTTCGATTTGAAAATGCGTAACGGGAATAACCAAAAACACGAATTTGTAGGACAAATTGGTTTTAGTGGTTTCGAGTTAGGTGCTGAAGGCCCTCTGTCGTCGAACAAAAATGCCTCATACATAATTAACTACCGCTATTCTGTACTAGATGTAATGAGTAAGCTTGGCTTCGATATCGGTAGCGGGGTGCCGGAATACCAGGATCTTACTATGAAGCTTTATCTGCCTACAAAGAAGATGGGTACTTTTTCCTTTTATGCCATTGGCGGTAAAAGCAGGATCATTTTTGAAGATTCGGGCGAAGAGGGAGGCACAAGTTACGATACGGGTAACGACACCCGCACGGTGAACCGCTCTGAAATGGGTGTAGTTGCCCTGTCGCACCGCTTCTTTCCCGACTCAAAATCAAACATTTTCACCTCTGTTTCATTGTCGGGACAAGGAGTCGACACCGAAATTGACTCCACCGGAAACGACCTTCCCGACATCCGGTATTATGGCGAAGGAAACGACGAAGTCAGAACCACCTTTTCAACGCGTTATACCCGGAAGTTTGATTCGCGCAATTCATTAAAAGCCGGGGCTTCGTTCGAATCGTACACTATTGACTATGCCGACAGTGTCGACGGCCGGGAATACGATCAACCCTTTGGTGTGTATGTGAAAGGCATAAACACACATGAAAGCGGGCTAAACCTACTTCAGTCGTTTGCCGAATTTCAACATAAATTAAACCAGAGGCTCACTTTTTACGGTGGAACTCACTTCCAGCACTTTTTTTACAACTCGACCAATGCCATTGACCCGCGCTTAAGCATTACCTACCAGCTTTTGCCTTCATCAAAGGTGGCGCTGGCTTATGGAATGCATTCGCAAATTCAGCCTCTCTACATCTATTTTGTTGAAAATTACGACAAAAATACAGGCACATATACACAGACCAACAATGATTTAAAATTTAGCAAGGCACAACACATTGTAGCCAGCTACGACCAGATGGTGTGCCGGAATATGAAACTAAAAATCGAGACATATTACCAGCATCTGACTTCCATTCCTGTAGATAAAGACCCCAGCCCGTTTTCAATGGTAAACGAGGGAAACAAGTTCCATCAGCAGCGGGCTGCCAATTTGTTGAACAATGGATTAGGCAGAAATTACGGGGCTGAAATCACCCTTGAAAAATACCTTTCAGATAATTACTACTTTTTGGCTACGACGTCAATATTCGATTCGAAATATAAAGGCAGCGACAATATCTGGCACAACACAGAATTCAATTCCAACTATGTGGTTAATGCGCTTGGCGGATATCAGATCCCAATTAACCATACGATGTCGATTGATTTGAATTTGCGTGTTGTCTGGGCCGGCGGAAAGCGTAACCCATATATCGACCTTGAAAAATCAATCCTAAAGGGAGAAGCAGTTTACGACAATTCAAAAACCTATTCACAGCGTGAAAAGAACTATTTTAAGCTTGATGGACGTATTTCGTTTAAAAAGAACGGGAAGAAATCGACCCAGGAGTGGGCACTCGATGTAACAAACATGACCAATCACCACAACGTGTATTCCCGTTATTATGATGATCCATCGAAGTCGATTAAATATGTTTATCAGCAATTACTTTACCCGATGATGCTTTATCGGATAAACTTCTAAAGATAACTTTTGGAGATAAAAAATTAAATAATATATTTGCACCTCGATTTGAAAAGGGTGCCTTAGCTCAGTTGGTAGAGCAACGGACTGAAAATCCGTGTGTCCCTAGTTCGATTCTTGGAGGCACCACAAAAAGGGGAAGCAGCGATGCTTTCCCTTTTTTGATATGACGCCCATAATAAAACTGTCGGTTCAACAAAAACGGATCACTTCATAATTGGAGTTGACTCTTTATAATCCACCCGAATATTAAAGTGATCCTCAAAAAACTAATCGATTGACGGCCAATGTGAAACCATGCAATTCCATAAGAACCACACGTATACACCCTGCACGTCTCGGCCAGTATAAACAACAATGTTGCAAATACCAAAAAAGAAACAGCCCCTTCGTAAAAGAAGAGGCTGTAACTATTGATATAAAAGATAACTTATCTACTTAATCGGCTAGCTTAGCAACCAAATACTCGCGGTTCAAGCGGGCAATGTGCGAAATGCTGATTGCTTTTGGGCATTCCAACTCGCAAGCGCCGGTATTGGTACAACCACCAAAGCCCAGTTCATCCATTTTGGCAACCATGGCTTTTGCACGGCGTGCGCCTTCAACTTTACCTTGAGGTAATTTGGCAAACTGCGAAACTTTTGCGGCAACAAATAACATGGCCGAAGAGTTTTTACAAGTAGCAACACAAGCGCCACAGCCAATACAAGCAGCAGCATCCATCGCTTCGTCGGCATCAACTTTGCTGATTGGAATGGCGTTACCATCGGGAACACCACCTGTATTTACAGAAACGAAACCACCGGCCTGCTGAATTTTTTCAAAAGCGGTACGGTCTACAATCAAGTCTTTGATAACTGGGAAGGCACCTGCACGCCAAGGTTCGATGGTGATGGTTTCACCTTCTTTGAACTTGCGCATGTGCAACTGGCAAGTGGTGATGTCGCGGTCTGGCCCGTGAGCACGGCCGTTCACATACAAACTGCACATTCCGCAAATGCCTTCGCGGCAATCGTGGTCAAATGCAATCGGATCTTTTCCTTCACGAATCAAGTTGTCGTTCAAAATGTCGAGCATTTCCAAGAACGAGCTGCCCTGCGAGATGTTTTCCACCTCATACGTTTCGAAGCGTCCGCTATCTTTCGGACTGTTTTGCCTCCAAACTTTAACGTATATCTTATTTAAAGTTATATCTGCCATTTTACCAACTATTTATAGCTTCTCTGACTCAATTTAATATTCTCGAATACCAAATCTTCTTTGTGAAGAACAGGTTCAGCTTGTTCACCTTTGTATTCCCAGCAAGAAACATAGGTGAATTTCTCGTCGTTGCGTTGTGCTTCGCCATCTTCAGATACCGATTCTTCGCGGAAGTGGCCACCACACGATTCGTTGCGGTCCAAAGCATCTTGTGCCATCAGGATACCCATTTCGATGGCATCGGCCACGCGGCCTGCTTTTTCGAGCTCTGGGTTCACGTTGTTCATTTCGCCCGGAATGCGCACATTGCTCCAGAACTCTTTTTTAAGTTCTTTCATCATGGCAATGGCTTTGATCAAACCAGCTTCGTTGCGGCTCATGCCCACATAGTCCCACATAATGTGGCCCAATTTTTTGTGGAAGTAGTCAACGGGTTCTTTTCCTTTGATGTTGAACAACTGTTGCAAGCGTCCGGTAACGGCTTTTTCGGCTTCGTCAAACTCGGGTGCTTTGGTGTCGATTTTGGGCGTCATGATTTCATTTGCCAAATAATCGCCAATGGTGTAAGGCAGTACGAAGTAACCGTCGGCCAAACCTTGCATCAAAGCCGAAGCTCCCAAACGGTTTGCTCCGTGATCGCTGAAGTTTGCTTCACCAATCGCGTACAAACCTGGAATGTTTGTCATCAGGTTGTAATCTACCCAAAGTCCGCCCATCGAATAGTGGATGGCAGGATAAATTTGCATTGGTTCGGTATAAGGATCAACATCGGTAATTTTTTCGTACATCTGGAACAAGTTACCATAACGTGCTTCAATTACCTTTTTGCCCAAACGTTCGATGGAGTATTTGAAATCGAGGTAAACGGCCAACCCGGTGTTGTTTACGCCATAGCCAGCATCGCAACGTTCTTTTGCAGCGCGCGAGGCCACGTCGCGGGGAACCAAGTTCCCGTAACTTGGGTAACGGCGTTCGAGGTAGAAGTCGCGGTCTTCCTCGGGTATATCATTCGCTTTGATAAGACCTTTTTGTAATTTTTCAGCGTCTTCTTTTTTCTTTGGAACCCAGCAACGGCCATCATTACGCAACGATTCTGACATCAAAGTCAATTTCGATTGTTGATCTCCGTGAACAGGGATACAAGTTGGGTGAATTTGCACAAAGCAAGGGTTGCCAAACCAAGCGCCTTTTTTGTAGCACTGCCATGCAGCTGAGCCATTGCAGCCCATTGCGTTGGTCGAGAGAAAGAACACGTTGCCGTATCCACCTGTTGCAACCACTACGGCGTGTGCACCAAAGCGTTTTACTTGTCCGGTTACCATGTCGCGGGCAATAATACCGCGGGCTTTTCCTTCTTTCACAACCACGTCGAGCATTTCGTGACGGGTGTACATTTTAACGCCGCCTTTTGCAATTTGGCGGTTCAATGCGCTGTAAGCACCCAACAACAATTGTTGTCCGGTTTGCCCACGGGCATAAAACGTACGGCTTACCAACACCCCACCAAATGAGCGGTTGTCGAGCAAGCCACCGTATTCGCGTGCAAAAGGAACACCTTGAGCCACACATTGGTCAATGATCAATGGCGAAACTTCGGCCAAACGGTACACGTTGGCTTCGCGGGCACGGTAGTCGCCACCCTTAATGGTATCGTAGAAAAGACGATAAACTGAGTCGTTATCGTTTTGGTAATTTTTTGCGGCATTGATACCACCCTGTGCAGCAATTGAGTGTGCACGGCGTGGACTATCCTGGTAACAGAAAGCGTGAACATTATAACCAAGTTCGGAAAGTGAAGCGGCAGCCGAAGCTCCAGCCAAACCTGTTCCAACAACAATTACATCGAGCTTACGCTTGTTTGCAGGGCTAACTACTTTAATGGCCGCTTTGTGTTTCGACCATTTTTCGGCCAATGGCCCAGCAGGTATTTTATTGTCAATAGTACTCATAGTATGAATTCCTCCTGTTAGAATTTAATCATAAAATAGATTGGAATGATGCCAAAACCAATGGTGAAAATCCAACCAATAACTTTGGCAACAATGAACAAACGTTTTCTCCAGATCTGGTTGTTCAAACCAATGGTTTGGAACGCCGACCAGAAACCGTGAGAAATGTGTAATCCAAGCAACCATCCGCCCAAAATGTAAACGATAGAAAAGATCACACTGTTTTTAAATAGTTCAGAAACCAATGCATAAGCGTTTTCCATTTCTACCCCTTTTACGGTAATGTGTTCGAGAAGCGGATCGCCGGCAAATTTCATTTTCCACCAAAAGTTTGCAAGGTGAATACCCATGTAGATGAACAACATAGCACCAAGGATCAGCATATTGCGCGATGCCCAAGCACTGTTTATTCCTTGTTCGGTTTTGGCATAATTCACAGGCCTTGCTTTCATATTTTGGTACGTAATAATTAACGACCAAGCAATGTGAATAACAAAACCAAGAGCCAAAATAGGTTCCATGATCTTAATCAATGGATTTGTCGCCATAAAATGTGCCGCAATATTGTACAAATCTCCACTATCATCGAATATTAACAGAAGATTGATGGACATGTGTACCATAAGAAACATAATCAGGAATAAGCCTGTTATGCTCATTAAAAATTTACGGCCAATAGAAGCGTTGAGAAAACTTCCTTTGCTCATAAGAATCTTATTTATTGTTATTTATAAAAGTTATTATTCCTAAAAAAGAAATACAAAAGTAGATTGATTCCCCTTCCGACGCAATTTTTAACAGGTAAAAAGTTGTTATTTAAAACCTTTCTAATTGCCATAAGATACTCCATCAGACACAACTACCCGCAACATACAATATATCAACATAATATAAAAGTCATTTGTGTTAAGTTGATGTGAATTTCAAAAGAATAAATTACAACCGCTTCTATATAGAAATTGCAGATGAACAGTCTGTTTTGCAACCCAAGAGCTTGTTCTCTGTCATTCATTCAAATGAAAGTAAATAAACAAGTGTTCAGGATTTAAACGTAATAACACATATCTATCATGAGAAATTTTTTCCTATTAATTGGTTTGCTTATTGCTACAGCTGTTTGCGCCCAGGACAAACCAATAAATAATAAAGGCGTTGAAACTGATTTGCTGGCTTGGCGGATTGGGAAGTTTCCGGAAAGCTTTTACATTGGCGGTTGGTACGGATATAAAGGCTTCAAAAACAGCATTGTTGTTGGGCATTTCAATTTGGTGAAAAATCATTTGCCTGATGGTTTTGTTTCCGATAAAAGCACTATTCTTAACCTACGGTCTGAATATTTTTTCAACAAAAAATACAAGCATTTCTATTTGGGGCCATCACTACTTTTCGAACATGCCACCTTGAAAAGTGAAAAGGGCTACAATCAAAAATTGAATTATTTCATGGCGGGTATCTCAACCGGATTTTTGTTCAACATTAAGAATTTAGTGTACTTTGGGCCGACTCTAGTTGCTCATTTCCCGCTAGGAAACCACAAGTATATTTTTGCCCCGGGCGATGATATGCCTTTACCCTGGAGCCTGGAACCCGGCTTTAAAATTGGCATTTCTTTCTGACATTATTGGTTGAACATTTCACGACGGTATTGCCCCGGAGGTACCCCTTTTATTCGCCTGAAAGCTCTTGAAAAATGAGCCGAATCAGTGTATCCTAACTGGCTGGCAATATCGTCGATGTTTAGTCCTGGGTTTTCAAGCAACTCGATAGCTTTTGATATTCTTATTGTTAGCAGATAATTGTATATACTGGTTCCAAATACTTCTTTAAAACCCCTTTTGAGTTTGTTCTCGTTAATAGCCACGCTACGCGAAATGGTACTGATGCTTGGGTAATCAGACAGGTTTTGCAGCAGCAATGTTTGAGCTTCCTGTATTTTCTTACGCTCGGTTGGTGATAATTCAATTTTACGTTTATCATTCTTCAACGACAAAATTTGCTCAAGCTGACAGCCAAAAAGCTCAGTGATTTTGGTGTCATAAAAAACCTTTGAAAGCAGATTGTCGCTTACGTTATGAAACAATATATCTCTGATTATTATCTTCATACGAGGCGATATAGGAAGAGGCATTTCATACAGGTTAAAATAATCGCCTTTTTTAATCATATCGGCATACAATGAAAAACGGCCGTGATATTTGGCTAACAACTGGTCGAAAAATGCCGGAGACATTACCACCCTGAAGTTTTCAAAAATTGGGGGTGCTTCAAAAACTAGCTCCCGTTTATTGGTATAAAAAGTGTTGTGTAAGTCGTTTTGAAAAATACGATAGGGCTCGTAATTTTTCTCTGTAACATTAAAATTTCCATTAAGTTGGAACGACATTATTGCGATATTTCCATCCTGCCTCGATCGTATGGTTTGTGAAGCTTCGGAATGGTGCTTGGCATACATAATTAATACGCCTTTCATAAAAATAAGCATCGCAGAAGAAGAAAACCCGGGAACATTAACCTTTAATTCTTCTTTTTCACAATGGTCATCAAGATAGATACTATCATCAAAATGCAACCACTTATTTTCTGTGTTCCATGCTTCTAGGATCATTTTCTTCTTTTTAAAATTGACCTAAAAATAGTGTGTTCTCAACATCATTGCAATTCAAAAAAAGAGGTTGCCGAAAATGTACCCCGACAACCTCATTCTTATCTTAAAAGTGATTATTCCTCAACAACTTCAGCTTCCTTTGGTTGATTTTCCTCAGGTTTTGTTTTTCCTTTGAGGTAGTCGGGCAATTCCATTCCGGCCATTTTAAAGAGCTCTTCATAAGGAGGAATTGCTCCAAGCATTCCAGATAAAAATTTTGCTGAAGTAGGTGAATTACCATCTTTCCCGCCCGACATATTGTCCCAAACAGTAATCTTATCGATTTTAAGATTCTTGACCGCTTCAACCTGTATCTTAGTCAATTCAGGAAGCTTGTCGGCAATCATCAGTTTTACAGCGCTATTCGGGTCATCGCCTGCTGCTGCCACCAATTTGCGGAATCCCTCGGCTTGTTTAGTAAGTACTTCATAAATACCCTTTGCTTCAGCTTCCATTTTCATGAAAATAGCATCGGCTTCCCCTTTAGCATGACGTCGGGTTTGTTCGGCAATAGCTTCTGCGGCAATTTCAACTTTTTCCTTGTCTACCATGGCCGGGATCACAATGTCGGCAGTTTGAGCTGCTTTATCGCGCTCGGCACGTGCTTTTTCAGCTTCCCGTTCAGCAGCATAGGCTTCTTCGAGGGCTTGGGCCTGATTAACTTTTTCAGCAGCAACAGCCTTCTTTTCGGCTTCGGCTTCCATTTGTCTACGCGAAGCGTTTGAATTGGCAATGGTAATTTTGGCTGTATTTTCACCTTCTACAGCGGTCGCATCGGCAGCAGCAACAAGCACACGTTGATCTTGCATTGCATTGGCTTCACCAACCGATCCGTCACGGTTTTTCTCGGCAACAGTCTTCTTTGCATCATTGATAGCCTTTGCAGCAGCTTCTTTTCCCAAAGCTTGAATGTAGCCCGATTCATCGTTGATATCGGTTACGTTCACATTGATTAGTTTCAACCCAATTTTCTTCAACTCTGCTTCAACATTCGACGAAACTGCTGCCAGAAACTTATCACGGTTGCTGTTGATTTCCTCAATATCCATGGTAGCAACCACCAAGCGTAACTGACCGAAAATAATATCTTTAGCAAGATTGTTTATATCAACTCTTGTTAATCCGAGTAACCGTTCGGCAGCATTGATCATTATTCCAGGTTCGGTTGATATACCAACAGTAAAGCGAGAAGGCACGTCAACGCGGATGTTTTGTTTACTCAAAGCACTGGTCAAATTAATTTCTATTGAAATGGGCGTTAAATCCATAAATGAATAATCTTGGATAACTGGCCATATAAATGCAGCACCCCCATGAATACACTTTGCAGAGCGCGATTCCTGAGCTTTGTCCTTTCCAACCTTTCCGTAGATGACCAAAATCCGGTCAGAGGGGCATCGTTTGTATCGCCTGAAAAATGATACAATGAGTACAAAAACAAATATGGCAATAGCCCCTACAATTAATACATAATATTCTTCCATGGTAAAAAATTTTGGGTTTCTATTTGTTTAAATAATTGGTGTTGTGTGTTTTACTTCAGTTTAACTACTAAAATTTCGCCTTCGAGAGTACCGGTTACTTCAACAAGCGAACCTGTAGGAATTTCATTTTCTTCATCAGTCACAGCATCAAGGGTTTGAAAGCCCTGAAGCATTATCTGTACTTTTCCCATTCCATTTCGTTTAGGCGGGATAGGCAGGTATACAGTACCTGTTTTGTTCACTGATCTCTTGAGGTCGAGGGTTCCCGATTCGGTTAGTTTCCCCATGAAGTACATTAGAGTAGCCATAAGTACCATCATGAGCAAGCCGGCAATTACAGCCAGCAAGACCGACCACCCTATTGCCATTCCTCCCGATGAGGTTAATATGCCAACCCATCCAAATAGAGTGAAAAAAGCTACAAGGTTTTTAATTGAAAGAAACTGAAAATCAATTCCTGTATCGCTATCCACAGAGATGTCGGCATCACCATGGCTCTCTCCGCTGTCACCGCCAAAAAGTGATAATATTGTTTGTAGAATAAAGAAAATTGAAAAGGGAATAGCAATTAGCCAATATACTTTCTGTAGTGCTGATAAGCCTTCCCACCATAATGAAAAATCGGTCGTCATAAGCGTTGTGTTTAGTTCCTGATTAAAAGTATATAGAATTTTTGAATCTTTTTCAACAAAAAATATTTTTTCTTAGTTAGTCGAACATTTTCTTGAATTCAACACGTTAAGCATCGCTATTCTATTTATTTTAATTACATCTACACATTAAACTCAACACATTAATTCTTTCAAAATGTATTTTCTAATCAGAAAATGAGTTTTTATGCTGTTTGACAGTTTTTTAAAAGAAAAGAAAATCATATATTTGTGATGGGAGAATTTTTTAGATTAAGCATGAAAGTATTACAATTTATTGGGGGAATTGTATTTCTTTTCATTTTTGCTTCGTGTTCGCACAATGCAGAGATATACAATGGTAGCCTACCCGATGGGAGTGTGGGGATAAGCTACAAAGTTCAAAAAAAAGTAACTGACAAGTTGCTTCTTGAAGTCATTAATTTTGAAGATACCCGTTGCCCGGTTGGCGATGTTTGCAGTAACCCTGGCTATGTTGATGTAGAGATACGGGCTTCTTCTGGTATAGACATTACAAGTACAACCCTACGTTATAACGATTTTCAGCCTTGCGATTTAAGCCGCGACACTATTTTCAACTATGTGGTTGAGTTGGTTAAGGTAACTCCGTTCCCTTATGCTGACAAGCCTGCTCAAAATGCTGAAACATACCGTTTCGCTGTGGTTGTTGAGGAATTATAATCTATTTGTTTCGATAATAATTTTTGATAAACGACGAGGCATTTGATGCTAACGGGTCGCTAAATAACACAAACAAATCTTGTGGTAACGGTGGTAGGGTCTGTCGTGATTTTGTCATTTTCTTTACATCATCAGGCAGCGCACGATCATCTCCGTTAAATGATGCCCAATGGTTTCGCCATACATATTCTCCAGGGAAGTTTCGGTTCTCTAGAATTGTTTTATTGGGATATCTCGTAATCCGTACGTTTAAGACGCCTCTCGAAACAACTTCCCTCTCGTGAATATGTGCTTTTGCTTTCACTGTTCCCATAACATTATGCGAAATGCCTTTGTCATCTTTAAATGTTCCTATAACCAATGAGTCTGACACATAATCTTTTTCAGTTTCTTTCTCATATACATTTCCAACAGCAAAATCAACAAATTGTATCGACACAATCTGGTCAGGAACAATCTTCATTTGTTCAGCTTCGATGGCCTGATAAAACCTAACAAAACGGTTTCGTGAATTCTTCGAAATATCAGCATAAAGTTTTGAATAAAAACGATTTATGTAAGCAGTATATTGATCACCCATATAGGGTATAGGTTCAATTACGACCTTAATAGTGGCTAATTCAATGGCTTGCGCTAGTTTATTGTCAACATCAGCATACCCTGGTTTTGCATTTTTTACCCACTCAAATTTTTCGATAGCAGTTCGAGCATCATTAATACTTTGACTTCGAAGTAATTGAACGCCGGAATTATATTGTTCTGAAATGGCCATTTCAAGTGCCTTGCTTAATTGATCGTGAAAATAAACAACTGGCTTTACCTGATTGAGTGCCGCCGGACAACGTGAAATTTCGTCGGCCAGAGTATTTAGTTTTTTATAAATATCGACTACGGACAAGTATTTATCAGGTGAACTTGATTTTAAAATTTCATCCACTTTCTGACGATAGTAGTCGAGTGCCATCGGGTAACTTTGTTCGATCGTTTCTCTGGCATTTTTTGAGTCGGGATTCGATCGTAAACGATTGACAGATTGAATTGTGGCTTCGTAGTAATCGCCTTTCTTCAATGCATTTTTACCGGTGCTGCACGACGAAATGATAATAAAAAGAATTGCAAAAACAGTAAGGACTGAGCTTCGTTTCATCTCTCTTAAGTATTTATTTCTTATGAAAACAAAACATTGCAAGCATTATGCCATCTTGTTTTCAAATTATTTTTGTCTCGTTACAAATATACGTTGTGCTAATTCATTTTTTTAGATACAACTGTGAAAAATTTAGTGAGTTGGTTGCCTTCTTCGTCGACAACGGTTAGTTTGTGAGGCCCGGCATCGGGAGAAATCCCCATTTGATGGAAATAGGTTGTTTCGCCAAGGTACTCGCCGTCGACATGCCAGAAAAGGCGTGTATCCATGTTGCGATGGGCAATTTCGAAAACAATTTTCCCCTTTCTCCCATTCAGTTCGTTTGGAACAAAGAGGCTCTTCAGGTTCTTGGGATATAAAAGCTCCATCATTTTAAACGTTTCGGAAGGTGTACAGCCATTCATAAATGGCGGGAGCACAAAGTATTCGGGGTGCAATTTCCGGTAGTACCACTCCATTCCCGGGGTAAGCACAAAACACGAATCATGTACCATCTTGCTCATATCGTAGCAGTTGGCATTTACCTGCCATTGTCTGTCAGAACTTAGGTGGATGAGTTGATGGTATGGACAGGCTGCCGTTTTTGTCCCCGATTCCGGGATCTCGCATTTAATTACATGCGGGCAAACCGACGAAGCCTTGTATCCGCTTTCTGCACAAACATCAACGGTAATTAATTCGTTTTCAGGTTTGTCGAACCATTTATTTGTTGGGAGTAAATCCAAAATATCGAACAGAATTGGTGCAGCTGCCTGATTGCCGGTTAAGCCCGGCCGTCCTTCGCCTGTGGCGTTCCCAGCCCAAACAGCAACCACATAGTTTGGCGTAGTTCCAACAGCCCATGCGTCGCGGAACCCAAAACTAGTGCCGGTTTTCCACGCAACCTCGCCCGACGACGAAAAATTCCTCCATCCTTCGCGTTCTGATGGGCGGTTGACCTCTTTCAGTGCGTTGAAGGTTAGCCAAATTGCTGATGCCGAAACGATTGACTGCTGGTTCCACTTTTTATCTTTTGCCGGTTTTTCGGTTAGTTGTGGCAGGCTAATGTCTTGCGAATTATATCCCTTATGCTGATTGTAATGGTTCAGAATTCTTGCCATCGAGGAGTAAGCACCAGCAAGTTCAATGAGCTTTGTTTCGCCCCCGCCCAAAATAAGCGACAATCCATAATGCTCGGCAGGAAAAGTGAATGTGCTGAATTTCAAGTTGCGGAGGAGGTTCAGAAAACGAGCTTCACCAAAATCCTGCAACATCTCTACTGCCGGAATATTTAGCGATTTGCTTAATGCCTGCGAAGCCGGAACTGCTCCCGAGTAGGTGTAATCGAAGTTCTTTGGCGAAAATCCATTAAAATTGATGGGGATATCGGGAACAAGCGTATTGGGGAGAATTTCGCCACTGTGGAGCATCCCGGCATACAGAAAAGGTTTCAGAATGCTGCCTGAACTTCGGGGCGCTTCGGCTACATCAACCTGTTCGTTGTGTTTGTTATTTCTGTTTTGAACGTTTCCAATGTACGAAACAATTTGCCCTGTTTCAACTTCAACAACCAATGCTGCAATGTTATAAATCTGATTTTCAGATAAATTAGAACGGTGAAGTTCAACAATGTTGTTAACCTTTTGCTGAAGTGAATAATCGATGGTTGAAGTAACGTTTTTCCCTTTATCCGTCTTCGAAAATTTCTCAACCACATGGTTAGCTATTTCGGGTAGGGGAAGCGGTTTCACGGGAAGCTCTTCGGCAATGGATAGCTCGTAAGTAAGTTGATCTATTGTGTTGTTATCCCGGAGTTTCAACAGAAGATTATTGCGTTTGACTCTCAGTTTTTCGGCATTTTTTCCGGGGAACATCAACGAAGGGGCATTGGGCAGAATGGCAAGAACCGAAGCTTCGGCCCACGAGAGTTGCTCGGCCGGACGGTTAAAATATCGCCACGAAGCTGCTTCAATACCAACAACATTGCCGCCAAACGGTGCTGCCGACGCATACATGCCAAGAATATGTTTTTTCGATTTAAGGATTTCGAGCTTAATAGCCATGCACATTTCAAGAAGTTTTCCGGGGATGGTTCGTGCCGGGTTTTTCCTCGATAAGCGGGCAACCTGCATCGAAATTGTACTTCCACCACTAACAACTTTCTTGTTTCTGATGTTGAGGTACAACGCCCTTACCAGCGAAACGGGATTCACACCGGGATGAAAATAGAACCAGCTGTCTTCGAACCCGATGAGTGCTTTTTTGTAATTGCCGGGCAGTTTTTTTGTCGCTGGAAAACGCCATTGACCATCGTCGGCAATGCGGGCACCAAGAAGCTCGCCCTCTTTCGAGAAAACCACCGTACACGTTGGATCATTGAACTTTGGCATTGGAACAACAATCAGAAAAAGAAGCAATCCGGCTAAAAGTAACAGAATTACCTTTAGCCAGATTGGTTGGTTGCGAAACTTAAAATCCTTCATTAATTCTTTACTACTTTCACTGTTCGGCCCGGAGTTTTTGACATGAAATTGTTGTCGTACATGTCGGAACAAATCACTGGCGACTGGATAAACTCTCCGCAGTAAGCCGCATTCAGGTTCACGGTGAAGGTTTTCGATTCGTAACTGTCGAGCCCGAAGTAGATGTAAACCCTGTCGTCGCGGAAATCGCAATAATCGAACGGGCTATTTTTATTGATGCCGGCTCCGGGAGCAAGGCGGGTGTTAATTATTTCCCAACCTGACGGGAACAACTGACTGAGAGCTATATTTTTAACCCTTGCCGCGGTTTTGTTTTTCACCATCACCATAGCTGTAAAATCGGTTCCCTGCTGAAGTGATTTTGTGTCGATAGGGTTCATATTCGAATCGAAGTATTTAACCTCCATCTGCATTCCTTTTTCGGCCGATGTTAGGTCGACATCTTTTTTCGCACCTGTATTGAACACATTTACAAACAGTGAACCTTTGCCGCTATTTTCGACTACGATGGTTGCGTTTCCCGATTTATTAAACTGAGGTTCAATGCTATAAAACTTTGCTTTGCTACGTATTGCTGTTGTTTCGCCATTAATAGTTTGTTTGAAGTTTATCTCGTCATTGCTACCGGTTTGAACCGCAAACGAACTAAGCGCAACCAGCGAATAGGCAGTAGATTGTGTGCTGTACCAATCATCGGTAGAGATTGATTTTGAGACTTCCAACGCAACTTTTGCTGCTTGATCCCATTCTTTCAACGCAACCAATGTTTGTAGAATAATTCCTTTGTCTCTTAACTCCGAGCCATAGCATTCATAGTCCGGTTTATCGGGTGTCATATTCCTGAAATCGATCAGTTTGTAAGCCGCATCTTTCATCGATGCAAGCGCGTAAGCCCCTGCAAGCAACCACTTAGTCTGGTTGTTGAGGTTGGATGAGGTGCGGAGCCTGTTCATGGCCGAAACCTGTGGCTCGCCGGCTACCGAGAGCAGGTACAAACGGTAAGCTTGTATGTAATTATTGTAACTGTACTGCGAATTAATTGAATACTGCGAAGCTGCTTTCGATGTGTATTCAAGCCATTTTTTCTTCATATTCGATGGAACCAGATAACCTGCTTTTTCGGCTTCGAGAAGGAAATAACCCACATAGCAGCTTGCCCATTCTTCAACATAAGAACTTCCGGGCCAGTAAGTAAACCCGCCATTTGCGAGTTGAAAGCGTTGTAGCCGCTCAATTCCTGCTGTTACATTGTTCTTTACTCTTAGTTGGTCGTTGGCACTGAGCGATAGCAACGAAGGAAGATAGAGTTGCGGAAATACCGACGAAGTTGTTTGCTCAACACAACCGTGAGGATAACGGATAAGGTATTCTAACCGCCGGCCAAGATTTAGCGGAGGCAGCGACGAAATTTCAAGTTGCAGTTTATTTGTGCCTTCTATCCCGAATGCAGATTGCTCGCAAACCCACTTTTCGCCCGCTGCAAGGAGCTTGAATTGCGAAGTTGTTTCGGGCAGGTTTGGAAGCCTTACGTCGAGTTCGATTTCGTTAAATGACTTTTCGGTTCCCGATTGAACTTCAACTTTTACTTTTGCAAACCCTTGTTTCGATGCCGATTTTATTCGGAACGAAATGTTCTTTTCGCCAGTTGAACTGAATGCAATGGTTGTGTCAGCCCGTCCAATTATCTGTATGTTCGGATTTGAGCTGATGTGTACCTGTACTTTTTTTACCGATTCGTTCATGGCAAAAACAGTAACCGGCAAATCGACAGTTTCGTCGGGCGACAAAACCCTTGGAAGCGTAGCCAGTACCATCAATGGCTCACGTACAGCAACGGCTTTTTCGGCGTTTCCATACTTGCCTTCGCTTGCAGCTATAACCATTGTGCGTACAGAGCCAACATATTGTGGCAGAGCAACTTTGTGCGAAGCTTCTTTGTTTGCATCTAAATGGAATGGCCCCAGAACTTTCACTACGGGCTTAAAGCGTTCAGCTTTCTTCTTCGACATATCGACACCGTTGTTGCTTCCCCCTACTGCAAACATGCTTTCAATCCGGCTTCCGAATGAGCCCATTACATAGTTGTACATGTCGTACGACTTCACGCCTAACGCTTCGCGGGCATAAAAACTTCCCCACGGATCGGGCGTTTTAAAGTTTGTAATATCCAGCAATCCTTCGTCAACAATCGCTACGGTGTAATCCATTGCCTTCCTGTTCTTCTCTTTTATGTTGATGGTGAATTCCTTTAGTGGCCTGACTTCGGCAGGCATATTAATCACCGGCTGAAGTCGGGTTTCTGGATCTTCGACCATGATTGGAATTACACCATAAAGCCTGATTGGTAAATCGTTGACTGTTTGCCCATGAGGCTGTATCAAACTAATGCTTACATACACATTTGGCGACATTGCGGGGGTTGCTTCAAACGTATATTCGGTAAAACTATTGAGGTTTTTCAGCCATTGCTGGCCAATTACGCCGTTGCCATTTTCGAACGTAATCAGCGCTGTTGCATTCTTGTTAGCTGGAAATCCGATGGTTACTTTTTCGCCAACCTTGTAATTTGTCTTCTCGGCAACAAGGGCTAAAACCTGAGCGCCGCCATTTTGCCTGTCGCGACCCCAATCCCATCCAAAGTAGATGACTTGCCCACTTGTGTGCCCGTTTGGCGATGTGACCAGCATCAGGTGTCTGCCCCACATATCTTCGTCGGGTTTTATGGTGAATTCGGCTTTCCCGTTTACAGAACTGATTGTTTTGCTGATTACCGGAGTGTAATGTGTTGTTCCTGCGTACGATGCTAGGTTTTCGTCGTTGCTGTCGTACCACCAACTATACTCCAATTCGTATATTTTTACCTGTATTCCGTTCAAACTAACCGGTTTCCCGTCTTCATCAACGGTGGCAACTTTAATAACATGGTTTTCTTCAATGTTCAGTTTTTTCCAACCTTCGTACGACCAGTTAATCTTCATTCCCACATAATCGGGGTATGGCGAGTAGGGTTTCGAGATGCTGTTGATGCTGAAATCGCCGCCCTCTTCAAAAACTTTGGTTGTGAAACTTGCATTCAGAAATCCATTTACATTCTTGTTGGTTTTCAAGTCGAAGGTGATATCTGTTTTTCCCTCCTGATTAAGTTTTCCATCAAAAATAGTTTGGTTGTTGACCGTATTTCCACCGAAAGGCGTAGAGAAATCGTAATCTTTGAAATTGTCGAACTTGGGTGCTATTTGGCTGAATGACACATCGACACGGGCAGCAAGGTTTTTGGCCGGCATTCCGTGCAACCATTTTGCCTCCAGTTTTCCTTTCGAACTTCTTTTTGCGGAGAGAATTTTATCGTTGAAACTTAAATCAATTTTCAGTCGGTTAGGTTTAACGGTTTCAACCTGAATGCTTTTGTTGAACTGGCTTCCACCGGCATTTACAACTAGCCGCCAGTTCCCGGTTGGGTCGTCAGGATTGGTCTTGAAATAGAACGGATAAATTGATTTTTCGCTCTTGTTCCTGACCATTTTCTGAACAAACTGACCTTTGGGGTTAAATACTTCCATTACAAGCGGATGCCCTTCGGGTAAGCTTTTCAGCTTGTCTTCGAGAATGAACGAAACGTAGACCGAATCGCCCGGGCGCCAAACACTGCGTTCGCCATAAATGAAGCCTTTCATACCCTTTTGAACGCTTACGCCTGAAACATCAAAGTTACTGAGCGACAGGCTGGTTCCATCGTCAATTTTCAGGTAGCCAATCTGCTTGTCTTTTTCGGCAATGACTAAAAATGGATCGAACTCAGTTTTCACCGAAACCATTCCTTCTGAGTTGGTTTTTGCTTTTGTAAGAAACTGGTTCTGAAAATCGTAGAATGAAATTTCTACGCCCGATTCAGGCTCGGCAGTTAGCAGGTTCGAAACGTAAATGTTGGTGTTTTTGTTCTGCCCTGTTTTTGCAATAATGCCAAAGTTAGAGCCTAATATGTTGCGTTTTAAGAATTTATAAGGCGAATAATATGCGTATTTGCAAGGATCATCGTTTTCATCCCACTCGTTGTAATAGGTGTAGAACACATCCGAGTACTCCTTATCGGGGTTTTCCTGTTCATCTTCAATTGGTACAAATTTGTTCGATTGTTCATCTTTCGATTCGCAAGGATAGGTCGAATACTCCTTCCGGAACCCAATTTCGATGTTGTAAATGGCACCGGGTTCCACGGTAATAATTTTTGTCAGGTCGAGGTTGAAAGCGTTCCAAGTGTTCAGATCTTTGGGTCCTTTGTTGGTCAAGTCGACCTTCATGCGTTTCACCGTGCGCCCAACCTGATGGAGGCTCCAGATATTGTCGAAATTCTGATTTTGCAGAAATGAGTGGATGTTGTTCTTGAATATCTTGGTAATACGCACATCGACAGCGTTGAGCGAAGTAGCCTCGAATGGAAAATAGAGCCCGGTACTCTGCGGCACAATAACCCCTTTCCCCAACAGCCTTATCTGAGGTTTCGTGCCTCCAAAATTGAGTTGTTCTATGTAGTTCGAACCAAGTATATATCCCAGTTCGCTTTCGATAGAAGCATTCAGTTTGAGCGTTTTTGTGCCTGTAATTTGTTCCGAAGGATAAATCTTCAACAAGTTCCGTTCAACCGAAACCTGGCTAATATTTTCGTTGTCGAGTTGGATCAAACCGCGTAAATCGATCTGATTTTGAATAGGATCTGAAAATGATATTTCAATATGCTGATCGGGATTATTGATGACCTGAACCGAGGTTACAGCAAAATCTTTTAACGAAGGAACTTCAACTTTTATGGAGCCCTTCCCGTTTTCGAGGTCTATTTTTCCCCCGGCCCATTCAACTTCAACCTCCGATTTCTGTTCTTTGCGCTTGATTTCTAAAACCCTAAAAGAGTGTGTGTTCGATTTTGCCTGGTGATTCCACAGAAGTGGCAGTTTGTCGCCATCTTGTTCGGCAGTAAAAATTTCTTCAATCTCTTTGTCGTCGATCAGGTCGGAAGTAACAATCTCGATGGGGAGTTCATACGTCTTGTCGTTTTTATCGGAAATTGAGAGGCCGCGTTCCGAAACCCTTATCTGTTTGGTCGTTGTGTTGAAATTGAACGTCAGCGTTGAAAGCTGTTTCGACACTTTCATCAGTTTTGAAAGCTTCAGTTTGCCTTGGTACGACGCGTCCCAATCGAGCAAATTAGTTGGTTTGAATTCGATGGCGTCGGTATTTGCCCACACTGCTTTTCCATCAATTGAAGGGGAGAACGAAAGCACGGAGCTTGAAACTGTTGAACCAATTTCTTCTGATGAAACTAGCTCGGAGGTGAATTTGATCACAATTGCATCGGAGCGTTTTATTTGTCCCGATGTAACGCCGTACACAAACTCGTGAAACGACTCAATTGACGATGGTGTTCCGGCATCTCTCTTTTTGCATCCAACAAAAGCAATCAGCAGGGTAATTGCAACGAATAGGATTGTTTTTAGCTTCATGGTTTTTAATTATTTAGGTGAATTTTAGAGGTTTCTGTTTTTGATGAGCAAACCCGCAAAGATGAGGTCGGCCGGGTGGGTTATTTTAATGTTTTCGATGTTTCCCTGAACAAGGTTAATTGCCAGTCCGGCAGCTTCCAACACACTGGCATCGTCGGTAAATGCTTCGTTAAAAGGTTGGTTATAAGCTGCTTTTATTTCGGAAACGTTAAAAACCTGAGGGGTTTGAATTGTAACAAACGATGAACGGTCGACAGCTTTACTGTTTTCGCCATCGATTATTCTAAGCGATTCAATAACAGGCATTACCGGGATTGCATTTCCTTTTAGTCGGGCAACTTCGAAACAGTGGCCAATGGCTTCGAAGCTCACCAATGGGCGAACGCCATCGTGAATGGCAACAATTCCGTCGCCCTGGATTCTCGATAGCCCGTTCTTTACACTTTCAAACCGCACTGAGCCACCCGCAACCAACTGATGTCGAATGCTAAACTTATATTCGTGGCAAAGGCTTTCCCATAACTCAAATTGGGCTTCGGGCAGAACAACAATAATTTCAATGGCATTATCGTACTCGTGAAAACGCTCGATGGTATGCATTAACACCGGTTTGTCATTCAGCAAAAGGAATTGTTTGGGAACAGTGGCGTTCATGCGGCTGCCACTTCCTCCGGCAACAATCAATGCATAGTTTTTTTGTTCAGCCATTAGAAATAAAGTTTGAAAGTAAAATCCTTAGGCTAATTCGTTAATTTTGCCTTTGAATAAATAACAAATTTATCAAAAAATGAAAGAGATCTATCACTTTTTGCAACAACTGGAAGCAAATAACAATAAAGACTGGTTTGACAAAAACCGTGATGAATTTAAAAAAGCACAACAGAAGATTTCACACCTTACCGAGCTACTTATCAACGAAGTACGAAGCTTCGACAAAGAGATAGGATTCTTGCAACCCAAAGATTGTATGTACCGGATTTATCGCGACCTTCGTTTCTCGGCCGATAAAACCCCTTACAAAACAAACATGGGGGCTTACATCGCCAAGAATGGGAAATGTGGTGGTTATCCCGGGTATTACTTTCATATTCAACCTAATGGAAGTTTTGTTAGTGGCGGCTTGTATATGCCCAATCCGGCTTTCCTGAAAGCTATCAGAAATGAAATTTATTACCATTCCGATGAATTTATTGATATAATTGAGGAGCCTGAATTTAAAAGCCGGTTTTCGTTTTTCGACGAAGATAAGTTGAAAACTAATCCCAAAGGTTTTCCTGCTGATTTTGAACACATTGAACTCTTGAGGTTTAAGTCTATTGCCCCTTCTGTTAATGTTTCTGAAGAACAGCTTTTTAGTAATGATATCATTGATTTCATTATCGAAAATTTCAGAAAGTTCTATCCGTTGAATGCATTTTTATATGAAGCTGTTTCAAAAATAGAATAATACCCACAAGTAAATGGCTTAGTTAATTTGTTGGTTCATTGCATTTTTCTTTCAAATCGAGAAAAAAGCAACCAGATAATAAACCCATGAAATACTGTTGCACCAGCAAGGTAAAGCCACCGATATTCCTGAAGTGAAAAAATGGCTCTTTCGATCCACCAAAGAGGCGAAAATGAAAGGATCCAACGCCAATTTCCCTGCGTAAAATAATCGATTAAAACAGGAAGCAGAACTATACCAAAACTTTTAGATAAGGCTATCCCTTCAACCTTATTTCCTGCAAATGCGGCCAAGAAAAGCAGCATTAGTGGCGCTTCAGTTGCAACAATCAATGTAATTACAATTATTTCAAACCAGTTGAGTAGAGAGGAAAAACCTGTCAGAATAAGAAACGCCACTCCAAAAACTAAGCTTGCCAGCACCGGAATAATCATTCTGGTTCTCAGGTATCCCGATTTTCCCAATGGAGTTATCGATAAGTAACTGATAATCCCTTCGTCGCGTTCGTCGAGAAGGATAAACCCGTAAATCATGCCAAACAACATGGGAATCAACGAAAAGAAAAAAAAGCTTCCCAACAGGAAATAGGAATCGAGGGGCAGAGAAAAGTACTTGATGGAGAGTTGTGAGACTATAGGGAATAAGAAAAGGGCAATGATCAACAACAGAAATGGCGCAACAAAACTCAAAATCAGCATTGGGTCACGCCCAATAATCTTCAAATCGCCTTTTATCAGGTATAAATCTCGTGTCATCTTCTAGTTATTTGTGGATTATATTTTTATTGAATTGACTCATCGCATATCTGTAAGCCACAATATTCCAGCAAATAAGAACAGAAATTCCGGCAATATTGCTTACTAAAGTTTGTTGTGTAGCCGGTGTAATTAGCAACGTTACTGCGGCATTTATTGGAAATATCATTGAGAGCACGGGGTGAATAAAAAACAAGGCTAACGGGACAACCATAACCAGTCCGGCCAAAAGTATCCCTCCAAAGTACTCGTTCAACGTATTGGCACGCGACGAAACTCCCAGTCCTAAAAACGTAAAAAACAAAGAACAAAGAATCACAGATGCCAACATAGAGAGGCACCTATCGAGCATTGCTCCCGGAATAAATCCAATAGCCGAGCTAACAAGGGTAGCAATAAGGGTTAATGAAATGGCTTTACTAAAAATGTATGTAGATAGTTTCATGGGAGTTATAAAAAGACTCTGAAGTACATTTTGTTGCTTTTCGAGCAAAACCAATGCTCCAACAAAAACCATCCCCAGCACCGAAGTATCTGAGAGGATAAGATAAGCAGCAACCTCGGGGCGAACAGTTTCAGGCAGATAGAACAACAACAACAAGTAAACAGCTGTTAAGATGGCATATACAAGATAAAAACCCTGTTTGTACTGAAATAAAACATCGAAATGAGCAAGTTTCAAAAGTTGAGCGGTATTTTTAATAATACTATTTTTCATTCTTCTAAATTTGATAGCCAGAAAATCAATACTCAAAATACTACATAGAATCATCGGAAATATTTATGAAAGCTGTTTGCCTGTTACAGCCAGAAAAATATCTTCGAGTGTGGCTTCCTGCGTATGGATCGTTTCTATTTCGTTGTGATTAATCAATTGCAAAAACTCGTTGTTTGAACCAAGGCCATGCAATGAAAACTCCTTGGTTTCTAACTGCATATCGGCTTTATAACGAATCTTTAAGGTTTTTCGACCATGCTGAAGTTTAAGCTTTTCAGGGGAATCGATTACAGGGAGCTGCCCGTCGATCATAAATGCCACGCGGTCGCACAGTTCATCGGCGTCGGTCATGTTATGTGTGGTTAAAAAAATTGTTGTTCCATTATCGCGCAGCTCCAAAATAAAATCTTTCAACATACGGCTGTTGCTTGGGTCGAGACCCGAGGTTGGTTCATCGAGGAACAATAATTTGGGTTTGTGTAAAATTGCCCGGATAAAATTCAAGCGCATACGCATCCCTTTCGAGAATGCCTCAACAGGCAAGTTTCGGTCTTCCCACAACCCCACACGACTGAGCAATTCCTGAAAATCATATTTTTCACAAGTGTAGAACGAGGCGAAAAGAGCAAGGTTTTCGAGAGCGGTGAATTTAAGATATAGGTTTGGAAACTCGAAAGCTACTCCAATGTTTTCATAGAATTGCTTGTTGAAGTTATTCACTTCCCGCCCCTTAAGGGTAACACTGCCCTGATAATTCTTTAGTATTCCGGTCATCACTTTCTGCGTAGTGCTCTTCCCTGCCCCACTGGGTCCTAAAAAACCAAAGATTTCCTGATCGTTAACCTTGAATGAAATGTTTTTAAGCGCCGGTACACCTTGGTTTGCATATGAATACAGCAAATTTTCAACTCGGATCATGACTTTATTATTGTTGATATTGTACAAAAGTAACCTGCCAGAATGAAATACTTTTGCCCAAAAAGGATTCTTCTTTGCCCGAAAAGGATTTTATTGTGATGATGCTGCGAAAGAAAAATCCCGAACTTGCAGAGTTCGCAAATTCGGGATTCAAACTGATAGAGTATTATTGAATACTAGGCATCAACTTCTTTCCAAACCAAAGCACTTGCTCCCACAATAGCAGCGTCGCCCAATTTAAGTTTCGAAGGATAGATTGGTATCTTGTTCTTGAAAATTGGTAGGAGGTGTTTTTCCATGCTTTCTTTAGCTGGCTTGAAAATATAATCGCCGGCAGCGGTTGGCCCACCAAAGAGGAAAATGGCCTCGGGGCTGAGGTGATGTACCGTATCGGCTAAGCCTTGTCCTAACCACTCACCCGTTTTTTTGAACACTTCGAGGGCTACTTTATCGCCTTTTTCAGCTGCATCGAAAATATCTTTCGATTCGAGATCTTCGTATGAGAATTTTGCGAGTAAACTGCCAATGGCATTGTCACGTGCAATAATCTCGAAAGCAGTGCGCTTCATGCCAGGAGCCGAGCAATAGGCTTCGAGGTGGCCTTTAGCACCGCATCCACAGAGCCTGCCATCGGGAACAAGCATGGTATGGCCACATTCTCCGGCAAAACCATCGGCGCCGTATACCAAGTTTCCATCGACAACCAATCCGCTGCCAACACCGGTTCCCAAAGTATACATCACAAAATTTTTCATGCCTTTTGCTCCTCCATAAATCATTTCACCAATAGCCGCAGCATTAGCATCATTGGTGAGGGCAATGTTTTCCAGCGATGGAAATTTTTCTTTTAGCAGTTGTACAAAAGGAACAATGCCTTTGAACGAAAGATTTGGAGCATGCTCAATAGTCCCTTTGTAATAGTTTCCGTTGGGCGCACCAATTCCTATCCCAAGTATTTCGATTTCTTCGTTTAGCAAACGAACCGAATTGATTTGTTCTTTAATGGCTTCGGCCAGGTCATTGATATACTTATCGATATCTCCATGTGAAGGAGTGGATATCGACGTTTTTACCATTACATTGCCTTCTTTGTCTACAACGCCAATTGCGGTATTTGTTCCTCCTATATCTACTCCTATTGCTACTTTTTTCATCTTTTTTATCTTATTAAGTTACTGATTAGTTGTTATTATTGTTCTATCTGGCACCAAGCACGTTAATGTAACGGCAAAATGAATTTTAAAAATAATAATTATTGTTTGTAATTATAAGCTGTTCTGGGTTCATTTCTGTTTTCAAATTTAATTTTTTGAGTTGAATGCACAACATTCCTTTCACTCAAAAGGATAAAAATAGCCTGTACTAAAAACATCCCTGAAAACTTTTCTGAAGGAAAGCTCTCAAGGATGTTTATCTATATAATAAATGTTTGATCTATCGTATCTTACTTCCCTTCAATGCAAAGAAAGTAATGTAAGCATAGCAGATAATAGAAATAATAAGCGCAGCTTTAGCACTTACCGAGTCGGTTACAAAACCCATGAGTAAAGGAATAACAGCTCCACCGCATATTAAGGTATTGATTATGCCCGAAGCCAGCGGCATTTCCGAAGGATCGAGATCGTTTACGCCCAACGCAAAAATGTTCGGGAACATAATTGAGTTGAAGAAGCCAATTGATAAAAGGCCCCACATGCCAATATTAGCGGGCAACAGAAGGGCGGCCACAATAAGCAGCATATTTACGGTTCCAAAAACTCCAAGGGCAAGGTTTGCTTTGCCTTTTCCGAGTAACATAAGCAAAAAGTTAAGTACAGCTATTCCCAAAAAGATGAATCCATTAATGATTTTCGATTCGAAAATAAATTTGCCATCAACAAAATTTGCCGAAGTAATGAACCAGCCTACGAAGAAAGCAAAAACAATTATCAAGGCAGAAAGCTGATATTTTTTGCGGTTCTCCATGTTGCCAAGAAGAATTGAGCCAAAGAAACGGCCAATCATGGCACCTCCCCAATAAATAGCCGATAACCTAACAGCAACGTCGGTTGCATAACCACTGTCGTTGAGGTAAGGAGCAATTTGAGAAGCAGTACCCACTTCGGCACCTACATAGCAGAAAATACCGATAGCACCAAGCCATACTTGTGGCTTTTTGAAAACTGATTTCGATGAAATGGTAGTATCGCCAATGATAGCAGGAAGTTTAATGAAACCAATTCCTATGGCAATAAGTAAAACAAGAGTTCCAATGACAAGAAATGGGCCTTGAACAAATTTAGCCGCATCGGCAGGGGTCGAGCCCGAGTTGATTGCCAATACAGCGGGAGCCAAAACCAACACACCGGCAAGGAAAGGGGCAATGGTTGTAGCCACCCCGTTTAACGCTTGGGTAAGGTTCAGTCGAGCAGGAGCTGTATCTTGTGGCCCTAATGCTGCAACATACGGGTTTGCAGCGGTTTGCAAAAACACCACTCCAGAAGCCATAATGAAAACAGCCAATAGGAATAAGGGGTACGACAACGCAGCCACAGCCGGGAAAAAGGTGTAACTCCCTGCAGCTACAAGCACAAGGCCTGCAATAACTCCATTTTTATACCCAATACGTTTGATAATAAAGCCGCACAAAAAACTGAAAACGGCATAAGCAATAAAAAAGGCAAAGTTTACCAGCTGAGCCCCAAAATTGGAAAGGGTAAACGCTAGCTGAACCTGGTCTTTCATCGCAATGTTGAAATTGGTGATAAAACCAAAAATGAAAAAGATCGATGCCATAAAGGTCATCCCAATCTTTAGGTTACTGTTCGATTGCTGTGACATTTGAGTACTTTTAATTAATTTGTTTTATGGTTTGTGTGAATTTACGTCGAAACGAACAAATTTATAAATTAAATCGAAATTGATCTATGGTCTCCGGGACAAAACTGTGTTAAGACCTCCCATTTTTCCAATATATTTTGGTCACACAATCGGGATCGTTTCACATTACAGAAATCTTTTGCCTATACGCTTCAACCGAACAATAGAACAGCAAAATTCTTAACCCAACTGAACAAACTCATTCTTATCAATACACATTTCATTGCTCTCCTGAAATCTAATCCATTTAAGCCCTTCAAAGAGAATAATTCTCAACATGATCCCAAAATAATTTATACTTTTGAGAAAAGAGAAACCGGAAACCATCAGAAAATCTTGTGGGCTTTTTCACGCAAATTCACCGCCAATGAAACTTAACGACTTTTTTGTTCCCGCTTGGAAAAACAGCGACCCTAAAGTACGGCTGAAAGCTATCGAAAAGAATCATTACGATGAAAATATTCTTTCCTGCATTATAAAAAACACTGATGAAGAGATTGATGTCGTTTTTGCGGCTATCGACAAGCTACAAAACACTGAACTTTGCGAAATACTTTTTCAAAATGTTTATGGAAAAAAAGCTGATGAAAAAAGAAAGAAGATTCTTCAAAAGATTAGTGACGAACAACATATCCTAAAAATTTATTGGAAAATACGCAACAGTGGTGGAAAATCTTTTCTGGAGATAGTTCTCGAACAACGGTTGTTTGAACTCTGGGAAACAGCTGTTGAAAAGACCATTGATACTGATGCTCTTATAGCCATTGCCCAAAAATCGCTAAATCATATACAGGGATCTTATGTAAGTTCAGGTTCTTTCAGCATAGCCCGTATCGCTATCAAAAAAATTTCTGATTTGGAAAAATTGTCGGCCTGGATACAGAACCAATTTGCCTCAACCAAACAGCTCCATTATTCCATTCTGGATGGGTTATCGGAAAGGCTGAAACAAAAAGATTCTGAAAAATTCTTTTCATCGATCGACAACACCGAATTGCTACTCCTTCTATACAAAAGCGGAGGGACTGCTCTTGTTGCTGGTGTTGAAAAAAGGCTATCTCAAATGGGAAAAAAGATCCGGATTGACGAATACGATAAAGAGGGAAAATGTTCATCGTGCGATGGAGCTGGCGGAGGAGATGCCAGGATCCCCTACACCGATAATGATTGGAAATGGGAAAGATGTGAATACTGCAACGGAACCGGCCGCGAAATGTTTCACATCAAAGAGTACCTCATCGAAAACCTCGAAGATTAGAATATATTACCACACTCATACCCCAACTCCTCGAAATATGCTCAACTATTCGCAACTGTCGCCTCTCAAACTCAGAATTTAGCTAACGCTGCTCTTCGATTGAAATCCTGTAAACATACTAAACTAACGTACTATTCACCTGCTCTCTTATATTTTGAGCCGTAACAATTATATTGTTATTTAATCAGATGCTTATCAGCTCATAACCTGCTGCCGCGGTTTGCAAACCGCGGCAGCAGCGTTCGCTAACATCCTGCCCAGCTGGGGCATGTACTTCCAGCACAGCACCCTTACAACAAGATAATTACTTGAATATCAACTGAGAAAATTCTGACAAGTAGGTTCTCCAATTGGTCCAGGTATGGCCACCTTCTGTTTCCAAATAAGTGTATTTCATACCTATAGAATCGAGTTTTTTTCTGAAATCGGCATTTGCCTGATACAAAAAGTCGGTTTTGCCAATGCCTATCCAATAGATTTTGTACCCGTTTTTTTGCTGCTGCGAGAGTGTTTCGTCAAATTTGTCGTACACTTTTGATTTTACCTGCTGATCGGGCATAATGGCTGCCGAAAATAGCCCAACATGGTCAAAGGTATTGGGATAGAAACGCGAAATATGCAGGGAATGAAAACCGCCCATCGATAAGCCTGCAATAGCCCGTCCCTTTTTCTCGGAAATAACCCGATAGTTTTGCTCAACAAAAGAAATTATATCGGGAAAAGAAGTTTCAAAGGTTCCGTCCATGGTATTGGGGAGCATCATGTTAGGCTTGTGCATCCCTGTAGAAGCTTCACCGGGAGCAGCTTGTTGCGATGCATTTCCATTGCTCATAACCACAATCATTGGCCTGGCTTTTCCTTGGGCAATCAGGTTATCGAGAATTTGAGCTGTACGCCCAAGCGCGATCCATGCTTCTTCATCGCCACCCATTCCATGAAGCAAATACAGAACCGGAAACTTTTCCTTGCTGTTTTCATATCCGGCTGGTGTATAAATAGTTATTCGTCGTTCTTTTGAAAGGCTTGGCGAGTTGTACCAACGCCGCGAAACAGTACCGTGGGGCACATCATTCACCGAATAGAGGTCGCCTTTCCCTCCTTTTACAATAAACACATTGAAGATTGAGGCCACATCGCGAATTTGATAAACATTGTTCGGATCGTTGGTTTTAATGCCATCTATAACAAAAAGATAGCTATACAAATCGCTGGCAAGCGGAGTTGTTGTGTAGCTCCAAATGCCTTTTTCATCCAATTTCATCGTAACACTTCCCGAGCCCTGGCCTGCTGAAGGAAGCCAATCACCAATAATTTTCACTTCGCGGGCTCCGGGTGCTTCAACCCTAAAAGTTACCGAGTTATCGTTGTTGATTTGTGGAGATACAAGTTGTGAATTGTTCCACAGAGATTGTTGTGCAACAGCATAATAGCTGATAGTCGTGAACAACAAGATTAATAATACAGTTGGTTTATTCATGGTAATTTCATGTGTATATTTTATTGTTTTTTATTACCACATGGAATTAGCTATCGCTGAACTCCGTTTCGCATGATTGGAAAATAATCACTTCGATTGGTGTTTCTGCAAATCATGCTCATTTCATCTATGGTAATTGGTTGATTAAGATAGATAGAAATTTTGGCTCGTGAGGGAAAAAAATACAAAAAAAGCCGGGTGAAAAATCTCCCCGGCTTTTTTATATGAAATATTTCTATTCTTTAAAGACAAAATACACCGCCAATATTATAAATACAAAGGCAATTAAATGATTAAACCTGAACGTTTCAGTTTTGAAGGCAAAAACGGCAAATAATGTAAAAACAATTAAGGTAATCGCTTCCTGAATTACTTTCAACTGAAAAAGGGTGAAAGGGCCTCCATTGTCTTTAAAACCAATTCGGTTGGCTGGCACTTGAAAAAAATACTCGAACAACGCAATTCCCCAACTAATAAGAATTACTACAATCAGAGGCAGAGACTCAAACCATTTGTATTCTTTAAACTTAAGATGACCATACCAGGCAAACGTCATAAATGTATTGGAAAGAACGAGCAATCCAATCGTATATAATGCCTTCATTTACAGAACAATCAAAAGCAAATCAATTAACACTGGTTTGTGGTTCTGTGTTTTGTTTCACTTCGCCCGAAATACGCAATACCACTGAAGGGGTTTCAGCAGCGTTTGACGTAACGGTTATCGATTTCGCGAAAGCACCGATTCGATGCGTATCGTACGTTACTTTAATTTCTCCGCTTTGTCCCGGTGCAACAGGATCTTTGGTCCAACTCGGAGTAGTACAGCCGCATGAAGCCCTTACATTAGAAAGGATCAGTGGTACAGTACCCTCGTTCTTAAACTTGAAAGTACAGGTTCCATCTGCACCATAAGCAATTTGACCATAATTGTGATTCAAGTATTCAAAAACAATTTTAGCTTTTGCCACTGAATCAGCAACTGCTGGTTGTACTGGTTGTTGTGCAAACAATGTAAGGGTACAACTAACTATTAACAGTGATAAAAATATTTTCTTCATTTGGTATATATTTTAAGTTTTCCTTGATATAAGTTCGACAAAATTATAGATTCTTTTCGTGTTGTGTACTTTCTATCCTGATTTTTAACAACAAAAAAACAAAATGCATTAATTATTTTTTTCTTGTCAGGTCTTTTAACCCGTTGATAATGGTTAATGGGTGGCACGGGTTTCCGGGGATATACAGATCGATAGGATACTTACTCAGAAAACTCCGGTCGATAGCCGGACTATCTCCAAAAATTCCACCACTAATGGCATCTGTTCCTGCCAGAACTATAATTTTAGGAGCAGGGGTTGCATCATAACAAAGTTGCACCGGTTCGGCCATGTTTTCCGATATGGGGCCTGTAATAAGAATCCCGTCGGCATGACGCGGCGAAGCAACAAAATCGATCCCAAAACGGCTCATATCGAATTGAACATTGTTGGCGGCATTGAGCTCCCACTCGCAACTGTTATCGCCTGCTGCTGATATTTGCCTAAGTTTTAACGATTGCCCCAATACTCGATGCACATCTGACCTCACTTTAGTAGGATCAACTTCAATGGTTCTATCTTCGCCTTCGGTTACAACGAGCCTTTCACGTATGTTGGTAGAAATTTTATAATCTTTGGTGAATTCAATTTTTGTTGGAAAACGCCTGGCACATTCACCACAAAATGTGCATTTCCCCAAATCGATACGTACCGGCGATGTTTCAATGGCTCCTACCGGGCAAACCAACTGCAGCTCGTGTTCGTCAACTTTTTCGAGGCTAATAACCGGCCGCCCCCTGAAAATTCCCGGAACCTTTGCCGAAGTAACATCGGGAATAAATTGCTTCCCCTGATGGTATACTATTTTTAAATTTTCTAACATGGCTCTGTGCTTCTTTTTAATCTTGCTGATAACTACAAATCGTGACCAGCATACGAAAGGTTAAAACTCTTGTTGCAAATTGGAAAATCAGAAATTTCGTTATTCCTTACCGCCAAGGCCAATGCCAGCCAATTATGGAACGAAGGATCTTTTATCTTGTAAATGAGCAACTCTCCTTTTTCATCGGTAATGGCACAATGGCATATTTCGCCGCGCCAACCCTCAACCAACGCGATAGAAAATGCATTTGGCGAAGAATTTTCCAGATTATTTACCTCACTGGTAGCATCTGGCACATTGTCAAGCATTTCCTTAATGTATTTTATCGACTGCCTGATTTCGTTCCTCCGAATCTGGAAGCGGGAATATACATCGCCATGGTGCTTAATAGCTGGTTCATGTTTCATTTCGCTATACAGATAAAAAGGATGCGTAGAACGAATGTCCCGGGTTAGCCCGCTCATGCGTGCGGCCATTCCAACGGCACCTATCGAAAGTATATCGTCATATGAAACAATCCCGGTTCTTTCAAACCTTGATAACGTACTTGGTAACCGGCGGATTTGTTCAACGATCTCTTCAAAGTCAGGTTCATATTCTGTAAAGATTTGCGCTAACCTTTCGGCAAGAGCCGGGGTAAAGGGGAACTGATTCCGGCCAGGCCTAATGAGCCCTTTCGACAAGCGGTTTCCACCCCATTCCTGCATAAAGTTTATCATTGGGGTACGCAAACGTCCAAGTACCGAACTCCCAAGCTGATAGGCTACATCGGTACACATGGCGCTCAAGTCGCCGGTATGAATAGCAATCCGCTCCATCTCGAGAGCAAGAGTACGGGCAAATTGAATATCTTTTGATGGTTTAAACCCGCACAAACTTTCCCAAACCATCGAAAATGCAGTGGTATGACCTACAACAGTATCTCCTGTAATATTTTCGGCTAACGTTGTACGCTGCAACAGGCTTTTTTTATCGAGGAAAAGCTGTTCAACCCCACGGTGCTGAAAACCAAGCTGTATTTCAAGATGAAGAATTTGTTCACCATTACAAATAAACCTGAAGTGACCCGGCTCGATAACACCGGCATGAATTGGACCTACACCCACCTCGTGAAGTTCTTCACTATCGATACTGTAAAACGGGTAGTTGGCAATGGTTTTCGATTTGTCGGCACGGTTAAACGGGTAACGTACCGGTTTTAACCAAGGATGACCAACAAATCCAATCCCGAAATTTTCGTGAATCTCGCGCTCAAATTTCTCGAAGCATAAAAGCTCTTTTGATAACGAACGCAAGTTATCATCATTATTTACCACACACGATAATACATAAATTTGATGGGTCAGATCGTCGGCAAGGCAACATATCAATTTAATTTTTCCATTCAGGCGATATCCAAAATAATTGGCGCAATGCCTTTCGGTTTGCCCAGTCATCAATTTCGATATTTCATCGAAAAAAACAGGATAACTTACCTCAGGAATTTCGGCAATGCCAATGGTGGTATTATTTTCTATCTGTATGTAATTCATGTCATTGAGGTAAAAGCATTATACTTTCTTTAATCAGTTCGACCAATTCGGCAGGCGGGTTAAGCCCCAAATAAATGGCCAGTGCAAGCAGAACAAACTGCGAAAGAGATTCCCACGGGCTAATTTTCGGCACATTGCTATCGTCGAAATCAACTGGAGGAACAAAAAGGATTTTAAGAATATTTTTTCCAAAAGCCCATATAATAATAGTGAGCAACAGAAGCAAAGCGGCAAGAACAATAATTTGCTTAGCCTCGAAAAGCGAGCGGAATATCATGAATTCGCTCACAAAAAGACCCGAAGGGGGCATGGCTGTGGCACTAATGAAACCAGTGAGCAACACCATGGCACCGGCAGTATTATATTTGAAATAATTTCCAACATTGTAAATACTTTTGTTCTGAAACACCCTATACAGCTGGGTGAACTGCAGAAATAAGCTTGACTTTACAAAAGCATGAAGAATAATGTGCAAAATGGCAGCATAATAGCCAACACCTCCGGCAGCCACACCCAACATAACCAATCCCATGTGCTCTATACCCGAATAGGCGAGCATACGTTTTATGTTCTTTACTTTAATCATATACACTGTCGATACAAAAACCGACAAGAAAGCAGCAATACCAATTACCATATTGGCCCAGTGGTGAAGCGGTGTATTGGCAACCACAATATAAAACCTGAAGATGCCCACAAAACCAAGGTTCATCAGCACGCTCGAAAGCAAGGCTCCAACGGGTGCCGGGGCTTTGTCTTTAGCATCGATACCGGCAGTAAACATTGGCACTAAGCCAAGCTTCGCCGTAAAACCAGTAAAAATAAACAAGAAAGCCAGGCGCAGCCAAAACGGGTTCAGTTTAGCACTATTCGTAACAAGATTAGTGTAACTAAGATCCTGAGAACCTGCCTGTTCAAGAGCAAGGCTTAAAAACAGGATACCGATGAATACAAAGGTGATGCTTATAGCACAAATAAATACATATTTCCAGGTTCCTTCGAGGGCTAATTTGTTCCGGTGATGGTATATTAAGGCAGAAGCACTCAAGGTGGTAATTTCGGTGAAAATCCAGGTAACGGCAATGTGATTGGCCAAATATCCAGCACTTATCGCTGTGATTAAAAGCACTATAGATGCATAATATATTGAACGGGTTTCGGGAGGTGCCGGTTGGTCCTCGAGGTAAATGTGACTATGAAAAATTGCAGCTACCGAAATAATACTCATTGTAACCAAGAGCAAGAATGCAAGCGAATCATAGGTAAAATAGGTTAAATCGGTACTCCTTAAGTTATTGTATGAATAGAATGTAAGTATCCATTGCAACACCAGAAACAGGCCAAGAAGCCCGAAGGTAAGTTGTTTGTTCCGGATGAAAAAGAGTCCGATTACTATTGAAAATGCTCCTATCAGATATATTCCAATCATTTGATCTGCTTTAACGGTTAATAATCCTTGAGGTTAGTAAGTTGCTCTACGTCAACATCTTTAAATACGTCTCCAATTTTATTGAGAAAAATGCCCAGAATGAGTACACTGGCAAAAATATCGAGCATAATGCCCAGGTTCACCAAGTGCGGCATTTCGTTCCCCACAGCCAGCGAAAGCACAAAAACCCCGTTTTCAATAATCATATAGCCCATAACATGGGTAATAATTTTCCTTCGGGAAGCAATTATATACAAACCCGAAAATATGGTCGAAAGGGCTACAACAAAGAACATCTTATCCAGATGAGTATCTTTTATGCTGTTCGAAAGCAATATGGTTGCAATCACTATGGCTGTTGTTATCAGCAACGAAACAAAGTTGGGAAGATAAGGCTCAGCCTCTCGGGTGATATTGTTCCGCCTTAGCAGATATGCTAAAAACATAGGTACAGCCACCGCCTTGAAAACAATGGTCTCGAGCATGATCAACACCAAGTTCAACGTGTTAATCTCATTCAACTGAAGAAACACGACAAAGAAAAGCAACACGCCCTGAACTGCCAGTACTTTAGTGTACGACAACAGTCGGTTGGCTATCGAAAGATAGAATAGCGTGATGATGAAAACTATCAGAAGTACGTCTATCATTGTTTTACATTTTTTATCGTTAATTGAACTTCCCTAAAATGAGTATGGCTCCGAAGAATATCAAGAGCGAAACCGATGTGAGCGCCACAATAAACTGTGCGTTATGGTTCATTCTGAAACGGGCCATAAACGATTCAATCAGCCCCACGACAACAGCCATAAGGAACTGGATAATAAAGAACAAGGGTATCGCATACTGATAATCTACCATCCCCACAAAAAGGTTTACAATGAGCGCTCCGTAAATGGCAAATTTCAAGTATCCGGCACTTAGCAAAAGTCCCAGATCGAAGCCACTGTTATCGAGGATCATAACTTCGTGTATCATGGTGAGTTCAAGGTGCGTTTTAGGATCGTCGATAGGCATACGGCTATTTTCAATCATAGCAATCATTACCAGAACAAAAGTTGCCAGTGTAGCCAAGGCATAACTCAGGTACGAGCCAATATGCAATGCCGCAAATATTTCCTGAAAAGACGTATACCCTGTAAGCAAGGCAAATGAGCCCATAAGGATGAATAAAGCCGGTTCGGCAAACATCGAATACAATGCTTCGCGGCTGGCACCCATTCCCTCAAAACTACTTCCGGTGTCGAGTGCCGATATAATGCTGAAAAACTTGCCTAACGCCAAAACATATGCAAAAAAGATAAAATCGCAATTGAAACTAATCAACCCTTTTGATTGACCGAAAGGAACAACAAGCATAGCCATCACTACCGATGAAAAGTAGATTGTTGGTGCAATTTGAAAGATGATACTGCTTGTTTTGCTGTATACAGCCCCTTTTTTGAAAAGACGTATAACATCTTTGATTGGCTGCATAATTCCTGGTCCTTTCCTTCCCGAAGCAAGGCTTTTGGTGCGCACCACAATGCCAGTGAAAAAGAAGGCAGCTATTACAATTAAAAATAGGCTCAACATAATTATAGTTGTTTTATAAATTCAAAAAAATCCAGAATCAATCCATATACCAACGGGATCATTATCAGTGAAATGATAAATATTATCCCGTATAATATCGAGAATTGCAATTTCCCGTTATTAAGGAATACAAACTTTCCTAAAAAGCTCTTAATTCCTCTTATTGGCCTGTCTATCAAGCTCTTTTCCAAACGATCATAAGGATGCGTCTTAAGGGCTGCATGTTCGGGGAAGATTCCCGATACAGGCTTTTCTTTTTGGCCAATTAACAGCAAATGACCAAATAGTTTACTATAACTCCTTACATACGATGATGCGGTGTATTGTAACTTTGGTGTGGGTGAAACATATCCGCACCCCCAGGTAACCGAAGATGTGGTAACCCTGTTTTTTGTGACCAACTTCCGCAGAAGGAACATCAACACAATAAGCACGATAAAACCTGTTGAAGCAAGTCCGATGTATTGCAATGTATCAGCAATACTTCCCTGAATTGGAGCAAACTCCCCTACCCTGTTTCCTGTGAGCACAGAAGTTGCATGGCTGACTACTCCAAAAAATCCCTGAGGAAAAATCCCTATACCAACAATAAGAAGAGCAATAAAATATAAAGGAATACGCTGAATAGCCGGAGCTTCATGTATTCCGTGTACGAATTTTTTCCTTGGTTCCCCTAAGAAAATTGTCCCAAATGCTTTGGTAAAACAAAAAAGGGCCAACCCTCCAATGAGCACAAGTGCCAGGGTTGAAAAAATAATCACAATAAGCGGGACGAGCGTAGCATTTTGTACCCATTGATATAAGCTGCTGTAAATCAAAAACTCAGAAACAAAACCATTCAGTGGCGGAATACCGCAAATGGCAACAGCTGCTATAAGAAATAATAGGGTTGTGTGGGGCATTTTCTTAATAAGCCCGCCTAGATGCTCAATATTTAACGTATGAGTCGCCTGATAAACAATGCCTACAGTATAAAACAGCAAGGATTTAAACAGTGCATGGTTTAAAGTGTGCAACAATGCCCCCGAAAAACCTAACCAGGCAACCAATTGATTACCATTGCCAAGGCCAATACACCCAATGCCTATCCCCATACCAATAATACCAATATTCTCGATACTATGATAAGCAAGTAACTTTTTAACATTGTGCTGAATAATTGCCAGCATTACTCCATATAACCCCGAGATGGCCGAAATAATCAGAATGAAATAGCCTATACTGGTATAGTCAGTTTTTATTAATACCAACATCCGCATAATTCCATAAATCCCAATCTTAATAAGCACTCCCGACATGATTCCCGAAATATGGGTAGGAGCCGCCGGATGAGCATGGGGCAACCAGGTATGAAACGGGATAAAGCCCGCTTTGAAAGCAAAACCTATAAAGAAGCAAATGAAAAGGAAAAGACCAACCGAAGTGGGGTTCGACTGTGAATATTCAGTAATAGATGCAAAATCAAAACTACCGGTTTTCACAGCAACCCAGATAAAACCCAGCATCAGAAAAAGAATAGAAACATGGGACTGAATCAGGTAATTAATACCCGCTTTCAATGTCGACATCTTATCTCCTTCAAAAATTACTGCAATAAATGCCGAAAGAGCCATCAGTTCCCAAGTAATGAGAAACACAAGGCTGTTCTGTATAACGCAAAGACTTACAAGAGACAGGTGAAGCACAATGAATGCAATGCAGTGCAATGAAATCTGCTTTTGTTGCTCCCGGTATGCTTTAAGGTAGAAAATTCCATAAAAGCCCCCTGTAATAAAAACAATATTGATAATAAGAATAAACCATGCCGAAAGAGCATCAATCTGGAGCCTGATTGGGCCAGTTACCGCACTCCCGCCAAAAACATATTCTTCGGCTCCTCCGACAATTGCGCTAATAGCTATCGCAGACGATAACCCGGCAACCAGCAAGAGTTCTAAATATGTAACTATTGCTTTTGCTTTCTCCTTCATAAAGGGGATGGCAACAACAGCCAACAAAGGCATCAGCAGATAAGCAGATATGTTACTCATTTTAAAACATTTAATCCAGTGAGGACAACTATAAGTACCACAAACAAAATTCCATATAATACATACGATTGCATACGGCCATTTTGTATAAACTTGAAATAATTGGCACTAAACACTATCCGTTGAGTAACAAAGTTAAAAATATAGTACTCAAAAAAGTCTTTATAGTGCGATACATATTTTCGCTTCTTTGGAAATATTTCACCATCAGAAAGTTCTGCATATTTCTTCTCCTCTATCAGTAAAAAACTGAATACCTTTCCCAACGGTTTCGAAAACGATTTCCCGGTATACTGCATTTTGCTATTGGGGGCAACATAGGAGCAGCCCCAGGTTCCTTCGGTTTGCTGTTCCCGGTTTTTCACCATTAGCGAACGAATTCCCCAAATTATTCCTACAACGACCAACAATAAAATAAAATAATAGTTAACAGCAACAATATTGTCTGAATAACTGGCAACTGACGAAAAAATGGCAATATTCTTCAAGCCGTCTTGAAGTATACATTGAATACTATTCAGGAAAAAGCGCGGAAAGAAAGCAACAAGAAGCATTACTGCTACAATAATGTATTGCGGAAACAGCATAATTTTCGACACTTCTTGCGGAACTGTATGCAATTTTTTCCGTGGTGAGCCAAGAAAAACCACCCCAAATGTTTTCGAAAAGGTAAGGATAGAAAGCCCTCCAATGAGGCTAAGCCCTGCAAATGATAAAATTACAAGACTGGTTTGTGTAATATCACCCGTTTTCAACGCTTCAATCAGGCCGTTATATAAAATGAATTCCGACACAAATCCGTTGAAGGGTGGCATACCCCCAATGGCAATAGCGCCAATCAGGAACAATATTGCCGTTTTGGGCATTTGCTTTATCAACCCGCCCAATTTCTCCATATCGCGGGTGTGGGTTTGCTGATACACTGAACCGGCTGAGTAGAAAAGCAGCGATTTGAATAGCGAATGGTTCAGCACATGCAACAGGGCGCCCGAGAATCCTAAAAAGAACAGTAACGGGGAGTTGTTGCCGATGCCAATCAAGCCTAGCCCAATCCCAATGCCAATGATGCCAATATTTTCGATGGTACAATAAGCCAACATCCGTTTAAAATCGCGGTGAACAGCTGCATTTAGTATTCCGTATAACCCGGTGAGCACCGATACCGAAAGAATAATTTCGCCGAGCATCAAAAAATCGGATTCAAGAAAAGTAATGACCCTGAATATTCCGTAAATACCCAGCTTTACAATTACACCCGACATTACACCCGACACGTGCGACGGAGCCGCCGGATGCGCATGGGGCAACCAGCTATGAACAGGAATAAAGCCGGCTTTTATTCCAAATCCTACGAAAAAGATCAGAAAAAGCCATATGTTGTTATTATTGGCAAAGAATGTTGAAAAAGCATCGAAACTAAATGAGCCAGTAGTGGCATATACCCAGATAAACCCTATTGTGAGAAGAATAACACTGATATGCATCTGAACCAGGTAATTAAGCCCAGCTTTCAGGGTTTTTGGTTTGTGCCCGTCGAAAATTACAAGAAGCATCGACGACAGCGACATTATTTCCCAAGCTACCAGGAAAGCAAAACTATGCTGCAACATACAAACCCAAACCATTGATAGCTGAAAAACAACATACAACGACCAATGAAGGGAAAGTTTAGCAGAGTTGTTTTGATAACTTCGAAGATAGCCAATGCCATAAAATGCACCCGTAACTGATGTAAAGTTGATAATAAGTATGAACCAAGCTGAGAGGCCGTCGATTTTTATCGGGATACTTCCCAAAAAAGAACCGGCAAAAATTGATACAGAACTTGTTGCCCCGCCTAATGCCTGAAGTGCAGGAATACTTGTTGACAATGCAGTAATAACACTAGCCAGAGCGGCAATATATGCTTTGCTATTTGGTTTGACTAACACGATAAAAACTATCGCAATCAGAGCAGTTGCCCACGACAGGTTCAATAATAATTCAGTACTTATCATTATCACAGATCAGTAAAAATACTATTTCGGATGCAAGGTAAGGGATTATTCTGTACTCTCAGAAAGAAGAAAGCTATTTATAACCCCAATAAATTCTCATTTTGGATAAAACTAGAAAATGAGGGGGCGAATTTAGAAAATTAAGGATATCGAGCATGCTAATTATGAGATGTTTTTTTTATATAATCTGTGGAGTTAATGTTTGATTAAGCTAAAAATAGGTTCAACCTAAAGAAATTAAGTTTTATATTTGCGCCTCAATTAGCCTTTTTAGCTCAGTTGGTAGAGCAGCTCATTCGTAATGAGCAGGTCGCGGGTTCGAGTCCCGTGAAAGGCTCTGAGACAACCATCTAAATTTATTATAAAGCCTGAAATCAATGATTTTCGGGCTTTTTTATGTTTCATTGACAACAACTCAGTAATAGGAACTATTTATTGTTGTATGGATTGTTGAGTCAATGTGCTGCCATTCAGAACTTAATCCATAAGCTTTATTAATCGGTAAGTTATTCGCATTTTTAACAATTATCGTTAAATTCACCTCTTCAAATTAACCAATATAAATCGAACCAATTGAAATTTGAAATACGTGAATTAATCTACTTTAGCTAAAGACTTAATAACTTATACTTATGAGGGCGTTTTCAGTTTTATTTATCGTTTTAATCCTTTCAATGAATTTGAAAGCACAGCAAACGACCATTGATCAAAGTAAGTACCCACCGCTGGTTACTTTTACTGCTGAGCAGGACCATGGCAATATGATGGGACAATTGGGTATAAAAGTGCTTCGACCCGGGCCAAGTGGAAATGAATCTGACCCCAACCATGCCAATTACGATGAAGCGTTGGCAAATCCATGTCCCCAATTGCCTGATGTGCTTACAACCAGCAAGGGAAAAAAAGTAACTACACCCGATATGTGGTGGAACCAACGCCGACCCGAAATCGTTGAAGGTTTTGAGAAGGAAGTGTATGGACGTTTGCCCAAAAATATCCCGAATGTAAAATGGGAAGTTGAGATGACCGATTACGAACAAATTGGGTTTACACCAGTTGTAGCCAAAAAAATTGTTGGTCATGTCGATAACAGTGCTTACCCTTTAATTAGTGTGGATATCAATATGGTGTTGGTTGTGCCGTTGAATGTAAAAGGTCCTGTTCCCGTTTTAATGATGTTTGGTCGTCCTTCTTTACCAGCGCCGGCTGAACCTTCGGTCGATGACATGAAGCTTATCAATAAAGCTTTTAAAGAAACGCTTATAAAAGATAATCCTGAATTGGAGGCGGTCTTTAAACGTTACCCGGCGTACGAACCCTTCAAACGCGAAGATCCTTTTGCTGGCATGATGCAGCGCCGTAACCAGGAACCTTCGTCAACTGAACGATTATTGGCTGCCGGTTGGGGATACGTTACCATTGACCCCAGCAGCATTCAGGCAGATAACGGTGCCGGGCTCACTCGGGGAATAATTGGGTTAGTGAATAAAGGACAGCCCCGTAAACCGGAAGACTGGGGTTCGCTCCGGGCATGGGCCTGGGGTGCTGCGCGTGCACTGGATTATCTTGAAACAGATTCTATTGTTGATGCAAAAAAGGTGGGGATTGAAGGCGTATCCCGTTATGGGAAAGCTGCTTTGGTTACCCTCGCTTTTGAACCACGCTTTGCAGTTGGCTTGATCGGATCATCCGGTAAGGGAGGTGCAGCCTTGCACAGGCGGGTTTTTGGCGAAGCAGTGGAAAGCCTTACCGGTGCTGGTGAATACCATTGGATGGCCGGGAATTATCTGAAATATGGCGCAGAGCAGGCCAGCTTTGGCAGGAAAACAGGTTGTGACCTTACCGTTGATTCTCATGAACTCATCGCATTATGTGCCCCGCGTCTGGCCTTTATTAGTTATGGAATTCCTGAGCAAGGCGATGCAAAATGGCTCGATCAGAAAGGCAGTTATATGGCTACCATTGCAGCCGGCGCTGTTTATAAATTGTTGGGTGCAAAAGATCTGGGTGTTTCCAATGATTATATGAAAGAGGAAATGCCTCCGGTACTGACCGGGTTACTGGACGGACAACTTGCATGGCGTCAACACGATGGCGGCCATACCGATGCTCCAAATTTTGAAACGTTTATTCCTTGGGCCAGTAAAATGCTTGGCTACGAAAAAGTTAGTTCAAGAAGACGTTAAAATAACGTGAGTTCGATATAGAAGTCGATTATATTTCTTATATGATCAGCTTTTAAAATTGAGATATTCAGCAAGAAAGCAATAGAATACGATCGAAAACAATTGTTTTCGATCGTATTCATTTTATGAGGTACTCCTCAAATAAATTTTTTTATGTGAATTTTGTTGTTTCATAAACCAATTGTTGTATATTGCAACAGTTTTAATTTACAACATTGACGTAATGAAAGAAACTGAAATTAATACGATAAAGAAATTCAGGGAAATACTCCGGAGTTTTGAACGCGAGATATTTGTGCAAACCAACGAGTGTTGTTGTGGTGGAGTTACACTAGCGCAATGTCATGCTCTTTTGGAAATCGAAAATAAGAAAACAGAATCGGTTACTGAGCTTGCCAAAACACTCGATCTCGATAAAAGCACTGTTAGCCGAACGGTTGATGGACTGGTAAACATGGGGTACATTGACCGGACAATCCCGAACGAAAACCGGAGAACATCTGTCTTATCCCTTACCGAATCGGGGCAGAATGTATGCCTTTCGATCAATGCAAACAACGACAAGTTTATCGGCGATACGTTATCGATCTTAACCGATTCTGAAAAAGAGGAATTGATTGGGTTGTTTGAAAAAATTACAAACCAGATGATTTCTTTGCGAACAGCTTGTTGCAGTCCATACAAGCGTTAAAATAAACTGCACACATCAATAGAACAATTAACAATAGCCATGATTTTCGATAATATTTTACAAACCATTGGAAACACTCCTCTTGTGAGGATCAATCACCTGAACCCAAACCCAAACGTTACCATTGCTGCAAAAATCGAAGGGTTCAACCCATCGGGCAGCATCAAAGACCGTATTGCACTGAAAATGATTGAACAGGCCGAAGCCGAAGGTATTTTGGCAAAAGGGAAGACCATTATTGAACCCACATCGGGCAATACCGGTATCGGGTTGGCCATGATCGGGAAGATTAAAGGGTACGAAGTTGAAATTGTTATCAGCAGGGCGGTTTCAGAAGAACGGATAAAAATGATCAAAGCCTTTGGGGCAAAGGTTACTTTTACCGATGAGAAGCTGGGAACCGACGGAGCAATTTTAAAAGCAAAAGAACTGGTTAAAGCCAATCCAAACAAATACTTCATGCCCGACCAGTTTTCTAACAACTACAACAAAATTGCCCACTACAAAACTACCGGCGAAGAGATATGGAAACAAACCAACGGGAAAATAACCCATCTGGTTTCGGCGCTTGGAACTTCGGGCACCATTATGGGCGTTGGAAAAGCGTTGAAAGAAAACAATCCCGCCATAAAAATTGTTTGTGCACATCCGGTCAAAGGTCATTACATTCAGGGACTTAAAAGTATGGCCGAAGCGATTGTCCCGGCCATATACGATCCATCGAAAATTGATGAAACCATCATGATCGAAACCGAAAGTGCGTTTGAAATGGCTCGTCAGGTTGTGATGAAAGAGGGGATATTTGTTGGCATGAGCAGTGGCGCGGCCATGTATGCTGCCATCGAAACCGCTAAAAAGATCGATTCGGGTACCATTGTCGTCATTTTTCCCGATAGTGGCGAGAAATACCTGAGCACCCAGCTTTTTTCAAAGTTGGAGAACAACGTTGAAAATTAAAATCAGAACGCCGTTCCGGAAAGCATATTTTCTTTATAATCATCTTATTAACACCTATAAACCCTGAATAAAACTATTGAGGCAGGTATTGTATTCTCCTGTAAGAACGTTTTCAAATAGCAGTTAATAATAGAATATGACATTCAGAATAAAAACATACATGCAATGACGAATATCCACTCGGAATATGGGTTAAGGAAGCTTCTGCAACTGGCTCTTCCTGTAATTGCATCCTCTTTTTTGTCGATGGCCTACAGCTTCATTAATGTTCTGTTTGTCGGCAAACTGGGAAGCGGTGCGGTTGCTGCGGTTGGGACTGCCGGTTTCTACATGAATTTAAGCTGGAGCATCTCGGCATTGATTACGGTAGGAACGGGCATAAAAGTGTCGCACGCTGTAGGAAAAAGAGATCTGACACTGGCTAAAGGTTATATCCGGAGCGGAATGTTGGCCATTGGTGTGATAGCACTTGCATACCTGGCTTTTTTGATGATTTTTAATAAAGAACTGATCGGTTTTGTCAAGCTAAACGACGTGGCTATCGAAACGGCATCGGCCAATTATCTTGTGTGGGCAGGTTTATGCATCCCTTTTACTTTCATCAACCTGTTTTTCACCAGTGTTTTTATTGGGTATGGCGATAGTCGTTCTCCATTTCGGATCAATGCAACTGCCTTTGCATTAAATATCCTGCTCGATCCAATTCTAATTTTTCTTATTGGATTAGGGATTAAAGGTGCGGCTATTGCCACTATTCTTTCGCAAGTAACAGCAACAGTGCTCTTCTTTTATAAAGTAAAAGCAACAAAAACCATTTACCCCGAAAGAGGTGCTTTTTCAAAAAAATTACTGAAAGATATTGTTGGGCTGGGTGTAAGTCCGGCAGTGCAACGGGTTTCGTTTACAATTGTGGCCATTTTTATGGCACGCATTATCAGCAACTGGGGGCCTGCGGCTATTGCTGTGCAGAAAGTTGGTGTCCAGATTGAAGCTATATCATATATGACCGCTGGTGGTTTTCTGTCGGCACTTTCAGCAATGTCGGGGAAAGCTTACGGAGCTAAAAATTACCAGGGGCAGTGGGTTGCGTTCAAATCGGGAATTACGGTGGCTTTTGTTATCGGAGTTGTTACCTCCAGCCTCTTCATCTTATTTCCTGAAGCGCTTTTTTCAATCTTCATTAACGAAGAAGAGAGCATTGCAATGGGATCGGCATACTTAAGGGTGCTGGGATTTTCGCAGCTTTTCATGTGCCTCGAGATGGTTACTACCGGTGCTTTTTTTGGATGGGGCAAAACCAATATCCCGGCTATTACAAGCATCTCGCTAACGGTGTTGCGCATTCCAATGGCTTTGTTATTCATTCAATTCTGGAGCAATTCGCTGGTTTCGGTTTGGTGGAGCATTAGTATCAGCAGCATGGCAAAGGGCATCATTTTGACCGTTTTGTATATTATACTGTTCAAGCTTTTTTTAAGAGATAGAAATACCATGAAACAAGCTTTAAGGTGAATGCATTTACAATAGAATGAATGTTGTGGCGAGTTCCTTCAGGCAATTTAAAAACAAATTAGTATCAGATGAAACCATTTATCAATCAAATTAAAGGAAACCGCTGGCTGAATGGGTTATTTGGCCTCGAAAAAGAGAATATCCGTGTCGATCAGCAAGGAGTTTTCGCACAAACACCTCATCCTGCTTCTTTTGGCGACAGGGTGAAACATCCGTTTATTACGACCGATTTTTCAGAAAGCCAGATCGAGATGATTACGCCGCCATTGTCTTCCATCTCTGAAGCGCTGGGCTTTCTCGAAACCATTCACGACCTGGTAAGTCTTGAGCTGAACGGAGAACTTCTTTGGCCACAAAGCATTCCTCCGGTTATTCCTGCCGAGGAATCGATACCGATTGCCCGTTACTCAAACCTGGGCAAAAAAGAAGAGGAGTACCGCAAGAACCTCGCTTTGAAATACGGGCGCAAAAAACAGGCACTCTCCGGCATTCATTTCAACATTTCGCTCAACGAAAACCTGCTTCACCAACTAAATCGGGAGGTTGAACCAACTGTGCCTTTTACCGAATTTACCGATTCGGTCTACCTGAAAATTACCCGGCAGCTTTTGCGCTACCGCTGGCTTTATGTGTTGTTGTTTGGCAGCAGCCCTGTTGTTGATCCAAGTTTCGACCTGAAATGTCGTAGCCTGCCCATCTACCTCAATACAAAGTCGTATGCACTTTCGTTCCGGAACAGCTGTTTTGGATATGGTAACCTCGAAGAGCTTTTCCCCGACTATCAATCGGTAAGCGGATACAAACAAAGCATCGAAACAATGGTGAAAACCGGAAAGATTTCGGCACAAAAAGAACTGTATGCTTCGGTCAGACCAAAGTTTCTGAAGGATTCCGAGTCGGTTTCGTATGTCGAGGTAAGGTTTATCGACATCAACCCGCTGAGCAAGATTGGTATTACCCCCGAAATGCTGCAATTTATTCACTGGCTTGCCATTTATGGCTTGTTAACCGACGAACAGGACGACTTTGTCCCAGACTTTCAGTCAATAGCAAGCCGAAACCATGAAAACATTTCGCACAACGGACTGCACAACGATATTACGGTCATCTCTTCGTCGGGCGAAGTGGTAAACGTGTGGGACGAAGCCCGCCGCATCATCAGCTCAATGACCGAACTGTACAGCAAGCTTGAGATTGAAAATAGCGGTTACCGAAACATGCTCGACTATGTTAGTGCGTTGGCCAATGACCCGGCAAAGCGTGATGTACACCAGATTATTGCCGGGACTGAAGAGAAAGGGTACATTGCATTTCATCTCGAAAAAGCCCGTCAGTATTTAGCCGAAAGCCAAAAAAACAGCTTCAGCTTCAAGGGGTTTGAAGACCTTGAACTTTCGACCCAACTTGTGCTGCGCGAAGCAGTCAGAAGGGGTGTTGCATTTGAACTGCTCGACCGTGAAGAAAACTTTGTCCGCCTTAGTCGCGACGGGAATGTGCAGTACATTCAGCAGGCAACCAAAACTTCGCTCGATAATTATGCCGGAATTCTGGCCATGGAAAACAAAGTAGTGACAAAGAAAATACTTGACGGCCAAGGAATACGGGTGCCAAAGGGGATGAACTATTCCGATGCACAAACGGCTCTGTCCGATTTCAGCCTTTTTGAGGGACAAGCAATCGTCATCAAGCCCAAAACAACCAACTTTGGCAAGGGCATCACCATTTTGAAAGAGAATACCAATGCCACCGTTTATGAACGAGCGGTTGCCATTGCTTTTGAAGCGGACAACAACATTCTGATCGAAGAATTTATTGCAGGCAATGAGTTCCGCATTTTTGTAATGGACAATGACGTGGTGGGAATACTGCATCGTGTTCCGGCCAACGTAACCGGAAACGGTGACCTGACAATCGGGGAGCTGGTGGCTATAAAGAACGAAGATCCCTTGCGGGGAAAAGGTTATCGGACACCGCTCGAGAAGATTAATCTGGGCGAGGCCGAAGAGATGTTCCTCGCTTTGCAGGGAAAAACATTCGAAACCATTCCGGCCAATGGTGAAACCGTCTTTCTGCGCGAGAATTCGAACATCAGCACCGGTGGCGACAGCATCGACTTTACCGACGAGATACCTGAATCGTACAAGAAAATTGCCGTGCAGGCAACACAAGCACTGAACGTCAGAATCACGGGGCTCGATATGATCATAGCCGATTACACACAGGAGGCCAATGCCGAAAACTATGCTATTATTGAGATGAATTTCAACCCGGCAATTCACATTCATTGCCATCCATACAAAGGAAAAAACCGCAGGCTGAACGAAAAACTGCTCGATATGCTGGGCTTTGCCGCACCTGTTGCATTGGGTTCGCAACACAATTTGTGAACCCAATGCAACGCTTTGGTTTAGAAAGTAGATTTATGCCTAGAAGCGCAAAAAATCAGAAGCGAAATTTGAAATATCCCCTTGTTCTTTCAGAATAATAAACCTAATGAAAAACTAATTGTTAACAGAGAAGTTTCCATTGCGTGATGGAATCATTGAATCCTTTATCAGTGGAATAACTGACGAAATGGTTGAGAAGGAATAGGCTCGAAAACTCAGGGAGTGGATAACTTCACAATTGGTATCCCGCTCCCTGAGCTATTTTTGACTAATATGCCATTATAGTGTAAATAAAATTGGTGCTCAAGTCTCGTGAAAGGGTTCAAATTCAAATCCTTTGGAAAAACGGCTCAAACAGAAATGGGGCACTGATTGTAAGTTCTTATAATTCGCCAAGTAGTTGTTTCAGACGGGTTTCTGCTATTTTCAACGCATATCTGTAATTTGTTAACCTAGTTGCCGACTCTTCAAAATCATTTTGCGCCATTCGTACTTCAAGAGAAGTAGCTTCGCCCAAACGCATTCGTTGTAAACTTATATCGAGATTTTCGCGAGCCAACTCATTGTTTTCCTTCTCTATTGTTAAAAGTTGCTGTTGGCTTTCAAAAGTATTTAGTGCATTAAGCAATTCTGTATTAACCTGATTTCTTGTGTTTTCGAGATTGTATTGAGCAATATCCACCTCAATTTTCGATAACGCTACCTGCCGCTGCAAATTACCTGCACGAAATATAGGAATCACCATCGAAGCCCCAATTTGAGGCCATAACGACCGGCTTTGCGAACGATTGTCAGCATCAAAATTATTGTTGGTAATATGCTGAAAATAATATCCTCCGCTAAGATTAACCTGTGGCAACAACGTGCGATAATTCTCTTTCAACTGCAATTTCTCAATAGCTAACTGCTTTTCAAAAGCTTGTATCGTTGCGTTTTGTGTATATATGCGTTGGTTCAATTCATCACGATCGGGTGTGTAATTGAAGGTAACTTCAGAAGAAACATCAAAATTGCTATCAGTAACCAGCTTTCGGGCTAATTCGCGGCGGGCTGTTTCAATCGCCGTTTTTTGGTTAATAGCATTCTGCTGATTTACGTTAAGATCGATTTTCGCCTGAAGCAAATCGGTTTTACTTTTCGAACCTGTCTTGAAAGCAGTTTCAGCAATAGTAACCCGTTCACTATTGTACTTTATAATCTGCTCTATAGCTGCTAATTGCTGCTTTTGCTTAACCACATTGTAATATGCACTAATAACATCGGCCAAGGTTTGCAACACTTGTTGTTTATACCTTATTTCGCCCAATGCTTCTATCTCGTTCAATTTCGATTTGGCAACAAACATCTTTCCCCCGTCAAAAATAGTCCACGAAAGTTCGGCTCCGGCATTAAGGGTAGCAATACCATTCTGCTGGTTTGTATACTCTTCGTTTTCAGAGGCTTTACTTCCAGTTTGTTTTAACGCATAATTACCCGATCCCGTTAAGTTTATCGAAGGAAGCATTCCGGCAGCACCTGCCGTGTTGTTGGTTGCCGATATAGCAGCCTCACTTTTTGAAACTGAAATATCGAAATTGTTTTTTAACGCCAGGGCCATTGCCTCATCAATGGTGAGAACTTTTTGTGCATAAGCACCAGAGCCAAGCGCTAAAACGATTATTGTCAACAACAATGATTTTATATTCTTCATGTGAAACACTTATAATACTATTCAATAACAAAAGGTTATGTCAAATTATTTAATCCCTTCTTTTTCAAGCTCGAGCATCAATTCGCTGTTCGCCTTTCTTGGCTTTTTACTGGTCATGACAATATACATCACCGGAATAACAAACAACGTGAGCAAGAGTGAGAAAAGAATTCCCCCAACAACAACAACACCAAGAGGAATGCGGCTTTCAGCACCCGAACCCAAGGCCAGTGCAATAGGCAATGCCCCAAAAACAGTGGCCAGCGAAGTCATTAAAATTGGCCGTAACCTTGATGATGCAGCTTCAAATGCGGCATCTTTTATGGTAAGACCGGCTTCGCGTTTTTGGTTAGCAAACTCAACAATCAGAATTCCGTTCTTAGTTACAATACCAATAAGAAGCAACATACCAATTTCGGAGAAGATGTTCAGGGTGTGCCCAAAAATCCAAAGCGAAAGCATTGCACCAGCAATAGCCATTGGCACGGTAAGCATAATAATGAACGGATCTCTGAAACTTTCGAACTGAGCCGCCAAAATCAAATATACAAGCAACAGGGCTAAAGCAAGGGCAAAGAAAATATTGGAACCACTCTCAGCAAAGTCGCGCGATGGTCCTGACAAATCGGTCTCAAACGACGAATCGAGAAGCCCTTCAGCGATGCGGTTCATTTCATCGATCCCTTCGCCCAGCGAGTAACCTTTTGCCAGGTTGGCAGAAATGGTAGCCGATTTGTAACGATTGAAATGGTAAAGGGTTGGAGGGTTACTGTTTTCTTCAATTTTTACCAGATTATCGAGCTGAATCATTTCCCCTTTATTGTTTCGCACATAAAGCTTCGAAATATCTGCGGGATCGTCGCGGTTTTCACGTTCAACCTGCATTACAACATAATACTGCTTGTTGTTCCGGAGAAAATACCCGGTACGTCCCCCGCTGAAAGCCATATTGAGTGCATCGGTAATATCTCTTATATTTACACCAAGACTTGTTGCCTTAAGCCTGTCGACAATGATGTTAAGTTCGGGTTTGTTAAATTTAAGATCTGAATCAACCACGCTGAACACTTCGCTATTTCTGGCTTCTTCCAAGAAACGAGGCAAAACATCGCGAATTTTCTGAAAATCAATATTTTGCAACACAAATTGAACGGGCAAACCTCGTGAAAAAGCAGTAGCAATAGTTGGTTCCTGACTTGCAATAACCCGGGCTCCCGAAATTGCACTATATTTTGCGGTAAGTTCATCGTAAATTTCTTGTTGAGATCGTTCACGTGAATCAGGCTCATCAAGCATAGTCATAATATTACCTGAGTTACCAGAGCTTCCTCCCCAGCCTCCATAGCGTGTCAATACGTAACGTATTTCCGGGATTGTTTCCAACTGCATATCGGCAATGGAATTGGTAATCTTCTGAGTAGTTGAGAACTCTGTCCCTTCAGGTGCGGTAATTGATGTACGGATAAAACTATGGTCTTCGAGCGGAGCCAATTCACTTTTTAAACTACCCCCGATAAAGACAATGAGCAGGATACAAAGGACCATAATTAAAAATGAAGCCCATTTATGACCGATAAACAACTTGAGTGCTTTTCGATAGCCGCTTTCCATCCCCACAAAGAATGGCTCGGTTTTATTATAGAATGCCGAATGATGCGAAGCTGAACCACCAAGTTTTACGTTAAGAACTGGGGTAAGTGTTAGCGATACTATAGCAGAAATCAATATGGCACTGGCCATTACAATTCCAAATTCGCGGAAAAGCCGTCCGGTAAACCCTTCAAGAAAAATAACCGGAATGAAAACAATGGCAAGAGTCAAAGAAGTAGAAACAACCGCAAAGAAAATTTCGCGGGTACCTTCTGCGGCAGCACGCCACTTGTTCATACCCCGTTCAATACGTTTAAAAATATTTTCGGTTACCACAATCCCGTCGTCAACAACAAGCCCAGTGGCCAAGACAATCCCCATAAGAGTCAGCACGTTGATGGAATACCCCATAATATACATCACGAAAAAAGTGCCTATCAGCGAAACCGGGATATCGATTAATGGTCGTATTGCAATAATCCAGTTACGGAAAAAGAGGAAAATAATTATCACAACCAAAACAATGGCTATGAGCAATGTTTCAAGAACATCGTGAACCGACTGCCTGACAAATATTGAACTATCACGCCCCATGGTGAGCTCCATTCCTTCAGGAAGGTTTTCTTTCACTTGCTCAAGGCGTTTGTAGAACTCATCAGCAATTTCAATGGTATTGGCTCCCGGTAAAGGGATCATGGCTATCGTTACCCCATTAGCTCCATTTATCGTTGCCCCCGACTCTTCATCCTGTGGACCAAGAACCGCTTCTCCAACATCGCTGAAACGAATTACCTGATTATTGTTTTGCTTTATAATCAAATTGTTAAAGTCTTCTTCGGAAGTTAATCGGCCATAAGTACGGATGGTCAATTCGGTCCCGTCACCCCTAATTTTACCTCCCGGTGTTTCCACATTTTCCCGGCTTAACGCAGACGTTACATCAGAAATAGTAAGGCCGCGGGCAGCAAGTTTTACCGGGTCAATCCATAGCCGCATAGCTGGTTTTTGTTCTCCAAATATAGAAACGGAACTGATGCCCGGAATGGTTTGAAATTTTTCAAGAAGCACATTGTCAGCATATTCACTTAATTCAATCGCGTTCATCTTGGTGCTTTGTGCTATAAGCATCATGATAGGTTCAGCATTGGCATCGGCCTTGGTAACCGTTGGCGGGGCATCAAGATCTAGGGGAAGGCGCCGTGTAGCTTGCGATACTTTATCGCGTACATCGTTAGCTGCTTTTTCAAGGTCGGAACCCAGCTCAAATTCAACAGTAATACGACTCGATCCCATAGATGAAGAAGAGGAAATTGACTTCACCCCTTCAATGCCATTGATAGAACGTTCGAGTACTTCTGTAATCTGCGATTCAATAATTTCGGAATTCGCTCCAATATACGAAGTGGATACGGTAATAATAGGAGGGTCTATAGCTGGATAAAGCCTTACTCCCAGAAAATTATACCCAACAACCCCCAGCAAAAGAATAACCAGACTGAGCACCGTAGCGGCGACAGGCTTTTTTAACGCAACATCTGAAATCATAATTCACCGGTTTTAACGTTGGCATACAGAACAGGCATCCCGGGTTTAAGAAAAAGCACCCCCGATGTGATCACGGTGTCGCCAGCTGCGATTCCTGAAAGGATCTCGATGGAGGCAGCTTTGCGGATTCCAGTTTCAACCTCAACAAATTGAGCCTTGCCTTGACGCGAAACAATGATATTTTTTGTTCTTTCCTGTGGAATTATTGCATTCGAAGGAACCATTATTGCCTGAAGATTCTCACCCAGCAAAAGTTTCACATTAGCATAGGCGCCCGGAATAAGGTTAGGCGATGACTTATCGACCACTGCACGAACCTTTAAACTTCTGGTAGTGGTTTCGATACCCTGTTCAGTCGCCAATACTGAAGCCTTAAATATTTCATTTGGTGCATTTTGAAGTGAAAACTCCACTTCAAGCCCTGGCATTACCAGCGAACTGTATTTTTCGGGAACACTAAAATCGAGTTTTACTTTATTCGATTGCCGAAGAGTAGCAACCGCAGTAGAAGACTGCAAAACTGCCCCTTCACTTATTGTTCGTAAACCGATTATTCCATCGAACGGAGCCAATATTTCGGTTTTCCGAATCTGTGCTTTCACTGCATCAATTTCGGCATTAAGCGAATTGATTTGCATGCTAAGCTGGTCGTAGTCGGTCTGACTAATTCCGTTTACTTTCAATAATTCGGACTGACGCTTCTGAATTTCATGCTGAACAGCCAATTGTGCCAGTAATTTCCGAAGATTGGCCTGCAAGTCATCGTCGAAAATTTTAACCAGTAATGTGCCGGATTTCACGAATTTTCCTTCGGGCAAATTCAACTTTACTACCCTGCCTGCAACCTCGTTTTTTAACACAACTTCTTCAAAAGGCAGTAATGACCCTGAAACCGTTAACTCATTTACAACCCGCGAAGGAGAAACCACGTATGCGTCGACTTTAGGAACTTGCCGGCCTTTTCCGCCAGCCTTCTCTTTGCCCTGCTTAGCACTGCAACCTGAAATAAGCACAACAACAAGGAACAGTGTTCCCCAGCCGAAAAATCGAAATGTATTCATTGAAATATGTATTTACTATTAAAAAAATAAGACCAAAAATACTGATAAAGGTTTATTCGAATAATAAATTGTGTTGTTAATAAGAGGTTAAAATCGGCAATAATTCGAATATTGTCATTATTAACCGTTTAAATGTCAATTTATTTGATAAAAAAGATGTTAACTCTATTTAAAAAAATTTATCTCCAAAAGTAAGGATAAAAAAAACTCTCCTTTGTCAGATTTACACAAAAAACTACCTTTAGCAGTAAAAAAGAAATGATGACAATAGACGAATTAGATGAAAAATTTGGTATTGAAGGAGAGTTGGGTTTTATCGAATCGGAAGGTGACCTTCTGGCCATTTCAATCTTTAACAAATATGCCGATGCTGAAATAAGCCTTTACGGAGGCCAGGTAATGCGCTACACCCCGCAAGGCTCTTTCGATGTTCTTTGGGTAAGCGAGTCTAGCTTTTTTGAAGAAGGGAAAGCCATCAGGGGCGGAATCCCGGTTTGTTTTCCATGGTTCGGCCCACATCCTACCGACCCTGGAAAACCTATGCATGGGTTTGCACGGCTAAAATACTGGCAAGTTGTTGAAACTGCGTCGCTCGAAACCGGCGATACAAAAGTTATACTGCAACTTACTTCTGATGAGGAAACCAAGGCCCTTTGGCAACACGATTTTCGGGCATTGCTGACTGTAATCATTGGCCGCAGCCTTGATGTGTCACTAACAGTTACAAACACCGGCTCTGAACCACTTTCTTATTCCTCTGCACTTCATTCATATTTCAATGTTTCAGGAATTGCCAGCATACGTGTAGCCGGGCTCGAGGGGAAAACATTCTATAATGGGTTCGAGAGCACAACCAATGTTCAGCAAGAAGAACTACTGGCGATTGAAAAAGAAGAAAACCGCCGTTATGTAAATGTTATAAACGATTGTCTCATAATAGATCAGCCATTTAATCAAATTACCCGTGTTGCCAAACGGGGCAGCAATGTTACCGTGGTATGGAATCCGGGAAGTGAAACCGCAGCAAAAATGGACGACATCACAGACGAAGGATGGCAGGAATTTATTTGCGTTGAAGCGGTTAATGCCTACAACGATATAATCCATCTCAGTGCCGGTCAGTCGCATACTACTGCAACAACAATCAGCCTCGACTTAAAAGCCAGCAACTTACGTATGAGCGAACAAGACAGCAGCTTTACAGTAATTTGATTTGCAATCGATAATAGTTTTAAAAAGAGAGTGATGGAATTGAATCCGTCACTCTTTTTGATTTGCTTACAGAATGCAATAATGAGGCATTGAGTATAACATTTGTAATATTTCAGCTAAATTTGGAGTCGAATTTGGCACAAAAAACATGAGTGGATCAGAAATTTTAGTTGTCGTTGCAGCAATTCTCCTTTTGTTCGGGGCAAAATCAATCCCTGAATTTGCTCGTTTCTTTAACAAAGGGATGCGTGAATTAAAGAAAGCAACCAGCGAAATTCAAAAAGAAATTGAAGGGTATACCGCTGATATTTCCGACGAAATATCGGATATTAAAAGCAACCTGAACAAAGAAATTAAAAACATCGACGACGAAATAAATCCAAACAGCAAATAAGTAAATAAATTCAACGAGCATTGATAAAAGCAGCTAACATAACCAAATCGTTCGGCCCCCTGCAAGTGTTGAAAGGGGTTACCCTCGAAGCTCCAAAAGGGAAGATTATTTCCATTGTAGGAGCAAGTGGTGCAGGCAAATCGACCCTACTGCAAATTCTTGGTACGCTCAGCCTTCCCGATGGTGGAACTTTGCAGATAGAAAATAGCAATCCTCTGAGCATGAGCGAAAAAGAACTTGCCCGTTTTCGCAACAAACATATTGGATTTGTATTTCAATTTCATCATTTGCTACCCGAATTCACTGCCCTCGAAAATGTTTGTTTGCCTGCATTTATTGCCCAAACAGCAAAAAAAGATGCCGAAAAAAGAGCAAGTGAACTGTTAACTTTTCTTGGCCTTAAAGACCGGTTAACCCATAAGCCAAATGAACTTTCGGGAGGAGAAAAGCAACGAGTTGCTGTGGCCAGGGCACTCATTAACAAGCCTTCGGTTATTTTTGCCGACGAACCCACCGGTAACCTCGACAGCCAAAATCAACAGGAAATGCACGATTTGTTTTTTTCGTTGCGCGACGAATACAAACAAACTCTCATAATTGTTACCCACGACCGTAACTTTGCCAAAATGAGCGATGTTATTGTGGAAATTAAAGATGGGGTAATTTTAAAATAGGCTCATCGTAAGTTGCTGCACATCCGTTGTTGCAGTGCCTATTAAATTGAAAAGCAATTAAGACTATGGAAAAAAGCGAATTAAAAGCTTTTCTCGACGAAAAATTCTACGAATATAACCAACCGGTATTCATCGAAAACGACCCGGTGCTAATTCCTCACCTTTTCGATAAAAAAGAAGATATCGAAATTTCCGGTTTGCTCACGGCTACCATTGCCTGGGGAAACCGCGCATCGATATTGAAAAATAGCCAACGCATGATGAAAGAAATGGGCTACTTTCCACATGAATTTATAATGAATGCTTCGAAAAACGAACTTACAGCTTTCGACAATTTTGTTCACCGAACATTCAACGGAACCGATGCAATTTTCTTTATTCTATCGTTGAAAAACATTTACGAAAACCACAACGGGCTTGAAGCGATATTCAACAAAGGATACAAAAAAACTGACAGTTTAGCCGGTGCCCTGGCATATTTCCGTTCTGTATTTCTTGAGATTCCACACCTACAGCGCAGCGAGAAACACCTATCGAATGTCGAAAAAAATGCATCGTGCAAAAGGCTCTGCATGTTTCTTCGCTGGATGGTTCGCGACGATAACCGTGGAGTAGATTTCGGATTATGGAAAAAAATACCCACATCTGCATTAATGCTTCCCCTCGACATCCATACCGGAAATATTTCACGAATGCTTGGCTTGCTGGAGCGAAAACAAAACGACTGGAAAGCTGTTGAAGAAGTAACCGCTACGCTCAGAAGTTTTGATGAAAATGACCCGGTAAAATACGATTTTTCACTCTTCGGTCTTGGGGTAAACAACGCAATATAATGGGACACAATAGCTATTTCGAGTTCAAACAATTCACTGTTAAACAAGATAATGCTGCGATGAAAGTTGGCACCGACGGGGTTCTTCTTGGTGCCTGGACCGACGTTGAAAACGCAAAACAGATCCTTGATATTGGAACAGGAACAGGAGTGGTTGCGCTGATGCTTGCCCAACGGAGCCAAGCAAATATTGTGGCAATCGATTGTGAGTCTTCTGCCTGTACCGATGCTCGCCTAAACGTGTTGAATTCGCCATGGAGCCAACGTATTGCAATACAAGAAATCTGTTTACAAGAATTTGCAGCAACTGCAACGCAACAATTTGATTGTATCGTTTGTAACCCACCCTTCTTCAGCAATGCGGTCAGGCCTAACGATGTGAAACGTTCAATGGCCCGGCACAACCATAGCCTCCCTTTCGACGAACTGCTAAAAAGTGCAGCACTTCTGCTTACGCCCAACGGCCACTTTACAGTGATACTCCCTGCCAATGCTGAAAATAGTTTCAGGATGCTTGCCTCAAATTACAGGCTTTTTCCGTCGCGTATTACAAGGATAAAACCAAAACCCTCAGCCAGCATATCCAGGGTTCTTTTAGAATTTAGGAATGAAGCAACTCTTGATTTCGAAACAGAGTTGACAATTGAAACCGAAAAGCACCATGAATATCAACCTGAAACGATAGCTTTGATGCGTGATTTTTATTTATCGTTATGATTTTTTCAGTGAGTCGGGCTCAGCATTCTTCTTCTTATTTCTGTCGGAGCCTTTAAAATCCTCGTAGACTCCTTTAAAAAATGGAAAACTAAAAACAGCCACATCACGCAAGGGTTCATACATTTTGGCTTCTTTTATCTTTTTCTCGGGAAACACAGGCAGCATCTCATCAATAGTGTCGACAAACATAAAAAACAGCCCGAAAAAGAAAGCACTTTTGAACAAGGCTAATAGTCCACCAAAAATTCGATTAAGTGCTCCCATGTTCACCATCTCTAGTGCATGTTCAATCGCTTTGGCAATAATATGTACCAAGATAGCTATCGCAGCAAAAGTGAGCCCAAAGGCCAAAATTTGTACCCAGTCTCCGGTAAAGTTCAAGCGAAACTCAAGAAAATCGCGGGTAGCGCCAGAAAACTTTATTGCCCCCCAAACGCCAGCCACCAAGCCAACCAAAGAGGCTAGTTCATAAATAAAACCATTCTTTAATCCCCCAAGAAAAGAAAAGAGTAAAAGAATTATTACAATGTAGTCGATATAATTCATGGCTAAAAAATTACAATTTGAACAAAATTAACGCACCAAATTAAAAGAAACAGATTTTTAGCCTATAAATTTGTTACTTTCACCTATTATTACGAACCGAAAAACTGAATACATGAAATTGTTTCAACGGAGCCTTAAAAGTGTTTTTAGCTTACGATACAAAAAGATAGAACAGTTCTGTAAAGACCCCAAAGGTAGTCAGGATGCTGTTCTGAATGAATTACTTTCTAAAGCAAAAAAAACCGAATGGGGTACCAGCCACAATTTCAAAAAAGTTAAATCGTATGAAGAATATACTGCAAATGTTCCGCTGAACGACTACGAAACCCTTAAAGGATATATTGAAAGAATGGTTTCGGGCGAGAAGAACATCTTGTGGCCCGGGCAGGTTAAATGGTTTGCAAAATCGTCGGGAACCACTAACGATAAAAGTAAGTTCATCCCGGTTAGCAACGAATCACTCCACAAATGTCACTACAAAGCAGCGCTCGATGTTTTTGCACTTTACGTAAAGAATAATCCCGACACAAAAATCCTTACTGGAAAAAATCTCACTATTGGTGGAAGTCAACGCATTAGCGCATTAAGCAACAAAACCCATACAGGCGACCTTTCAGCCGTTATGCTCTATAACCTTCCAAAATTATCGAGGCTTAAGAACACTCCTTCAGCTGATATTGCTTTAATCCCCGACTTTGAAGAAAAAATTGAAAAAATAATAAAAGCCACTGTTAAAGAAAACATTATCAGCTTTTCGGGGGTGCCATCTTGGTTTTTGGTGATGATAAAAAAGGTGCTTGAAGAAACCGGAAAACAAAACCTGCTCGAAGTTTGGCCCAACCTTGAAGTTTTTGCTCATGGGGGGGTAAATTTCGACCCGTATCGTGAACAATACAAGAAGTTAATACCTTCTGATAAAATGCGTTACATGAACACATATAATGCCTCAGAAGGGTTTTTTGGTATTCAAAACGACCTTGGTGTTGACGATTTGCTACTCATGCTCGACTATGGAATTTTCTATGAGTTTATCGACATGGATAACTTCTTTGTTGTAAACCCATTAGTAATACCCCTTTGGAAAGTCGAAAAAGGAATTAACTATGCTATGGTAATTTCGACCAACGGCGGTTTATGGCGATATGTTATTGGCGACACTGTAAGTTTCACATCGACAAACCCATACAAAATAAAAATTACTGGACGTACTCGGCACTTTATCAATGCTTTTGGAGAAGAACTCATTATTGACAATGCAGAAAAGGGGCTGAAAAAAGCTTGCGAAACAACCGGTGCCACCATCAACGAATACACTGCAGGCCCCGTTTTCATGGGAGACGACCAGAAAGGATGCCATCAATGGATTATCGAATTTGAAAAACAACCCGAAAACGTGGAAGAATTTGCCGAAGTACTCGACAACGAACTGAAACTCCTCAACTCAGATTACGAAGCAAAACGATACAAAAACCTTACACTCAGATCGCCACAAATAATTATTGCCCCCCAGGGAACGTTCTACCTTTGGCTTAAAAACAAAGGAAAAGTTGGCGGACAAAACAAAATTCCAAGGCTCGCAAATAACCGGGAATACCTCGATTCGCTACTCGAAATCTTACCAAAATCATAAATCACAGGAATATTTTCGTACCTCTTCTGCCGTCAAAAATTCCCGAATATTTTAGAAAAAATAGGTCGTGTTAGAGCACGAATTATTACCTTCGCACGAAGTAAAAATTAAATCTTGAATACTATGCACATTGCTGTTGCCGGAAATATTGGGGCAGGAAAAACCACACTTACCACATTGCTTGCCAAGCATTACAATTGGATACCCAACTACGAAACAGTCGATAACAATCCGTATCTCGACGATTTTTACAATGACATGCAACGGTGGTCATTCAACCTTCAGATCTTTTTTCTGAATACCCGTTTCAAACAAATTGTAGAAATACGAAAATCGGAAAAGACCATTATTCAAGACCGTACCATCTTTGAAGATGCCGAAATTTTTGCCCCAAACTTGCACGACATGGGCCTAATGTCGACGCGCGATTTTGAAAATTACCGTGCACTCTATAACCTCATGATTGCCCTTATTCAGCCACCCGATTTACTGATTTACCTGAGGGCTTCAGTCCCAAAACTGGTTAGCCAGATTCAGCAACGTGGCCGGGCCTACGAAGAATCGATAAGGCTCGATTACCTGAAAATGCTTAACGAGCGCTATGAACTTTGGATTAGCCGCTACGAAGGCAGTAAACTTTTAATAATCAACGTAGACGATACTGATTTTCAAAATAATCCTGAAGACCTGAGTAAAATCATCGATGGAATTAATGCCCAAATTCATGGGCTCTTTTAAATCATGCAAAACAAGCTGGAACAATTTGAACGCCTGCTCTCTATCCTCGATGAACTAAGGGTGAAATGCCCGTGGGACAGGGAGCAAACCATTGAAAGCCTTCGCCATCTCACCATTGAAGAAACTTACGAACTAGGCGAGGCAATCTTGAAAAACGATATGCAAGAGCTAAAAAAAGAATTAGGCGACCTTCTTCTTCATATTGTTTTTTATGCCAAAATTGCAGAAGAAAAACAAATATTTGATATTGCTGATGTTATTGACTCACTCTGCAAAAAGCTTATTTTCAGACATCCTCATGTTTTTGGAGATGTTACCGTTGAAAACTCAACCCAGGTAACTGAAAACTGGGAAGCATTGAAGTTGAAGGAAAAAGCTAAAAAAAGAGTGCTCGAAGGGGTTCCTCAATCATTACCTGCATTGGTGAAAGCAAACCGCATACAGGATAAAGCAAGGGGTGTTGGGTTCGACTGGGAAAAACGAGAACAAGTTTGGGATAAGGTAAAAGAAGAGTTTGAAGAATTTGAAGTCGAAATGAAGGCAGGAAACAATGTCGACATGGAAAAAGAATTTGGCGACCTGCTCTTTTCACTCGTCAATGCAGCTCGTTTATATAAAATTGACCCTGAATCGGCCCTGGAGCGAACCAACCTAAAATTCATAAAACGCTTCAATTACCTTGAGGAACAAACACTGATGAAAGGGCTTTCGCTCCACGATATGTCATTGGCCGAAATGGACGTTATATGGGAGGACGCAAAAAAATTCGACCAATAACAACATACACATGGGCTTTACTTTGTGCCCTGTCGATTTTTACGCTTCCGCTAAAAGCAGAGCAAAACGATACGTGTGTCGTAAAAAAAGTAATCATCCATGGACTTGATGATGCAAAAAAATGGGCTGTTTCTCCCCTAAAATGGAATTCGTCACAATGGCTAACCTTTGGCGGAGTGTCTGCTGCAACCGGAGCACTTATTTTATGGGGCGACCAATGGGTTTACGATAAGGCAAATACTATACACTCTCCTACCCTTGACAAAGTTTCACCAGGATTAGAACCCATTGGACATGCCTATTTAGCCGTATCTGTTTCAGGCTTTCTTCTCCACGGAATTATTGCAAAAAATAACTATTCGATCGAAACCGCACTTATTGCCTCGGAAAGTATTCTGCTGAATACTATTCTTGTTCAAGCAGTAAAAAATACATTGGGAAGAAACCGGCCAAACGATTCTGGCAGCACGAACCCACATATATGGAACGGCCCCTTTTTCAAAGGAAATTCTTTCTTTTCAGGACATACCTCAACCGCATTTTCTGTCGCTTCGGTGTATGCCTATAGATACCGTGATACTGGGTGGGTTCCAGTTCTCTCATACGGATTAACCACACTTGTCGGCCTTCAGCGTATATATGAAAACCGCCATTGGGCCAGCGATGTTCTTTTCGGAGCAGCAGCAGGAACTGCCACCGGTATTTTTTTATGTTATCAATGGGAAAAACAAGGCATCCGCTTTTATCCGTCGTTTCAGCCACAAGGAGCAGGCCTGACCCTTGTCATTCCTATAAAATAAGCTGTTGGTGATCAAAAAGAATTCCCGCTTCGTCGATACAAAAAGCCTTTAGCTGTGAGAAATAATTTACCTACCAGAAAAAGAGCCGTCAACAGCAATATAATAGTAGCGCCAGAGGGCAAATCGGTGTAATACGAAATATAAAGCCCCGCAAGCATCCCAATTAATCCGATGAACACCGAAGCAATCATTATAGACCGAAAATCCTTGGTAAAAAGGTTTGCTGTAGCCTGAGGTAGGGTGAGCAACGATAATACAAGGATAACGCCCGAAATGCGGATACTGGCGACAATTACCAGGGCCATCAGCGCCATTAAGGTATAATTGAAAAAAGAAACTGGTAGATTGCGTGCCCGGGCGAATTCTTCGTCGAAAGCGATCATAACAATTACCCTAAAGAAAAACGAGAATAAAATAACAAGAATCGCCGAAAGAACCGCCATATACGCCAAATCGGCAAAAGTAACAGTGAGGATACTACCAAACAAAAAACTCATTAGGTTGGGCGAATAACCCGGGGTGATGGCAATAAAAACAATCCCAATGGCCATACCTAAGGACCACCAGATCGCTATTGATGAATCCTGCCTGATATTTCCATTCTGGCTAAAATAATTGATCCCTAAGGCCGAGAGTACAGCAAAAACTGCAGCTCCAACAATTGGGTTCATCCCTAGATAGTAGGCAATTCCAATACCTCCGAAAGAAGCGTGGGTGATGCCGCCACCAATAAAAACCATCCTGCGTGAGACAATATAAGTTCCAATAATACCACACGAAACCGACGACAACAATGCCGCCAACAACGCATTGGTAAAAAAATCGTATTGCAATAATTCAAGCATAGCGTTATCGTGGTAGTTTAATGTGAGTGATTATGAGTTGCCAATACAGTGTGAGGAACGCTGCCATGGGTAATGATCTGAATTGGACAGTTGTACGAAGCTAATTGTTCGGGCGAGATAATATTTGAGCGATGGTAATGCAACTCGCGGTTAACACAAGCAATACATTTTACATACGTACTGATCGTTCCAACATCGTGCGAGACTAATAATATAGCCATCCGTTGGTTCAGCTCGCGTAATTTCCGATAAAGCTCGCCTTCAAACTGATTGTCTACATAAGTGTCAGGCTCGTCAAGTATTAGAATACGAGGATCTGAAATAAGCGCTCTTCCTAGAAAAGTACGTTGCATTTGCCCTCCCGAAAGTTCTCCTATAGGCCGATGGGCGAAACGTCCAATTCCCAATTCATCGATTATAGCTTCTACCCTCTGCTTATCTTTTTTGAAGAACCCCATCTTCCATTTTCCTTGCATGGCAAGCCCCGAATGAATTACATCAAACACAGTAATTGGAAACTTACTGTCGAATTTGTTCACCTGAGGAAGATAACCAATGTCGCCCCTTTTGTTTTTCATCGATTCTGAAAAAAGAATTTCTCCCGATTGTGGCTGAACCAACCCAAGAATTGCTTTGAGCAACGTAGTTTTCCCGCCCCCATTTGGACCAATTATGCCAATAAAGTCGTTTTCTTCAACAACAAGATTGGCTCTTTCGAGCACAACTTTTGTGTCGTACGAAACAGTTAAATCTCTTATTGTCAATAAATTACTCATTGGTCACAATATGCATGGCTTTTTTCATTTTTGCAGCAATTGAGTACATTTCACCTAACCAATTCTCGGCTAACGGATCGATTGCTTCAACATTGCCTCCAATCTCTCGGGCAATAGACTGAGCTTTAGCTGTTTCGAACTGCGATTGAATGAAAATAGTTTTTATTTTTTTTGCCCGGGCAATGTCAACCATTTTTTTCATGTGAGCTGTACTTGGTGATTTCCCTTCAAACTCAATTCCATATTGTTCGATATGATAATCACGTGCAAAATAAGCCATTGCTGGATGAAAAATCATAAACGCCTTACTGATTGAATCGTTAAACATAAACCGTATATGATTATCGAGGGTATCTATTTTAGAAATAAATGCATTTAAATTCTTCTCGAAAACTACTTTTTGCGAAGGATAACTTTTCACAAGTTCAGCACAAATTGTCCGGGACATGGTTTTCACGTTCTCTGGTGAGGTCCAGATATGTGGATCGGTGCCATGAACTTGTTTGTTCTTTGCATGGTTTTCGCCGTGGGTACATTCGTCTTCAAGCAAGTCGAGCCCCTTGCTGCACGAGATATATTTTACCTTTGGAGCAATAGCCGTAACCTTTTTAATCCAAGTCTTTTCGAAACCTAAATGTCCGATGTAAAAATAGTAGGATGAATTTGACAATTCGGTCATTTGTTTTGAAGTTGGCTCAAAATCTTCAGGGCTCGAACCCGGCGGAAGAATTACATTTACCTGTAAAAAATCTCCCGCTATTTGCTCAATAAAAAATTTCTGAGGTAAAATACTTACCGTTACCACTGGCTTTTTCGAGTCTTTTTTACCATCTCCGTTAGCAAAGCCTGTAACGACAAAAACCAAAAACATAAAAAATAGAGTAATATTTTTTCTCATGCCAATAAGATTATTCTACATTAAAACTCAAATATAAACAAAGATGAAGTGATAGAAGTTTCATTGTTACACCTTAAAACAAAATTCTAACATTAGTGCCGCTTTTTCAGCCGAACCTTTTCAAATGTAAACAATTTTTCTCCTTTCGGAGGAACCGGATCGTAGCCATGTGTTCCCCAAGGATGGCATTTCGAGAGACGCCGAAATCCAAGAAATGTTCCTAAAAATGGTCCATGAATTTTTATGGCTTCAATCATGTAAGAAGAACATGTGGGTATGTGCCTGCACGATGCCGGGGTGAGTGGAGAAATTGCATATTTATAAAAGTAAACCAAACCCAACAACGGAAGGCTCACTATTTTTTTCACTATTCCCCATATTACCCCAATTGCTTTCAAATGAATATTTTATGTTGATTTCAAAAAATCTTTATAGAGCAAACTTGGCTGTATGCCTTCATTATGCTGGTATTTTCCGCTCCGGTAATTATCGTATTCTCCGTTGATGTCGTGGTAATATATTTGACAAACCTCAACACCAGGATAAATACGTATTGGTTGTACACAAAAAATTTCAAGAGTCCAAAATCCGGCAAAGCCCACATCTCCAAAACCTGCGGTTATATGGATGCACATCCCAAGTCTCCCAATCGACGATCTTCCTTCGAGCATAGGGACCAAACCTTCAGTACGCGTATATTCAAGTGTTCGTCCAAGATAAAGTTTTCCCGGTTCAAGCAAAAAACCTTCTTCAGGGATAATTATTTCGTGCGCCTTGTTTTCCTTTTTCATATCAAGCTCTAAATCATCATATTCGAGTAGCTTATTGTGAAGCCTCAAATTGTAACTATTAGGATTTAACTGTGCGCTAGTATATGGTTCGATAAAGATGGTTTTGTTTAACCTTTTTTCAATCTCTCGTCCGGATAAAATCATGGGTAAAAACATTTAAAATGAACGACAAATATAACGACTCGAAACTCGAAAACCCAAAACAGGAATCATATTTAATTTTCTAATGCAGATTAATCAGAATTACTCAACTCATCGAGTCTTACAGAACCCCGACAGAGATGATTTATTCAGATGAAGATCCGTAAAGCAATTTGCCCGTATACTTCATAAACTGAACTTTACGAATTATTCCTTGTTAATTTGGCATAATACATCGAAAAAACCTATGGATGATCAGTTTCTATTTTCAAATAATGTAATCGGGCTGAAAGAAATTGCCAATGAAAAATATTGCCTTACATTTAAAAAACAGTTTGGGTATAAAGCTGGTCAAGTGGTACAACTTACCTGCAACCGGAGTATTGAACCACGCCTTTACAGTCTTTGTAGCGGAGAATTCGACCAACAGATGGAAATTCTCTTTGATTTGAAATTAGGAGGAGAATTAACACCCAAACTGGTTGAACTAAACCCCGGCGATAGGCTGTATGTTTCTCATCCATACGGCCAGTTTTTAAGACCTACCCCGGAAAAAATGTGGTGGATTGCTACCGGCACCGGTATTGCTCCATTCCGCTCAATGATGCGCTCGGGTTACGAAGCAGACAAAATCTTACATGGAGCCCGATTGGAAGAACAATTCTATTTTTCTGATGAATTTAAAACCGCTTTTGGAGAAAAATATGTTCGTTGCAACTCATCAACCAATGAAGTTGGAGATTTTCAGGGGAGGGTTACCAACTACATTGAATCAGTCAAATCGCTGCCAAAAGATATTAAATATTACCTTTGCGGACGATCGATGATGGTCGTTGAAGTTCGTGACTTGCTCATTGCACGTGGCGTACCCTTCGAAAACATTTTATCTGAAATTTTCTTCTGAAAAATGGCTTCATGTTTTTAAATGAATACAACGAAAGCCAAGAATACAATTATATTAAAATTAAGTGCGAAATGACCAATTTGAGCAGCAACATATCAAAAACGGAAAAAACACCACTTTTCGGCAAAACACTAAGCGAACTCTCTGAAATTGTAGCTGAACTCAAATTACCCGGTTTTACAGCCAAACAAATTGCCAGTTGGTTATATAATAAAGAAATTGAGTCGATTGATGAAATGACCAATCTCTCGAAAAAAACGCGCGAGATATTGTCGGAAAAATATTGTGTTGGGCTTAGCAAACCGGTTAAAGTTCAGGTTAGTACCGATGGAACAAAAAAATACCTTTTTGCCACCCAACATGGAAAATATATTGAAACAGCCATGATCCCCGACAAAGAGAGAATCACCGTTTGTGTTTCATCCCAAGTTGGGTGCAAAATGGGCTGTTTATTTTGCATGACAGGCAAGCAAGGTTTTAATGGGCAACTTACATCTGGTGAGATAATTAATCAATTACGCATGATTGATGAATTCAAAAGCATAACCAACATTGTTTACATGGGCATGGGCGAACCTTTCGATAATTTGGATCAAGTACTGAAAAGCATCAACATTCTAACTTCAGACTGGGGTTATGCCATGAGCCCAAGGCGCATAACTGTTTCATCTATAGGTATTATACCGTCATTAAAACGATTCTTGGTTGAAAGCAACTGTAATGTTGCCATTAGCCTCCACACCCCATTCGAAAATGAGAGAGAGAAATTAATGCCTGTCCAGCTCGCCTACCCTATTGAAAAAGTTGTGGCCGAGATACGCTCTTTCGATTTTGATAATCAGCGAAAACTATCTTTCGAATATATCGTATTTGGTGGATTCAACGACACTCCTGCTCACGTTAAAGAACTTGCCCGCCTCTTAAATGGGGTAAAAAGTCATATTAATTTGATCCGCTTCCACCCAATTCCCGGCACTCCATTAAATAAAACGAACGAAAAACGCTTGCTAGAATTCAAAGAAGAATTAAACAAAAAAGGGTTACTTACTACAATAAGGGCATCGCGTGGCCAAGACATCTATGCCGCTTGTGGCTTGTTAAGTACTAAAGGAATTACTACTGAAGCTTGACTTTCAGTTTCTTTATTACTAAACACTTACATTGGTGCAAATATACAAGTAAACTTTTGGGCTTTCAATTATGTTTTTTTAAAAATCAAAATTGCTATTTTTGAATAGTTTGATATGTAATGAACGATTGGTTTTCATTCCCGATTGTTCTTGAGTTTTTACCACAAAAAAAATAAAACATGAGAAATATAGCATTCCTTTTCGCTTTTATCTTTCTATTGGGCTATAATTCAATAGCTAAGGATAATAGCTCTATTCAATTTTATCCAATTGAACATGCATCGTTTGTTATTCAATCGGGTGATATTACCATTTTTGTAGATCCTGTTGGAGCAGTTGAAAAATATACCAACTTCCCTACCCCACAGCTGATTTTGCTCACACATGCCCATGGAGATCACTTAAACAAAGAACTTATCGAGTCTGTAAAAAAAGAAAACACTCAAATTATCGGTCCTGCGATAGTAACCCAACAGCTTGGATATGGAAAAACCATGGCTAATGGGGAAAAAGCTACTGTGTCAAACATTAACATTGAATCTGTTGCGATGTACAATGCAAGCCCCGAGCGACTCAATTTTCATCCCAAAGGTGTTGGAAATGGATATGTTATAGAGCTTAACGGAGAACGAATTTACATTGCCGGCGATACTGAAGATATTCCCGAAATGCGAAAGCTAAAAAACATTGACCATGCCTTTGTTTGCATGAATTTACCATATACAATGACTCCTGAACAAGCCGCATCAGCCGTTCTCGAATTTAAACCAAAACACGTTTACCCATATCATTACCGTCAACAAGATGGTTTCAGTAATATTGACAAATTCAAAGAGTTAGTCTCAACTGAACCAACAATTAAGGTTGAACTTTTGAAGTGGTATTAAAGTAATTTCAACAACATTACCATTCAATTTTTACCCTTTTCAGCCGAATATCGGTAAGTGGGCGAAAATCGTTTTTTGTAGGCAGAAGAGAAATCCGGTCGGCAATTTCCAACCCTGAAACCACTTCTCCAAAAACGGTATATTCGCCATCCAAATGGGGTGCACCGCCAATTGTTTTGTACATTTCACGCTCAGCTGCGGTGAATTTTATTCCGTTTTCTTTTTCAATATCGTTTAGCTCGTCGTCGAGATATTTACGACCGGTAACTATATAAAATTGTGAACCATCGGAACGCTTCTCTCGGTTTTGTGTATCGGGTTTCCGCGGTGATCCAATTGCGCCTCGCTTATGAATCAGTTTTCTTTCTATATAAGCCGGAAGTGTGTAGCCCGGACCTTTCCAACCTACAACATCGTCAGAAGCAGCATTTCGGGTATCAGCAGCTCCACTTTGAATTCCAAAATCACGAATTACCCTATGGATCAGTAAATTATCATAAAATCCTTCCTTCGCGAGCTTTACAAAATTATCCCGATATGTTGGTGTTTCATTAAAAAGCCTGATAACAATATTCCCATAATCTGTTTCCAGGACAATCCGTTTTATCGAAGCATTCCTTTTAGAATCGGGATTAGATAAAGCAGTAAGTTGTTGTGGTGAAGATTTTTTTGAAAGTAACCGGGCAATTTCTCCGGCCGGAATTGCAAAATAGTTTCTTTCACCCATTTCTTCAATAAAAGTTGCCATCCCAAGAATCTTGCCAGTAGAAACAAAAATTGGCGCACCTCGTTGATTGGTAAGAACATTGTTCGTAATATTGAAATATTCCTGTCCTTGAACTATCTTTTTTTGAAGACATTTTCCTTTGAAAAGAGGTTGAACCGAATTTGCTCTACTGCCTGCGATATAAGTAATAACATTGGTGATAAAAGAATCGGAGTAAAGCAATAAGGGCTGGGCAAGCAGTGAGTCAGAATAAAGAAGTACAAGATTACTGATTCTATCGTATGCTACGAACTTATTCACAATTAATTTCTTACCACCATTCAACGGCGTTATGATTGCACGATCGGCATCGTTTACAAAAGAAAATGGCAAGGCAAGTATGTTGTTATCGGCTACAAAACCCTGACCAGTTTCGAGCAAGCGATCTCCTTTGAAGGTTTGCACCGAGAAAATTGAATTAATAAAGTTTGAAAAGTCTGGGCCTTTGGGTGCTTCTTGTTCATTAGTATTTTCAGTTTTTGTTTCTTTCTGTTTTGAGGAACAAGACGAAACCAACATAAAAACCAAGCAAAGACATACGACCGTAAGAAAAAATAACTTTTTCATTAAAAAAAGGATTTGTCAACTTAATAATGCATTGAATATATGATGTTTATAAATGGATAACCCATTTATTTAATTCGTTTCACAGTAATAACCACATCAGTAAGTGGCCGGTTATTATTATCTGTCTTCAGGGCAGCAATTTTGTCAATCACATCAAAACCTTCCAACATTTCTCCAAAAACGGTGTATTCATGGTCAATTTCGGGTGAACCGCCAAGGGTAGTATACGCTTCGCGCTGATCTTGTGAAAAAATCAATTTCCCTTCTGCAAGTTCATATTCAACCTCTATTTTCTCTTTTATTGTCTCGGCAAGCTGTTTGGCTTCCTCAATACGGTTTTCAGCCTTCAAAAGATCGAGTTGCGCTTTTACCTCGGGCGGGTATACTTTGCTTATTACTTTCTTTCTGATAGGCCTGTTTACAGCTATTTCAAGTGTATCAAGCTGCCCACTGGTAAATTTTCTTCCCTGAATGATAAAAAACTGTGAAATATCGCTTTGTTTAAAAATATTGATATCGTCGGGTTGGCGGGGAGCACACAAAGCCCCTTTTTTACAAAAATGATGGGGTAATATTTCATCATCTACCGTCTTAGTTGGGTCTCCATAGCCGATAAACTTTCCCGGAGGGGCATTTCGTGAATCTTTTGAGCCTCCTTGAATCATAAAATCCTGAATCACCCGGTAAAACAATGTTCCATTAAAATGACCCTTTTCAATCAATTCGATAAAAGCATCGCGATGCTTTGGAGTATCGTCGTAGAGCAAAAAGGTCATGCTTCCAAGATTTGTAGAAACCAATACTTTATTGCCTTGTGAAAAAAGCTGATTTACTGTCAATAAAAATAAAATAAGTACAAAAAACTTGCTTCTCATGCTAAAAAAATAAACAGTTACTTATAAATTACTTACTGAAAAAATATCAACAAGTTGGTGCATTAAAGCTATTGTGAAACTTTAATTCTCATTTTGATATCCTGAACTGGTCTGTCATTCCGGTCCACACTAACATTTGCAATTGAGTCGATAATTCCCAACCCTTCAATCACTTCGCCAAAAACAGTATAAGCGCCATCGAGGAATGGCGTTCCGCCGACTGTTGTATATACTACTCTTTTAAGACTATCAACCTCAAAGGAAGATAGGTTTGCTTTCGCTTCTGCGTCCTGATAAATTACATCGAGAAAAGCATTCAAGCTATCACGAACTGGCAGCTTTTGAAGACGTTTAATTTCGCTCTGGTTAGCTTTTATGAATTTATCTGTTTCAATTTTTATGGCTTGTTGCTTTCGCCTATCTATAAGCATATCAAGAGTTTCGTTAGTATACGTTTTCCCCTGTACAATGTAAAATTGCGATGCCGATGATTTTTTTTCAGGATTAACTTCGTCTGAAGTTCGGGCAGCAGAAAGAGCTCCCTTTTTATGAAACAATGTCTGATTGAATTCTGCCGGAATTTCGTAGCCTAAATCGCCCCCACCAAGTTGGCGGCCAGCTCTTGCGCCTTTCGAATCAGGATCGCCGCCTTGTATCATAAAATCTTTTATTACCCGATGAAACAGCAATTCGTCATAAAATCCCTGTTCAACCAATTTTATAAAATTGTCTCGATGCTGTGGTGTTTCATTATACAGCTTAACTTTCATCGTTCCAAACGAAGTTTGAATTTCGACAATTTTCTCAGGAATTGAATCGTTACCAGCTTGAAGTGGCTTACAAAACATAAAAAATAAAGCAATTCCTATTGGAATAAAAAATTTTGTTTTCATTTTTGTTTTGTTTTTTTGACAAAGATATCAATCGTAAGATACTTTGTCTTTTTCTATAATCCAACATTTATTTGAAAAGTCATGCTTATAACCGATCTTACAGTAGATTCTTCAATAACATTAAAAAATTTGATTATCAACGATTCGAAAGTAATATTCGATGCCATTGACCAAAACCGCTACTTTTTTCGGAAATGGCTTCCTTTTGTCGATATGACACGTTCGGAAATAGATACCCTTTCATTTGTTAAATCAATTGTTGACGATGTTGAACGGCGGCAAGAGATTTTTACGATCTGGTACGATAACACATTTTGTGGTTTAGTAGGCTTAAAAGATATCGACTACCTGAACCGAAAACTCGAAATTGGATATTGGTTAGTTGAAAAGATGAACGGAAAAGGTATTATGCTCCGTTCGGTTGAAAAGATTCTGGAATTCTGCTTCAAAAAACTTGAAATAAACCGGATTCAAATCAAATGTGGCTTGGGGAATTTTCAAAGCGCAGCCATTCCAAAAAAACTTGGATTTTCACTCGAAGGTATTGAACGTCATGGCGAAAGACATCATACCCGATATATCGACCTTGAAATATACAGCTTGTTAAAATACGAGTGGGAAGAAAACCGTTAATCAACGAATTTTAGCCGTTCGTCACCAATTTTTTGACGTTCGTAAACACAAAACAGCCATTCGTAAATATTAGCATTTTTTTCGAACAATGGTTTTCGTTTTTACTTACTTTTGAAGTGCTTAATCAAAACCAGTTTAATTTTCTCTTTTCCAACCACACTCCCCACGCGCACAAGCTTAACTTCAGCCGGAAAGCCCCATTTTTTCCGGCTTTTTTTTATTTTATAGTAACCAGAAAATCGAAAATTTCAACAACATCATCACGGCGCAATTTAGCTCGTTTCCTGTGTTCTTGTACTCCATTAAGACTTACTTCTCCATTCTCGACGAAAAGCTGAGCTTGCCCCCCACTTTCTGCTATTCTCATCAACTTTAGTAATTTTATTAACTCGATATAATCACCTCGCAATTCAAATTCTAGGTTTTGCTTTTTTTGTTTCATTGATTTTCAATAAGTTGTTGTTGTTGTTGTTTCGATAAGCCACTTATTACCAAATGGTACGACTCATCGATAAAAGAATGAATTAGTTCATTGGATAACGAACCATTTATCATCACCATGTTCCAATGCTTTTTATTCATGTGGTAACCAGGTAATACTGCTGGATATTGTTCTCGAAGCTCTATGGCTTTTTCAGGTTGACATTTTATAATTATCGATAATTCTCCATCGAGATTAAGTAATAGGAACATTTTATCCAAAACTTTAAATACCAGTGTATTATCATCAAATGGCATGCATTCTGTCACTGCATTTTTTGAAAGGCAATAATCGCGGATTGTTTCAACATTCATAGTAATTACACGTAAAATAGTTCCTCAATAATTGAATCTAAAATAAATAACCCTTTCTTTGTAATATACACATTATCATTGCTTTCTTCGATAAAACCAAGAGATATATAATGAATAATTTTTTGCTCAAAATACTGAAAATACTTGCTTCCAAATTGCTGTAATAATTGATTTTTACTGATTCCCCAACATGTTCGTAAGCGAGTTAATAAGTAGTCGTTGAATTTATCATTTATAGATAAGGTTTCAAATCTTCCTGCAATAGTCTTATTATCTATATGTTGTAAATACTTTTTTACGCTTGATACATTCCAGAATCGTGTTGCTTTGTTATACGAATGGGCAGATGGACCAAGCCCTAAATATTCCGTTTGATTCCAGTATGATGTGTTATGCCTAGAAAAGAAACCATCAAGGGCAAAATTTGATATTTCATAATGAATAAAATCATTCTTTTTTGCTTCCTCTATGAGCGTTTCAAACTGAATAATGCTCTCATCTTCATCTATTTCACGAATATAACCTTTTGTCAATTGCTTCCAAAACTGTGTCCCCTTATGAAAAGTAAGATGATAAGCAGATAAATGTTGTACATTGAGTTGAAAAGCTTGTTGCAAATTTTCTTTCCACTGCTTCACTGACATTCCCGGAATTCCATAAATCAAATCGATGCTAATATTTTCAAATCCAACAGATTGAGACATTTTTACGGCTTCAATAGCTTGCATTGCAGAATGTCGTCGACCCATAAAGATCAAATCTTTGTCAGAAAATGATTGAATTCCTATACTTAATCGATTGATTCCTATTGATTTAATTTCTTTTAGATATTCTGCCGACAAGTCATCGGGATTAGCTTCCATGGTAATCTCGGCCTCGGATAAAACGGTATAGGTCGTTCGTATTAAATCCAAGATTTCACATAATTGTTTAGCACTTAAGATAGAAGGTGTTCCACCCCCAAAATAAATTGTAGATATAATACGTTCATTTAAGTAATCTTTTCGCAAAAATATCTCTTGTGAAAGAGCTGCTAAAAATGAATCAACTTGCAATAAATCAACAGATTTATAGAAATCGCAATAATGGCAGCGCTTCTTGCAAAAAGGTATATGAATGTAGATTCCTGACATGAAGTTTTATGTATAAAAAGTCAAAATAACAAAAAAAGAGAATTAGCAGAGCATTTTTTTTCACTTTTGCCGAATAAAACAGAAATTGAAAATGTTGAATTTATTAAAATAATATAAAATTGAAAATCAGATATTTATATCCTTTTGTTTGGTTTATACTAGTCATTATTGGCTCTCTGTCGCCACAACGAAATCTGCCATCAATTGTAATTTTTGAACATGCCGACAAAGTTGTTCATGGAATTATGTATTTTATAATGACTGTTTTACTAATCCCTGCGCTTATGTCGGAAAAGAAATATACAAAAAGCTATATTTTTTCCTTTTTTACATCGGCATTTTGCGGATTAGTGATGGAATTTTTACAGTATAGCATTACCAACACACGATCAGCTGATATACTCGATTTTTTTGCCAATTGTATAGGTGCACTTTTGGGCATAATTTTTTATCAATATGCCATTCGGAATAAAAAAATTGAAAAAAAACTGTTTAAAATTGAATAGTTTCCCCCGAAATTTCGAAATCTTCTACAATGTCAGCTAACGAGGTATTCTTATAAAAAGAAATCAAATCATTACGAATAGCATTAAAACGCTTATGAATAGGACACGTAGAAATTTCCTCTGTAAAACAACTACAAGATTCAAGCCGAATAATACAATTGTTAAAATATGACAGTCCATCTACTTGAACAATAATATCATAGAGAGATATCTCTTCGGGCTTTCTAGCCAATGCAAATCCACCGTGAGGCCCTTTGGTCGAGCATAAAATATTTTCTCTTGCCAATTTTTGAAGTATTTTACCCAAAAATGGAGATGGTATATTTAAATCGTCGGTGATTTTTTTAATCCCGATTTTATTTTGACCCTCAGAATAGTTAGCAATATAAATCATTGCCCTGATGGCATATTTGCAGGTGTTCGACAGCATAACTAAAATATTGGTATTCTTATTCGCTTAAAAATTGTATCAAAATAATTTTCAATCAACTGGACAATTTCACCTAAAAATAATGAATTTAGCTTGATTGATAATAAAATAATGAAATTTTACATCAATTTTCATTCACCAATCTAAAAATTATTTTGAAAGGGGTATTTTGTTTATTCGAGTTAAGTGTCTACCTCCTTCAAAATCAGCATTTAAAAATGCATCTACAATCTCTATGGCAAGTTGATCGGTAATGAAACGGGCGGGTAATGATAAAACATTTGCGTCGTTATGTTGGCGGGCCAATGCAGCTATTTCTGGTATCCAACATAATGCTGAACGTATTTTTTGATGCTTATTGGCTGTCATATTTATACCGTTACCACTCCCACAAAGGGTAATTCCAAAAGTAAATTCTCCATTTTCAACAGCTTCAGACATTGGATGTGCCCAATCAGCATAATCTGTACTTTGATCAGAAAAAGCCCCAAAATCTTTGTAAGAAATTCCTAATTTATTCAAATGTTGCATAACCGTTTGTTTCCTTTCCCATCCGGCATGGTCTGAAGCTAATGCTATTGTAATTTTTTCCATATTATCTTATAGTAATTTGATTCTTAATTCATCAAAGCAATAAAAAATCTGTTCTGTTTATTCAATAAACTTTCAAATCTTATCAATTTTCATTTGATGTGGCAAATATCTTTAAAAATTCCCTTTTTTCTTTAAAAACAATAATGCAAATAAATATAATATTTACTAACGCCGCTAACCAATATTTGGGAGAATCGGTTTCTCTAAAATACCAATAAAAGCCAAACAAGATAAGACTAACAACAAGATAAAAGGCAAAATTTTTCAAATCGTAATCAACAGGAAATATCTGGTTTCCTTTTATATACGACATAATAGTCATCACCACAAAACACGCTAAAATAGCAATGGCCGAAGCATAATATCCAATTGTTGGGATAAAAATAATATTGATAGCGATGGTTACTATAGAGCCAAGAATTCCCTGATAAGCGCCATATTTTGTGTTATCGGTAATTTTGTACCATAAAGAAAGGTTAAAGTAAATTCCCATAAATAAATTGGCCATCAATACAATAGGAACAATACCCACCGCTTCTCGATATTGAGAAGCATTAATTTTCATAAACAAGTCGATGAAAGTCGACATTCCAAGAAAAATTATCAAACCTATAATGATAAAATACTTCATTATAATTGAATACATCTTTTTTGAATCTCCTCCAGCCCTTTGTGAAAAAAAGAATGGCTCGAAAGCAAACCTGAATGCCTGAATAAACATATTGAGAAGCACCGCCATTTTAAAAGCAACACCATAAATTCCAAGCTGTTTCAATGGTTCTTCCGAGGCTGGTAATAATTCTGGCAAGAGTATTTTATCAATATTTTGATTGATCATTCCCGTTACCCCAACAATAAAAATCGGAAAAGAATAGGTTAAAATCTTCTTCCACAATGTAACATCAAAAGAATACTTCTCTTTCAATTCAGGAATCAAAAGAAACATGGTAACTACAGAAGAAATTAAGTTGGCCAAAAAAACATATCCTATTCCAAATTCAGGATCGTAAATAGTGTTAATAAAACCGTTAGGAAATGCTTTGGCTATTGCAGGAAATAGAGAAAGAAAAATCAAATTAAAAGAAATATTTACTCCAATATTGATGAATTTGATCATTGCAAAACGCATTGGCCTGTGTTGCAATCGAAGCTTTGCAAACGGAATGGTTGAAAGCACGTCCAACGCAATGGTTACCCCCATAATAGTGACAAATTCAGGGTTTTTAGCAATATCTAAAGCTGCAGCTATATCGTTTTTAAAAATAAAAACAGCCAAAACAAAAGAAAAAGAAGTAAAAAGGAGAGACAACATGGTGGTAGAAAAGACGTTCTTCGAATCACCCTCCTTGGTAGCAAACCTAAAAAAACCGGTTTCCATACCATACGTTAGCATTACAAATAAGAAAGCTACATAGGCATAAATATTAATTATACTCCCTACTTCGGCTTGATTAAGAAAAACATAGGTCCAATATGGATTAAGCCACCAATTAAGGAAACGCCCAATAATACTGGGCATTCCGTAGATTACCGTTTCACCGGTTAGTTTTTTAATTGCTTTCAAGTCAAAAAATTTGCTTTAAATAAAACATAAACGAAAAGTTTTTTCAAATTTTGCTTTCTAAAAAATTGAAAATATGGCAAAAAACTTTTCATTGATAGTAATGGCTCTAATAATTGTGTTCTCGGGTTGTAGTAATAAAAACAACTACTCGCGTAAACCAATTACAAATATACTTATTACCCCGGCAAATAAAGTAGTTGAACAAGGAAATGATTTCACCGTTAAAACTCAAACTTCAGTTAAAAACGGTAAATTACAAAAGGTTGATTTATTTATTGATAATGAATTAATTGAATCGACTGATAAAGCAGAAAATACAATTAAAGTTTCTACAAAAAAATATTTACCAGGTAACCATAGCATTAAAGCTGTTGCCTATAAAACCGATGGGATTTCATCAGCAAATACAGCCACATTCTTTATTCCTTCAGACATTGTTCCTGAAAAATTGAGTTTTAAAATTATTAAAACATTAGCTCACGATCCCAGTTATTTCACTCAAGGTTTTGAGTTTGTTGATGAAGTGCTTTATGAAGGAACCGGAAACGAAGGAACCTCTTTCATTTTTTCTTATATACCTGGAAAAAATAAAATTATTAAATCATTAAAGCTTGATAATAAGTATTTTGGAGAAGGAATTACAATATTGAATAACAAGATATACCAACTTACCTACAAGCATAAAATCGGTTTTGTATATGATTTGAACACTTTTGAAAAAATTAATGAATTTTCATTTGTTTCAAATGAGGGCTGGGGTCTCTGTAACGATGGTAAAAATCTTATTATGAGCGATGGATCTTCAAAAATTCATTATATCGATCCAATAAATTTCAGCATAATAAATAGTATCGAAGTGTGTGATAACCAGGGAACTATTGATTACATCAATGAACTGGAATATGTTGACGGTATTATTTATGCAAATATTTGGACCAAAAATACTATACTAAAAATAGATGCCAATACCGGTAAAGTATTAGCTTACATTAATATGGAACCCTTACTTGCCGAAGTAAAATCTTCTGCTTTTATCGATGTTTTAAATGGAATAGCATACAACAGAAAAGAAAATTTATTTTATATAACAGGAAAACTCTGGCCAAAAATGTTTGCAGTAAAATTTACAGCTAACTAAAAGAGCAAAAGGTTTTTATCTTCACCATATTTAATTTTTCCAAGGTGTTGATAGGCAAATTCTGTAGCTTCTCGTCCTCGTGGAGTACGTTTAATAAATCCTTCTTTAATAAGAAAAGGTTCATATACTTCTTCAATTGTTCCAGATTCTTCTCCAACCGCGGTCGCAATTGTATTTAACCCCACTGGACCTCCCTTAAATTTATCTATAATTGTACTTAAAATTTTATTATCCATTTCATCAAGGCCATGCTTGTCAATATTTAAGGCATCGAGGGCATATTGAGTAATAGCCATATCGATAATTCCAGATCCTTTTACTTGTGCAAAATCCCGCACACGTCGTAACAAAGCATTTAAAATACGGGGAGTTCCCCTACTTCTTCTCGATATTTCTATTGCTGCTAAGTCTTCAATATGAATATCAAGTATTTTAGCAGATCTTTTAATAATATTGTCGAGAATTTCTACATCGTAATATTCAAGATGTGAGTTAATTCCGAAACGAGCCCGTAGCGGACTTGTTAGTAAACCCGAGCGAGTAGTTGCCCCAATAAGTGTAAATGGATTTAATTCTATTTGAATAGACCGAGCACTAGGCCCTTTATCAATTAAAATATCGATTTTATAGTCTTCCATAGCTGAATACAAATATTCTTCAACTACGGGGCTTAAACGATGAATTTCGTCTATAAAAAGTACGTCGAAAGGTTCTAAATTGGTGAGTAAACCAGCAAGATCGGCAGGTTTATCAAGAACAGGACCAGAAGTTGTTTTAATTCCAACCCCCAATTCATTAGCAATAATATTTGATAGCGTTGTTTTTCCTAAACCTGGAGGACCATGCAATAAAACATGATCAAGAGCTTCGGAACGTTGTTTTGCAGCTAACACAAACACTTTAAGGTTTTCAATGATCTGTTTTTGACCACTAAAATCCTCAAATGACAAAGGCCTTAACCTTTTATCTATTTCTTTATCCGAATCAGAAAAGAAGTTTTCCCTTAAATCGTTTTGATGAGCCATTAAATATTGAAAATTGCTAAATATAAAAATTTAAGCAATTATATTCAGTTCTTTAAAAATCTCATTAAGCCTGTTCATATCAAATGGCTTAGCCATATATTCATCCATACCTGTAGCTAAACATTTGTCTCTGTCGTTATCTAAAGTATTGGCTGTGATAGCTATAACAGGGGTATGTTTTTTTGTAGGCATCTCGTTTTCATACTTCCTTATTTGGAAAGTTGCCTCTAAACCATCCATTACAGGCATCATTATATCCATTAGGATAACATCATAGTCCTTTTCCCTGTACTTGTTAACAGCTTCAAGTCCATTATTCGCAATATCAACTTCATGGTTGAATTTTTTCAAACTAAAAGTTGTAATACGTTGATTTAAAATATTATCCTCAACTAACAATATTGATAAACTTTCTTTCATAGCTTATAAATCTTCCTCTCTCTTATTAACAATGAGCCTTTGCAAATATATACTTTTTAAAGTTAAAAATTAATTTAAAATTTTGATGTATTTAGCTTGTTGATTCTGTTGATAACTTATTTTTAAATTTTATCCCCATTTTCTTCAAACTTATATTAACAAAATTCTTTTTTTTTATTTTTTTGATAGCTAATATCTTATATTTTTTAATCAACAACTGTTAATATTTTTAAATTTATTTTTTTAATTCAATTAGCTGTTAATTTTGACTTCATATTTTTATAAGTATTCTTTGCATTTTGTTTTTTGAAATAAGTTAAAAAGTTTCTCTTACAAATTAAATTTATTTTCTAAAATTTATTTGTTCAAAAATAGTAAGTATGTTTTACCATTTTATTAACAGGTTAGAAACAATTTTATTTATTTGATGAACGTACATTTTTTTATGATGTTTCTTTTATTATTGTATGTTAATGTAAAGCTATGAAATCAGAATTAGATATTATTCTATATAAGTTAAATAAGTTTTCTAAAAAGTACTTTTTGAATCAGATTATTACTGGTCTAATGCTTTTTATTCTTGTTTCTTTTGTTTTTTGGTTAGTTTTCTTGGGGCTAGAATACTTTCTATACTTTAGTATTAATACTAAGTTTTATATAGTTACAAGCTTCTTTGTTTTCAGTATAATTTCATTTATTTTTCTTATTTTTTTACCTTTTTTGAAGTATTGTAATGTTTTGAAAGGATTGTCAAAAGGAAAAATAAATCAACTTATTACTCAATCTTTTCCAGATGTTAAAGATAAATTGATCAATATTCTTGAACTTTCATCTTCTGATACAGATGATGTTTATTCAAAAGAGTTGATTGTTGCCAGTATAAACCAGAAAATTACAGATATAAAAATCTTTGATTTTAACAAAGCTATTTCTTTTAAAAGAAGCTTTAAATTTTTGTACTTGGTTTTTGGTGCTTTTGTTCTTTCATTTCTCTTTTATCTAGTTAATCCAAGGGCTTTTAATGATACATCATATCGACTTATTAAGTATCAAACAACTTTTGAGAAACCATTGCCATATAAGCTTACTATTTTAAATGAAGATTTATCGGTAGGAAAAGGAGAAGATTTTACATTACATGTATCTATTGGTGGTTATAAAGAATATTCAGATGTCAATTTGATTATTTCCGGAAAATCTTTTTTAATGAAAAAAGATTCTACAAACTTTTATTCTTATAAATTCAATAATGTCAATAATGATTTGTTTTTTCAGATTTCAATAAATAATTATAATTCAAGTATTTATCAGTTAATTGTTCATGATAAACCTATTTTGACAAATTTTTCTGTTCAACTAACTAAGCCTGGATATACTCTTCAAAAGAATGAAAAAATAGACAATGTAACCGAATTTACTGTTCCTGCAGGAACTGTTGCTACTGTTGATTTTTCAACATTGAATACTGATTCTGTAATTTTGAGTGATGGCTCTTCTAAATTTTCATTAGATAATTCGAAAAAAAATATATTTATTTATAAAAAGCAAATAATTGATAATCAATATATAAATGTTAATTTGAAAAATTCAAATTTCTTTATTCCAGATTATTTAAAAATCAATTTTCAAGTTATTGAAGATCAATTTCCTTCTATTGGTGTTGTTAAATTGAACGATTCTATAGATTTTACACGAATTTATTTTCGCGGTAATGTAACCGATGATTACGGTTTTAGTAAATTATTATTTCAAATCAAGATTGGCGATAAAATTGATTCTACCTTCATTCTAAATATATTACCAAATGTTTCTACTCAGGAATTCTTTTATGCTTTTGATTTTAATTTATATAAATCAATCACTAAAGATTTATCATATTTTTTTGAAATATATGATAATGATGAAGTTAAAGGACCTAAGTCTGCTGTAAGCGAAACTTTTTATTTTAGTTTTCCTGAAGCTAATGAAATTGCTGATTTCCAAGATAAAATGTTTGACCAAATTGAGAATATTTTTCAAAATAGTATGAATTTTACTGATCAGTTGAAAAATAACCTTAACGAGGTTAAGAAAAAAATGCTCAATAGTGATTTGACAGAGTGGGAGAGAAAGGAAATTCAAAAAAATATATCTTCAATTAAAGGCAATTTGGAAGAAGAATTGAAAAACCTGATTGAAAAAAATGATGAAATGAATAATTACATGAAGTCATTTACTGAACAAGATCAGCGTTTAATCGAAAAACAACAGCAAATCAATGATTTACTCGAAGATGTTTTTTCTGATGAAATGAAAAAGTTGCTTGAAGATTTCAATAAAATGATGCAAGAGTTTAATAAAGACCAACTTAATAACTCAAAAGAAAAACTTGATCTATCGGTTGATGAATTATCAAAGCAATTGGATAGAAATCTGGAATTGTTGAAAAGAATGAAAGTTGAACAGCAACTTGATCAGTTTTCAAAGAATATAGATAATTTAATAAAGAAACAAGATTCTAATTTAAGCGAAGCTGATAAAAAGTTTGATACCAATAAATTGGCTTCTGATCAAGAAAAACAACAGAAAGATTTTGATCAATTAATGAAGGAATATAACGATATTAATAAGATTAATAACGAGTTAGAAGAACCAGTTAACTTATACGATTTATCTAATGAGAAAAATGAGATAAATAATGAGTTTTCTAAATCAAATGAGAATATTCGAAAAGAAAATAAGAAAAAAAGTCAGGAGTCTCTTAAAAAGAATAAAGAGAATCTTGATAATTTAAAGTTTATGATAGATCAGATGATTGAAGAAAATTTTGCTGAGCAAAACATGGAGAATCTTCAAGATTTGATTCAAATTCTTGACAACTTGGTGACATTTAGTTTTAATCAGGAAAAGTTAATTTCTTCAACAAATAAGCGAAATTTTAATGTGTTAGCACTTGTTGAACAGAAAAAATTAGTTAATGATTTTACTATTATCAACGATTCATTGTACTCATTATCCAAAAGAGAACCATCTATTAATTCTCAAATAAATAAGGAATTATTTGCAGTAAGAACTTATTTTGCAGGCATTGAAAATGATTTTGAGGATAATGCAATTTCCCAAATAAATGTAAATCAACAGAAAGTACTTACTTCAGTTAATAATTTGTCGTTATTTCTTTCAGAAGTTATAAAAAAATTACAGGAGCAACAGGCTAATTCTCAGCCTGGTAATAAAAATTGTAATAAACCTGGGAATAATCCTAATCCTAATAGTATGAAGTCATCTATGCAAAGTATGCAAAAGAGTTTGCAACAGCAGCTAGAGAAAATAATGCAAATGATGAAACAAGGTGACCAAGGTAAAGCAATGCAGAATGAATTAGGTAAGGCAATTTCTCAGCAAGAAGCTATGCATAATATGCTTCAGCAAATGATGAATCAAGGTCAGGTTGGGAGCAATGCTTATGAAACTTTAAAACAAGCCGATCAGCTTTTGGATAAAGTAAGAGAAGATATTTTGAGAAATAATATTTCTAATTCAACTATTGAACGTCAGAAACAAATTATGACGCGATTGCTGGAGGCAGAAAAGGCTGAAAATGAAAGAGATTTAGAAGAAAAAAGAAAATCGGACAGTGCAAAGGAACAATTCCTTAATAAACCTAATTCAGAGTTAGATGATGAACGTTTTCAAATTAACTATGAAGAGAAATTGTTAAAAAATAAATTAATTTTAAATACTTTTTATCAGTCTAAATTTCAAAAATATATGTTTACGCTTGATAGTATTAATGGAAAAGTTAATCAGCATAGCATCCTCGAAAAATAATCTCTATGAGGTTGATAATTTTTTGCAGTCTATATTTAGCGAGTATGGAATTGATAAGCGTATGCATTTTAATATATATTTAACTTTAAGTGAGGCTATTAACAACGCTATGCAGCATGGTAATCAATTTGATTCAACTAAATTTGTAAATGTTTATTTTTTTCAATCGAGTAGTTCTTATGAATTTATCATTGAAGACGAAGGTTCAGGATTTGATATTACTAAAGTTCCAGATCCCATAATTACTGAAAATATTAGAAAGGAATCGGGTAGGGGACTTTTTTTAATGAAAACATATACAGATAGTTTCGAGGTCATGAATAATGGAAGAATCGTTAAATTAATTTTTAATAAGCATTGTGATTAGTTTTTTTGAGCAAGAGTGTAAAAGACCACAACTTGATTATAGAAAAATAAAGAAGTGGGTTAAATTAGTTGTTGAACTACATAATTTCCGGTTAGGAGATGTTTCAGTAGTTTTTTGTTCAGACAGCTTTTTGTTGGATTATAATATTAAATATTTGAATCACAAATATTTAACTGATATTATCACTTTTAATTACAACGATACAAAAGTTATCTCTGGCGATTTATTTATAAGTATTGATACTGTCTCTCGTAATGCTGTTGAATATAATGTACCTGTTGATTATGAATTTTTACGTGTGATAATTCATGGTATTCTTCATCTAATTGGTTTTGATGATAAAAATGATGAGGATGTTTTAAAAATGAGAGAACAAGAACAACTTTCATTAGATTTATTTTTTTCTTTTCAGTAATTGATTTCAGTTACTTATCTATTTTTTTAAAATTATTAGAATGAAGTTTTCGTATGATGTAATTGTTGTAGGTGCAGGACATGCAGGGTGTGAAGCAGCAATGACAGCAGCTACTATGGGTTCAAAGGTTTTACTTATAACCATGGATATGACTAAGATAGCACAAATGTCATGTAATCCAGCTATGGGTGGCATAGCTAAAGGTCAGATTTTACGCGAAATTGATGCCTTAGGAGGATATGCTGGTATTGTCACTGATGAATCAACAATTCAATTCAGAATGTTAAACCGTTCGAAAGGTCCAGCCATGTGGAGCCCTAGGGCACAATGTGACCGAATGGTTTTTACAAAAGTTTGGAGACAGTATCTCGAACAGAATTTGAATGTAGATTTATGGCAAGGTATTGTTACGCAACTTATGTTTGATGAAAATAGAGTCACTGGTGTAATTTCAGATCTAGGAGTCCATTTTTATTCAAAAACAGTAATTTTAACAAATGGTACTTTTTTAAATGGTCTAATGCATGTTGGCCAAAATAAATTTCATGGAGGTAGAATTTCTGAGCCCGAATCCAAGTTTATTAGTGATCAACTTCATAATATAGGTTTTACTGTTGGACGAATGAAAACAGGTACCCCTGTTAGAATTGATGGTAGAAGCGTTGATTTCAGTAAGTTAACTGAGCAAGAAGGAGACAATGATTTTTATAAATTTTCTTTTCTTCCTGAGATTTCGTCAAAACTAAAACGCTTGACCTGTTATATTACTTATACGAATCTCAACACTCATAAAATTCTTGAAAAAGGCTTTGATGAGTCTCCAATGTTCGATGGAACCATTCAGAGCGTAGGGCCAAGATATTGTCCAAGTATTGAGACTAAATTGAAAACTTTTGCCGATAAAGATAAACATCAATTATTTTTAGAACCAGAAGGAGAAAACACTATAGAATTTTATCTTAACGGCTTTTCATCTTCTTTACCCTGGGAAGTTCAATTAGAAGGATTGAGGAGTGTCGAAGGTTTTGAAAATGTTAAAATTTTTAGGCCTGGTTATGCTATCGAATATGACTATTTCGATCCAACCCAATTAAAACATACTCTTGAGACAAAGCTTATTGAAAACTTATTTTTTGCAGGACAAATTAATGGCACTACTGGGTATGAAGAAGCAGGAGCTCAAGGTTTAATTGCTGGCATTAATGCTCACAATAAATGTTTAGGCAAAGAAGATTTTACTTTAGCCAGAGATGAAGCTTATATTGGGGTTTTAATCGACGATTTGGTTACTAAAGGTGTTGATGAACCATATAGAATGTTTACTTCCAGAGCTGAATATAGAATTTTGTTACGTCAAGACAATGCTGATGAACGATTAACGCAGAAAGGTTTTGATATTGGTTTAGCTTCACAACAAAGGGTTGATTTATTGAATGAAAAGATTACAAAGCGAAACAAATTAATAGATTTTGTAAAAAATTTTAGCGTTAAACCAGATCAAATTAATGATTTTCTTATTTCAAAAGATTCTGCTATTTTAAAACAAGGTGTCAAATTAATTGATATTATTTTACGACCTCAAGTTGGCTTAAATGAATTAATTGATGAGGTTAATGAATTGAAAGAATTTGTTGCTTCTTTTGGACAACGTAAGGAAGAGATTTTACATTCCGCTGAAATTCTAATCAAATATTCTGGTTATATTGAACGAGAAAAGTTAATTGCTGATAAATTTAAAAGATTGGATGATATTGTAATAGAAGATCGTTTTGATTATTTGTCGATAAATACTCTTTCGACTGAAGCACGAATGAAACTTAATTCAATACAGCCAAAAACTATTGGACAGGCAAGCAGAATTCCTGGTGTTTCTCCATCTGATATTAGTATACTTTTAGTAATGTTGGGACGATAGTTTCACGTGGAACATGATTATAAAAATTTGTGGAAATATTTACGACCATCAATTTGGCCATTTCAGAAAAGGTTCCATAACCTTTTCTGAAAAAATTATTTCGATTTATTTTGATGAAAATGTAGTTGGAGACAATTTTATTTTACCTGGATTAATCGATTCGCATGTTCATATTGAAAGTTCAATGATGTCGCCGGTGAACTATGCGAACGAAGCTTTACGACATGGTGTTGTCGCAGCTATTGCCGATCCGCATGAAATTGCTAATGTTTGTGGTCTTTCTGGTGTTGAGTATATGGTGAAGAGTGCATCATTATCGCCGATGAAAATTTTTTTTGGTGCTCCAAGTTGCGTTCCAGCTACTTCTTTTGAAACTTCTGGGTCTACTTTATCTTCAAATGAGATCTCTATTCTTTTCAAAAAAAATACTTGCTGGCATTTATCAGAAGTGATGAATTTTCCGGGAGTTATTGCACATGAAAAAGATGTTCTCGACAAAATTCAAATTGCAAGAGATTTTTATAAAATCATTGATGGTCATGCTCCGGGCTTACAAGCCGATTTATTGAAAGAATATGTTTCTTTTGGCATTTCAACAGATCATGAATGTACTTCAATAGAAGAATCAAAAGAAAAAATTGAGTTGGGAATGAAAATCCTACTTCGAAGGTCAAGTGCCTCAAATGATTTTCTCAATTTGATGGATCTTATTTCTTCAAACGAAGATGATGTTATGCTATGTACCGACGATTGTCATCCTGATGATTTACAAAATGGGTATATCGACGAGATGATAAAAGATGCTTTACAACGAGATTTTCCACTAAAGAAGTTATTAAAAGCAGCTACTTTTAATCCTGTTTTTCATTACAATCTACCAGTTGGAATTCTAAATATTGGTTCATTTGCTGATTTTATTGTAGTCGACTGTCTTGAAAATTTTACTGTTTTAGAAACCTATATCAATGGTGAATGTGTTTATAACGGAAATACTGTTATCTCTATTGATGAAAAAATATTGCCTGTTAATAAATTTTTTTCGAATAAGCTTACTTTAAATGATTTGAAGGTTTTAAATGACAAGCATTCTTTATTGAATGTTATTGAGATAATTCCTAATTCTTTACTTACAAATAAGCTTATATTGCCTATTGATATTACACAGCAATATATATTTTCCGACATAGAAAATGATATTCTTAAAATTGTTGTTTTAAACAGATATACAAAAGATAAACCTTCTATTGGTTTTATTAAAGGATTTGGAATTAGAAAAGGAGCGTTTGGTTCTACTGTTGCTCACGATTCTCATAATATAATTGTTGTAGGAACTGATGATTTTTCAATTTTAAGTGTAATTAATGCCTTGCAGCAGTCTCTGGGTGGATTAGCTTTTTTTAATGGTAATACAATAAATTTATTACCCTTACCTATCGGAGGTTTAATGAGCAATGAGTCTTGTGATATTGTCTCAGCTCAGTATAAATTATTAACGGATGAAGTTAAATCTGTTGGTTGTACATTAAAATCTCCTTTTATGACTCTAGCTTTTATGTCGCTTTTAGTAATACCTAAACTTAAAATTGGTGATCGTGGCTTATTTGATGTTGATTCTTTTAGTTTTACCGAGCTTTTAATGTAGTTATGCATTATAACTCTCATCTCAAAAATTTAGTTTCTGCCTTACCGCACGAACCAGGAATTTATCAATATTTTGATAAAGATGGGACGATTATTTATATTGGTAAAGCTAAAGACTTAAAAAAACGAGTTTCTTCATATTTTACAAAAACTCATGATAATAGGAAAACTGCAATTCTTGTTCGTAATATTATTGATATTAAAACTATCGTTGTAGAAACAGAACAAGATGCATTAATCCTTGAAAATAATCTAATCAAAAAGTATAAGCCAAGGTACAATATCATGCTTAAAGATGATAAAACGTATCCTTGGATTTGTATAAAGAACGAATCTTTTCCACGCGTTTTTCAAACAAGACGTATTGAAAGAGATGGCTCTTTATATTTTGGTCCATTCACATCAGTAATGTTGGTTAGAACTTTGTTAGAGTTGTTTCGGCAGTCTTATAAGTTGAGAAACTGTAACTTACAGCTATCAGAAGCCAATGTTTCACGTGGAAAATTTAAAGTCTGTTTACAGTATCATATTGGCAATTGTCTTGGGCCTTGTGAAAATTATCAAAATGAAGAGTCGTATAATAAATCTATTGAAGAAATAAAAAGCATTCTTAAAGGGAATATTGGTTCGGTAATTTCAGGGTTGAAAACAGCCATGAAAAAATATTCAGAGGAGTTAAACTTTGAAGAGGCACAGCAGATAAAATTACGTCTTGAAATATTGCAAAACTATCAGGCAAAGTCAACTGTGGTAAGTCCGACAATTCAAAATGTAGATGTTTATTCTTTTTTACGCGACGATCAAACCATTTATATCAATTTTTTAAAAGTTGTTAGAGGAAGTGTAATTCATTCTTTTACTCTCGAAATTAAAGAAAAAGTAGAGGAAAATGATGAAGACATTTTACTTTTTGGTATAACTGAAATACGGCAGCGAATCTTCAGTAATGCAACAGAATTCATCGTTCCATTTAAACCTTCTTTTCAACTTGAAGGGATAAAGTTCACCATACCGCAACGAGGAGATAAAAAAATGTTGCTCGAATTGTCGGAGAAAAACGTGAAATATTATGTGCTTGAAACGAAAAAAAATAACTCATTACTAAAAAATGAAAAGCCATCCGAACGGATCCTTAAAACAGCTCAAAAGGATTTAGGCTTAAAAGAACTTCCTTTCCACATCGAATGTTTCGATAATAGCAATTTACAAGGAACTAATCCTGTAGCATCATGTGTTGTTTTTAAAAATGCAAAACCAGCAAAAAAGGAATATCGACATTTTAATATTAAAACAGTTGACGGGCCAAACGATTTTGCTTCGATGGAAGAAATTGTATTCCGCCGTTACCGTCGCCTGCTTGACGAAAATCAACATTTGCCAAATCTTATTATAGTTGATGGTGGAAAAGGACAATTGGGTTCAGCGATGAATGCGTTAGAGAAACTGGGACTTAGAGGGAAGTTACCTATTATAGGCATAGCTAAACGGCTCGAAGAAATTTATTACCCTGGAGATCCTGTACCGTTATATATCGATAAAACTTCTGAAACATTAAAACTTATTCAGCAAATGCGCGACGAAGCCCATCGTTTTGGAATTACTCATCATAGAGATAAAAGATCGAAGGCAATGATCGTTTCAGAACTTGACCAAATAAAAGGAGTAGGAGAGAAGACAAAAGAACTTTTATTGCGTCAGTACAAATCAATTGAAAACATTAGAACGGCAGATTTTGTTGAAGTTGAAAATCTAATTGGGAAATCTAAAGCGGTGCTTTTGAAAGAGTATTTTTCAAAAGAGATTAGTAAATTATAATTATTAAAAGGGCAGGTCAAATTTCTTTAAACCTGCCACTTTCTGCTTAGATCCCCACTTACTCCCGAACTAAATGTTGTTGTATTTAGTGTTAATTTTTAAACCCATTCTTCACTAAGTAATTCTCCGCGAATCGACATGACAATTGCTTTAACCGGAACTCGTCGCGAACACATTTGTCGAGCCTCTTCAACAAGCCTAAGCAACCCACCACAGCAGGGCACTTCCATCATCATCACAGTTATTGTATTTACTTTTGCTTTTTCTATCAGCATGGCAATTTTATTTATATAACTCTCAGTCCCATGATCAAGTTTTGGGCATGCAATAATCAAGCTTTTGTTTACAAGCCATTTACTGTGGAAATTTTCTACCGAGAAAGCGGTGCAGTCAGCTGCAATCAACAAGTCAGCATTTTGAAAATTTGCTGCCATTGGATTAATCAAATGAAGCTGAACCGGCCAATGGGTTAATTGTGATGGTTGATCGTTTGATAAAGGACTTACCATGATTTTTTTAGGAGAAAATGAAACTGTTTTAGACCCAGGACAACCACCACTTGTACATGCCGATCCCGTTACTGGCTTATTATCAAGTATCTCATCTAGAACCTCGTCCATATCGAAGTCGAGTTCGTCTCGGTTTTCTTCCAAAAAATTAATTCCATCGCTAAGAAATCCGGTTTCGTTGTGCTCTTTTAGATGCTTTAAATGGGCAATTACAGTGTTTTTGCCTTTTTCCACCATTTCTTTTAACACTTCAATTTCGTTATATGGGACAGCTTCGCGCTTTTCAATAGAGATTGCGCCTTCGGGACAATGCCCTATACAGGCACCAAGTCCGTCGCACATAAGTTCACTTACTAATCGGGCTTTACCATCGATGACTTGCAAAGCACCTTCGTGGCAATTTGGAATGCAAATTCCACAACCATTACACAATTCCTCATTAATTTTTACTATTTCGCGCAGCATACTTTTCATTTTCAATTCCTTTACAAATCTAAGTGCAATGCTTCTCTTGAATTGTCACAATTGTTACATTTGAAGAAAAAAATTGTGGAAATAAAACTTAGCGAAATACCACTTTTCAAAAATGTACAAGAATCTGATATTCAGATGCTTTTGTCTGGCATAGTATTTCAGCGAAAAACTTATGCTGAAGGTTCAATGGTTGTTAGCCAGGGCGATGAATGCAATAGGCTGTTGCTTTTGGTAGAAGGAACGGTGAAAGGTGAGATGATTAGTCCGGCAGGGAAAAGTTTGAAAATTGAAGATATGCAAGCCCCGTATGCATTGGCAACTGCTTTTTTATTTGGAAAAAGTTCAATCTTTCCGGTGAATATTATTGCAGTTACTGAAGTTAGTTTCATCATAATTCAAAGACAGGAAGTAATAAGGTTATTTCAAAAGAGCGAACAAATATTACTGAACTATCTTTCGATTATTTCGTCGCGAGCTCAATTTCTTTCTGAAAAACTTCGTTTTCATTCGTTTAAATCACTAAAAGCCAAAATTGCCTTCTATCTTATAAAAGAAGCAGGTAAAGACAATTCATTCAGGCTATTACAGTCTCAAAACGAATTAGCAGAATTGTTTGGTGTGGCAAGGCCTTCGGTGGGACGGGCATTTCTTGTATTACAAGAGGAAGGCTTGATTGACATTCGCTATCGGCAAGTAGAAATTTTGGACCGAAAGCGTTTAATTGAATATTGTAACGAATAATAGACCCAATGATAAAACTTGTATTTGCAACAAATAACCAGCACAAAATCTACGAAGTACGAAATATGTTAGGCGAAAATTTCGAATTGGTCAGTCTGGATGATATAGGTTGTACCGAAGAAATTGCCGAAACGAGTAAAACCCTTGAAGGAAATGCTTCACAAAAGGCACATTATATATACGATAATTATGGACTTAACTGTTTTGCCGACGATACAGGGTTGGAAGTTGAAGCATTAGGTATGGCTCCAGGGGTTTATTCAGCACGTTACGCGGGCCCACAGCGGAATTCGATCGATAACATGAACCGATTATTAGCTGAACTCGATAAAATAAAAAATCGAAAAGCCCGTTTTAGAACTGTTATTTCATTAATTATTAATGGAAATGAAATGCTTTTTGAAGGCATAGTCGATGGAGAAATCTTGCATCAGCCAATTGGGCAATTAGGTTTTGGTTATGATCCTATTTTTAGACCTGAAGGATTTTCGACCTCCTTTGCCGAAATGGATTTAGTGTTAAAAAATTCAATTAGTCATCGCGGAAGAGCTTTCGAAAAATTGATTCATTACTTAAAGAATAACTACATTATATGAAGCATATTTACTTATTAACCATTGTTTTGTTGTTTGCATTTTCAGGATGGTCGCAAATAGCACCCGGCTCTTGGGATTATCATCTTAATGTGTCGAAAACCCAGAAAGTTGTTCAGGCCGGACAGAAAATTTATTTCATGAGCAAAGGGGGAATATATTATTTCAACAAGAAAGATAATAGCATTGAAACTTTAGACAAAACAGATAACCTTTCAGGTTTCGACTTCACAGCAATAGCTTATAATGAAACCACTAAGTATTTAATAATCAGCTATTCAGATGCAACAATCGACATTGTAAAGGAAGACGGTACTATAGTTCCAATATTTGATATTAAAAGAAAGGCCATTACAGGTGACAAACGTATTTGGAACATTCATAATTACAACGAGTTTTGTTATTTGGCCTGTTCGTTTGGAATTGTTGTTGTCAACCTTAAGAAAATGGAAATCAAAGATTCGTATATTATCGGAGAGGGAGGAAACAACGAAAATGTATTCGATGTTGCCGTGGTTGACGATTATATTTTTGCTGCAACGAACGAAGGAATAAAACACGCCCCGCTGAATGGTGTGAACTTGCTCGATTATTCTACATGGACATTGGTCGAAAATCCGTTTTTACCACTTCAACCATACCACAATCTCGAGGTTGCAGGTAATCGATTATGGGCTGTTCATAACAGCGAAGTGTGGCACGGCGATAAAACGTATAGTCGTCATGCAGCCGATTTGTGGTATCCTGAAATTCAAGATCAATTTATTATCCATGATTTGAAGCTTACTAACGGTTATATAGTTTATGCAGCAGCAAATTCATTCCTCGATGGTTCTGGAAATGTTAAGTACGAACACTACGTTCAGCTTTACGATGAACTGCGAAAGAGTATTATTAAAATTGATAAGTATTCTTTTTCAACCGATAAGGTGGGTATTAAGCCTTCGTCGGCCATTGTTGATAATGACGGTACTGTGTGGATTGCCGACGAGAATTATGGAGCTGTTCGTTATGAGAATGGAATTTTTACACAGCTTACCCCTCAGGGACCGTTCGACAATAACGTACTTTCGTTATCGTTTTCCGACGGAACTCTTTGGGCTGCATCAGGGGGAAGAAATACAGCATGGGGCAATATGTTCTTCGATTTTAATGTAAATGCTTATGCTGATGGGAAATGGAAATGGTATAACCAATCGACCGGTGCCGTTGATCCGGGCTTTTATGATGCCATTCAAGTTCTTCCTGTTCCTGGAGACCCGAATCATTTTTTTGTATCCACCCTTGGATTTGGTATTCTTGAGTATGAAAATGGCTCTTTGAAAAAAATCCATAATGACAAGAATTCAAGTTTGCAAAATATTTTTCCGGATGATAACTACGTGAGAATCGGAGGGATGGCTTTTGATTCTAAAGGAAATCTTTGGGCAAGTAATTCAGAAGTTGCGCGTAGCCTTCATAAATACTCTCCCGATGGGAAATGGCAAGGTTTTGTCCTTGAAGAAATAATGAATTCATTCGATATGGGATCACTTCTGATTACCCAAAACGATGATATTTGGATGATTATTCCACGAAATAAAACCCGTGGAATTTATGTGATGAGCAATGATGGTAAACAGACAAAACACCTAGATGTTTCATCGTTGTTTATTGGTCGGGACAATAATGGGAAAGAAGTTACTGTTCCAACTTCGATGAACGATGTGTATTCTCTTGCTCAAGACCTAGATGGCGAGGTTTGGGTTGGCACTTCAAATGGGGTAACCGTGTATAGCCAGCCTGAAAATGTTTTTACCGAAGATAAATTTTACTCTTCTAACCCAAGTATCGATTTAAATGATGGAATTTATCATCCTCTTCTCGAGAATTTTACGGTAACATCGATCGTCGTCGATGGAGGTAATCAGAAGTGGTGCGGTACGCGTGGCAACGGATTGTTCCTTATTTCTGACAACGGTGAACAAGAACTTGAGCATTTCACTACCGAGAATTCACCAATTATTTCAAACAATATTAATAGTCTGGCTTACGATGGGGCTACTGGAATGCTTTATATTGGCACCGACATGGGGATTGTGTCATATCGCACAAAATCAACTACTTCAAATTCAAAATTCGGGAAAGTTTACGCATACCCAAACCCGGTTAGGGAAAATTACACGGGCGATATTTACATTACTGGTTTAGTATACAACACGAATGTGAAGATAACTACCACTAGCGGACGTTTGGTTTATGAAACCACTTCGGAAGGCGGACAAGCGGTTTGGAATGGTAAAGATTTGGCTGGAAACCGAGTGCATACCGGTGTTTATCTTGCTTTTTGTTCTTCGCCCGACGGTAATCAGTCGGCCGTAACAAAAATCCTTTTCATACGATGATAACCAGCACAAAAGCCATTGTTTTACATCAGGTTAAATATGCCGAAACCAGTATAATAGTTACTTTATACACTGAAGCATTTGGCCGCCAGTCGTATATAGTGAATAGCATCAGAAGTGCGAAATCGAAACAAAAGATGGGCTTGTTACAGCCCTTGTTTCAACTCGAAATTGAAGCGTACCACAAGCCGGGCCGTGGAGTTCAGAGGATAAAAGAGTTCCGTGCAGATTATGTTTATCAGTCTGTTCCTTTTGATGTTACCAAGCGTTCGGTTTCGTTTTTTTTGGCCGAAGTTATGTTCAAAGTGTTGCGTAGCGAAGAGAGCGACAATGAGGCCTTTATTTTTATACAGGATTCGCTACAGTTTTTCGACCAAATGGCACATGGGGCGGCTAATTTTCACCTGTGGTTTATTGTCAATTTATTGAAATACCTTGGCTTGCAACCGAACAATAACTTCAATGAAAACTATCGGTGGTTCGATATGAAAAATGGCCGATTTTTACTTACCAGGCCTTTACTTCCGCAGACCCCCGATGCTGAGTCTTCCTGGATATTGTCGGTCTTATTTTCTCATTCGCTTGAAACGCTTCATCAATTAGAGTTGAACGGAAAGCAGCGAACCCGCTTGCTAGAGTTACTTCTTGAATATTATGCAATTCATCTCGAGCAAATTGGAAAAATTAATTCTCTCGATATTTTAAAAGAGTTGTTCTACTGAGAAGATCGGCACAAAAAAAGGTTATCGGGAAATTCCGACAACCTTTTGAGAAATTGTTTCCTAAAATATGCTATACTTTTCCAGTAATCGATGAAAGCTTTTGATCGATTTCTTTAATCAAATCTTGTCGTTTGTAAAATTCGGCAACCCTTATTAATTCTTTCATAATCGAAATTTCGCGGTTAATGTCGCGTTGATAGCTTTTTACAAAATCTGACCCAAGCGACAGGAAGAAATCAATTTTTTGGAAACCCGAGGCTGCAATAGTTTTCATCAGTTCATCACCCTTGTTTATGTCTGACAATGAATACCATACTGAAGAAATAAGGATGTCGTAATACGAAACCTCGTATTTATCGATTGGCAAAATCGAATATAATTCTTCAATGACTTGCCTTGCTTTATCATTTTTTCCTTCTTCGTTGAGCTTTTGGGCGAGCAGGTAAAAATTGTTTTTCAATTGAATAACATCGATCGTGTTTCTTAACGTTTCATCGACCAGGATGTTTTTGTTCAAATTTCCCCATGAAAACTGATTCATCAACCGGTTGTACAAAATGTCGGAATTGATCATCGGTTCTCCGCTATTGTTTCGCAGAGGCACCAAACGATAGGCAAATCCTTCGTTTTGGAGGTACTTTTCAAGTTTAAGCCCCGATGTGTTCACCACGCTTAAATCGAAGTAAATTGGGCGCTCCCAGTCGTTGTGGGCAAGCATATCGAGTATGGCAAGGTCGCTCTTCGAAATATACGAGCCAGGAATGTTTATGATGATTGAATCTTCAATTTGTGAAGCTTTATCGGCTGAAACGGTTCCTGTTGAAAGTACTTTTTGCTTGTTTACCATCATTTTCAGTTGTTTTGATGGAAGATAGCTGTATAGTGTGCCGCTTTGTGTACGAAGTTTTGTTCGTGGGTCGTCGCTAAGGACTAAGTCTAATGCTTGCGATATGTCAACCGGCCTCTTAATGTCGTCGCGAACAAAAACAGAGTTTCGTACCTCGTTTTCATATTTCGAGTTATCCATTGAAATGGGCAAGGGGTCTGAGCTGTACACTTTTCTTTTCATTTGGTCGATATACCAATCTCCATTTAACAGGGTAACATTGCAGATCCTTACATCGGGACGAGTGTTTTCAACATCCTGGACATACCAAAGCGGAAACGTGTCGTTATCGCCATAGGTGAAAAGTATGGCATTTTTTTCGCACGAATTAAGGTAGTTTTTCCCCATGTCGCGGGCTACATATCGTTGCGACCGGTCGTGGTCGTCGAAATTTTCAACAAGCACTAAAATTGGGACAATTGATGTTACACCAAGTACGATTGGCATAGCAAGTTTTGACCGTTTCTGCAAAAGCTCGTACAAAGCCAGCACTCCTATTCCAATCCATATCGCAAAAGCGTAAAACGATCCGGTATAAGCATAATCACGTTCCCGGGGTTGATAAGGGGGTTGGTTCAAATACAGGACTATCGCAATACCTGTCATGAAGAAAAGCAGCATAACAACCCAAAAGTCTTTTTTGTGTTTTCTGTAATGGAAAAACATACCAAGTAGCCCAAGCAGAAAAGGTAGCATAAAATAGCGGTTTGTTGTTTCTGCATTGGCCATAGGGGCGGGTTGGGTGCCGTTATGCCCTAATCGAATTTTATCAATAAACCCAATTCCGGTAAGCCAGTTCCCATTGAGCACATCGCCATGACCTTGGTTGTCATTTTGCCTGCCTGAAAAGTTCCACATAAAATACCTGAAATACATGTGGTTTAGTTGATAAGAGAAGAAAAATCGTAAGTTTTCAGTAAATGTTGGAATAGTTTCTTTCTCTCCATTTATCGTTACAGGTTTTCCTTTTATTTCGCCCCACATTTTATACCCGCTTTCGTGGTTAGTCGATTGCGAGCTGTACATTCTTGGAAAAAATGTTTTAAACCGGTCGTCATATTTATAATTTGGCGAACCTTCTATTTTTACGTATTTGCCGTTTTTGGGGTAATAAACAGGGTCTCCCTTTTCAACAGCAATAGCGGGAGCATTGAAATAGTATCCTGTAAGTAATGGGGTTGTTCCATATTGTGCCCGGTTGAGGTATTTCATTAATGTATAGGCATTTTCGGGGTTGTTTTCATCCATTGGAGGATCGGCTTTCGAGCGGATCATAACTACCGCATACGAAAAATAACCCATCATTATCAGCACAAAAGCAACCATCGAGAGGTTCAACATCGGTTTTTTATGCTTGTGAGAATACCTGATTAACGCAACCGTAACTCCTACTATTAGGAGAATGAAAAAAAGTAATCCTGAATTGTATGGAAGTCCAAAGGAATTGACAAACAGTACTTCAAATTTCTGGGCTATCGTTGGTGTACCTTGAATTATTCCCCACATAATGAACGCAATGATAATAGCCGAAACGGAAAGTGTGGCAATAATCCCTTTTGTACTTGGGGTATATTTTTTAAAATACCAGATTAATGCAATAGCAGGAATTGCAAGCAGATTAAGCAGATGAACTCCTATCGAAAGTCCGACCAAGTATGCAATAAGGATAATCCATCGATTTGAGTATTCTTGTTCGGCAACTTCTTCCCAACGGAGTATGGCCCAAAATACAACGGCTGTAAATAACGACGATAAGGCATAAACCTCAGCTTCGACGGCCGAAAACCAAAATGAATCGGTAAATGCAAAAGTCATTGCACCAATAACACCGGCGCCAATTCTTACATATTCAGAAAAAGGCGACTCATTTTCTCCATGAATTTTTTTTGCGAGCCTGACTATTGTCCAGTAAAGAAACATAACAGTTGCCGCACTCGCCAACGCCGAGAGTGCATTTACCATGAAAGCCACATTTGAGGGGTTTCCGGCAAATATCGACACTACGCGGGCAATGATCATGAATAAAGGTGCCCCGGGAGGATGACCTACTTGCAGTTTGTACGAGGCTGCAATAAACTCGCCGCAATCCCAAAAACTAACCGAGGGCTCAAGGGTAAACAGGTAGATGATGAAGGAAACAACAAATGTTGCGATTCCTACAAAAATGTTGAGCGATTTAACAGATTTCATGGATTCTTGTAAAAGATTTCAGCAAATATAAGCTGATTATGATTAAAATGGTGCTCATTTAGGATTTGTTAAGAAAAGAGCAGGTGGAAAACATCCATTTTTTGCAACTTTCCATTTATTGCATTCTTGCATTATCTTTGCCCTCCATTATTTAACCTTTTGAGGCAAACACCTTTCGTGACCTTTGTGAACAACCATAGAGTTCTTCGTGTTTAGCCTCATTTGAAATCGAAAGTAACTATGACAAAAGATATTCGCAAAGAGCTGGAAAAGCGTGTGTTGGTGCTCGATGGTGCCATGGGCTCGCTTATTCAAACCTATAAACTCACCGAGGCCGATTACCGAGGCGAGCAATTCAAAAACGCCCCCAAAGATCAAAAGGGTAACAACGACTTGCTTAGCATTACCCGCCCCGATGTAATCAAAGAGATTCATGCCCAGTATTTTGAGGCGGGTGCCGATATTGTTGAAACCAACACCTTCAACTCTACCACCATTTCAATGGCCGACTACGGCATGGAAGACCAAGTGTACAACATCAACGTAGCGGCGGCCAAACTAGCGCGCGAGGTGGCCGATCAATTCAGCACGCCCGAGCAACCGCGTTTTGTGGCCGGATCCATTGGGCCTACCAACAAAACCTGCTCCTTGAGCCCCGATGTGAACGACCCCGGCTACCGTGCCATTTCGTTCAATGAGCTGAAGGATGCCTACAAAACTCAGGTGGAAGGTTTGATCGATGGTGGTTCAGACCTGTTGATGGTCGAAACCATCTTCGACACACTGAACGGTAAGGCTGCCCTCATGGCCATTGAAGAAGTTTGCGAAACCCGCAACATCGATATGCCCGTGATGATTTCGGGCACCATTGTCGATGCCAGCGGCCGCACGCTTTCAGGCCAAACCGTTGAGGCATTTCTAAATTCACTTTCGCACGTTAAACCGCTTTCCATTGGGCTGAACTGCTCGTTGGGAGCTAAAGATATGAGGCCGCATATTGAAACACTTGCTGCCAAAGCGCCGTTCTACATCAGCGCGCACCCCAACGCCGGCTTGCCCAATCAGTTTGGCGAGTACGACGAAACACCCGAAATTATGGCCGCGCAAATCAAAGAGTTCTTCGACCATAAATCGGTGAACATTATTGGCGGTTGCTGCGGAACCACCCCGGCGCACATCCGTGCTTTTGCACAAATGGCCAAAGCTGCCACGCCACACGTTTGCGCCCACCACCAACACGAAACCCGCTTGAGCGGATTGGAACCGCTGGCCATTTCAAAGGCCTCGAACTTTGTGAACATTGGCGAGCGTTGCAACGTGGCCGGATCGCGCAAGTTTGCTCGTCTTATTGGTCAGGAAAAGTACGAAGAGGCACTGGCCATTGCCCGCGAACAAGTGGAAGGCGGCGCCCAGGTAATCGACGTGAATATGGACGATGCCATGCTCGATGCCAAGCGCGAAATGGTCCGCTTTCTGAACCTCATCATGAGTGAGCCTGATATCTCGCGATTGCCCATTATGATCGACTCGTCGAAGTTCGAAGTGATCGAAGCCGGGTTGCAATGCCTTCAAGGGAAGTCGATTGTGAATTCAATCAGCTTAAAAGAAGGCGAAGAAAAATTCAAAGAACAAGCACACAAGATATTGCTCTACGGTTCTGCCGTGGTGGTGATGGCTTTTGACGAAAAGGGTCAGGCCGACTCGTACCAACGCCGCATCGACATTTGCAAACGCGCCTACGATATCCTCACCAAGGAGGTGGGCTTCCCAGCCGAAGACATCATTTTCGACCCGAATGTACTCACCATCGGAACGGGCATCGACGAGCACAACAACTACGCGGTCGATTTCATTGCTGCCACCAAGTGGATCAAGGAGAATCTGCCACACGCCAAGGTGAGCGGAGGTATCAGCAATGTGTCGTTTGCCTTCCGTGGTAACGACGTGGTGCGCGAGGCCATGCACTCGGTGTTCCTGTTCCACGCCATCAAAGCAGGTTTGGACATGGGCATTGTAAACCCTGGCATGCTGCAGATTTACGACGAAATCCCCAAGGATTTGCTCGAATTGGTTGAAGATGTGGTGTTGAATCGACGCGATGATGCCACCGAACGCTTGGTCGATTTTGCCGAAACGGTGAAGAGTCAGGGAGCTGGCATTCAAAAGGTTGACGAGTGGCGTTCATGGGATGCCGTTAAACGCATTCAACATGCTTTGGTAAAAGGGATAACAGATTATATTGATGAAGATTTGGCCGAAATCTTGCCCGATTATTCACCCAAACTTTCGATTATCGAAGGGCCACTTATGGGCGGGATGAACATTGTGGGCGAGCTGTTTGGCGATGGAAAGATGTTCCTGCCTCAGGTAATCAAATCGGCGCGGGTAATGAAGAAAGCCGTGGCCTTCTTGTTGCCTTACATCGAAGCAGAAAAAGATAAAAACGCCGCGCCAACTCAGCTCAAAAAAGTACTGATGGCCACTGTGAAAGGCGACGTGCACGACATTGGCAAAAACATTGTGGGCGTGGTGCTGGCTTGCAACAACTTCGAGGTCATCGACCTTGGGGTGATGGTGCCCACCGAGAAAATTATTGAAACCGCGTTAAATGAAAAGGTTGATGTGATTGGCCTTAGCGGTTTAATTACACCTTCGTTGGAAGAGATGGTGAATTTTGCCCGCGTAATGCAGGAACGTGGTCTCGACATACCCGTGATGGTGGGCGGTGCAACTACATCGAAACTCCATGCTGCGGTGAAGATTGCGCCCGAATACGACCATCCGATGATTCATGTAAAAGATGCTTCACTGAGCGCTGGCGTGGCTACCCATTTGGCCAACCGTAACGCCGATTTCTTTGAGTCGGTAAAGAAAGAGTATGCCCATTTGCGCGAGATCAACGCCGGGCGTAAACAAAAAGAGTACATCTCGTTAGAAGACGCGAGGAAAAACAGATATCAGGTCGACTGGACAAAAGCAACCATTCATAAGCCGAAAGTGTTGGGTGTGAAAATGTTTTCAGACTTTTCGCTGGAGGAAATTCGCGAGTACATCGACTGGACTTTTTTCTTTATGGCCTGGGAACTGAAGGGAACGTTCCCCAAAATTCTTACCGACGAAAAACAGGGAGCAGAAGCTCGCAAACTGTTTGCCGAAGCTAATAATTTGCTTGATGAGATCGTGGAGAGGAAGTTGTTCCGTGCCAACGGTGTGGTCGGTTTCTGGCCAGCCAATTCGGTGGGCGACGACATTGAAATTTATGAAGACGAAAGCCGTTCGAAGGTGGTTGGTAAGTTCCATCATTTGCGCCAACAGTTAAGGCAAAAAGAGGGGCAACCTAACATGTGCCTGGCCGATTATATTGCGCCGAAAGATTCGGGAGTGGCTGATTATATTGGCGGATTTGCCGTAACCGCTGGTGTGGGTATGGAAAAATGGGTAGCCGAGGCCAAAGAAAATGGCGACGATTACCGTGCCATTATGCTCCAAACATTGTCCGACCGATTGGCTGAATCGTTTGCCGAGGTGATGCACACCAAGGTTCGTACTGAAATTTGGGGCTATGCACCCGACGAAAACCTAAGCAAGGAAGAAATAATTAAAATCCAGTATCAGGGAATCCGCCCGGCACTGGGCTACCCGGCTTGTCCGGAGCACAGCGAAAAACAAGAGCTTTTCCGATTGCTGATGGCCACCGAGCGTACCGGGATCATACTGACCGAGAATTTTGCCATGTACCCTACTGCATCGGTGAGCGGGGAGTATTTTGCTTACCCCGAATCGTACTATTTTGGGGTGGATAAAATTGGCCGGGATCAGGTAGAAGATTACGCCCGTCGCAAAGGAATGCCTGTTGAAGAGGTCGAACGGTTTTTGAATGCTGATTTGAATTACAAATAGAAGAAAGGGCTCGAAATTTTCGAGCCCTTTCTTCTATTCAAATATTGTGTTTTTTTCCAATTCTTTTCCCAATCCTGTAAGGTTGAGAGTAGGCAAGGTAATGGGGTTTAATCCAGAAAGCGCTGTAAGAGATGAAATGTAAGCCCTTAGGTATGGGAAAAGCAGTGCAGGAGCATTAATAAAAAACATGCTTTTTAATGTGTTATCATCAATTTCAGCATCAAAAATAAAATTAGCAACTGCATCAATTTCAATGGTTAATGACTTAGATTCATCTTCAATCTTTGCTCCAAGTTGCAATTGGTATGTTTGCTTGCCCTTATTTACAATGCCTTTGGGATCAAAAGAAATTGAAATATCTTGAGATACCTCTTTACCTGTCTGTTCAATAAGCGATCGGCTTATGAAAAAACCTTTAAATTGAAATTTTGATGATTCCATGATTATGCTGCTAATGCAAAATTGAACGAATTATCAATTTTATTGTCTATACCTTCAAAGCTTGAGAAAAAATAAAAAGTTTCATTTTTGAAATTCACGTTTATACCCCCAATTTGAAACTCTGCATTTCGTATTTCAGTTAAAGAACCTTCCGAGATAAATAGTATCTCTTCTTCAGGAAACATTTGTTCAAATTTATACTCAAAATCAGACTCCAAATCCAAGTACTCTTCATTTTCTTCAAAAAAAGAAACAGGAGTTACTTCAATTACATGAGTATTTGTATGTGTTTTAAACTCATATCTGAATTGAACCTCTGGGAAACTGTTCCAGATCTTAGAAAGATTATGTTTTATGAAATCTTTTGAATTCATACATGTAAGTTTTGTTTTAAAAACAGCCTAACCTCTCTCGCTAAACTTAGTGCTTTTTCACCCATTTCTCGAACAATCTCAATATCATCGTAATCTGATTCTTCCCTAAATTGCTTTAAATCTTTTATATGACGACTGAAATCCCTTTCACTTTGGCTATCGATATTGCCTTTTAACTCATTTTTTACAAACTCAATCATATATTTATGAGAGTTTATATTCTTTGAGTTTGCAATATTACTGCTTAAAACTGAATATTCAACGCCAAAAAAGTCTTTTATGCTAAACTTAATCAATTGTAAACAACTGTAATAAGAACAATGTACGCTTGGTGCATACAAATTCTCTTTTAACAACAGTTCTGCCGCTAAAAAGTTGAATTCTGATTTTTGTTTAAGTTGATCCAAGGTTCGTTGTTTTGTGATATAAAAATAGAAAACAAATTACAATTAGCAACAAACTTCGCGTAATTTGGGCTTTATCCGATTACAGTTTCACTTTGTAAGCGCCGAATGTTTGTCCATCCAAATTGATGTTCAACTGATTGTTTATCATCGTTGGAAAGACTCTTTGAGGAATAATTTCAACCGGATTTTCAAGACTGTTTACACGGTCGCGGTCGTTTGAGTGCAAAGCCATACAATCGCCTAAGCGTAAAGTATTGTTCTTTTTCAAGCCAGTCAGTTGTACGTTCACATTCCTGCTTTCTTTTCCGGTATTCACCACCTTCACGATGTAGCATTTTTCATTGCCATTGTAAACTGCCGAGGCATACAAGCCTTCCTGTCCTGTTACTGGTTTTCCTTCCCAGGTCAGTTTAACCACATTAGTGCCACTATTGTGCGAAAACATTTGCTGCACATAATAGTTTGGTGTTTTCACCAGCTTCAGGTTGTCGTACCAAATCATGTCGGGACGCCATTGCCATGCATCAACATGGGCGAACAACGGGGCATAAGTGCACATGTGTACAATGTCGGCATTGCGTTCCAAACCTGTCATAAAAGCAGCTTCGCACATGGCCGAATAGAAATTGTTCGACCTGTCGGGAACATGACAGGCATATTCTCCAGCAAATACGGCGGGTCCTTTTCGGTCGTATGAATCGTAACGTGAAGCACTTTTCAAAAACCAATCAGGATCTTTATAGTAATGTTCGTCAACAAGGTCGACTTTTAATTTTTTCATTTCGGGCCACAGATAATCGAAGTACTCGCCGTCGGAAAAAGGCCCTGCGCTGCCAATAATCTTTATTTCAGGATGTTTCTGGCGAATTGCTTTAACGAAAGGTTCGAGGCGTTCAACGTATTCAGGACCCCATTGTTCGTTGCCTACTGCCAAAAATTTCAGGTTGAAAGGTTCGGGGTGTCCCATCTCGGCACGCACTTTTCCCCAGGGTGAAGTTACCGGACCGTTGGCAAATTCAATCAGATCGATTGCATCCTGAATATATGGTTGAAGTTCATTGAGCGGAACATGGCATTCCATTTCCTTATTCTGAAATTGGCACGAGAGTCCTACACTGATCACTGGAAGAGGTTCGGCACCAATATCTTCCGATAAAAGGAAATATTCAAAAAAACCTAATCCATACGTTTGAAAGTAGTCAGGGAAAAACCGATCAGGAAAAGTATAGTGCCAACGGTTTTCATTCAACGGGCGATTTTCAACCGGCCCTACACTCTTCTTCCAATTATAACGGGTGTTGAGGTCGGTACCTTCAACAATGCAACCACCAGGAAAGCGGAAAATTCCGGGCTTGATATCATACAGCGCTTGGGCCAGGTCTTTTCTGAGGCCATTTTTGCGACCCTTCCACGTGTCGGTTGGGAACAACGAAACATGGTCGATCAGCAATGTTCCCTGAGAAACCAGAAAGATACGCAAACGGCCTTTTTCTTCTGTTGAACGGGCAGGAATAACAAGTTCGTACTGTTTCCATTTATTCTCTTTGATGATCAGCTCGCTTTGCCCAATGATACTATTGGCACTGTTAATAAATTCGATCCTGATCTTCTGTTCCTGATCTGGGTTTTCGTTTTTTGCCCAAACCGAAAAACGGTAAGTTTCCCCTTTTTTAAAACCAATGCCAATAAAGCCTTCGTTTTCGATCCCGGTATACTTTTGTGAATGGCCGGAATAGGACAAAGCAACGTATGATGGATTGTTTGGAAATGGAGCATTATCGGACATGACTTTCACATTACCAAATGTTTTCCATCCCATCAGGTTTTGCGGAAAGTCGAATGAACGGTTTTTCACCAACTCGGCATACAAGCCCCCATCGGCAGCAAAGTTGATGTCCTCGATAAAAAGCCCGTACATGGTCGGTTGAACAGTTGCACCAATGTTTTCCACGTCTAAATTCAATGAAACCATCTTATGATCCTGGGCACGAACACCACCGGCAAGCAAAAATGTCAATAGTAAAACGAGAAATCCGTTCTTGTAATTTTTCGGGTAAGTTCGGGAGCAACGATCTGTGCTTTGGTTTATTTGCAAATGTGTAGGTTCCATAGTCGATTTATTTAGTTTTGAATTCTATCCTAAGCCTGACAAATATAACTCGTCAATTTTGGTTTTTCAACGATGTTTCTAAATCGTTTTCGTTGATGAACCATCAAAAAAGAAAACGGAATTATCGGGTAATTGGTTATGAATAGCCCAGACCTTTAGGTCTGGGAAAATATGAATGAATAAATATGGGCTTTAGCCCAATTAATGAGGCATTTAGGCTAAAGCCAAAATAAGGATTGTTTATTTTTCAACTGGTCATTCAGAGGATTCTCATTTAAATAAACAACAGGAATACTGAAATAAATAATTAGAAGAAGTAACTTTCTGCCCCACTCAGGGAACATACCATTTAGAAAGCAAAACCAGAAAAATGACAAACCAACCAACCGAATTCATGGCGCTTTACGAGCCACTGCACCAACGGCTAAGCAACTACTGCCGCAGCATGGCCCGAAACCGTGCCGATGCCGAAGACCTGCTTCACGACACCGTGGTTGCAGCTTACAGTCAGTTCGGCGAGTTGGAAAATCCCGACCGTTTTGCCGGATACCTTTTCACGATTGCCAGCAACCTGTTTAAGAAACAGCTCCGAAGGAAGAAATTCAACGGACGGTACGATGAAAAGGCCGCATTGCTGATTGAAGATTTGGCTGTTGATGCAGAATCTCGTGCCGAACTTTCGGTGGTGATGCAAAAAATGGAACTGCTCCCCGCACTTCAGAGGGAGGCACTCATCCTCTTTCACATCAGTGACCTGCCGTTGGAAGAGATACGCAACATACAGGGAGGAAGCCTGTCGGCAGTGAAACAGCGCATCAAACGCGGTCGCGAACGCCTGATGCAACTCTGCACCGAACGGCAGCAAGTTTTAATCACCTTACTTTTTTAACCCATGAAAAACGAAAACCGTATCGACCACTATTTCAGCAGGGTTAAACAAAACCCTCCGCTGATGGACATTGAACAGGTGCGCCAGGTAATTACTGAGGCTGAGGTTAAGGTTGAGACAGAGGCAAAGGTTAATAAGGGGCACCGAAACCTTTTAAAGTGTACCATTATGACAACAATATTTGCAGCAATTATAAGTGCCGTGCTTTTGTGGACGGGAGGAGGATCAAATACAAAGTATAAAGTACAAAGTACAAAGTATCAAGATGCAATACAGGAAAAAGTATCAAGTATCAAGTATCAAGACACAAGACCGTTTGGCGGTGATTCAAATTCTACTAACACGAATAGTGCGAACAGTAATTATGCTGGCACTAAAAATGACGAAAGCACCAATGACAACAAGTTGCTAGATATAGCTAACGAGAACGAAAGCGAAAGCGGACTTGCTCCCAATCAACCCAATGAAGTTGTTGGCAGCATTGAAAAAAGTACTCAGTCTGCCCAACAAAACCTGCAGCAACCCCTTGGTTTCGACCCCGATTCGATTCAACCCATTGATGGGAGCAGGTTTATTATAAAACTAAAACCAGAAGAAATAGAAAGGCTTGGATTTTTAATTGAAGGACAAAGTGTACATTATAAGAAAAAGACACCACAATGGAATATAGAATTCATTATGAATATCTTTCCAAAAGGTTCTGAATTTAGATCAATAAGATATACTAAAGCGGAAACCAAGGAAAGTATTGCTCCCAGTTCTTTTTTCCCCGTTTTTGAGTCAGATATGAGGTTCTTTGTAAAAAGTGGTGCTGAAAGAAACTTTGAATCGATCAATGATACATTGATTCCCATCCAAATCCCTTTAAATCAAATATCAGAAGGGAAATATGAAGACGATTTATTTTGGTTCACCGTAAATGGAAACCTCATTGAAGTTTTACCTTCAAACTACAAAGGAATTGCAAAAGAAATAATGGAATTAAAAACTATAAAAAAAGTCCTCCCTGAAAAGAATATCGTCTTCTATAATCCCAAATCGATCTATGAAGGGGTTAATTTTATTGAGTTATCCAAAGAAGAGTTACAAAAATTTGGATTCTCCTACACTAACAAAATTTCATATTCAGTTTTCATCGGTAGTACTTCATTCAAATTTGAAATAGATTCAGTATACAAAGTAGAAGCAAAAAATATATTTCGAGATACACCAAAAAAAGTTCCTATACCTGTAGCGATTTCTGATGAACGAGGTAGATTTTTACACGACCTTTTTGATCTAACAAGAAATAATAAATTAGATTTTGGAAAGTGCATCCCGATTAAAATCAGCACAACTGAAGAGAAGTTGTTTATTAAACAATACTTTGTAATGTGGTTTTATCCTTCAGAAGCATTTTTCAAAGCTTTACCCGAACGCATCAGCAATGACCTTCGCAAAGAATACAACTACATCACCGCCGAAAACAAAACCACTCTCATAAAGCCTGAGTGCAAGTATTTCGACGAGTGCAAGAACACGCTAAAAGTTTCGAGCTTTAAGGTGTATCCCAACCCGGCCAGTGCCAATGCCATCGTTAGCTTTACGCTTCCCGAAGCCATTACCGGGCGCATTACACTGGTAGATTTGGCTGGCCGCGAGCGGCAACTGTTGCAACCGCAAACCACTTTTGCTAAAGGCCAGCACCAAATCGATGTCGATGTAAGCTCGGTTCCCGGAGGCATCTACCTGCTTACCCTATACTCCGACAAAGGGGTGCAAACGCAGCGGGTTATTGTGGCGCGGTAAGATGTATAGACCTGTCAGGTTTTTAAAACCGGACAGGTCTGTAATATCGGATTTACTCAATCACCATTAACTCCTTCAACCCATCGGAGAACGAACGCCCGGTTTCGAGTTTGGTGTTGTTCAAATCGTCGAGCACCAGAATGTATTTGCCCCTGAAATATTTGCGGTACTCTTTCACGCAGTCCATGTTCACAATGCAGCCCCGTTGCACCTGTTTGAAATTGTCGGGCAATCGGTCGATCAGCTTTTTCAGGCTCAGTTCGGTGAGGTATTTCTTGCCGTCGATGGTGAAAAACTCCACATATTTTTCGTTGGCCTCAAAATAGGCAATGTTTTCGGTCTTAATCAGCAATACCCTGTCGCCAATTTTGTGGGGTATCGATTGCAGTTTTTTGGTGTCGGTTTGTTGCCTGACCAGTTCAAGAAGCTCAACCACCTGTAGTTGTGGTGATTTGTCGGTACTCCGCTTCAGCTTTTCGATGGTCAGTTGCAGTCGATCTTTTTCTACAGGCTTTACCAAATAATCTAACGCTAAGGTGTTGAAAGCCCTGAGCGCAAATTCCTCGTAGGCCGTACAAAAAACAACCTGTGGAATATGCTCCAGTAATTCGAGCATCTCAAAGCCCGTTTTACCGGGCATTTGAATGTCGAGGAAAATAACATCGGGCTTCAGTTGGTTGATTAGCGTTGCGCCTTCTATGCCATTTTGGGCTTCGGCAACAATCGAGAACAGCCCGTTGAATTCGTTCAGCAAACGGATTAACCGTTGGCGGGCAATGGGTTCGTCGTCGATGACGATGGTTGTGAAAGCCTTCATTTTACTTCAGTTTTATAAGCACTTGCTTTTGTGGCGAATTTACAAAATGCAGTTCAAAACAGTTAGGATAAAGGATTTCGAGCTTGTCGTAAATGCTTTGCAGCCCAAACCCCGGTGCCATTTCATCAGGGAAAAGGGGGCCATTGTCGTGTACCGAAATTTCCATCCAACTTGCATTCTTGCTTACGGTAACGGCAATCTGTCCTTTTGTGACCAGTTGCGAAATGCCGTGTTTGATGGCATTTTCGACCAGGGGCTGAATGATGAACCGTGGTATTTTGGTCGTTTTCAACTCGTTGGGCAGGTCGATGGTGAATTCCAAACGGTCGTCGAAACGCACTTTTTCAATGTCGAGGTAAACGTTCACCATTTCCATTTCTTCGGCAAAGGTTGACCAGTCTGATTGCTCTTTGTTAATCGAGTAGCGGAACAGTTTCGACAGCGAAAGAGCCATGTGCTCGGTTTTTTCGGCATCGGTTTTGGCCAGCCCAGCAATGGAGTTCAACGAGTTGTACAGAAAGTGCGGGTTAATCCTCGAATGCAGGGCATTCAGTTCGGCCTTGGTTTTCAGTTCGCGGAGGTTGGCCAGTTTTACTTCGTTTTCAATTTTTATCTCTTTCTCTTTCAGAATGAAGAAGCTGATTAGCGCGCGGATAATGCCGATAAACACAAACCCAAAAAAGATAAGGATCATAGCTCGGATACCTTCTTCATTAATGTCTTTCTTGAAACTGAAGTAGATAATAGTCAATAAGGTTGTGCTTGGTATAAGACTGGTTGATAAAAATAGCAGTAGTGTTTTAATTAATTTTTTCTTTGCATTTCGATGTATCACAATTTCAATCAATCTGAAAATATTAAGTGCCGGAAGTCCAACAACGAGTCCAACTAGTATTGAACCAATAATATCCACTATTTGCACAAAGAAGAAACTCGGATCGTTTAATTTAGACGATATAAAAAAATAAAGTGAAAATATTACACCAAGCATTAAAATGGATATTATCGAAATCAGATTGAATAGGAGAAGTTCATTTTTAATATTTACCCTCAACTTTCTATAAATTAAAGCTACCAGACCTACTAAAATAAATAAAGCTATTACCAACGGGAAAAACAATATAAAGTAGCTGTTTTCGCTAAACCAAGTTGGAAGTAAATAGTATTGTTTTTTTGCTTGAGGCAAAAGCACGGGGAAATTTGATGCATAAACAGCCTTAATAAGTTGTTGGTCGAACAATGTCTGAGGGTCTAAAAATGGCGGTTCATTATATATCCATTCGCCATTATCTCCTCTTACCCCAGTCCTTCCAAAAAATATAGAATTTGGTTTTTTAAACACCTCTTTTCCAGATTTATAATGATATTCGCTGCGAAGATATTTGGGAAATAGCGCGAACGTTAATGTATTTGTAATGAAATGTTGCTTGTTATCTTGTGGGATTATTGTGTAATTCAACCCAAGCTCGCAATGGCTTATTTCTTTAGTTTTATTATCGGAATTGTAGGTCCAGGTAAATTTATCATTTCCATTTATGGATAGTCGGCTCTCATAAATTTTCGTATTTAAACTATCCAGAAAATAGATTTCCAATCTTCCGTAATCATGTTTGGTGATCGACAAATGAATTGTTTCACATAGTCCGTTTAGGGTTTTAATGGCGTTTTCAGCCATAATCGAATCTTCGGGCGTATAATTGCCCATTAGTTTAACCGAAATATCGCCCTGCCATCGAATGCTTGGTGAGGCTTTTTCCATAAACACTATAGCCCGCCACGGCTCTTCGGGCAGTTTTACTTTTTCGGTGGCCATGCTTAGCTGACCCAAAACACAGAATAAAAGAATAATGATTGCTTGCTTCATAATTGGTAAATTTAATTGTTTCATTCAGCAAATGAAGTTCAACCCAACCTCGTTAGGAATTAAATTCCGACAAAGTGGTCAATGGGCGGGATAAAAGTTACCGGATGGGAAATTTAAACACAAAGGCACGAAGGCACAAAATATAAAATCTTAAACTTTGCCTTTGTGTCTTCGTGTTTTTTATTAATAATGGAATATCCCTTAGTTTAGTTTTTGGCGATTTTCTAAGTTAACGAGAAAGTTATTCTTATAAAATGTCATTTTTCTAAACTAAGGAAGTCTTTAGTCTCGCTTTTTGAAGAGAAAATGTGTGTCCGTTTGATCATGTCATTTCTCGCAGATTTTGCTAATTACGCAGATAGTCAGCCACATAAATCATTTTTATGTGTTTCATTATCTCAGTGATACGCTGTGTTTGCTTTGTGATCCTCTGTGTAACAAAGAAAATTCACTCCTCTTGCAACTTTTCAAACCATCTGTGGTACTTTTAGTGAAATCTTAAACCAATCCATTGTGGAAGGACATCAACAAGACCGATTTTTAACGCTATATAAACCCATCAGCTCAAGGCTGTCGAACTATTGCCGGCATATTGCCGACTCGCCATCCGATGCCGAAGACTTGCTGCACGATACCGTTTTAGCAACTTATGAAAAAATGGAACTGCTAAAATCCGATGCTGCTTTTCCGGCATTCATGTTCTCAACGGCCTACAATATTTACAGCAAAAACCTGCGACGCAGAAAATTCAACGGCAAATACAACGAGGCTGCTGCAGCTTTTTTGAAAGATGCCAATGCTTCGCCGGAACTCATTACCGACCTGACGATCATTTTTGAAAAGATGAAACAGCTTCCGGTAAAGCAATATGAGGCGCTGGTTTTGTTTTACATATCTGACCTTCCGCTTGAAGATATAAAAGATATTCAGCAGATAACCCTTTCGGCAGTAAAAAGCAGGATACAACGCGGCAAAGAAAAACTGCTGAAACTGCTGAACGAGCCACAAAAGCAAATCGTATTAACCCTGTTTTGATTGGAGGAGCTAAGATGAAGAAATTTGAAACAACCGATATTGAGCAATACTTTCAGCTAACCAACAACATTGCTCCAATTTATACTGAAGAAAAGGTGCACCAAATTATAAACAGCCCTGCGGCCAAGGCCAGGCTCAAGGGCAAACCAAAAAACCTTTTAAAATTTACAATTATGACAACAATTTTTGCAATAATAGTAAGTGCCGTGCTATTGTGGACGGGACACGATAACGATAATCAGGTATCAAGTATCAAGAATCAAGACACAAGACAAGTTTCTGGTTCAGATGAACAAACTGGAAATGCGGTAACGGAGGACTTAAAAAATTATCTGTGCGTTGCCAAAAAGAATAGCAAAGATGATGAGAACAAATGCATTGCCCTGTCCGAATTGAACAAAGGAACATCGGAGGAAGTAGACAGCAATACATTGGTTTCAAATTCTCAGCAAATGGATATCAACCAAGACAAATGTTATGAACCCGCACAACAAAACGTGCAAAAGCCAATTGATTTCGACCGATCAACCATTCAAACAACCGATGGCAGTAGGTTTGTGTTGAAACTGACCAATGAAGAATTTGAAAAAATTGGTGTTTTCATTACTGATAGCTCCTTTATTTATAAGAATAGAGCAAATGGTTATTGCTATCAGTATGGAGCAACTCGCCGCAAAATTTATTATGATGACAATGATCCAAGACGAAGTTTTATTGATGAAAATGGTAAAAAATGTGATTATCCAATCGACATGGTTGATTTTAGAAGAAAGGAATCTGAGGGGGACGAAATAACCAATTTTGATTTCTATCCGGTTTTCAAATCCAATACCTATTATGATGTTGTGATCCCAAACGGAACATTAGCTCCTTTGTATTTCGAGACTTCTAACGACACCCTTGTTCCCATATTATTTCCTAGCCTTGAAGGCCCATCTAGTCTTGAACCCTTCCTTGTTTGGTTTACTTTGACGGATAAACTTTACCAGATTTTATCCGAGAATCATAAAAAAGTCCTTGATGAACTTATGCGTTATAAATTAGCAAAAGAATATGTTCCTGGGAAAAATTTAGTGAAATACAAGTCTCCTTATTCGGTTGATAAAACAGCTGTTCTTCAGTTGGAAAATTCGGATCTGAAAAAACTTGGATTTACATTTTATGAAGATTCCATGACCTATGAAGGTTCATATAAGAATTTTACTCTTTCGTATGCTCAGTCTCGTAATTATTCAACGATCAAATCATTTGAGGCCGATTCAGCTAATTATAATGGTGATATGCTTACAATTCTTATAACCAGTAAAAATGGAACTCCCCGTTTCGATGAATTATTTCAAAGTATAAGAGATAAAGTAATTATTGAAGATTCCATTGTTCAAAATTGCATACCAGTTTCAGTTCCAGGATTAGGTCTATATTCTTCTGAAAATAGTGAAATCTATTGGTTTTTGCCTACCGAAGGCTTTTTTAATGCATTGCCTGAAAGCATCAGTACTGATCTTCGCAAAGAGTACAACTACATCACAGCCGAAGACAAATCACAACTCGAAAAACCTGTGTGCAAGTACTTCGACGAGTGTAAGAATACGTTAGCCGTTAGTAAGTTTAAGGTATATCCCAATCCGGCCAATAACACTGCAACGATAAGCTTTACTTTGCCCGAAGCCATTGACGGGCGTATTACACTTGTTGATTTGACTGGCCGCGAGCGGCAACTGTTGCAACCGCAAACCACTTTTGCTAAAGGCCAGCACCAAATCGATGTCGATGTAAGCTCGGTTCCCGGAGGCATCTACCTGCTCACCCTCTACTCCGACAAAGGGGTACAAACACAGCGGATTATCGTGGCAAGGTAAAATTTTGAACCAGTCGTCTGGTTGTCAGACATTTCACATCCCAAATTTGATGTGTTGTTGATCAAATATTTATATAGTAACTGAATTTTTTGTTCAGATAAGAAAAGGAAGAGGCTGCTGAAGGAAGATGTGCAGCCTCTTTTTCAAACAGAGGAAAACAAAAAATCGGTTTTAAGCGGTTTTCGCTAAAAGTATCGTGGCGACAATATCCGTTGGCCTTTGATCGAGAAATCGTAGCTTAGGAATATTTCGTGCGAACCGCTGCTTCTGTATTTTAATCGAGAATTGTTTAAATCGTATGAGTATCCAAGTTGAATCTGGTCGTCAATCTGAAAGCGCGCATGGGCTGTAATAGCATGGGCAAAACGATAGGTTAACCCAAGCCAAACCCTGTCGTAAATAATGCCGGTAGCACTAATTTCGAACGAGCCGGGCGAACCGTTCACAATTCGGGTCATTGTGCTGGTTTTCATGCTAAACACCGATTCTTTTATGGTGAAAAGGTATCCTGCAGTAAGATAATAGTGCTGTTCTTCGCGGCCAAGTACCTCAAGGGTATTGTCTCTGTCGCGAATGGCATTTCTTATAATTTTCGGGATAGATAATCCAACATAAAATGAATTGGTGAAGTAATATGCGCCAACCCCGAAATTGGGTAAAAATGATTTGTTTCGGCCATTAAGTGCCAACAGTGGGTCGGGTTCGTTAATGGTAAGATTCAACAGGTTAACATCCATATAGTTGAAGCCCGCTTTTAGGCCTAACGACAGGGTCCGGTTTTTTGCCAGGGTGAAGTATTTCGCATAATCGAAATAGAGCCCTGTTTGGTTTACCGGGCCAATCTGGTCGTTCAGGAAAGTTAATCCCAGCCCTACATCGTATTTGTTGTAAGGAGTACTGGCCCATAAGGTTGTGGTCATTGGGCTCCAGTCCATACTTACCCATTGTTTTCTAAACGATCCGCTTATGTTGGTCATGCCTTTGCTCCCGGCATAGGCGGGGTTAATAAGCCCCGGGTTGTTCATGTATTGTGTAAAAAGAGGGTCTTGCTGACTGAATCCGCTAAAGGAAAACATCAGCAAAAGCACGATAAAACCATATTTCAATTTTCTTGTATTCATATCGTTATCACCGTTCAAGATAAAGACCTCCTTGTTTAATGCGGTTGTTGGCATATTTCAGCACATAGTAATACACTCCAACAGGCAATGGTTTGCCCCCAATTTTATATTTCGAGTTTGAATAGCCATCCCAATCGTTGGTATAGTTTTCCTGTTCAAATACTATATTTCCCCAGCGGTTGAACACAACAAAGCTGTTTTTAGAGTAGCGTTCGAGGCCTTTTATCTCGTACTTGTCGTTATATCCATCGTTGTTGGGGGTAAAAACTTGTGGCGGGGCAATAACATCGTCAACTTTGATGACTACCAGAGCCGTATCGCAAATGTTGTAATGGTCGCAAACAATGTACACAAACGAATCTTGCCCCATAAAATCGTAATCGGGAAAGTACTTCACTTCTTCTCCGCTATTGTTTACATTTACATATCCATTAGTAGGATTTTCAATAATTTGGAGAGTGGCTGGAACCATTGTTGTTGAGTCGTTTACCAGAACGGCAATAACCACCGGAATTTCTACAGTAGTATATGCTTCGTCGTGAACTGCTTTCGATTTCCAGTCTTCGAGGTAATCGGGGATTCCATTTTCATTTTGGTCGCCATGCTCTTCAATTGTTGGAATTCCATCTCCATCGTCGTCGGGGTCTTGATAGTTTGGAATTCCATTCATATCGGTATCGGTATCGCAAAGGTTATTGGTGCCCACCACATTTTCATCGATGTCGGCAATGCCGTCGTTATCTGTATCGATATGCGGATTAATTTCTACATTGATATATACAGTAGCTTGGTTCGAAACTAAGCCATACGTATTAGCAACGGTATAGATAAATGAATCGACACCAAAGAAACAAGTTTCGGGGGTATAGTATGCTTTGCCATTTTCATCTACTGTAATTGTTCCGTTTTCAGTCGGTTTTATAATGGTAACACTTCCCGAGTCGAGATGTCCGTAAATGTCGTAATCGTTGAACAAGATGCTTATAGGGGTAGTGATTCCATGCCATGCATCAATGGTATCGTTTATCGCGATCACTGCTTCATTTGAGCAGTCGGGTGCATCTAGGCGTGTACTTATAGCTTGCTGGTTTGGAATATTGTAAAAGGTTACAACCAGATTTACAGACGAGGGGTCGGGGAGTTGGTTAAGCTTTTTGTAGTTTGAATTGTCGGGCCAAAGCATTGATCCCGAACTTGGGGCATTTGTTATTTCGGTGAGTATATTTCCCTGTAAGTCTACAATTGTTAGAGCTACCGAATCGATTGGGAGGCCATTGGCTGTGGCATCCCATTTTATGTGGGGTTTTGCTTCGAGGCAGAAGGTTGAAGCAATTACATTGGCTGGTGACTGAACCGAGAAAGGCCAGGCTTTTTTGTTTACACAGCCGTTATCGGCTATCATGGTTACTACCAAATAGTAATCGCCTGGAATATGCCAGAGGACTTTAATTTCGTTATCTCGTCCTTCTCCAAACGATATGAGTTCTGCTTGTTCAGGAAGGGCAGGAATGGTAAAGGCTGCATCGGTATATACAGCCCAAGAGGTTGATACCACATTGGGCTGTCGTTTTACCCGGTATTCTTTTTCTGAACCCATTGGTACCATATGACGACCCTGCCCCGCAACATTTGTCACGGAGAAAATAAGGAATGATAGTAAGAAGGCGATGATTATCAATTGATTTCGCATGTCTGTCTTTACTATCTCTTTACAATGTGATATTAGTTAATTGCACTGTTGCTATTCTGTTTTTCTCTGAAAACAATTCATGTTCTCCCCTGCATTGTTGCAGGAGAGAACAGGATGAATTGTTAATAAACCAATTATTACGGCTTACGCTTCAATACTGTTAAAGCTCTTCAAGGTCCGAAATTATTGGCATCACAGTTATACGGTGAGTAACTTTATCGTTTTCACGATTAACGTCGCCCAACGAGGTTTGTTCTTCCCTTTGGTTGCGAACTTCGAGGGTAACAATTTGTTCGGTTCCTTCGTAATTCCTGACAGCTACCGAAACAATTACTTCGTTCTCGGTGGCCGGTACGGTGAAGGTGTTTGATGCATTTGCAGTTAATACTCCTGCATTTGCAGCGGTTACCGAGACTATGGCTACATCGAGGTTCCACTCGGGATTGATGGTAACAAACGGTTCAAACGACCAGCCCCTGTTGCCACCTTCTCTTCGTACTTTAAACTGAAGAGTGGTGGTACCTGCATTGTAATGATCCGACATGGCAACAAAACCATCGGCATCGCTGATGGCCGGACAGCTTTCTGTTTTGTCGAAAGGAATGTTTTCACTTAGCAGGTCGAACATATTGGGTTGAGGTACAATCTTTAAGCCTCGCTTAACGGAACAACCTCCGGGGTTCGATAACGAAATCCAGAGATAATACACATGTTGCGAAGCCCCGTTGTTCCAAATAATTGGCAAGCTGACCGTATTCTGGTCAGCAGGCACAATGCCCTGTGATGTCGATAAAAAATCAAATTCGAAAGCGGACCCATCATCGAGCACGGCGCTACCGTCTTCGTTGCTTGATACATAAAACATATACTCCGTACCGGGAGTTAACCCGTTTACCACATAGGTATGGGTTGCTCCTTCGTAAGGATGCGTTAGTGAACTTTGTGCCATTGTGTTAATTACAACAGCACAAAGTATAATCACTAAAACAAATATTGTTTTAACGCGGGTCATCTTTCAGTTTAGATTATTGAACACCAAAAACTCCAACTGTTGGCAGCGGATCTACAGTTATTGTAGCAACGTTTACGCCAATAGTATTTTGGTCAACCTCTACACCACCTGAGTCTGAGGTAGTGTCTCCAATGTTCAGAACGATGCTTCTGTCTGCTGCGGTAGCGGCATTGTCAATTTGTACTCTTACATAAAGTACGTTAACTCCTGTGGCAATTGTTTGAGGAGCAGTAAATGCATTGAATGTTGTACCGCCATCGGTTGAAACTGTCCATGTTCCTGCAGTTGCGCCGTCGACAGTAGTTACTGTTGGGCTAAATGACCATGAAGAATTTACTGTGTTAGGATTAGCTGTACGTGTTACCCTGAAATATGCAAAGAAATGACCATCGTTTGTGGTTGCATCATTAATATCATCAGCTAATTGGTCTGGATCAACCATTGGAGGACAGGCCTCTGCTAATGTTGTTTGTCCGGTAATACCATTTAAACCAGCAGGCGTAATTGTTCCGTCATTGATGTCTAAAGCAACAACATCAAAGTTAACATTGTAATCGACAGCGTCTTGAGGATTAATAGCTAACGCACGGAAAGTGGAACAGCCTAGTGCATCTTGAATAGATATCCACAAGTAAAATGTAGATCCCGAAGCACCACTATTCCATGTAACATCAAACGTAGCAATACCACTGGCAGGTACGCTTGCACTTGTTACTGCAGTTGCTGTGTAAGCAGTTGCGTTTGTTTGGTGAGTAAGTGTACCATAAGTTGAGTTGATACCCATTGAGTAAGTGTCTCCAGCTGTTAACCCGTTCACAGTATACGTGTAACTTACACCTTCCATAGGAGTGATTGCTGAATAGCTTTGAGCAAATACTTTACTGGTAAAACCAGCAAGCATCATGAAGAATACGATAATAAATAAACTTTTTTTCATTTTCTTAAAAATTTAATGTTAAACTTTCAGTTTTTAATTGTTTTATAATTCATTGAAATTTTATTCATTGTATATGTTTAATATGCATTAAATGCTCCCACAGCAGGCATCCTCCGTACGGTGGTTGTAGCGTTGTGGTTGTCGTTATTAGTCGAACTTTCGATACATCCTTCAACCGAAACATTACTCAATTGTAAGTTAAGGTCTACAATATCTTCGGTCTGGTTTTCAAGGTAGAATTCCAATTCATACTCATCGTTGGCACTGTCAACTGTTATTGTTTGACTGATCACTTGCGGAGGATTATCTGCTAATAAATCGGTATTTGTTAGCGTGAGCGTGTAAGTGAATTCCCAGCCGAATGAGCCTTGGCTTAACCGTTCAATTATGAACACTACTCGAGAGTTTCCCATGCGGTAATCGTTGTCGAGCCCATTAAATCCTAAGGCGGTCTCGGTGTCGGGGCATTTAATTTCCGGGGTTGAGTTTACCTTAACTTCTGGAATTACATGATATAATGTTGCAGATTGTGAGATACTTGTGTCGCATGTGGCTATCAGCACGCAGCGAAAAAGGTGCCCTTCGGTAAGTCCGGGTTCATTAACAGTAAGTTCTGGGGTATTTGCCCCTGAATAATTTCCTCCCGATATGTTGCCCCATGTGTTTCCGTTGTCGGAACTAATTTCCCAACGGTAGCTTATATCCGATGATGAGGTTGCTACATTGAAAAGGGCGTTGGTAGCATCGGGGCAAAGCATTTGATCATCTGGCTGTTGTGTAATTATGGGTTTGTTGGGTTGATTTACATTAAGGGTTGCCGGGCTTGAATAGGCTGTACCACAGAAGGTACTTATGGCAGCGAGCCTGTACTGTTGTCCGTTCATTGCAGGTGACGAAGGGTTTATAGTAAGTGTTGTGGTTGTTGTTCCAGCATAGGGACTTGAATTTGAAAGGTAATTCCATGTGGTACCATTATCGCTGCTTTCCTGCCACCTAAGACTAGTGTGATTTTTTGCGTTACCTGTAAATTGTGCTTCTGTGCCATGGCAAACGCTTACAGAGACTGGATTTACTGTAATGGATGGAGGAGGAGTATTCACAGGAGTTAACGAAACAATGTTACTGTTGTTCATGGCATTTTTTATCGAGTCGGCACCCGAATATGTGGCTTTTGCCCGACGACGGTAAAAGGTTTTTGTCGCTGGTAGTTGGGCTTGGTATGTTGTAAATGTTTCGTTGCTTATGTTATAAAAATTTATACTATCGGTGCTACTTTGCCATTGGTAGGTAATAGTTGCTCCGCCACCTTCAACCCAGGCATTGTGAACGCTTATAAAGCCTTGTGGGTTTGTACCAAGGCAAAGGACTTGACTAGCAGCTATTTCTCCGGGCTGGACACTTCCTGCTATAATAATGTCTCCGCAGGCATAATTCGAAAGGTCGGGTGAATATTCCGGCATAGGGAATGGCGTGTAAAAAACTCCGGTAATTGTACCTGAGTTTTTGTCAAAGTGGCCAGGATTGCTTGTATTCGATGCGTCATAAAAATTTATGGCACCTCCAGTGTTTCCAAATATTGCACTACTGTTCCAGTTATTCGAACTATCAGAGACATAAAATCTTCCACTTCCGGTTACTATGCTTTGATTAGTAAGGTTTTGTGTACGAACAACGCCAGTTGGGCCGTTAAAAAATGTGCCATTTTGGTTGTGCCAATTTCCAAAAGGCAAATATATTAACCCATAATTGTTGATGCTTTGGTTGTTTTGAAATTTTGCACCTACAGTATTTGAAAAGAATGAGCAATAGTTGTTCAGGCTACCCGATGAGTTAAAATGTAAAAGAGCACCTGTCACTTCAACTTTTCCATAGTTTGTAAATTGGTTTTGTCCCACATATCCACCTATTGTCATCCAGCCTTCGTTTACTACGGTTCCTGTTCCTTGCATTTCTCCCGGAATGCTTAGTAAACCATTGTTTTGCAATGTAATGGATCCGGTATATCCTTGCTGCGTAACATCTGTAATTGTTGATCCGAAAGCCATTTTATTCTCGTTGATGATGCATCCGCTACCACTAACTTGTGAGGTGATTGTGAAAATACCATCGTTGTAAATGCTTCCTCCATTAACGTTAAGGCTGCTATTCCATTGGATTGTCCCGCTGCAATTGAGAATGTATTTTCCTGCAGATATTTGGCTATTGTTGTAGACAGTTATTGTACCACCATAGTTTTCAATGTTTCCGCCAAATGCATTCGATATGGTTAACAAAGAAGAATAGTTACGTAGAGTCCCCCAAAAATTATTCATATACGAGGGATTGAATGTTGCCCCTTCAGCAACGCAAATCATTGTGTTCGTTAGGTTGTTTCCGTTAATTCCTCCCGTGAAATTTTGCCCGGCAGGGATAAGTAACATTCGCCCGGAGGAAAAATTATAATTTCCGCTTGGAGGATTCCCCGGAGTTCCTATAATGTCCGTTAAGCCGTTGTATTGGTTGAGGGTTTCCTGATATGTTTTACAATTTGATGAAGAAACAGAGCATTGAGCATGGCTCTGAAGTGACCAAAGTAAAATTGCGAAAAAAAGAATCCCAATAATGAGTTTTCCTCTATAAAATAAAAATGTTATTCCTGAATAATTCTGCATCATCCCTACTTCCTGGAGCCCAATTTATTATTCAAAAAAAGTAAAGAGACATCGATGTTTTACTCTGTGTACCGATGATGTTGCAAGTTGGTTTTATTAATTGACTGATATAACAAAAACCTATAACAATGCAATTTCACTGTCTTTCACTAATTTTTTACCGTCGTAAAACAAGGAAGATTATTGTATTCGACCAACAGGATTTTGACGAAAGGCATAAAAGTGTTGATGAAACTCAGCATTATGTCAAGAACACTCGATTATTTTATTTAATTATGATTTAAGTTATTATGAGCATTCGGATTTTATTTTTGTTCTAATTTTAGACTTCTTTTTTCTCATAAAACACTATGTTAGTTGCAGGGTGTTTTATAACGAACAGTTTATTAGATAATAAAGTAGATTATAAAAAAAGGCTGTCAGTACTGACAGCCTTTAACCTTCAAATTTCCATAAAAAAATAATCAATAAATATTTATTAGAGATTATTATCTGACATATATTTTTTGCGACAAGAAATCTTCTTTCAAATTGATATTCAATATATATAAGCCATTTATAAATTCATTAACCGGTACCACTGTTTGCTCTCCGGAAAACACGACTTTCTTTTTAAAGACAAGCCGCCCATAAATATCGAAGCAACGGATTTCGCCTGCTGAATCTTCACAATAATTGTGGGCTATGTTGATACTCGAATTATCGATAGAATAACTGGCATTCATGTATTTTTTGTCGCTATATTGTACTGACTGGGTAAGTGTGGTTACTGATATCCAGTTCAGGTTAAATTCTCCGGAATTGACAAAAAACCGGATTCTCTTTTTGCCTTCAGTCATTGGTGCCTCATACGATATGGTCTTCCAATTTTGCCATCCGCCTGTTGCGGAAATATTTCCCGAATGAATAGTGCTATGTGTTGTGTTGTCAACAAGCTGTAATTCAAAGCGTCCTGATGCCTGTGTGGCTACCCGGTAATCGAACCGGAAAGTTCCTTTATAAGGAAAGTAAACATCATAGTCGGTATAATCGCCGCTGTTGGCGTAGCTCAGGTTTTTACCTGCACCGGTATCGGTACAGGTTTCGAGTTGGAATCCATTATTCACTACAAAATCTTCAGCCTGAAATCGTCCGGGAAGCAGAAAAAACGTCGGAGCATTGTTTTCTACTTCCCTAAAGTCAAAAGGGCGGTAAGCGCTTTGATTGTTTGTTTTCAAACTTGTTCCGTTATAACTTAAAAACACTTTGTCGGCCGACATAAGTGTGCCTTCGTTTTCAAGTACCAATATTTCCTGGCTTGTTTCGTGTGTATATACTTTCCCAATTTTTTTCAGCGAATTGTTTACTTTCAACTGAAACTCGCTGCTTGCCGGAATCGATGACAAATCGTAGCCTACATTGGTCGTAAGCAAAATCTTGTCTCCGCTGCTGTTTGTTTTAATGTTCAGAATATCAGGGGTTATTGATCCTGTCTGGACTGGCGTGTGAATTTTTAAGTAATTGATGTTGAAGCCAGCATTGATGATACGGAGTTTAAGTTTTCGGCTTCCTTGTTTCAACACCACATTGGGAATACTCGTTGTTCCCCAGTTGCTCCAGCCTCCGGTTGCAGGCAGACTGATTTGCGGGCTTACAGCTACTCCATCGAGTTCGAAAAGCAATTTCCCGTTTCCGCCTTGTGCAGCATACCTGACATCGATTGTGTATGCAGCATTTTTTTCTATGTCGATGGTATATTGAAGCCATTCGCCGCTAACAGTCCAGCCAACACTGTAGCCATTGGTTTGCGTATCGTTGCAGGCTTCAATATCTACGCCGTCATTCCGGTAAACATATCCGCTATTCCAGGCTTCGAAATTGCCTGAGTCGGTGCGGTAATTTGCGGTATCGGTGTCGGAGTAGGCATATCCGTTTCGCCCCAAATCGTAATCGGTGGCAAAGATTGTTCCCGGAGCTTCGTGTTTTTTAAACGGAACGGTTTCGGTTGAGTTCACTTGCCTGAACATGGCATCAAGCACGTCGTAATGAATTATGCAGTTTTCAAGTTTCATCATTTCTACTTGTTCCATAATCCAAATTCGGGCTTGTTCTTCTGAAGGCTTTGCCCCGTTTCCTTTCCAATAGTCGAGCAGAGTTTGCCAACCTTGAGTTTTGGGTATGGTTACTGTTCCAGTTACCGAACCAATCTTTTTATATGGCCACCATGCCCAACCTATTCCGTTGCTCTCGACCAGGCCGATGGCATTGGTAAACCATGTGTTTGAATTTTCGCCCGATTCGCCAAGCCACACCGGAACGTTGTGCGTATTACGTAAATCAATAATTCCGCTGATCGATCCTTGTGTGTTGTTATTCCAGTATTTATGAAAACTCATAACCAAATTCCCATCGAAGGTTTTGGCGGCCGGCATTCCGTTATAGTTGTTTCCCCAGCAGTTCCCTTCAATAATTACAATATGGTTGTTATCGACAGTCCGTATGGCGCGGATAATGCTTTTGTAAAGGTCCCATAATGCGGTATTTTTATTGCAGCTGCAGCCATTCTGATTTCCAGCCTTATCGATGTCCCAATTAGGTTCGTTTATAAGGTCGTAGCCTCCAATCCACGGTTCGTTTGCATATCGTTCGGCCAATTTTTTCCATAATGATATGGTTTTACGTTGGTTTTCGGAGCTTTCCCATAACGAAGGTTTTTCGGGATCATAATCAGAGATGTTGGCATCTTTACCTTGTCCGCCGGGAGCAGCATGAAGATCGAGTATTAAGTAAATTTCATTTGCCTCGCACCAGTCGAGCAATTGGTCTACCATTTCAAATCCTTTTTCGAGCCAAGTGTCTTTTCCTGCAACTGGCTCATCTTCAATAGGAAGTGTGAAAAGGTTGTAGTGCATCGGGAGCCTGATTGAATTAAAACCCCAAGCAGCCATGGAGTCGATGTCTTTTTTCTGACAGTAATTTTCGAGCCAAGCAACGTAGAATTCTTCTGTAGCTTCTTCTCCAACCAGCTCTTCCAGTGTTTGTTTAATTTTGTGCTGGGTTCCGGCAAAATCGGCCGTTTCGAGCATGTAGCCTTCTTGCAGCATCCATCCGCCAAGGCCCATGCCCCTTAGTATTACTTCGTTTCCGTTGGCATCAACAATTTTCTTTCCAGATGCTTTGAGGAACCCGTTCTGACCGCTAAGTCCCAGTGTCGTGACTATTACGATGAAGATTGTTAGGTAAAATCGTATTCGCATATCGTGTTGTTTAATTGAGTTTTATAAATTTCGTTTGATATATCCCTCTTTCTCCTGTTGCAGAAATGAGGTATATTCCATTTTGAAATCGGGATACGTCGATGCTGTTTCCGCTTCCTTCGTACATTTGCTGCCCTTGATTGTTGAAAATGATGACCTTATTATAGTTCCTATCGAGAGTAAGCAACTGGGTTGCAGGGTTTGGCCAGCATTGTAATGGGAATACTGTGAGATAGTTTGTGCTGGTTATTTTGTTCTTCAATTGAATGGGTTGAAACTCGAAATAACCCGTACCGCTTGTCCCAAACATCCCGTAGTTGAAATAAATGCGAATGCTTTTTATGTGTTCGATATCGAAGCCCGAGGTGGTTCCGGTTCCGAAAATATGTTTGTATTCAGCATAATTTCCAGAATCATTCAAGGGTTCAAGCTTAAACAAGTTATTGGTTTCAGATTTCCCGTTCTGGTCAATAAGGTCGATCCGCAAATTGGATGGAGCGCTGCCTTTTTCTGTTTTTAGATTGATAACCAAGCAACTGTTTTGACTAAGGTTTTGAGTTTCATCAAAAATGTATTCTATTGACGGGTTGTTGGTTGGTGTTTGAACCGAAAAGTTTACACGGAGGTTATCGTTGCCCACTTTCTCCAGTGTCACGGTATTTGTTGCCGTTTCATTTACTTTCCACGCTGTATTTTCGCCTGTAAAATTTTGAACGGTAAGTGGCGTTAACTCAGTTGTAAGCTTTACGTTCAGTGGGTTTGCATCAAGTGTGTCGCATGGGGTTTGTAGTTTTACCTTTACTGGCCCCGATGTTTCTCCCCATATAACATTTATCAAGTTTGTATTTTGCCCGTCAATTATTTGTACATCTTCAGGAAAATCCCAGAGGAAAGATGCATTCGATACCTGTTGGCATTCAAAACTTACCTCTTCGTTGGGCTGTACAAATTCGGGTCCGATGATTACGGGTTGTTGCGGGGCAAGGTTGTATACCTTCACATGTTCAATTTCCATGACGGCTTCGGTAATTGTACCGTCTAAACCTTGAGCACCTCCCCAAGAACCCCCGATGGCAATATTGAGCAACAAATGGAAGCGTTTGTCGAATGGCCATTCAGCGCTTGTTTTGTGCAAGTTCTGAAAAGTAAAGTAGCGCTTTTCATCAACAAAAATCGAGATATTTTCTGCGTCCCATTCCACCGCGTAATCATGAAATTCGGTGTATGCCGTTGGCTCCATAGTATTGCTTCCCTTTTGTGTGCCAAGGGTATGATTGAAAGCTTCGGTATGTATAGTTCCATAAATGCGGTTTACATCATAGCCAACATGCTCCATAATATCTATTTCGCCACTATTGGGCCAGTTTCCGTATGAAAAGTCTGTTGGAAGCATCCAAATTGCAGACCAGATTCCTCGTCCTGCGGGAATTTTCGCCCTTATTTCGATTCTGCCATATGTCCAATCGCCTTTTTGCCGGGTAACCAATCGGGCAGAGGTCCAACTGCCATTGGTTTTTATGGCTTTAATGAAAAGTTTCCCATCGGCCACCCAAGAGTTATTGCGGTTATTTGTATAGGTTTGTAGTTCTTGGTTTCCCCAGCCGCCACCGCCAACATCGTATCCCCATTTCGAAGGGTCAGGGGCACCTTCGTAGTTGAATTCGTCGCTCCAAACCGGGTCGCCACAAGTATTGGCCTGGGCATTGCCAAGAAGGCTGGTAAACAGTAGCAGAAGCAAGAAAATCAATGGTTTCATATTCGACATATTAGTGCTCATTATGTAGTCTTTTTTTGTACACCCTGACATAATCAACTTCCATGGCCACCGGGAAAATTGAATCGTTAACGCCTTGTTTTCCGCCCCAATCGCCACCCACAGCAACATTTAGCAACAGGTGAAAATTTTTGTTGAAAGGCCACACCATTGGGTCGTCGCTTTCTTTTTGGTATGTAAAATAGAGTGAGTCGTCCACAAAAGCATCAATTTGTTTTTCGGTCCATTCTAACGCATAAGTATGAAATTGAGAACGATTGGTTTTTAGTGTCATTTTGTTGTTTCTTTCCGTTTTGATGGCGTGGTTATAGTTTCCGGTATGTACCGAGGCAACGATAGTATATGGGTCGAAACCAACATTTTCCATAATGTCAATTTCGCCGCTTTTGGGCCAACCGCCATATTTCCAATCGGTAGGAAGCATCCAGATAGCTGGCCAAAGCCCTCGTCCATCGGGAAGTTTTGCTTTAATCTCGAACCGCCCATAAAGCCAGTCGCCTTTTTGGCGGGTAGTTAACCGGCCCGAGGTATAATTGAAGCCATTTAGATCTTCTTTATTCGTGGTAATCTTTAGGGTTCCGTCAGATACCCATGTGTTTTCGCTTCGTGCTACGGTATAATACTGAAGTTCGTGATTTCCCCAGCCCCAGGCATTTCCTACGGTGTCGTAATTCCACTTTGCGCTGTCGGGAAGCCCGTTGTAATCAAACTCATCTGCCCAAATCAGTTCGAAGTTGTCCAGGCGCGATGCGGTTTTCTTTTGCTGGCTACCGCAGGCTGCAACAAGAAAGGCTACAATTAGCATTATACTAGCCAAAAACCCTATGTTTTTTACCCTTTTCATTTTATATCAGTTTTATAGAAGCACACGTAAAAACTTTCATATTGAAAATAACTAAGGCGTATTATTGTTTGCCCAAAATCAATTACGAAGTAATAAAATACTGAATTACAAGTCAAAAAAGGTAGATTAACAAAAACACATCGGGTAGTGTGCACAATTTCATCAATAGTACATCAGTTTAATCATAATTTGTTAAAAATCAAATTAATACTTTAAACCGACAAGATATAATCAATTAAGTTTTGAGTCCGTTCAATGTCTAATTTTCTGCGTAATCGGTAGCGGCTAATTTCCACACCACGGGTAGTAATATTCATTAGGGCGGCAATTTCTTTGCTCGACATGTTCATGCGTAAATAGGCGGCAAGTTTTAATTCTTTTGGGGTAATATCAGGATGTTTTTCCCTGATTCGCTTCAGGAAATCTTCGTGAACCTGTTCAAAATTCGTTTCGAAAATTGACCAGGATTCATCGTTGCTTGTCTCCCGATCTATTTTCCTGATAATCATGGCAATTCTGTTTTTTACAAGTTCTTCTTTCAACTCGGATTGAATTTTTTGCAGATCAATTTTTATTTTATTCAGCTGTTTGTTTTTTTGCACAAGGTTTATTGCCGTGTTGGCCAATTCCTTGTCTTTATGAATCATCTCGGCATTGAGTTTTTCATTTTTCAGTCTGATGATCTCTTTTTCTGCCAGCAACGTTTCGTTTTTCAGTTTTTCTTCGCGTTCGCGAAATTCTTTTTGCTGAATTTCCTTTTCTTTAATTCTCGATTTTTCAACTTTTTTTAGGAAAAGCAATATAAGCAACCAAATAATTATGCTGGCTATAATGAGATATAATATAATGGCAAATAATGATTTATACCATGGTGGCTGAATGATGAATTCAAATGAACCAGCCTCCGATATCACACCATATTTATTTTTGGTACGAACGTTAAAAACGAAACTTCCGTCGGGGATGTTGGTATATTCTTTAACCGATTCTGGCTGCCAATCGGACCAATTTTTATCGAAGCCGACCAACTGATAGGAATATTGCGTTTCTTTTTTCCCTTCGAAAAATTGTGCTGAAAAAGTAAAGCGTAGCGAGTTATTCCTGTATTTTATTTCCGGTACATTTTTTTGACCGGCTGCATTTTTCCCAATATTCAACCCGGAATAAAGCAAGGTGTTTTCCCCTAATAACGAAACCCGGTTAATCGTTGAGTTGTAGCCTCTGCGGTAGTCAATTACCATTTGTGGGTTGTAATGGGCAAATCCTTTTTCGAGGGCAATGAGTACATTTTCTTCATCGATTACATTGAAATGAAAAAAACTACCGATAAACTTCCCTTTCAATTTGTAAAATGGGTACGAAACGTTTGAAAATGTACCATCTTCCTGTAGCCTGAGTACGCCACCTTCGTTGTTGGTATTGATGTACCAAATATTGTTTTTTTCATCTTCCTGAAGGTAAACTACGGGTTGATTATCAAACAACGAGTTATACTTTGTCGATCGTGAAAATGTGTTTGTATTGAAGTCGAACTGATATATTCCTTTTGGGGTAATGAGGAGGATATCTCCGTTTTTCATCCGTTTAATTTTGTTGAGATAATCGGAGGGAAGACCGTCGGCAGCACCAAATTTTCTGATTAGTTCCAAACTATCGAGATTTTGATTTAGCCTGAAAAGGCTTGCGCCTTTAAATGAGTGGCTAATCCACACATAACGATCTTTTAAACAAACCATTTCCTGGCAAGAGTAATTCACCCCTTTGATGTTTGTTATGTGTTCCATCTGGCCATTATTACACCGAAAAAGTTCAGCCCCGTTGTAGGTTCCTTCGATATAAACGTTTGGGTAGCCTGGCAATTCGTTCAGCGCCCAACACCCGGGCACTTCGTTTATTTGTTTTCCCCTGTTTCCTTCAATAAGAAAACACCCGTTATTGTGTCCGCAATATAGCTTTCCTTCAATTTGTTGCAGGCTCCAAACTTGTCCCGAAGTGTTCTCAACCATGTTGAAGTCGCTGGCATTTAAGGTAGCGCTCGAGAAACGTGCGGGATTACAATAAAAAAGGCCCTGATTGGTGCCAATATAGAGAAGGCCGTTATGAAGTATTGAAACATAGCCGGTTCCAAATTCGTAGTAATCCTGAAGCAAAGTAATAGGTGAGTTAATCTCAACATAATCAATACCATTGTCGAGGCCAAGCCAAAGGTTTCCATCAAGGTCGATATTCATACTGAGGATTGTGTTGTTTTGCAAGCCTTTTTCGCGGTTTATGCTTTGTACAATTTCTCCTTTTTTGTCACAAATTATCAGTCCATTCTGAATTGTTCCGAAGGCGAAATGGTTATTGTCGATAACCTGGCTGGAATATATTTGATGTTGTTTTAGCAATGAATTAACGGGAGTGTTCCAGGCTTTCAGTGTTACCCCGTCGTAAACAAAAAGGCCATCGCTGGCAGTTCCTATAAGCAGTTCATCATTGTTAAGCGGCAGCACCGACCACACTTCATTCTGGATAAAAAAATCACCAGAAGGGATTTTCTTCAAATATCCGTTTCGATACTCCATCAAGCCATTGTTGCGGTCGAAAACATATAGATTTCCATTTACAAAATAGGAAAAATGGAAAATACTTCGTGGCAAAACAACTTCGATACTATTGTTCTGGTAGAAAAACATGGCCTCGAATGCCTGAAACATAATACCCCACGGGCCTTCATATATTTTCCATATATCTCCAAAATTCCGATATTCTTCTGGGACAAGTGAAACTAGGGATTTGAAGGTCAGCTGCCCGGTAGAGTCGTTGCTGAAATACCCAAATTCGTTAAACGCCCCAGCAAACAGGAGTTGCTGAGTATCGGAAAAATGTAATGAACGTACATTTGACCCATTTGGAACGGCATGCAATTCCCAAAAACTTCCATCGTAGCGAAGCAAGCCATTATTATTTCCAAAATACATTATCCCGTTGCTGCCTTGTTCGGTACACCAGTTTTGAGTGCCTGCATTATATTGAGAGCGAGGATAATTCTGAATTGCCGGTACGCCAATCTCTTTCACAACCGCTTTCCCCGGAATTGTTTTCAATAAAAACAGCGATACAAGAACAAGAAATGGGATAAAAGCCAGCCGCATGGGTTGCTTTCGTGTTTCGATGTATTTTTTTGTTTCCATAATCATTGGGCTAAAAAGTATCTCAATATAATCAAATTTGAATTAATTATAATCAAGAATTTTGTATGGTTTCCGGAAACAAAATAGGGTTGAAAGAATAAACCTTTCAACCCGTTTTTTATATAGACAAAGTATTAATTACAAGTGAATTACTTCTCCATACGCTGCGGCGGCAGCTTCCATAATTGCTTCGCTCATGGTGGGGTGCGGATGTATCGTTTTGAGCAGCTCGTGACCGGTAATTTCGAGCTTTCGGGCTACTACAAGTTCTGAAATCATTTCAGTTACGTTCCCTCCAATCATGTGAGCCCCCAAAAGTTCACCATATTTTGCGTCGAAAACGAGTTTCACGAATCCATCTTTCATTCCGGCAGCACTTGCTTTTCCCGATGCAGTGAATGGAAATTTTCCAACGTTAACTTCATACCCGGCTGCAATGGCTTTCGACTCGGTAAGCCCAACCGATGATATTTCAGGCGAAGTATACGTGCATCCCGGAATATTCCCATAATCGATGGGGGTTGGATCAAGTCCGGCAATTTTTTCTACACAGCAAATTCCCTCTGCAGAGGCCACATGAGCAAGAGCTGGGCTGCCAACAATGTCGCCAATGGCGTATACCCCCGGAACATTTGTACGGTAAAATTCATCTACTTTAATTTTGCCTTTTTCGGTTATTATACCTAATTCGGTCAGCCCAATTCCTTCAATATTTGGAGTAACCCCCACGGCCGAGAGTACTATTTCTGCTTCGTGAATTTCTTCTCCCTTCGGCGTTTTAATGGTTACTTTGCAAAGGTCGCCGCTGGTATCAACATGTTCGACCGATGAATTGGTGAGAATTTTCATTTTGGCTTTTTTGAACGAACGCTCCAGGGCCTTCGATACCTCTTCATCTTCGTTAGGCACTAAAGTTGGCAAAAACTCTACAAGGGTAACCTTAGTGCCTATCGAGTGGTAGAAGTTGGCAAATTCGCTCCCAATTGCGCCCGAGCCAACAACAATCATCGATTCTGGTTGCTTTTCGAGAGTCAAGGCTTGTCGGTAGCCTATAATTTTTTTGCCATCTTGTTTCAAGTTCGGAAGTTCTTTCGATCGGGCCCCGGTTGCCAGCACAATATGTTGAGCAGAAAGCAATTTTTGCTCACCATTTGAAGCTATGACTTCAACTTCGTTTGCCGACTTCAGTTTTCCGAAGCCTTCGATAACGGTGATATTGTTCTTTTTGAAAAGGAACTGTACGCCTTTGCTCATTCCTTCAGCTACGTCGCGGCTGCGTTTTACCATTTTCCCTAAATCGGGGGTAACCGGTCCGGTAATGCTAACGCCATAGCTTTCGGCATGGACGGCATATTCGTAGGCCTGAGCACTTTTCAGCAGCGATTTGGTAGGAATACAGCCCCAGTTCAAGCAAACGCCTCCAATGTTTTCTTTTTCAATGACACCGACCTTCAATCCTAATTGTGAAGCCCTAATCGCGGCAACATAGCCACCCGGGCCACTGCCAATTATCAATATATCAAAATCCATTTTTAGAGTTTTTTAGTCACAAAATACTAAATAAACGAAATAGTTGTCAATAAGTTTATTCATCGGTTTATAAATTGGTGTTTTTCAAGGGTTGAAAGGTTCTTCCTGAATTGTAGGGGGTGTTTGTTATTTACTAAGTCTAATGTGTTTTATAAAAAAACCACCGCAGGGTATTGCGATGGTTCTTTCTATTTGATTTAAATGATTTTTTCTTATAAAAGCTGGCTAAGTTTTGCTTGCAAACCCTCGCTTCTTAGATTAATTTCGATAATCTTTCCTTCTTTGTCGAGAAGAACAGTGTGGGGAATGCCGGTAACTCCGAATTTAGTGGCAACTCCTCCGGGAACATCGCCTTCCATATCCCAAACATGGATCCATTCCATGCCAGGAGTTTTGATGGTATTCAGCCAGGCTTCTTTCTCACGGTCGAGTGAAACGCCAACAATTTCGAACCCTTTATCTTTATACGTTTTATAAAGTTCGATTACATTCGGCATATCAACCATACAAGGTTTGCACCATGATGCCCAAAAGTCTACTAAAACATATTTTCCTTTCAGAGAAGAAAGCGTGAAAGAGCTTCCGTCGGCTTTTGCTAATGTGAAATCGGGAGCGATTGCACCCTTGCTGAAGGGCCTGATCTGCTCGGCATAATCTTTAATTACAGTGATGAACTCTGACTTTTCAATGGGTTTGAAAACTTCAAGCATCGAGTCAATGGCTTCAATCTGGTCTTCCTGAAGGAATGTTTGCATGTAAACATATGCAGCTACAGGCGACGATTTGTATTCTTTAACGAAATTGCGGGCGAAAAGCATGTTGTTTTCAATCATCGTTTCGTATTCGTACTGAACGGCGGCCATTTCTTCCTGATTAGTGGTTGCCTGAGCCTGAGCAAAACGAGATTTCAAGCCTTCGGCTTTTTCAGAGAAAGTAATCATTTCGTCGATGTATTTCTGGAAAATATCTTGCGACTTTGATCCTTTTATCACATTGGTTTCAAAACTGTCGGGATAAACAGTCATCGATATTTTTGCAGGTTCAATGAAGAGTTGTGCAGCAAAATTGTTCTGGCCTTCGATGGCAAGTAAACGGATTTCTGCAATTTCAACTTCCCCCTGGAAAGTAAATTTCCCCTTTTCGATGGTTGTGGTGTCAACCGGAACTGGCTGTCCTTCTTTGAAACCGTAAAGTACCATTTTACCATCCATGGCAGGTTCAACTTTTCCGGTTATACTGAATTGGTTTTTATTTCCACACGACCACAGCAAGAGGGCAGACAGGGAAATCAGCAAAAAATGTTTCATAATTCTCTATTTAAATATTTGTTTTGTTCTTGAAATATATAGACAATAAGTCTTTAGCAGCAACAAAAGAACTGATTTTTTCTTTCAAAACCGCATCTTCATAGGTAATTATTTCCTTTTTGATTTCAGGATGGGTATAGAATGAATTCTTCAATGTTTCGTTAATGCTTTCGTACATCCAGTATTTTGATTGCTGGGCGCGACGTTCGTCGAAGTAGTTGTTATTCTGTGTAAATGAAATATACTCGGTTACCATTTGCCAAATTTCTCCAATTCCACTATTGTTTATCGAAGAGCATTTCAGCACGTTAGGATGCCATCCCGAAGGTGGAGTGGGGAAAAGGTGAAGGGCATTACGGTATTGTGCCTGGGCAAGTTCGGCTTTTTCTACATTGTTCCCGTCAGCTTTATTTATAACAATTCCATCGGCCATTTCCATTATGCCGCGCTTGATTCCTTGCAGTTCGTCGCCAGCTCCGGCAATTTGTATCAACAGGAAAAAATCGACCATTGAATGAACTGCTGTTTCGCTTTGTCCAACGCCAACGGTTTCGATAAATATTGTATTGAATCCTGCTGCTTCACAAAGAATTATAGTTTCGCGGGTTTTTCGGGCCACGCCACCCAACGAACCGGCCGAGGGAGAAGGCCGTATATATGCATTCGGGTCGTTCGCTAATTCTTCCATCCGGGTCTTATCGCCAAGTATACTCCCTTTTGTGCGTTCACTGCTTGGGTCGATGGCCAGTACGGCAAGCTTACCCTGATGACTTGTTATATGCTTACCCAATGCTTCTATGAAGGTGCTTTTTCCTGCACCCGGAACTCCGGTTATGCCAATCCTGATCGATTTTCCACTATGAGGAAGGCATTTCAGGATTATTTCCTGGGCGATGGCCTGATGTTCTGGTTTTACACTTTCGATGAGCGTTACTGCTCGGCTAAGGATCATCCGGTTGCCCGACAAAATGCCCGAAACATATTCATCAACAGAAAGTTCTTTTCGTTTTCTTGAATGATTACGGTGCGGAGAGTTGGGATTTACCGAGGGTGGTTGAGGAATCCCAGAATTCACTTTAAGCCCAATAAAATCAGGACTATTTTCGATATGATGATTGTCCTTTCGTGCCATTTTGAATTTTTTTTTGCGAAGATACATCTTTTGCGGCTAACCGTTCACCGTTTCACTTTTTGCTTTTTGAAGAACCGGTTTGGCAAAAGTAAACCGCGTTGTAATGGAAAGGTTTCCAGAAAAACAGTTAAAAAAATCGAAAAGAACATTTTTACAGGCACGTTGAAATTTTTCTAATCTTTGTTTTCGAGAAAAAAGAGCTGATAATGTTCCGGAAAATTAAATCATACATGCCCGATGTTTTTATTGTCGCTATAGTGGCAATGATTTTATTGGCATATATTTTCCCGGGCATTGGTGGAGAACACAGCCCGATAAAGCTTAAAATTGTTTCGCGGTATGCCATTATGCTTCTTTTCTTTTTTTATGGGTTGAGGCTTAGTCCCGAGAAATTAAAAAATGATTTAAAAAACTGGCGTCTTCATTTTACAATTCAGTTACTTACCTTTCTTTTCTTCCCTGTTGTGGTTTTGCTTTTTTTCCCTTTCTTCTCTGGCGGTGAATATTTTACCCTTTGGTTAGCTGTTTTTTTTCTTTCGGTATTGCCTTCAACGGTATCTTCTTCTGTGGTTATGGTTTCCATCGCCCGCGGAAACATTGGAGGTGCTATTTTCAATGCCAGCATTTCGGGCATAATAGGAATTGTTATTACCCCATTATGGATGGGTTTCTTTTTGACCAACGCTCAGGCTGGTTTCGATTTTACATCAACGTTGGTCGATTTGGTAGTGCAAATTCTGCTACCGGTAATTTTGGGGCTGATTTTTCACCGGTTTTGGGGCGAATGGGCGATACGGAATAAGCGTTGGTTTGCCCTTTTCGATAAGTCGGTTATCTTAATGATTGTGTATAACAGTTTTTCTGAGTCGTTTATCAACGGGGTTTTTGCCTCCATTCCGGCATATACGTTGCTGGTTCTTTCGGCTGCAGTAATCGTTTTATTTTTTGTGGTTTATGCTTTCTCAACCTATTTTTCGTGCAAGGCTGGTTTTACCCGCGAAGAACAAATCACGGTTATTTTCTGCGGATCGAAGAAATCGTTGGTTCACGGGTCGGTCTTTGCCAGTGTTTTATTTGCAGGATTGGCTACAGGTGGTTTGTTTTTAGTGCCGATTATGATTTACCATGCATTTCAGTTGTTCTACATCAGCATAGTAGCCCGCCGTATGAGCAAAGAGTTGCGTTAATAACCTGAGTTCGACTTTATTTTTGAGTTCAGACCGCTTGTAAACAGTAAGATTCAATGCAAAATCACGCAGGAATAACGGGTTATTTTAAGTGATTTTAAAGCAGAAGATTGCTGTTTACA
>JAAYAG010000061.1 GCA_012719495.1 Bacteroidales bacterium
CTTATTGCAGAAACCGCATCGAAAGTTAAAAATATGACTCCGCGTGCAGCACAAACCGGACCGGCTGTCAGAAACGACAAAAATATTATGACAGAGCATCTTAGCATGCTCAATCAAAACGCAAAATTGAAAAAGATGTACAGTATGATTAGTGAGAATATTTATGATTTTCATAAAATCCCTAAATAATCCGGACATACATTTCAATTTGATATCAAATAATTGAATAGCAATATTTTATAATAATTACGGTCACAATATGGCATTTTTTAAAGAAGAACTGTTAAATGTCAAGGCATTTGTATTCGATGTTGATGGCGTACTTTCACGCGATGTTTCGCCCCTCGACAGCAACGGGGAACCCATGCGCACAGCCAATGTGAAAGATGGCTATGCTATCAGGAATGCAATTGCACAAGGCTTTCCTATTGCGATAATTTCTGGAGGAAAAAATGAAAATATTCGCAAAAGGCACCAATACTTAGGAATATCGGATATTTACATCGGAGTTAAAGATAAAATCACATCTTTCAACGAATTTATCGACCTTTATCAAATCCCGGCAAGTGCGGTGCTTTTTATGGGCGATGATCTGCCCGATCTGGAGTTGATGGAAATTTGCGGAATCCCCACTTGTCCGTCAGATGCAGTTACCGAAATCAAACTGGCCGCAAAATATATTTCAGACCGTAACGGTGGTGAAGGCTGTGTCCGTGATGTAATTGAACAAGTATTGCGTGCACAGGAAAAATGGAATTCATCGCCCTCTTTCAAACAATCATCCTACTAATATGCTTGCCGATATACTGAAAAATTTTCGCATAATCCTGGCATCGAAATCGCCACGAAGAAAAGAATTGCTTAGCGAATTAGGGCTCTCATTTGAAATCGAAGTTATGGATACCGACGAAAGTTTTCCTTCTGATTTACCCGTTTCAGACATACCCCTGTACATTGCCGAAAAAAAAGCAATTCCTTTTGTAGGGAAAATCGATGATTCGACATTGGTTATTACTGCCGACACAATTGTTCACATTAATGGCGAAATTCTTGGAAAACCTGGCGATTATGCTCAGGCATTTGACATGCTGAAACAATTATCCGGACAGTGGCACCAAGTGGTTACAGGAGTCTGCCTTACAACCAGTAGCCAAAAAACATCGTTCGTGGCTCAAACGAACGTAAAATTTAAGAACCTTACCAACGAAGAAATCGATTATTATATAACTAATTACAAACCGTACGACAAAGCTGGTGCTTACGGAATTCAGGAATGGATTGGTTTTGTTGCGGTTGAACAAATTGAAGGTTCTTACTTTAACGTTATGGGGCTCCCAGTTCAACATCTTTACGAAAAACTTTGCGAGTTATATTCATAATTTTCAATTATGATCGATTTATAATTTTCCAATAAAATCATAACTTTTACGTTTGAAAAAAGATCGTTTAAATGACAATAAACAATAATTTTGCAATGTAATTGACTGTCATGCTAAGCAAACTTTTCAATCAAAAATACAACACTCTTTTTTTCCTGCTGGGTCTTATTATTTTCAGTGGGTTAAATCTTTTTTCCGCGGCATGCACCGAATTACACTTCGATGAAGCGTATTACAATTTTTGGTCTCAATCTTTTTCTTTTGGTTATTTCGATCATCCGCCAATGATTGCATGGTTGATAATGGCAGGGAAGTTTCTTTTTCCGGGAGAGATTGGGATTCGCATATTCATTGTCTTACTATCAGCTTTATCAATGATTTTGCTGTGGCTAATGATAAGACAATACAATGCCAATGCGCTGATTTTTTGGTCTTTGATATTTTCGATCGGACTAATACATCCCTACTCATTCATTGCAACCCCCGATGCCCCATTGTTTTTTTTCACTGCACTCTTCTTCTATCTGCTCTGCCGTTACCTGAAGAATAATAACTTTCAAAATACGATATTAATTGCATTTGCAATTGCATTGACCATTTACTCAAAATATCATGCTTTCCTTGTTATTGCGCTGGTTATTATTGCGAATCTGAAGTTACTGAAAAGGTTTTCTTCATGGACTATTTTGCTATTTACACTTTTATATTTGGCTCCGCACATTTATTGGCAATACGAGAACGATTTTCCAACCCTATCATATCATTTGACAGAGAGCCATCAAACTCAATATAACCCATTGGAAACGATTAATTACATCTTAAGCGAACTTGCTGTTACAGGTCCGTTATTAGGATGGTTTTTCCTGTATATCCTTTTCACGATAAAGCCTCAGAATCAATGGGAAAAAACGCTGAAAATAAGCGGCGCAGGGATCTTTATCTTTTTCTTGTTGGCAACCTTCGCAGGTGATTTTGAAGCACATTGGACTTTAGCAGCGATAATTCCCCTATTTATACTTAGCTACCGATATGTTAGCGAAAATCAACAGTGGCAAAAGTGGGTAATGATTTCCGGCATTATAAATTTTGTGCTCATGTTGGCATTAAGGATTATAATTGCCTCTCCCAACTCTGGCAACATTAAGGCTCTTGCACACTTTAGCCACAACCGGGACAATGCTTACCTTATTTCAAATTATGCAGGAAATAAACCGGTGTTATTTCAGGACGATTGGATTGATGCTTCGCTCCACCAGTATTATTCTGGAAATTCAAAAACTGCAAGCCTTAATTCAGGGTTCTATCGCCGAAACCAATACGATATTGCAGATATAGACGAACAGCTAAGCGATGCTTCAGTGGTGGTACTAACCCGCGACAGTCTTCAATTTAAAGATTACCAGAGAATCGTCACAAAACGAAAAACCTTTTATGCAAAGACTATCCCTAATTTCAGAAGCTATTACAATATCAAAATGAAGCTCGAAGATGTTAATATTACCGACAATAGTCTATCTATTAATGTATTATTGAATAATCCTTATGCAAAAGATATTGCATTCGGTGATAAAGATCAAACACAATCCTGGTTTCAACTTTGGACAAAAAAAGGAAAAAAATGGGTTCTTATAGACGAAAAAGAAACCGGACTGATGAATTTACATACCAATGATAATATTAATCAACGTATTGATTTTAGAGTAGATACCAACATATTATCAGACCAGAAGATTTACCTGATGTTGAAAATTGGTGAACTTAAACCACTTCCCTCGAAATGCCTTATTAAACTTCAATAATTCGGGACTTGAAGTCCTAAATTCATGTAATATTTTGACCTATTATCAACCATGACAATAATAGTCTCTCTTTTCATTTACTAGTTGGCTTAAAGCATAAGTTTCCGGGTATTATTCCGACCTTAAATGTGTCGATTGCAATACCATTCGGCGAAAAACGATACACCGAACCTTGTTGAACATTATCGACTGCGTCGGCAACATATACTTCTGAAGTAAGCGGATCGACAGCCATTGAATAAAACCCACCAATTGCCAGCCCGCTGTAAGGACTTGAAATAAATGGTTTTTCAGGAAACTTCGTTGCGGTAATTGGCAATTGCCAAACATGCTGATTGATAAGGCTTAATGTATCTCCGCTCCCATTAATGCATAATGACAATGGATTATCATTCAACTCAAATCGGAAAATTCGTTCAATTTCAAGTGTTTCAGGATTTATACGTGTTAAGGCAGAACGCTCATATACAAAAGGATTACCTGAAGCACCACCATCAGACAGTACCCAAACTTTGCCACTTTTGTCGCAAACCATTGAGCGCGGCTGACCAACAACCGTTAAAGAATCAATAAGGCGATCGCTATCAACATCGATTACCAGTATTTTGTCATCGTATGACCAGCACGAAACATACAGTTTTTTACCAATTTGAACCATCTGCTCGGTAGGATGCTGGTAAAATTCAGTCTCAAAATTATTTACGGAAATTGAACCAGTAACTTGTAGCGTATTTAGGTCAACAATCGTGATTGATTTTGCATACAAATCGGTGATATAGGCTTTTGTATTATCTACAAAATGAATATACCGGGGCGAAACCAATCCTGTGATTTTTCCTTTTATTTTTAAGTTATCAACATCGATAACATACACCTTTCCGCTATTATTCACAACAATGTAGCCCAGATTGTTGTGAATAGTCATTGAATGGGCAACATCGCCTAAAGGGACTCCATTAACACGCGAAAAAATGTGGTTGACTACTTTCATCGAATCAACCAAATAGTACGAAAGAGAAGCATTATCGTACATGAAATTTCCTTCGTTCACGACAAACAGACCACGTTGATTTGAAAAATAAGCTTTCAGTGCCAGGTCAGAATCTATGTCGAACTTGTTCTTTTCAATTAAAGATTCATCATCGATACACGAAATAAACAAAATGCACACAATAATGCCAATCAACTGAGAAGACATTCGAAAATGAGATAATAAATTGATAAACTTCAATTTATAACACCTAATTTGTTGTATATATGCTATTCTTCTCATAGTTTCTATCTACTGGGCGAATGCAATTTTTAATAAAACCTCATAATTTCTGCGGGGCATATAGCGCCCCAAAACCGAACGATATTCTTCATTGAAAAGATTGTTCACCTTAAAATCGAGTCCCATGCTTAAAGACTTAAATTTAAGCTCCTTGCCTAATGTAAGGTTATTCATATAGTAAGGATAGTACCAATTTAACCTGCTCGTACTTACACTTGCACCAATTTCTTCAGAATCATCTGAAACACCTATCTGATTACTGCTCAATGTAAATCGTTCTCCGTAAGAATTATTTTGAAAACGTAAATAAAACCCTTTATACGAAGCCGAAAACAATATATTTCCAGAATGTAAGGGCAAAAATGGCAATTGCTTTCCATACGAACCATCACCTAAAAATAATCGATCACCAAAATTTAATGATTTCGTATATGCATAATTTCCATGCAATTGGAATTCAAAGTCATATATTTCTTGTATTAATTTCAAATGATATTCAATTCCATACGATTTCACTTTTTTCAAATTGAAAGGTTGCCAATAGCCCTGGAACGAGGGCAGCCAAATAATCCAATTCGTAATGTCGGAATAATAACTTGTCAGTTCTTGTTCACAGCGGAAACTGTTCGTATGAAGTTGATAAAAAACAGATGATTCAACCGTTTTGCTTTCTTCTTCAATAAGATCGGGGTTACCTCCGGGTTGCCAATACAAATCGTTCAACGAAGGAAAATGATAATTTCTCGAAACATTAGCTTTCAGTATAAACTCTTTTTTAGCAAAAGGCTGAACACTGGCTCCCACATTGAACATCAGGGGCGAAAGATTTCTTTCAATAATCTGATCGCGCAACATAAACGAAAGATTCATCCAATTGGTTGCTTGATAATAAATTCCGCCAAAAGCGGATAAATCTGTTCTAACTTTATCATAACCAACTTGATCAACTGCTTCGAACGAATGCACATTGTAGTTGACAACATCAAAAGATGTTTTCCATGAAAGACGATTTACCACTGCTGATTCGATACCAACATGACTGTTCCATGCAAAAGATTTTCCTGACGAATTTATAGCTGGAAACATGCCTACACCATGTATAAAATTGCTTAGGCTATAGTTCGTATTCTGAATATCAACACCAGTTTTTGCATCAATTTTAAAATATTTAAAATATGAATTCCAATCAAAAACGACCTTTAAGGTTGAATCTTGTTGTTCGTTCTTGTTCGAGCGATCATCTCCTTCATAACTCATTACCGAGGGCAACGATCGGTCTGAAACTTGTGCCCATGCCTTAAGCGATAAAATATTTTTCTCGGTCAGTCTATAATAAAACTCTTGTAAAAGCCCCTTTTTATGAAAATCGGCATTATCGTTTTTCATTAACGGGCGCTCAATAATTGCCTTATTTACATATTGATAGTCATTGTGTGAATCATCGGCATAAATGCGGGTTTTCGATTGAAATTTTCGGTTACCAATTCCGAATTGAAAAAATTCGCCAAACGAGTCATAGCTTCCTACCGACTGCCTGTAGCTCACATTGAACCGATTATTCCAGGCAGGCATATTTTCAATGGCAATACTTCCTCCTAATCCACCACTACCCGTCCCTAGCGATGCCGAACCATGTTCCAGCTGCATATTGTCAACAATAAATGACGGGATCAACGAGAAATCGGTCATTCCAAGCATAGGAGAATTGATAGTCAGTCCGTTCCAATACACTTGAGTGTGCGAAGGGGCCGTACCACGAAAAGATGCAGTAGCCAGTGCACCTCTTCCGTGATCTTTTATGAAGACAGTAGTATTTTGTGACAATAATTCAGAAAGCGAAACGGTTATTTTATCTTGCATTACCATCGAATCGATACGGGTTATTTTTACCCCGGCATTTTCTTTTTTAAATATCCGTTCGCCATGCACTGTAATTTCTTTTATGTGAATGGTATCGGTTATATGCTGAGAAAAAAGCACCAGCGGAAATAAAACCATGTATAGTGACAATATCTTTTTCAACACGGCAATTATTCAATAATGATTTTTTTGTTGAAAATATGGTTGTTGGCCTCTACAGTTAAAATATAAACCCCTGGAATAAATTGATCAATAGGAATTTGATGATTTGCATTTTCGGGACTCTTTCTACTTAAGAGTCTTCGGCCAGCAAGATCATATAAAGAAATTGTGCATGATTGTGGCTCATTAAATTCAATATTCAACAGCGAGTTGCATGGCAATGGCCAGGTTTTAGGGGCATTTTGCCTCGAAAAAGTAGTAGCCGATAAAGGATCGGTAACATGTACAGTCAATTCATCAACGCCAATTGAAATCGTCTTATCGCCAGGTTCCGAAAAAGACAGTTCAACACTACCCAGACTATTGGTTTGCAGAATTTTACCATCAACATACGCTTGCACTCCATTTATCCGAACCGCTTCATTTTGTATGGGGATTGAATTTCGTACTTCTATTTGTCCTCCTGCTGTTAATGCGCATGTTAGCTCAGTCAGGAAAACTTCGAAAGTCTCATTGCAATTAACCACGTGTTTATCAGACTGTAAATAAGAAAGTTTCCATTCTTCGAGAATATTATCGACATGATACAATACTATCTCATCACCATTTTTCACAAAGTATTTATCTAAGCCATGAATAATGTGTTGATTGTTCAGTAGTACGATCCAGGATTTTGCAAAGGAAGTACTCTGTGTGTTACCTCCGTACCCATATATTAGCTCAACATTTAAAGAGTCGCCATAAGGAACTTTCCACGCATAAAGATTTCCTCCTGATTTTTCATCATCACGAAAACGGAAATCACTTTCCATCCCATTTTCCTTAAACCAGGCAGCAAATACATGAGCTACAGTAATTCCCTCGAGCTGGTCAATGTTATAAATTCCTGAACCATTATCAACATAAGAGTTGAGATTAAATAATGAAACAGTCTGTAATTTACGGGGTTCCAATGTTGAATTTTCATTTTTTATAGTAAGATACACTTGCTTTTGCTCTACTTTTTCAACTACTGAAACGTTGACTGTCTCTTTAATATCAGGAGCTTGAACTAAAAAAACGTCAAGCGTTGACTCACCTTCTTTTAGTCCTTTGATATAAAATTTCCCTGCCCTTTCAGCTATTGAAAAAGCTGAATTGACCGAGAATGAAAAACCAGTTTTCAACCCTGTAATCTCTTTCCCTGCGTTATCGAAAACCTTAATCTTTATTTCTGTTTCTTCGTTAACTAGAATAACCGAAGAAGTTAACAAGACTTCAATGCGTTGTGGGGCAACAATCTCAAACGATAATGAAGATTCAACCCCCGGCCTATCCGACAACGATGCAATAACCGATACCTTTCCTTGCCCCAAAGCATTTATCATTCCGTCTGCTGAAACCGACGCCAGGGTATTGTTATCTGTTTTCCATGTTATTCTTTCATTGGCATCGAAACGACCATTAACGAAAGCAGCAGCTTCTAGTTGAAGCTTACTTCCTAAAATAATCTTCTGGGCAATCCGGTTAATTACCACACAAGCAGGTATTTGAGCGAGAGTTTCATCAGGAACGACATCAAAAATCCCTGTAATTTCAGTTGAAATTTCACCACACCAACCGGCATTAGCCAAAACCCCAGTTTGTATTTTAACAAAATTAATTTGATCAATTTCGACATAATTTCCATTGTTGTCTACAGCCCATGAGATATCCATGGCGTCACCACCGTACCCCTCGATTAATTCACTATATGGATTATCCGGTAAAATAGCCGTAGAATTTGTACGCAATGTATTATCGGCATATCCAAACCGGCGATAATAACATTTGACCATAGCTGGATTTGACAAATCGACTTGATCGGCAATTAATGTTCCCGAAACCATCATTGAACTCACTGCATTTTCACCAAAAAATTCGGCCGATGGAAAGTAGTCTTGTTTATGGAATTCATTTGTTGCAACAACACCAGAAGTGCCGTCAGAGTGTTGCCAAAATACATCGTCACTTCCCGAAAAGAGCGGATTAGCATAGGTAACAGAAATGTTTTTTTGGGTAGTTAAAAAGAAATATTCACTTCCAGCCAGCTCATACCAGATATCATCGGGCTTCCCATTTTTATTTTCATCTTTCATTACCGAAACAATCCCGGGTTCTGCCCAATCGGTTTGAACATTTCCAACGATTACAAAATCGACACCATACGGGTTTTTGGCATCGTTTTTTACCGGTGCTCCGAAAGCATAAACAACATATCCGCCAAAAGCTCCTAGAGAAACCATGCCATTAAGCGAGCCCACAAGCGATTCAGCGGCACTATAACTTCCTGCAGCCTCTGTATTTACTAGTTGACCAGGTGCAGGGCGGTATTCAATTAATTTTGATACAATCTGAGCATTCGACAAAGATGCCGAAAAACAAAGTGCAACAATTATCAAAGCAAGGTACTTCATTGGTACATTTTATCATTGAAAATGTTGCTTTTGATGCTGAGGTAATGCGAAATGAAAGCAGAATAAACTGCCTCGTTTCCTGTCTCCCGCAGGCTACAAAAGCGAAAAATCATTGGCAGGTCTTCTGACTTACTTCTTTTTGAAACGCCTTCCCGTTATGCATTAAAGTTTAACTAAAACAGTGGCAAAATGTTCCAAAAATATTGAAGATCACAGCAGCGGGAACTGTTGCCGATTTGCCAATAAATTAAAGGCTCACAGCATTCCCTTTTAATCCCATCAATTCTGATTATGGGAACCAATGCAGATGCAAAAATATTCAAATTATAACAAATTCACAGAGAAAGAATAATCTTTTACCGAATTAAACATACAGGCATAAAAAAAGGGTACCATTTGGCACCCTTTTTCTTATATAGATTTTAGTTACTTTTTTGATTTTAGAAAGGTACTGAATGCTTGTGGCTCAGAGCAATTCACAAGATCAACTCCGCTAGTTACCATCACATCCCAAATGTTTTCTTCGTTGGGACAATTATATACGCGAACTTTTTTCCCTTGCTCATGAGCTTTGGTAATCACTTCTTTAAATTTCATGAATTGATCGAAAGGCATTTTGCCAACGCCGTTCCAGCTAAGGTCGTTTTGAAAATCTATCCCGATAAAAGGCATAACTTTCGAATCGTAGTTTTTTTCAAGGTCAGCAATAGTGCCCTGAGCTGCGGCAAAAGAAACTCTTTCTTGTTGCAAAATCCTCATAGGTGCATTTCCAACAAATACAATTCTCACCTTTCCATCATGCCACTGATTTCCAGTACGGTAAGTTAAAAGTTCATTGTAAGGGCTGAGTTGCTCCCATAATTTCTGGTATGTTTTTTTTGCATCAAACTTTATATTCAGGAAGAGGTACATTTCGCCGTCATAGTTTTCATGAACCTTTCCTGCATTTTTCTTGTATTGACTGTAAATAGGTAAAAGATAAGAAGACCTGAACGTAGGCATCTTATGGTTTGCACTATCGGGCATCTGGGAGGTAACAAAAACTTCTCCGTAGATGTACATTATTTGAGCTTCGTAATGAACCACTCCTTCGGTAAAGGTTGAATAAATATCTTTATCTGAAACAAATTCCTTGTTCAAAACCATATTCGACATTATTTCGACCTGCGAATAACTTTTGGTCATGCCCAAAAGCATGAATAAAGCGCTCAATAAAACTAATCTTCTCATTCGTCAAATGTTTTTATGTTGGTCAAAATTAGTATTTTTTTTTGTCTGGAAAAGCATTTTTCACATATTGTGGCTTATTGCCTCAATTTTGGATGATTTTATTTGCAAACTGTTCTTTAAAAATCCTGCATCATTTTTATATGTAGGTCATACATTTTTATGGCTGTTATCGCCGCTTCAACCCCTTTGTTTCCCAACCGACCGCCAGCCCTGTCAAGAGCTTGTTCTTCGGTACTAGTAGTAAGAACACCAAAAATAACAGGCAAATTATATTGAGTGTTCAAAAGAACAGCTCCCTGCGTAACCCCTTGACAGACATAATCGAAATGAGGAGTTTCTCCCTGAATTACACAGCCTAACAGAATAATGGCATTTACATCGGTATATTCTGCAAAGAACTGACCACCAAGAGTGAGTTCAAAACTTCCGGGAACATGACGAACAATAATATCTTCATCGTTCAGTCCGTGTTTCAACAAGGTTTCCACTGCACCTTTCGCCAAAGCACTGGTAATATGATAATTCCACTCTGAAACAACAATTCCCACTTTCATTCCTTCAACTTGAGGAACCGAACTGATGTCGTATTCGGATAAATCGCGTGTTGCCATATTTTTTTCAATAATAATAACAAAAAACGGGCAAACTTTTGGTTGCCCGTTATATTTTTTTTTGTAAAAAATTACTGGTTAAGCCTAGCAATATTTTTTTCAATTGCAGTAATCTCGCTGTTATTCGGGAATTCGCTTTTTGCTTCGTTGAGAATAACAAGAGCTTTTTCAACATTCCCTTTTTCTTCGTAAACCAGCGCCAACTTCAATTTAATAGTTGGAGTGGTAAAATCGTTATTATTTACAGCCAACGCATCGTTGTATGCTGAAATAGCTTTATCATAATTGCCCAATTCAACGTATGCATCGCCAATAGCTGCTTTAGCTAAAGGGGCAAGCAAAAGATCGTCGGTTTTAAACTTTTTGAGGTGTTTGATAGCTTGATTATAGTCGCCTAAATGCAAGAACGATATACCAGCATAGTACTGAGCTAATTTGCCCGATTTGGTTGAGCCAAAGTCGTCGATAATATCGAGAAAACCCAGCGAAACGCCATCTCCGTTCAACGCAACATCGAATGAATCGACGCTGAAAAAATTCTGAGCGGCAAACATCTGTTCCTGTGCTTCCACATTTTTAGGCGATATGACATATTTGTTTATGCCAAGCACACCTAAAACAACGACAATTATTCCACCAATAACATAGAATACTAGATTCAGATGTTTTTCGAGAAACTGCTCGGTTTTGGTCAATGCTACCTCTACTTCACCAAAACTCTCGGCTTTTTTGTTATGAGTATCTTTTACCATTATGTAACTGTTTTTCTAAATTGCCCACAAAAATAGTCTTTTTTGAAAAATACCATTCAAAATACTTAACAATTTTCCTACTCCTGCGAAATTCGCTCTATTCACCGTATTTTAAGTAATCGATATTTTATGATTGAAGCGAACCTTTCCTTTCGTGTTTAGAGTATTTTTTTCAATTTTGCTAAAAAAGCAGGCATGTACCTAAAATTACTTAGCATTCTTAACTACAAGAATATCGAACAATCTGAAAGTCAGTTCAGCCCAAAGCTCAATTGCTTTCTTGGCGACAACGGGGCAGGAAAAACAAACTTGCTCGATGCCGTGTATTACTTGTCGTTCTGCAAAAGTTTTTTTAATGCCATCGATTTTCAAAGCATCCGGCATGGTGCCGATTTTTTTATACTTCAAGGCAAATACTCAAGAAATGAAAATGATGAAATAATCAGTTGTGGATATAAAGCCGGTCAGCAAAAACAGTTTAAACGGAACCAAAAAATATACAAAAGACTTAGCGATCACATCGGATTGTTCCCATTGGTAATGGTATCTCCATCTGATTCTGCCCTTATTCAAGGAGGAAGCGACGAACGCCGCAGATATATCGATAGTGTTATCTCCCAATACGACCCGGTTTATCTCGATTCGCTGATACGATATAATAAAGCGCTGTTGCAACGCAATAATTTACTGAAGCGTTTTGCCGAAACTGGCAAATTTGATACTGAAACCCTTTCTATTTATGATGAACAACTTATTATTCAAGGAAATATAATTTTCAACAAGAGAATTGAATTTGTCAATCAGCTTATTCCTGTGTTTCAAGACTTTTATTCCACAATATCTGGAGGAAAAGAACAAGTAATTCTTGAGTATGTGTCAACATTACATGTCGATGATTTTCGGACACAACTTGAAGAATCGATTGATAAAGACCGAATTACACAATTCACAAATGTAGGCATCCATAAAGATGACCTGAATTTATTGTTAGGTGCACATCCAATAAAAAAAATTGGTTCGCAAGGACAAAACAAAACGTACCTTGTTGCGCTTAAACTTGCTCAGTTTGAGTTTTTAAAGCAGGCTTCGGGAATAAAACCCATTTTACTTCTTGATGACATTTTTGATAAACTCGACTCGAACAGGGTAGGAAAAATTATTCAATTAGTTGCAGAAGATCGATTTGGTCAGATATTCATTACAGATACTGATCGAGAACACCTTCAAAAATTAATTACCGACATGAACATAGACCATGCAGTATTCACCATTTCCGACGGACAAATTTCAAACTGATGCGACGCAAAGAAACACAACGAATTAGTGATCTTATAAAAGAATTTACCCGAAATTCGCACCTCGACCCAAAATTGCAGGAAACACGTATTATCGAGAATTGGAGCAATATACTGGGGCCAACTATTGCAAATTCGACACGAAAAATATTCATCTCAAACAAAGTTCTTTTTGTGTATATTGAATCTCCGGTAATACGCCACGAGCTTTTCATGATGCGAAGCCGGCTTCAGGAAGCATTGAACGAAAGCGTGGGCGAAAATGTAATCGCCAGTATCGTTTTCAGATAAAACATCACAAACAACACCTTAGTAGTTATCTAAAAAGATATTTATGAAAAGCATAATAGTTTTACTGTTGTTAATCATTGTTGGTCTTTGCGCCAAAGGACAGAAACATAGCATTCCCCTAAATAATTACACTTGGTATACATCGAATGAAATATTAAATAGTACGGATGATTTGAACAGCTTCAAAAGCCACTTGTCAGCTATCGATTTGTCTTCATTTAAACCTCTCGGTTTTGATAAGGTAAAGCTCTACTCAACAATCGATGGGTATGACATAAACAATACAAAAGTATTTCTTGAGATGCAAAAAACGCAGTCAACGATCAAGGCTGATGTGAACGGTAAACCTATTGAAAACCTCAGAAGCGACGGAAATTTCACTGGAGAGATTGAAAACAGCGAAAGCCTCGATGAACTTTTGTTGTGCCTGACAATTGAACTGTCCGAAAAAAATTCAGTTCTTGACTGTATTTCAAGCATATATTTATCTACAGCGAACCAAGTGAGTCTGGGATGGGCCCAACCCCTCGCCGACCCTTTCTTCGAAGGCTATTTACTCGAAGTTCACATTTACAATATGCTTAGCAAAGATATCGATGGAAAGCTTGTGGCAAGGGTTTTCGACCAAGAGACATTAGAGACTGTTGCAGAAAATAATAATTGTGCATTTTCCAGAGCCGGTTCTGAAGCGATAATCGATGTGAATTTTCCCGAAGCAAAAGTAAATATTGCCGATGGTAGCTACTTGGCTGAAATAATGCTTCTTGACAAAGAAAACAACGAGGCAGTTGTCGATAAAATTACGATACCAATCAAGTCCAATTAACAAGTAAATGACAAATTTAAAAATACTTCTTACGACAAGGAAATACATTGCTACTGCCCAGTTGTTCCTTTCTTTAAGCCTGATTTTCGGCACGTGGGTTACCTATATACCTTTCATTAGTACAAAAGTTGGCCTGAGCAAAGGCGATTTAGGTATTGTACTGTTGTTTGGAGCCATCGGCTCAATTTTTACCCTCCCTTTTGGCAAAAAGTTGGTGTCGAAAATTGGAGAAGGAAAACTTGCACTTATCACAACGTCTCTTTATGCTATTTCCATGTTGGGCAACTTTATAGCTGACTCATTTTTCCTTCTTTGTGTTTGTCTGTTTGTCAACGGACTCTCTTCTGCTCTTATGCAAATTGCCAGCAATTCCATTGTCTCAACCCTGGAGAAGAAAGATAATGTTTCAATTATGTCGTCGTGCCATGGGTTCTTCAGTTTTGGAGGCCTTATTGCTGCCGGCTTTGGGACAATGATTTTAATTGCCATAAATAACCCGTTGATTCATATAATATTAATGGTATCGATTGTGTTAATTCTGCAAGCAGTATTTGCAAGTAGCTACCTTCCTTATAAAACCGAATCGCACGTAGAAAAAAATGAAACCAAACATTATAAGAAACCAATCAAAAACGTAACGCTATGGGGATTAGCATCAGTTGCACTGTGTGTTATGCTAACAGAAGGTGCTATTGCCGACTGGAGTGGCCTCTTTCTGCGTGATGTGGTGTTGGTATCTCCCAACATTGTAGGATTGGGGTATGCCGGCTTTTCAATTGCGATGACATTGGGGCGTTTTGTCGGCGATAACCTGAGTTCAAAATTGGGGGCATGGAATGTTATTGTTTGGGGTCTTGCACTGAGCATTGCCGGGTTTATTCTAGTACTATGGGCCAATACTTTTCCCACTTTATCCGGCTTTTTATTAATTGGCTTTGGCTTTTCAACCATTGTTCCCGAAGTTTACCGGCTATCGACGAATGTTAAAGGTGTTCACCCGTCGTCGGGTATTTCTTTCATGGCTGGTGCAGGGTACTTTGGTTTCCTTACCGGCCCCGTATTGTTAGGGGCAATTGCCGAGAATTTTGGGTTAAAGACTAGCTTCCTGCTTTTGCTCGCCTTGGTGACTCTTGGAATAATTATTGCAACTTTTATCCGAAGAAAAAAAGCACTAGCGGTAAAATAAAAGGACCCGTTTCCCGGATCCTTTTCATTTTCAGAAATATGTGTGCTTAAAATTTAAAGCTAAAGCCTACGCCAAAGAGCTCTTTAAACTGCACTTTTGCTTTGTTATCTACCGGATCTTTTGTATCGAAGTCGTACAGCATTTGAGTACTCAACTGGGCACTGATGTATTTATTGACTTTCATATTGATACCAATTTTCCAATCAACATCAACTTTTTCGGGGTTCTTCAGGTAGTTTGTAAAAAGACCAAGCTCCGTTATAAGACCAACATTTTTCATTATCTCGGTATTTAAGGCCGATTTAAGGTAAGCACCAAATTCGGGTCTCATATTCTTGTCTATATCAACGCCGTAATTAGCCCTCAATAATTCGTCGGAAACAATGGTTACTTTGCCGGTAAGAGGCGAAATCATCAACGAAAATTTATCGTTTGGTTTATAATCCATACCAAGGGCGAGGAACATAAAGGCTGGTGAAAAGAAATCAGAAATTCGGTTAAGGTTTTCTTTGTCTGAGTAACCTGGCGCAAATTGCGATTTAAAGTTGAAAAGCCCTGAATAAAACCATTTATTGACGGCTTTAATACCGAGTTTCGACTGAAAGTACATGATATCTTCATTCTTCTGCAAATCGTATCCTGTAACTTTTGAAAGGCCATACCCAAAATCAAAATTGTTATCCCATGAGACACTATTCTTTTTATAGTTGGCAGAGTATTGCGCTTTTGCTACACCCGACACTGAATTCAACCCCCCGGCAGCCCAATTAACAAACGATATCTGGTTGAAATTCACGGAGAACATACCCCCATTAGTCCAATACGATGTATCTTTCTTTTCTTCCTGTGCAAAAACAGTATTGATCAAAAAAACACCAATTAAAAGAGTAAGTAACTTTTTCATTCAAAATTATTTTTAATTGAAGTATAGGATTGAACCTGCATGATAGATTTTATCCATGTTTTTTAATTAACGAATCATGCCCGTTTTAATGCATCGTGTTTTATAATTTGAGAAAATTTCGTACAATATTTTTTAAAATCCAATAACCGGGTAATTTTAGTTTAAGCATGGCTTAACATTTTTTGACCCGGCATAACGAAAATGCAAAACAAGCACTGCACCAGTTGTTTTTTGTCTTTGAACTCACAAGTGCCAAACCCAGATCAGCAGCTCTGCGCATAACATCATCCAGGTCAGAAGCATAAAATCCACTTACAATTATTGCCCCCTCGGGTTTCAGTGCTTTAGCATAAACCGGCAAATCGGATATAATAATATTTTTATGGATATTAGCCAGAATTACATCGAATTTTACTAAAGGAATAACTGTAGAATCTCCTAATAATGGTTTTATATTCAGAATATTATTCAATTGTGAGTTTTCAATCGTTCCGCGATACGACCATTCATCAATATCAATTGCAGTTACAGACTTTGCTCCTCGCATCGATGCCAGAATTGCAAGGATTCCAGTTCCACAGCCCATATCGAGCACCTCCATTTGCTGAAGATTCGATTCAAGGATAAATTCCATCATCATAGTTGTAGTTTCGTGGTTTCCTGTTCCAAAAGCCATGTTGGGCTCAATGATGATTTCGTAGTCGGCCTGAGGGTATTCTGTATGAAATGGCGCCCTTACAACACATTTGTCGGAAACCACCAACGGTTTAAAATAATTCTTCTCCCACTCCTCGTTCCAATTCTGATCGGGGATCTCTTCTGTTGTGAAAGAGAATGAAAACATCGACCCAACCATTAGTTTTTCCATCAAATCAGAAGAATCGGAGGCTGTAGGGATAAATGCATCAACTGATTCTTCATTCTCAACAAAACTTTCAAATCCGATCTCTCCGGCCATAGCCATCAACACGTCTCGAAAATCCTGCGTGTCGGGTGTAAGTGTAAATGTGTATTTTGTATACGTCATTGCTTAATCATACTATTTTAGGCATCCATTGTTGGAAAGCCTTTCTCATGCGAAAATACCATAAAAATAATTACACCCAAAAGCTGGGCTGAAATTGAAGATTTTATCAATTAAATGTATTCAAATCTTTGCTTTAAACACAACTGCATAACTTAGCATAGAAACTATAAAAGCCAGGAAATGTTTTTAATATGTAAATTTCATGAAGAAAAAAAACAGGCTACCCTTTTGGATAACCTGTTTTATATTGATTAACATGTTATTACGTACTAATTGAAAATATAACGAACGCCAAGCTGGAGTTTCCATAATTGGTCGTAGTTCCGATATGTTGAATACGATTGAGTTGGATAAACTTCGTTTTTGTTGGCATCTTTAATTTTTACCATCGAGAAAGAAGGTACATTGCTGGCATCTTTACCTTCATATTTCAGAATCTTACCGTAGTCAGAAATAGCCATGTTCTTGTTAACACCCCATTCTGAGTTCAGCAAGTTCCCGATGTTCAAAATATCGAGGCTCACTTGTAACGTGTTCGTGTTTCCGCCAACCTTAACAGCAAAATCTTGCGCAATACGGAAGTCGAACTTGTTCACCCAAGGAGCACGAGCAGCATACGCTTCGGCGTATTGACCTTTATGCGAGCTGAGATATTTGTCTTGTTCCATAAATTTGAAGAAAGCATTTTCATCTTCGGAAGAAACAAATTTAATATCGCCTTTATTTTCTGGGATATAGATCAAATCACCATTAATTCCATCACCATTCATATCGTTACTGTAATAAAAGCTGTTCCCGTAAGGTGAATAGCCCTGATAGAACAGACTGATGTTCGTAGCCATGTGGTTTTTCAGGTAAGCAATACGATAGTTAACCGATCCAATAACTTTGTTTGGTGTTACATTTTGCGAACGTTGGATTCCAACAGTATTTGGCCCATCAATTGAAAGCACCCCTTGCCAAGCTGATAAAGCGTTACTTCCCGGCATTCCAGTTACTTCCTTAAACTCTGTGTAGGTGTATGCCAACATTACATCAAGATTGCGAACAGGTTCTGCGTTGATGGTAATGTTTGCAGTATAACCATACCCTTCAGAAGTATTAGTGAGGACATTAGCGTCTTTCTTAGCATAGTACCGTACTTCTTCGGGATAAATATAACGGGTATCATTTCCAGAAAAACGAGCCCATGTGTTGTCTGGGTCTTTCATATTGTAATTCAACTGCATAGCAGCATTAATATTTTTAGTGAAGATTCCTTCAACAGTTACATTTAACGGGAAAGAAACAGGTACCTGATAGTCGGCGGCCAGTGATGTTTTCCAAACCTGAGGCATTTTAAAATTAGGATCAACAGCAGCAATTGCACTTGGTACGCTTCCATCTTCAGGAGTAACAGTAGTTTTGAAACCTAATTTTTTTATCATCTCATCTACATCGGTAATCAAACCTCCTTCAAGGAGAGCCAACCGTTCGTCAACATTTTTAATTGTACCATCGGTGTTATAAGTCGTTGAAACACGTTGCAGCGACTGAATCATACCTGCGTTAGACGGCATGTTGGTGAAGAAAACCAACGGCAAACGACCAGTGAACAACCCTGTTCCTCCGCGCACTTTCAATGTTTTATCATTGAACACATCCCAAGTAAAACCAACACGAGGTGAAACTTGAATTTTCGATGAAGGCCACTTACCTGTATCAATTTTCTTTCCATTGAAATCGAGATCGTAGATCGCTTGATTTCTCATCAACTCATTATAGAACATTACATTATCCAAACGGATTCCGGCAGTAATTTTGAAATTCGAAGCCAATTTCCATTCATCCTGGCCATATATACCTAATTGATGGAATGCAACTTCACTGGCTGGTTTTTCAACGCCATTGTTTCCATAAGTCAATGCGAAAGCTTCAGGAGCAGCGCCATTTATGAAATCGTCGATACTAGCATAGCGATAATACCCTGTACCATTACGGATATATGCATTTTCTGCATTTTGGTATTCGTAGCTGATACCAGCAGTAATTTTGTGTGCATTATAATAATAGGTAAAATTGTCGGTTACAGTAATCACATTGTTTTTAACGATGTTATTATAAGTAAACAATTCATAACCAGCAGAAATATAAGGTTCTCTAATGATATTACTATCGGTGTCGTAACCAGCCATAATATCAATAAACGGGAACAAAGAAGAGTTAGTTCCACGTCTTTCTTCAATATTACTATAGGTTACAAGAATCTGGTTCGACATATTGTCGTTAAAGCGGCTGTTCAATTCAGCGGTAGCCGAATTAACTACATTGTCTTTTGAATACATAGAATTGGCATACGACATCGAATATTTCGAAACACGGTCCATCCCATTAAGGCGATACCCGGTATCAGAAGAGTTTCCGCTTGGTTCAGTCCAATCTGCGTTTTTAGTATAATTATATCTAAGGCTGAATTTATTGTCGTTGTTTATGTTCCAGTCGATACGGCCTAAGATTTTGAAGTTGGTCATATCGGCAGGGAAATCTTTATAAGAACCAGTTTCATATCCATATTTCGATTTGAGATGATCTGAAACTCTCTGAAGATCAGCTTCTGTCGTACGGGAAATGGTTTGTCCGTCGCCTACTCCATCGGTCGAAGCTTTCCATTTAATTACCTGTTTAGGTTCTTTTTCGTATTCAAAATTAGCAAAGAAGAACAACTTATCTTTGATAATCGGGCCACCCAAGGTCGCACCATACACCGATTTTGATTCTTTTGCCCTTGTGCCGAAGTCGTAACTGCCAATTTTGTTTCCGCGCATATCTTGATTGCGCTGATAAGTGTAAACTGTACCTTTAAATTGGTTTGTTCCTGATTTTGTAATCGCATTAATTCCACCTCCAATAAAATTAGTTTGGCGAACATCGAAAGGAGCAATTACCACTTGTACTTCTTCGATAGCATCCATTGAAATAGGGTTGCCACCACCTGGCAAGTTCGACGACAAACCGAAATTGTTGTTAAAATTAGCGCCATCAACAGTGAAATTTGTTGAACGTCCATCACCACCGGCAAAACTCATTCCGTTGGCATAAGGCGAAACCCGTGCAATATCTGAGATACTGCGGTTAATGGTTGGCATAAACGACATCTGTTCACGCGAGATGTTTGTTGTAGCCCCTGTTTTTTCGGCACTGAACTTCGATGGTTTAGCGCCAACTACCATAACTTCGGAAACTTCAGTAACATCTTCTTTTAATGTCGCGTTAAGAAGGAACGATTCACCAAGAGATAGCGTAATATCGGTATAACTCAGAGAGCTATAGCCAACAAAACTAACCTTCACATTGTAAGGTCCACCAGGACGCATCCCCTGAAGGTTAAAATACCCTTCAGAATTGGCAATGGTTGCATACTGAGAACCCGAGGGCTGATGCACTGCAACTACAGTGGCGCCAGGCAGGGGAGATTTGCCGTCGGAGGTAACCTTTCCCGAAATTGCAGAAGTAGTAACCTGGGCAACAGCTGTTACAGAAAATAAAATCATGATGATAAACATCAGAAATGATCGATTTTTTTTCATAGGATTAATAATTAATTTTATTGTATCGTGTAATTTTTTTCGATTTCGACTTGTTGTTTTTGATTTGATTGCAAATAAACACAACAAAATGTTAAAAAACATTAAGTAAACCTCAAAAAAATGTTTCCATTTTGTTTTTCATTTTCTTTTATGCGGAAGCAATTTAGCTATTCGGCAACGAATTAACAACGAAAAACCACTGCTTGTTAGTAAGTTTTTATAAACTTTCTTACCTCTTTTTCTTCAAGTTTTAATTTGGATACTTTTTTAAAACTTATATTTGTTTTTCGATACTATTAAAGGGGAGATAATTATGCATAAACCATTTCTTGCGTTGGCAATAGCATTCATTCTATTGTTTTCAACAAATGAAAGTTTTTCTCAGAGTGTTCAATCGCAAGCCATGAAGCTCAATTGGCTCTTGCGTACTATCGATAGTTATTATTCCGATTCTGTTAATATTCAAGATATTACCGAATATGCAATAGTCGAAATGCTCTCAAAACTCGATCCACACTCAGTGTATATTTCTGAAAAAGAAGTACAGGAAATGAATGAACCCCTACAAGGAAGTTTCGACGGGATCGGTATTTCTTTCAATATCTTTCACGATACACTCATTGTGCTGCAAACTATCCCCGGAGGGCCATCTGAAAAAGTTGGGTTAGCTGCTGGCGACCGTATTATTTATGTCGACAATGAACTTATTGCTGGTGTAGGAATTACCAATCAGGATGTTTTCAAAAAACTCAAAGGAGAAAAAGGTACTTTGGTTAAAGTCAGAATATTACGTAAGGGTGATTCTGAACTGCTCGATTTTAATATCATCAGAGACAAAATCCCTTTGCACAGCCTCGATGCATCGTATATAATTGACGAGCATACGGGTTACATAAAATTGAGCCGTTTCTCGGCCACAACTACCGAGGAGTTCATTGCTGCGTTGCAAGAATTAAAAAATACCGGAAAATTTGAAAACCTAATCCTCGATTTACGGGGAAATGGCGGTGGTTTCCTCAAAGCCGCTTACGAAGTTTCTGATCAATTCCTTGGACTTGGTAAACTTATTGTGTATACAGAAGGCTTAAAAAACCCACGTAAAGATTATGTTGCGACCAGCGATGGTATTTTTGAAAACGGGCGTTTGGTTGTCCTTATCGACGGAGGTTCAGCATCGGCCAGCGAAATTGTTTCTGGTGCAGTTCAAGATTGGGATCGTGGAGTTATAGTAGGGCGCCGGTCTTTTGGAAAAGGTCTTGTTCAACAACCATACAATTACATCGATGGATCAATGATACGCCTCACTACTGCACATTATTATACACCAAGTGGTCGTTGCATTCAAAAACCGTATGAAGATGGCGTTGAAGATTACCAAAACGACTATGCCGATCGATACTCAAGAGGCGAGCTTTTCAGCAAAGACAGCATATACATCAACACTGAACTAAAATATAAAACATTGGTTAACAAGAGAGATGTATTTGGTGGTGGCGGGGTAATCCCCGATATCTTTGTCCCCATGGATACTTCATCACATTTTAAATATTTAAATGAACTGGTTAGGAAAAATATTTTCAACCCTTTTGTTATCGATTATGTTGATAAAAACCGGAATTCATTATTGAAGAAATATCCCGACTTTGCAACATTTAAAAAGAATTACGACGTTAGCAAAGAGATGTTGGAAGAACTTTGGGCTGAAGGAGAAAAGAATGGGGTTAGCAAGAACACCGAGGCCATCAATTTTCTTGAAAACAATATCAAACGGCAATTGAAAGCCTCAATTGCCAGAAACCTTTGGACAGCAAGCTGTTTTTATGAAATAATCAACGAAGGCGAAGAAGATATTATCAATGCTATTTCAATAATAAACAACCCAACCCAATACAATTCGATGCTGAAAAACAACAAATAATGATATTTTTTGATTGGATTATTGAAAATTGGATAGAAGTTACCGGAGCCATTTTAGGCATAGGCTATGTTTTTCTCTCTGTAAAACAAAACATTCTAACATGGCTTTTGGGTTTTCTTACCTCAGCGTTTTATATTGTTGTTTTCTTGAAATCGGGATTTTATGCCGACATGGGACTCCAAATCTACTATGTTTGGATTAGTGTATACGGATGGATAATTTGGTCGGGAGGAATAAAAACAGCTGATTCAAAAAGCGATTATCCTGTAAGCAAAACCAGTAAAAAACAAGTTGTCGTGCTGTCTGTTGTATCAGTTTTTTTATGGCTTTCAATAGGAATACTTTTATCAAAATATACCGACTCTGTTGTCCCGATTGGTGATTCATTTACAACAGCCATGGGCATTGTTGCGACATGGATGTTGGCTCGTAAAATGATTGAACATTGGATTATTTGGGTTATTGTTGATTTGGTATCGGCCGGGCTTTACCTTTGGAAAGGACTCTACCCCACTGTTACGTTGTACATTATTTACACTTTTGCAGCAATTTGGGGGTATATTGAATGGAAAAAAAGTTTGGTTAAAAACCTTTAATGAATACAGTATGGTTAAAATTGTTCTGACCGGAGCCGAATCAACAGGGAAAAGTGTTTTGTCGCAACATTTGGCCAAGCATTACAACGCTATAGTTATTCCGGAACTTGCACGTACTTATGTTGAAAATTTAAAGAGACATTATACCTATAATGATGTTGAAGAAATTGCCAGGCTCCAGATTGAAAAAGAACAAGGTATTAACTCAAATGAATCAATGGTTTTCTTCGATACATGGCTAATCATTACAAAAGTATGGCTCGATTTTGTCTTTGGGAAATCGCCCGACTGGTTAAAGCATCATATTTTAGCGAGTAAAATAGATCTATTTTTGGTCTGCGACATCGACATCCCATGGGAGCCCGATCCCGTAAGGGAAAACGGGGGCGAAACCCGGAAGCTGTTGCAACAAATATACATCAATGAACTCCGCAGTTTTGGTTTCACTTATGAAATTGTAAGCGGAAAAGGCATTGGACGTACCCAGAATGCCATCAATATTGTTGACCGTTTTCTTTCAGCATCACGTTAAAATTAACTTTCAATCTGTAAAATCAACCTTTTTATGCTGAATTTGTTTTTTCGTTTTTTTTTAGGAATATTGCATCATCAATACAGAGAAATGATAATTCTTGTTCCACATATCAGTATTCCTGCGTTTTGTTGTAAGCACAACTGAAAAAACCTACTAAATTCCTCATTGATTGTTTATAAAATTCATATTTTAACAACTTAAAGCTACAATTATGAGCAAAGTGAACAATGTTGCCCAGCTTATTGGCAAGACTCCATTAGTTAAATTACAAAAGCTTACACAAAATATTGAAGCTACAATATATGTTAAATTAGAATCGATGAACCCGGGAGGCTCGGTGAAAGACCGGCTGGCTTTCGCAATGATCGATGCTGCAGAAAAAAAACAACTGATCAACAGCAAATCAGTGATTATTGAGCCAACAAGCGGCAACACAGGAATTGGCTTGGCTATGATCTGTGCAGTAAAGGGTTACCGGCTAATAATTGTAATGCCCGAGAGCGTTTCAGTTGAGCGTCGTCTTATTTTAAAAGCTTATGGCGCTGAACTGTACCTCACTCCCTCAAAAGATGGAATGAAGGGGGCAATTGCAAAAGCTAACGAACTAAGCAAATCTATAGGCAATTCATTTATTCCCATGCAGTTCGAAAATGAAGCCAATGCTGAATTCCATCGTAAAACTACTGGCCCAGAAATATGGGAAGATACCAATGGTGAAGTCGATATTTTTGTTGCCGGCATAGGTACTGGCGGAACTTTCTCAGGCGTTAGTGAAATCCTGAAATCGAAAAAAAATACAATAAAAGCCATAGCAGTCGAACCTGAAGATTCACCTGTCATTTCAGGCGGGGAATCTGGTTCACACAAAATTCAGGGAATTGGTGCAGGGTTTATCCCCAAAGTGCTTAATACAAGCATTATAGATGAAGTTTTTAAAGTTGGGGCTAACGACTCTTTCGAAACCGCTAGGCAATTAGCCCGTCAAGAAGGTATTTTGTCAGGCATATCGTCTGGAGCAAATCTATTTGCAGCCCTTACTATTGCTCAAAGACCTGAAAATAAAGGAAAAACAATAGTCACTATTGTTTGCGATACTGGCGAACGCTATTTAAGTACACCTTTATACAACACCGATGGTAACATCTAACGACAAAAAAATCAATAGCATACTAAGCCAAACCGCATCACAACTTTCAGATGCTTCAACTTTTGGCAACGTATGTCACGAACATCAGGCTGGGGCTCCAATGCCTTCGACAAAAAAAATTGGAATTCTCGTCTCAAAAATCAGGGAAGTTATTTTTCCCGGGTACTTTGGGAATACGCCGCTCGATCCTCTTGTAAACCAATACTACATGGGGGTTTATGTTGATGAGATATTCGAGATGTTAAGTGAACAAATTCTTGCAGGTCTGTGCTTCGGTTGTGCCGATTGGAAAATTGAAGACCGCGATGTTGATTCGAACCATCAGTTTTCGCGCAATATAGCTTCGCAATTTGTCGAATATTTACCAGAGTTGCGCCGTTTGCTTTCATGCGATGTTGAAGCAGCTTTTCTTGGCGACCCTGCAGCCCATGGACGAGGAGAAGTCATTTTCTGCTACCCCGCAATCAGAGCTATATCCAGTTACCGAATTGCCCATAAACTGGTTGAACTTCAGGTGCCGCTAATCCCTCGGATTATTTCCGAAATGGCTCATTCCGAAACAGGAATCGACATTAACCCTGAAGCCCAAATTGGTGAATACTTTACTATTGACCACGGGACAGGTACTGTAATCGGTGCCACATGTATCATTGGAAAGAATGTAAAACTATATCAGGGGGTTACCTTGGGCGCGGTAAGTTTTCCGCTCGATAATGACGGAAACCCGATAAAGGGAATTCCCCGTCATCCTATAATTGAAGACGATGTAATAATATATGCACAGGCAACAATTCTTGGCCGGGTAACCATTGGGAAAGGCTCGGTTATTGGTGGTAACGTATGGGTAACCAACGATGTAGCTCCAAATTCAAAAGTTGTGCAATTAAAAGTAAGAAGCGTAAGCTATAAAGATGGAGGGGGAATTTAACTAACATGAGTTCACAAAAGTATGTAATGGTGGCAAAAACATTTGCCGGCCTCGAAAATGTTTTAATGGAAGAATTAATCGAGATTGGTGCTTCCGATGTTGAAGTTCTTATTCGCGGGGTAAAGTTTTCTGGTTCGAAAGAAATCCTTTATAAAGCAAATTTTTGTTGCCGGACAGCACTTCGTATTTTAGTCATTATCAAAGAATTTAAAGTAAAAAATGCGAATGACTTATATAATGGCGTGCGAAGTGTGGAATGGCCTGATTATTTCGACATTCAGCAAACTTTCGCGATAACCAGTACTGTAAACAGCGAAGCTTTCAATAATTCGATGTTTGTCAGCCTGAAAACCAAAGATGCCATCGTGGACAATTTCAGGGCAAAATTTGGCAAAAGGCCATCGGTCAATGCCGAAAACCCTGAAATTCGCATCAACGTTCATGCATCGTCCGACGAGGTAAGTTTATCGCTCGACAGTTCAGGCGAATCGCTTCACAAGAGGGGCTACCGTGTTGGCCAAAATGAAGCATCGATGAGCGAAGTACTTGCTGCCGGTATTTTAAAAATTGCAGGATGGAAAGGACAATGTGATTTCTACGATCCCATGTGTGGCTCAGGAACATTACCAATCGAAGCAGCCCTTATTGCACGCAACATACCGCCAGGAATATTCAGAAAAGCTTTTGCCTTTGAAAAATGGAAAGATTTCGATGAAGATATTTTCGACAAAGTGTATAATGCTGATTATGAAAAAGAATTCACGCACAATATTTATGCATCAGACATTGCCCCTGTAAATGTTAAGATTTCCAGCGAAAATGCCCGAAATGCAGGCCTGAAAAAGGATATCCAGTTTTCTGTTGCCGATTTTGCTACGCTTAAACCTGTCGGAGAAAATGGAATACTGGTAATGAACCCTCCTTATGGACAGCGAATGAACGATCGGGCTGTTGAGCCAATCTATAATATGATAGGCACTTCGCTAAAAAACAACTTCAGAGGAATAAACACTTGGGTTATAAGTAGTTCTGAGGAGGGATTTAAAAGTATCGGATTGAAACCATCAGCTCGTATTAAGTTGTTCAATGGTGCATTAGAATGTGAATTGCGCAACTTTGAAATGTATGATGGCTCAAAAAAAGCATCAAAACAGGGTGAAGGGCGCAGAAGTTATTCTGACAATTCGGAACAACGGGGAAATTTCAGACGTCCTCCATTGCGGCAAGATAATAATGACCGAAGAAGAAGCGGAAGCGGAAGCGAAGAAGGTAGAAACGGACGAAGGGAAAGAACTGGACCTAGACCAGACAGGTCAGGTTACGACAAACGAAATCAGGAAAATAACCCACATGAACGCAAACCTTTCAGGGCTACTTTAGGTAATGAATCGAACAATAGGCCAAGGCGGCTTAGAAATTCGGAAAATCCTAAAAGGTCGTTTAACAATACTGAAAAGAATGACAACGATTAAGGTCACAACACTCATCGAAAATTCGTGTTTTCAAGGGAAACTCATTGCAGAACACGGACTTTCGATGATCCTTGAAACGCCCACAGCTTCTATTTTGTTCGACACAGGAGCCGGACCTAATTTTATTGCCAATGCCAATATTCTTGGGTTTGATATTTCCAAGGTTGATTATTTAATTATAAGTCATGGCCATTACGATCATATTGGAGGGATCAAATTTTTTTGCGAAGTCAACAAAAAAGCGACCATTCTATTGAAAGAACATGCTTTGGCTCCCAAATTCAATGGAGAAAGATACGTTGGAGTAGATAGAGAACTGACAGGTATTAAGAATCGTTTTCAGTTTGTTGATCATGTTACGGAGCTTATCCCTTCTGTCTTCATCTTACCCGAAATTCAAATCTCAGATCCTGACGACATACGCACAAGTGATTTTAAAACAGTAAAAAACAACGAATTAATTGATGATGATTTTACCGACGAACTTTTTCTTTGCATTAATTCAAACGATAAAATATCAATTATAAGCAGTTGTTCACATAATGGTATTACAAACATTTGCGAAACGGCCAAAAACTATTTCAATCTTCCTATTGAGCGAGTAATTGGTGGTTTTCATATTAACCTGAGTTCGACTTTATTTTTGAGTTCAGACCGCTTGTAAACAGTAAGATTCAATGCAAAATCACGCAGGAATAACGGGTTATTTTAAGTGATTTTAAAGCAGAAGATTGCTGTTTACAA
>JAAYAG010000062.1 GCA_012719495.1 Bacteroidales bacterium
TTGATAAAGCTGTTCTCCGTTTTCGTGGACACAAAGCAAAAAACCTTCTCCCCCAAATTCTTCAGATGGAACGACAGGACTATTTAAGCCCAAAACAGAACCAATACCTTCAATCCAAATTGGCGAAGAAATGTATTTTCTATTCTTAAAATAAGAAAGGTAAAAGTGCTTTCGATAATCACCATCGATCATTTCACGGTAGTTAATTGAATCAACCACTATTTTATTGTTGATATCATACACCAACGAGTCGCCTGGTTTCATTGTAAAATCATAATACAAAAGGCCATTTTGGTAAACCCTCCCTGAATCCTCATAAAAGAGATTGTAATAATGGACGGTATCCCATGCTCCTGTTTCGCTGTTGGTAATTATGATAGAATGATCTTTGCCATTAATTAGGGTGTCCTTCCATACCTTATACGATTGAGTGCTTACAGGGGTGTTAGAACCCATGGGGATTTGTGTTTCTGTCCAAATTTTGTTATTTGCCAATAAGGAAAGTGGGACTTCCCTTCGTTTTATTCCTACACAGTTATTATCAGACACCCCGAACGGGCCACCCGATATATAGTTATATTTCAGTGTATTTCCATATAACCTACCAGAACCATGAATGATAAAATAATAATTTTCGTTAAAATAAAACGTCTGGTTAAAAATATCGATGCTATCTGAAATGACAGTTGCCATAAGTGTGCCTAATGTATGGAAATTGGGTATGGCAATAATTGTGTCGTTGTATTTCTCTATGCTGATTCTATATGATGTTGTCCCAGAGTAGCCGGACATTTCTCCGGCAGTTACTATAAAACTCTCAGAAACATCATACTCACCGATAAGCTGGTCAATATTTTGGCAAAAGCCAACGAGATTAAACGTAATAGCAATAAAAAGAGTTACTAATTTTTTCATTTTGACGATGTTTTAGTAATTTTTTTTGTTTGGCACATAACCAGCCGGGAGCAAAGCAATAGAGTGGAAAAAATAATTCTTTTCGTTTTCATCCGAATATAATTTGTTTTTTAAGGTCGGATGGAACTCGCATGTGAATATTAGCTAACGCTGAACTTTGTTTCATCCGTGTTTCCCGACAAATCGGGACAAGTCGTGTTTGTAACGAACATGCTCGTTTCATAATCTATTCAATTATTTCGTCAAAATCATCTTTTTTGTATACATATTATTGTTTAGTGAATTTCGTAATAAAATGTTTGTTTTTTACTTGATAATCAACCAAATACACCCCATTCGACAAATTGCCGATATCCACTTGTCCATCCCCAATAATTTTTTGTGACAGCACCCGAGTCCCTAAACTATTGAATAGTTCAAGAATACCAGTTTCGGTAGTGTTGTTCGAAATAGTAAGGTAGCCATTTGCCGGGTTGGGATAAACGAATAGATGAAGGTTTTCCTCCTCCTTTAGATTTATTACACCCAAAAACTTCACAGTAAGGGTACTTTCAGAGACGGAAGATGTACAACCAATAGAATCGGTTGCAAAAACATAATAAACACAGGTGGTGTCGGGCCATGCTTTTGGATGGCTTGCGGTAGTATCTGATATGTTATAATTCGGAAACCACGTATATTTTAAAGGCTCTATTCCTCCTAAAAAATCATTTCTGGGCAACTCAATTGTATCGCCCTTAGTTATTTCGTTGTTTATATAAATCAATGTTTCCATCAGTACTGAAATACGAACAAGAACAGTGTCCGTAGCCTGATTGTCTGCAGCATCTTTAACCGTTAGTTTAAATTTCAGTGTTCCATTTGAATAATTTGATATCATGGGGTTAGCTTTTGTCGAGTCATCCAAAAGATCGGATGTTTGCATCGAGCCCCAAACAACGGCCCATGTATAAACATACGGTTCAACACCACCCAATGCAGCCGGGTTTCCGCCTAAAACAATTGGATTATCTTTTAAATCTTTGAAGCAAATATTCATATCTATCCCGGCATCTGCCTGTAACTGTCCAAACAAATGGGTTGATGACAATATCAGAAATATAAAAAGGATTTTTTCTCTCATGATATTATTTTTAATCGTTTATTTTATTTCTATTTCAGCGCCTAATTCAACCTCAAATTGACTATCTATCAACAAATTGTTACTAAAATTAAAGATCACTCCTGCTCCGCTTTCAATAACTACATTTTGAATATTGAGAGAGCATCCGTAGATTGTGGTATCTGAACTGAAATTTATATCATGTACTTAGAAAAAAAACATTTAAAATAGGATAAGTATCTAATGCCTCCAACGAATCCCTTAGATTATTAAGATGATAGCTTGTTTCATCTGGGCAACCATAGGTTCCAGTAGAATTCAGATTATTCCAGTAGTATGTGTTATTAAGATAAAGTGTTTGAATACTGAACCGAATTTTAGAGTCGCTATATAAGCCTTGGCTGCCGTTGTAACATTCGTTATTATAGCTGGTTTGCAGATTTGAATAAGTGCTGTTTAATTTGTTTATCTTATCGTTAATATAAGCTAGATGTGCACTGTTACTCGGATCAAAACCGCCTAGACCGTTATCATTTCGTAGGAACACTAACCTAATGCGGACATATTTTATTGGTTCGCTATCGAAATCGTACCACTCTGCGGCTTCAGCAGACTTTAATTGCTCATAGTCATAACCGGGTGTGGCGCAAATATCTTCAAATATTTGCCCTAGGGATACAAATGTAATGGTAAAAACCATTATTGTTATTAATCCAATTTTTTTCATAACACGGTAATTTTTTGAATGGCTAACGGTTGCTTACTCGTGCAATCAGTTGCTATAACCAGATAAATGCCTTTACGGAATTCCTGAGTTGTTAAAGCAATTGATTGATCCAAAGGATCAGAATAATCTTTAGTAAAAACAATCCATCCGTAAAGGTCAATTATGCTTAGTTGAAATGGTGTAGTATTGTTAATGGTAATGACCTGGTCATCTGCCGAGAATTTTATTGCGATGTTATTGTTTTGTAGATTTTTCACACCTGTAGTTCGTTCAGAAGCGAGATGCAATACATGAATTGTGTCGGGTGAAATATCGTTGATGTACCTGCAAAAATGCTCGGGCATTACCTCCACTTCTCCCACTTCTTCCATGTTTGTATATTGAAGGTTCGTTGGCCATTGCCCACATCCTTTAGCATCAAACCAGCCCCCTGGAGGATGCCAGCTTGTCATTATAAAAGAGTAATATTTTTCCCATTCGCTTTGCCAGTATTGCTCTGTTTGTCCTTTGAAATCGGAACTTTGCCATGAAATCTTTACCGGCCAATTCTTTGCAATAATCCCAATTTCATGAGGATAGTAAATATCTTTAATAAATTGAGTTTTCAAGACAAAGTTACATGGGTAGGTCATTTCTAAACTTGGAGTTGGCTCATCACTCAAAGCATCGGTAAAGAAAACAAACAAGGTAGAATCGTAAGGTTCGCCCATAATGTTCACTTCGCCCAGGTGTTTATCAACACCAACGGTGGCGGTTGAGTCGTAACCAAACCACAGTGTATCGCGGTTGCCGGCAGAGTCTTCAAACCAAAGCTCGAAAACCTTTGGCTGGCTGTATATGGCCATGGTGAACAATAACGAGGTTAATGTAAATATTGTTTTCATTATTTCGTCAAAATCATCTTTTTGTATACACCTTATTGCCGTCGGCAATAAGGGTATAGAGGTATATGCCGGCTTTAAGGGAATTCCCTTCAATAGTGGCCGAGGTGTTGCCGCGTTCGGTTACGGGCAGTTGCAGTATCTGCTCGCCCTGCATGTTGTAAATGTACATAACAGCTTTTGTTACCGTACTCCTGAAATTTTCTTTAAGCCTTTTGTCGGAGGTAAGCAGTGTTGTGGTGGCATAATGGTATTGAGCCCTTACGGTACTAAACTGCTTTGTAGAGGTGCCTATATACCCTTGGTTATTGCCTCCGGGGGTAATTACCGTATTGCCGTAATCGGAACTAAAATTTATGTTCGTGCCATAATCATTACCAATTCGGAAACTGCCATAAACAAAAACATCTGCGCCTGTAGATGTGGTTGAAGTGTGCAACCCCACTTTCCCTGATGAATCGACATAGATTTGGGCATAAGAACCCATTTTAAAAGAAATTAGAACGAAAACAAACAATAAGGTTTTTAATGATTGTTTGATTGTTTGATTGTTTGATTGTTTGATTGTTTGATTGTTACAATCTTTGATGAATTTTTCATACGTAAAAAATTTTAGTTTATAATTTGGTAATAGTACCCAATTGGCGGGGGAGAAACGGAGATTGTCTTTGCAGCCACTAACTGGGTTTCAACAATTAATCACCTAAAGTAAAAAAAATATCCTAAAATTAAATATGTTTTGCAACATAAGATAATAAAAGAACACAACAGGCATATTAGAGTAGGTATAAGGCTGAGGTTGAGAGCCAATTGGTCGGAGTATGTTATCCGGCCTATTCAGCAAAAAGAAATGTCAGAAAAACAGAAACTGTACACCACCAAAATAAATAGCCTTGTAACCAATTAAATTACAAGGCTATTTAAACTTCATAAGTGATCCCAGCGGGACTCGAACCCACATCTTCAGAACCGGAATCTGAAATTCTATCCATTGAACTATGGGACCATAGCGGCCACAAAATTAAAAAACTTCAGGTGTTTTAAAAGCTCTTCGATACTTTTTGTTCAAAAATTGCCATGCTAACTCTATTTCAACCTATTTTTGCCGTGTGAACAAAAAAGAGGCTCAATATGAAATGAACAAAAGAGGCTCAGTGAATGAGCCGTTCTTATTTGTCATCGACTTTTCGATGAATAATTGTCATGTTCTGTCACCCGAAGAAGCCCTCTCGAAAAACATTCTTTTCGATTTTGAAAACGACAAGAATTTTGAAGCAACACAAGCGTCAAAAGAAGTAAAGATTTGCTCAAAAAAACCAATCGATTTTTCACACTACCAACAGTCGTTCAACTACGTACAAGAGCAAATTTCCCTTGGGAATTCGTACTTGGTGAATCTCACCTTCCCCACCCCAATCACCCTCGATGGCACGTTAAGCGACTTGTTCTTTGCAGCCAAATCACGGTATAAGATATTGTTCGACAACCAGTTTATTTCCTTTTCGCCCGAAACATTTGTGAAAATCTCTAACGGGGAAATATCAACTTACCCGATGAAAGGAACCATTGACGCCTCCCTGCCCAATGCCCGTGAAAAAATTCTTTCGAATATCAAAGAAATGGCCGAACATGCAACCATAACCGACTTGCTGCGAAACGATTTAAGCATGGTTGCGAGCCAAGTTGAAGTAAGCCGCTACCGGTATCTCGAAGAAATCAAAACCCAGGAAAATAACATTTTGCAAGTGAGCTCCGAAATTAGGGGCGAACTCCCTGCGGACTATAAAAACCACCTGGGTGATATTATTTTTTCTATGCTACCTGCGGGATCAATTTCGGGTGCCCCAAAAAGTAAAACGGTAGAAATTATTACAAACGCAGAAACATACAATAGGGGGTTCTACACAGGTATTGCCGGATTCTTCGATGGTAAAAACTTAAACAGCTGCGTGTTAATCCGATTTATTGAAAATCACAACGGAAAATTACAATATAAAAGTGGAGGGGGAATCACCTCGCAAAGCATTGCAGAAGAAGAATATAACGAACTAATCAGTAAAATATATGTACCTGCTAACAGAAGCAATAAGGATTGAAAATAAAGAACTACAGCACATCGACCTGCACAATTGCAGAATTAACAAGGCTCGAAAAATTGTTTTCGGACAAACGGAATCGATTGATTTATCAAAGATTATAAATATCCCCACAAACATAGGAAACGAAAGATACAAGTGCCGGGTAATTTTTCATACTGACAAAACGGAGTATGAAATTCATCCCTATGTGCAACGAAAAATTGAAACGCTAAAAATTGTTCACCACAACACGATCGAATATGCATTCAAAAACACCGACCGTAGCCAACTCGACGAAGCCTTTTCGAAACGTGATGGCTGCGACGATATTATCATCGTTAAAAATGGGTTTATAAGCGATTCGTGGGCTGCCAATATCATCCTTTTCGATGGGAAAAAATGGGTAACACCCAATACGCCCTTACTCAGAGGAACCCAACGTGAATATTTGCTCAAAACAGGCTTCATTGAAGAACAAACCATAAAAGCCGATAACTTAAAATCATTCAGCAAAATACGGCTAATTAATGCCATGATTGACTTTGATCGGGCTCCGGAAATAGATATCCAAACTCAAGTTATTTTATAGTATGGCGGAGAAAAGAAACACAATAGTTTGCCATTGCAAAATGATAACCATCAACGAAATAAAAAAATTTGCGAGCAAATATCCCAATGCTTCGTTCAACGAGCTTATGTTGGCAACCGGAGTTTCTACTGGGTGTGGCCGCTGTAAGCTCTTAGCACAAACCCATTTCGATAACTTGAGGAAAACCAACGGAAAAGAAACACAACTTTTGTTCAAATTTGAACGTTAATATCAAATTACATTACCTGTTATAGTTGTGATAAGATTAGGTGATTGCCGCAACAATTCCTATTTTTAGGGTTAAGTTAACAGGCAAGAAAAAAATCGAAAGCGCTGACATAACAGGAAATAAAAAAATAAATAGCAACAATAAGAAGTCAAAATGGAAATAAAGAAAAAAAAGATACTCATCACTAACGACGACGGAATTCATGCCAAAGGGCTTGCAGAGCTGATTGATATTGCCCGTGAATTTGGTGAAGTACTGGTTGTTGCGCCCCACACTTCGCGCTCAGGAATGTCAAAAGCAATTACGGTTGATTTGCCCGTAAGACTGAAAAAATATGAAGAAACGGCAAATTTCACTTCGTACAGTTGCACCGGTACACCTGTCGACTGCGTAAAACTCGCTTTTCATCAACTACTTGATCGCACCCCCGACATTGTAATATCAGGGATCAATCACGGCTCAAATTCATCGGTAAACATACACTATTCGGGCACCATGGGAGCCGTTATTGAAGGCTGTATCCACGAGGTTCCTTCGGTTGGTTTTTCACTTTGCGACCACTTGGCCGATGCCGACTTTGAGCCGTCAAAGAAGTATTTCAAGAGAATAATTGCCGAAACCTTGCGAAACGGCTTACCCAAAGGCACTTGCCTAAATGTTAATGCACCCAAAGGCGAACCCAAAGGAGTTGCCGTAAGGCGCCAGGGACACGGGCGTTGGGTTGAAGAATTTGAACGGAGGACAGACCCGCACAATGAAGATTATTTCTGGATTACAGGATATTACCAAAATCTCGACAACGGGAGCGATGATACCGACAACCATGCCTTAGCCGAAGGCTACATTTCCATAGTGCCCATCTTGGTGGATATGACAAACCACCATGCAATTGAAACAATAAAAAAATGGCATTTCAATGAAGAATAAGCTTCTAATATTTAATAAGATATACGTAGGCCTATTGCTAGGGCTTGCTTTACCTGTCCTCACTTTCTATGTGTATTTTCTGATTAGGCACCATCAGGAGATTTCATTTGAATTTTTCATTAGCATGTTGCATAAATACCGCTTGCTGTTTAAAGTAGTAAGCTTGTGTGTGCTAGTCAATTTACCCATGTTTTATGGATTTATCCAGCTTAAATTCTGGCAAACATCGAAAGGTATCGTAATGGCTTGCTTCCTCTTTGCCTTTGCCGTAGCCGGGTATCAACTAATCACTTAAGCCCATGAAGTATTTTCTGATAGCAGGCGAAGCCTCGGGCGATATGCATGGTGCCAAGCTAATGACCGAACTAAAAAAATTCGACGTAAAAGCTGATTTCATGTATTTTGGTGGCGATTTAATGAAAAAACAAGGGGGAGAACTCTTGAAACATTACCGCGAAATGGCTTACATGGGAATACTGCCCGTGCTTACTCACCTGGGGGCAATTAAACGTAATTTAGCCCTGTGCAAAAAGCAGTTGTTGATGTTCAACCCCGATGTTGTGATTTTAATCGATTACCCGGGCTTCAACCTGCGAATCGCTAAATTTGCTAAAAAGAAAAAATACGCCACAGCCTATTACATATCTCCCAAAATCTGGGCATGGAAAACCCGCAGAATCAAGTCGATTAAGCGTTACATCGACCAGATGTATACAATTTTCCCTTTTGAAACTGCATTCTACCAACAATATAACTATCAGGTAAACTATGTTGGCAACCCTGTTTACGACATTATCCAGAAAGAAAAAGAGAAGAAAGTTGATTCTCAACAATTTTGTAAAAAAAACAATCTTTCGGGCAAACCCATTGTAGCCCTCCTTGCTGGCAGCAGAAAACACGAAGTAGAAGAAATGTTGCCCATAATGGCAAAAGTAAGTGACAATTTTCCCGATTATGAATTTGTTATTGCCGGAGTAGATGCCCTTGGCACTAATTTTTATCAACCAACATTAACAAAAAACCTGCAAGTAGTTTATAACCAAACCTATGACTTATTACAAAACTGCAAAGCGGCTCTGGTAACTTCAGGTACAGCTACCCTCGAAACAGGCCTGCTTTACGTGCCACAAGTAGTATGTTACCGCATGGGCTTTGGTTGGTTCCTCGAAAAAATTAAAGACAAAGTGTTGAAAACGAAATACTTTTCGCTTATAAATATTATTGCGGAGAAAGAGGTTGTTAAAGAACTATTCCAGAGCCAGGTTAGCGTTCACAACCTTAGCACAGAACTTGACCAACTGCTTCACAACGCAGAATATCAACAGAATATGCTAAACAACTATCGAAATATTGAAAACACAATAAAAACAAACGGAGCTGCAAAAGCGGCGGCCAAACTCATTGTTGAATCGATAAAAAAATAAAAGAAAGATGATACATCTGCTTAAAAAAGAACTTAATACATTTTTTGGGTCGATCACCGGATATTTGGTCATCGCTATCTTTTTGCTGGCAACAAGCCTTTTCTTATGGGTAATTCCGGGCAATTTCAACATCATCGACGGACAACAAGCCTCGTTATCAGGTTTTTTCGAGCTGGCACCATGGCTTTATCTTTTCCTGATCCCAGCAATCACCATGCGAATGTTTGCCGAGGAGAAAAAAAGCGGCACCATAGAAATACTGCTCACACGCCCCATAAGCACCTGGGGAATAGTGCTTTCAAAATTTCTGGCATCCTTACTCCTTGTTTGCATTTCGTTAATTCCTACACTGCTCTATTTCTGGTCGGTTGCCCGCCTTGGTAACCCGGTCGGAAATATTGACACCGGGGCAACCTGGGGTTCCTTTATCGGATTATTATTTTTAGCTGCAGTTTATATCTCGATCGGACTTTTTACCTCATCAACCACAAGTAACCAAATAATTTCGTTCCTGATTTCCTTGCTCATTTCATATCTCTTTTACCTTGGCTTTGGATTCATTGTTTATACCTCTTTATCCGAAGCGCTTAAATCATTTCTTATCGAAGCCGGAATTAATGAACATTATATATCGATAAGCCGCGGGGTTATCGACTCGACAGACCTGTTCTATTTTATACTAACCAGCCTGCTGTTTCTTTTTCTTTCTGGCCTGATGATAAGAAAACAGCCTATTTCGGTCAAAAAGATATTGCCCGGATTGGGGATTTTAGCTTTAACAATAGTACTTGTTTCCATCCCGCTTTTCAGAATTGACCTGACTCAGGAAAAAAGGTACTCGCTTTCGCCGCAAACCAAAGAAATCATTAAAAATCAGAAAGACAACATTAACATCGAACTGTATCTTGTCGGGGACCTTCCTGCTGGAATGAGAAATTTTCAACAAGAAATCATTGATAAAATCGAAGACTTGAATGCATACTCTTCTAAGCGAATCTTTTACAAGCTTTTCGATGTGTATGAAATCTCTTCCGACAAAGAAAGGAACAAGTATATTGAAGACCTGATCGAAGCTGGAATACAACCGGTTAATTTGGGGCATAAAACCAACGAAGGCCTTTCTACCAAACAAATTTTCCCTGGAGCTATCGTACGAACCCCAAACAAGATTATTGCTATCAACCTGCTAAAAAACAACCCAATACTCTCGGCCGACGAGAACCTGCAACAATCTATTGAGACTCTTGAATACGAGTTCATCAAAGCCATAAAAATGCTTCAGCAAGACGAGCGCCCGACAGTAGCTTTCCTAACAGGTCATGGCGAAGCAAATGAATACGAAACTGGCGATTTAAAATACGCATTATCTGAACAATACAAGATAAAAACGATTACTGCCCCCGAGTTACAAAACACCGATTCAGTAGATATACTTATTGTCGCAGATCCGAATGAAAAATTTGAAGAAAGAGACAAACTATTTATCGACCAGTACATTATGAATGGAGGCAAGAGCCTCTGGTGCATCGATCCGGTATATGCCAACCTTGATTCGCTTTCAAATGGTTTTTCGACCATTGCATTTGAACGTGACCTGAACCTGCGCGACCTGCTCTTCAGGTATGGTGCCCGGCTAAATGCTGATTTACTGCAAGATGTTGTTTGCATGCAATACCCTGTCAATACAGCACCGGCAGGGCAAGCCACCAATTGGGTCCCCGCTCCTTTCTATTATTCACCATTAGCTACACCTTCACCAACCCACATACTAAGCCGAAACCTTAATAATGTAATGGTCGAATTTACCAGCTCAATCGAAGCGGTTGGGGAAAATTCGGAACTCCGAAAATCTGTAATCCTTAGCACCTCGCCTTATGCCCGCTCAATACAAACCCCTGTTGAGGTCAGCCTGTTAAGTGCGACAAACCCACCTGACCAACGTTTTTTCAACCAACCCAATATTCCAATAGCTCTTCTTCTTGAAGGAAAATTCCAGTCGGCATTCCAAAACCGAATGACCGAGCAAATGGGCATTCAACGGAGCGAAGTGGTAAAAAGCAGCCCCGACAATAAAATGATTGTAATTGCCGACGGTGGAATCATTAAAAACAAAGCCAGAGTAAGAAACGGACAAGTTCAGCTACAACCTCTTGGTTATGACCAATATTCTAAACAAACATTCGGCAACCGCGATTTTCTGGTCAATTGTATCGATTATCTTTCAGACGATTCAGGAATTATGCAATTACGTTCGAGAGTTGTAAAACTCAGGTTACTCGACAAAGTGAAAATTCGCGACCAAAAAATAAAGTGGCAATTGATTAACACGGCCTTGCCTCTTACTTTTTTCCTCATATTTGGCCTTGTTTTTTCAGTGCTACGAAAGAAAAAGTATGTTAATTTTAAAAATAAAACGAACCTGAAGAATAATAACAACCAGATAGATTGACTATTACAGCAAAAGACAAAATAATTAAAGGAGTATTATCACTAAAATAAGTACGCTAAAAAAGAGAATAAAAAGGAATTGGCAATTTTGATAAAAAATTCTACTTTTATTACTGAATCAAAAATTCCTTTAAGAAATTCATGTATATTTGATAATTATTTCGAACCTTAAATAACAAGTTAAAATACTGATATAATGAAATTTGTAGTTTCCAGCACCGAATTATTGAACCATCTGACTGCTATCAGCAGGGTTATCAGTAGCAAAAGCACCTTGCCCATTCTCGACAATTTTCTTTTCCGCCTTGAAGAGAACAAACTCACTGTCACGGCTTCGGATTTAGAAACAACATTGATCACATGGATCGACCTCGACAATATCGAGGGCATTGGAGAAATTGCTATACCGGCAAAATTGCTTATCGATACGCTAAAGGAATTTCCAGAGCAACCTCTTACCTTTCAGGTAAATACTGAAACCTTCGCGATCGATATCTTTTCAGAGAACGGAAAATTCAGCATTATGGGGCAAAATGGAGAAGATTATCCAGGCTTGCCCGAACTTCACGCATCAGTGGCAACATCGGTCAGCATGGGGCACGACATTATCCTCAGCGGTATCAACAAAACACTTTTTGCCACAGCCGACGACGAATTGCGCCCGGTAATGAACGGCATTTTGATTGAGATTTCGCCCGAAGATGTAACTTTCGTAGCATCCGATGCCCACAAATTGGTTCGTTACAAACGTTCTGATTTTAAAGCCGACATCGAATCATCATTCATTCTTCCTAAAAAACCATCATCGCTACTGAAAAACTTATTAGCAAAAGAAGATTTCGACATAAAACTTGAATTCGACGAAAAAAATGCCTTCTTCCAACTCTCGAAGTTTAAGGTAATTTGTCGGCTCGTTGAAGGAAAATACCCAAGTTACAATTCGGTAATACCAACCAATAATCCTAACAGGATGCAAGTTGACCGACTTGAAATGTACAATACGCTCCGTCGTGTTTCAGTATTTTCAAATGCAGCAAGCAACCTTGTACGATTAAAAATATCTGGCAATCAACTCATTGTTTCAGCGCAAGACATCGACTTTTCTATTTCAGCCGTAGAACGTATAAACTGCGTATACGAAGGCGACGAAATGGAAATTGGATTTAAATCGTCGTTCTTGCTCGAGATATTGTCAAACTTATCATCAGCCGAAGTCAAAGTAGAACTTTCTGACCCGACGCGCGCGGGCATATTGCTCCCCGCCGAAAAAGAAATCGACGACGAAGACGTGCTGATGCTCCTGATGCCAATGATGATAAATTCATAAAGCCAAAACCGAGAAAGCGCTGAACGAAACGGCGCTTTTTTTTTAATATACAACTATGAACTTACAATTAAGAAACCCGTTAATTTTTCTCGACCTCGAAACTACAGGGATCAACATTGCCTCTGATCGTATTGTGGAAATAGCCCTGTTGAAAATAAATCCCGATGGTAACGAAGAAGAAAAGCTTATGCGCATTAACCCAGAAATGCCCATTCCAGAACAATCATCACGAATCCACGGCATTTACGACGAAGATGTAAAAAATTGCCCCACCTTCAGAGAAGTGGCCAAAACACTGGCCAACTTTATGGAAGGCTGCGATTTGGCGGGTTTTAATTCAAACCGTTTCGACATACCGCTATTGGCCGAAGAATTTTTGCGGGCAGGAGTCGATATCGACATGAAAAAAAGAAAATTCATCGACGTTCAGGCTATTTTCCACAAAATGGAAAAACGGACACTTATTGCCGCGTATAAATTATATTGCAGCAAAGAGTTGGAAGACGCTCACAGTGCAATGGCCGACACCAAAGCAACTTACGAGGTATTAAAAGCCCAACTCGACTGCTATCAGGGGGCAGAATATGAAGACACTTTTGGCCGCAAATCGACTCCTATTGTAAACGATGTAGAAAAACTTTCTGAATTCTCGAGTTTTGATAGAAATGTAGACTTCATGGGCAGAATCGTTTATGATGAAAATGGTGTTGAAATTTTCAATTTCGGGAAAAACAAAGGGTTATCGGTTGAAAAAGTACTTAAAGATCAGCCGGGTTATTATGGTTGGATCATGAATGGTGATTTTCCGTTGTATACAAAAAAAGTGTTGACCGCGATTAAGCTGCGAATGTTCAACAAATAGTCTATCAACTTATTACATATAAAAAAAAGAGACACTCAAGAGTGCCTCTTTTTAGTAATATCATTTGCAGCGCAAAATACCTCAATGGTTAATACGCATCTTCATAACGTTTCTTCCCTCCTTCGCGGCGTTTTCCACGAGGACCTTTGTCGCGGTCGCGAAAATCGTTTCCTTTGAATTCAAGATTTTCTTCAGCATCAATCTTAATCCCTTTATAAAATCTGCGATTCATTTCACTGATAATTTTCGGAGCAAGTTTTCGGTCAATTTCAACCGACGAAGCACGTTTGAAAATCTCAATCTGACCAATATCAAGGTCGCGACGGCCAGCCGATGAAGTCAGCAGTTCAATTATATCTTTCTTCGAAATTTCTTTTCCTTTTCCTACGTTGAAAATAATGCGCGTCATGGGCACATTGCTGTTTCTCCGTCTGCGCGATGAAGAATCATCCCCTTCATTACGAGGACTTCCGTTGCGAGGACTTCGGCTTCTAGAACCGTCATTGCGGGAGCCATCATTTTCAAAGCGCTCAAAATTAGACGATTTTGAGGATCTGGCTTCTACTGTCAAATCAACAGCATTCTTATAATAATTAAGGAAACGGTTAAACTCGAGTGATACAAAACGTTTTACAAGTTCTTCCTTAGAAAGATCGTTAAGCATTTCGTAAACGCTTCCCATATACGGATCAATCTGTTCATGATTAACTTCGGCACAAGTCATTCGGTTGATGAGACTAAAAAGCTGACGCTCGCAAATTTCTTTTCCTCCGGGAACAGGCATTGGCAAAAATTTCTTTTTAATTGCCCGTTCAATTTCACGAACCTTACCCATCTCCTTAGTGTGGATAATGGATACTGAAGTTCCTTCTTTTCCTGCCCTACCGGTACGACCAGAGCGATGGGTATAGTTTTCAGAATCGTCGGGAAGGTTATAATTGATTACGTGAGTAAGGTCGTTCACATCGAGACCACGGGCTGCTACATCGGTTGCAACAAGCAAACTCAGGTTCCTGTCGCGAAATTTCTGCATTACATAGTCACGCTGAGCCTGTGTGAGATCACCATGAAGAGCTTCGGCGTTATATCCATCCTTCATCAACGAAGCAGCTACCTCTTTGGTTTCCTGACGAGTACGGCAAAATACAATACCATATACATCGGGATTATAATCGGCTACACGTTTCAATGCGGCATAACGGTCTTTGGCATGTACCATGTGATAGATATGGCTCACGTTGTCGGCACCTGCATTTTTTGTTCCAATCGAAACTTCTACCGGGTCGTTCATATACGACTTGGCAATATTGGCAATGTCAGCCGACATGGTTGCAGAGAAAAGCAGCGTATTCTTTTCGTTTGGTGTAGAAGCTAAAATAGCATCAACTTCTTCTCTGAAGCCCATTTTCAGCATCTCATCTGCTTCGTCGAGTACCAACGAGTTAATTCTGGACAAGTCAGCTTTTTTTCGTCTCAATAAATCGTTTATACGGCCAGGAGTGGCAACAATAATATGCACACCTTGTTTCAACGCACTGATTTGTTTGTCCATCGATGCTCCACCGTATACGGCAACGATTTTGATCCCATTTTTAAATTTGCTGAAATTTTCAAGGTCGCGGGTGATCTGAAGGCACAATTCACGCGTTGGGCTTAGCACCAACATCTGCGGATAATTGTCGCGCAACGAGATATTTTGCAGCAAGGGCAACCCAAATGCTGCAGTTTTGCCGGTACCGGTTTGTGCCAGTCCAACAATATCACGACGATTTTCAATTAAAATTGGAATAACTTTCTCCTGAATCGGAGTGGGCGTCTCAAAGCCTAATTCCCTGATACCCATAAGAATATCTTCGGAAAGCCCCATTTCTGTAAATAACATAAAAAATTGTTTTAGGGCCTTCCCGTTCCTGTTTTACCTACAGAACACAGGGTAACCCGGTTAATATTCAGCACTGTTCCCACCCGATCCTCCAACGTTTGTCGGAGACACAAAAATCTAAATAGTAACTTAAAGCCTTATAAAAAGTTTTACCTGGAACAAGTGCTTTGTAATGAACGTTAAAACTTTAGATTTCATTAAAGGCGGCGCAAAAATAGCACAATTAGCCTTATAATATTGTTTTATGCAATTTATTTTTGTGTTGTTAACGTAAAGTTAGTTGTGTTGGCAAAATAAACTCATTTAAACTAAAAATTGAAAGACAAGCAATTGCCCAATGTTCCATTATAAAACTTTAAACTCATCGCATCGGCTCACTCTATTTATGATTGCATGCTCACTATTAACTATGCATTTTGTTGATGTATTTCTATTGGCGGACTATCATTCTATTCCCTATCTTTGAAAAAACATTTCAAGATAATGGGCATACAAGACCGAAATTTCCTAGCCGAATTTACCTTCTTATCGTCACGCAGCAGTGGGCCTGGCGGGCAAAATGTAAACAAAGTCAACTCAAAGGTTGAACTTCGATTCGATATCGATAAATCGGCTCAACTTTCTGAAAATGAAAAAGAAATAATCTTAAAGAAACTTAAGAACAGAATCAATAGCGAAGGTGAACTTTTAATTGCCGTACAAACAGACAGGTCTCAACTTAAAAACAAAGAGCTTGCCATTGAACTATTTTACAATTTAATAACCAAGGCTTTAACACCAAGAAAACCCAGAAAATCGACAACACCAACAAGGGCATCAGTAGAAAAGAGGCTTGAAACAAAAAAGCAGGATAGCGAAAAGAAAATGCTTAGGAAAAAACCTGACTTATAAGCAACAAAATATTTCTTTACAAAAACCGGGAATACGCCTAAAACGAATAACTTTGAAGAATTAAGAACTTAAAGATTCCTTAAATTGGCTACATACAAGTATTTTAACCGCGATATTAGCTGGCTTTCGTTCAACCACCGCGTGCTTGAGGAAGCCGGAGACCGATCGATCCCGTTATACGAGCGGATAAAATTTTTGGCAATTTACTCAAACAACCTCGAAGAATTTTATCAGGTTAGAGTAAGCTATTACCGGCAGCTACTGCAAAATGCAGATCTTATTCCAGCTAAAATTGAGGAAGTTCAACCAGCCAGGGTTCTTCATAAGATCAATGAAATTGTAAACGGATACCTAAATTATTTCAACGACATATTTGACAACCAGATCATTCCCGAGCTGGAAGAAAATGGCATTATGCTTCTCGAACGAAATGCAACTCTTAACGAGCAGCAGTCAAAAGAGGTAAAAGAGATTTTCATGACCGAAATTTTAAGTGCCCTCCAGCCTGTTGTTCTTATAAAAGAACGGATACGGCCATTTCTTAAAACCGGTCAAGGGTATATTGTTACCGAAATGGTGATCAATGAACCCAAGCGTCCAAAAGAATTAAAACCACGGGTACGATACGGGCTGATAAAAGTCCCTACAGATCACAACATATCGAGGTTTATCGAACTGGAACCAACGGAAGGCAAACATTACATTATGTTTCTCGAAGATGTTATTATGCGCCATATTAACAAAATATTTCCCGGATACACTATTCTCGATTGGTACACCATAAAGATTACCCGAGATGCAGACTTCGAATATGATGAATATGAAGAAGAAGAACTCATCAATGCTATCGGAAAAATATCTTCATCGAGAAAATTGGGAGAAGCTAACCGATTTCTATACGATAGCCGGATGCCTTCAAAAATACTCAACTACCTGATACACACATTTAGAATTGAAAACGATATTGTAGTACAGGGCAGTAGCTACCACAATATTCAGGACTTTTTCCGTTTTCCAAACCCCCTCTCACCAAAACTCGAGAATGAAAAACTGATTCCATTGCGAATCCCCGAACTCGATAAATTCAAATGGATTAGCGATGCTATCGATAAAAAAGATTATTTATTAAGTGTTCCATACCAATCATACGATTACTTTTTAAAGTTCCTCGAACAAGCCGCCCGTGACGAATCTGTTACCGAAATAAAAGCCACACAATATCGCGTGGCCGAACGGTCGGCAGTGGTAAATGCACTGATGAATGCGGCTGAAAATGGGAAAAAAGTAACTGTGTTTGTCGAATTAAAAGCCCGATTCGACGAAGAAGCCAACCTTCAGTATGCTGCTGAAATGACCAAAGCAGGAATACATATTATCTACAGTATTCCCGGGCTGAAGGTACATGCCAAACTCGCTCTTGTTATCCGAAATAAGGAGAGATTTCCCGATTTAAAAGATCAAGCCTATCTAAGCACTGGAAACTTCAACGAAAAAACAGCCCGTTTATACTGCGACCATGGGTTGTTTACTTCTCACGAAGGAATTATTTCAGACTTAAAAAAAATGTTCCTCTATCTTGAAGAACAAGAACTGCAAATTCATTTTGAACACATTCTGGTTCCCAACTTTAATCTTGTATACAAGTTTGGGATATTGATCGGGCAAGAAATTGAGAATGTTAAACAAGGAAAGAAAGGGTATATTTTACTCAAAATGAACGGTCTGCAAGATACTCATATGGTCGATATGCTCTACCGTGCAAGTGAGGCAGGTGTGAAAATTGATCTGATTATCAGGGGAACATGCATTTTGAAACCTGGAAAAAAATTCAGCAAAAATATTCGGATCATAAGAATACTCGACCGCTTTCTTGAACATTCACGGGCTTATATTTTCCACAATAATGGCAACCCTATCGTTTACTTAGGTTCAGCCGACTGGATGAAACGCAACCTGAATGCTCGTGTTGAATGTGTTTTCCCCGTTTATGATGAGGCTCTGAAAAAAGAATTGATCGATACGTTAAAAATACAACTCTCCGACAATGTGAAAGCCTGCAAAATTGGTTCCCATGGGGAAAACATCCGGATCAAAAACGAGTTGCCCCCGATACAATCACAGCTCGCCACGTACGAGTACCTGAAGAAAAAACATCCCCGCAAATAAAGATTATTGAAAACCTTGTTCCGATTTATTTTCCAGTAATAGCTCCAGCAACCAGCAACGCCAATGCGCGAGCTGCTTCTTCGTTAGGATGAATGCCATCGGGAAAATTTACCGACTGGTCTATCAATCCTTTATACAAATCAATTATTTGCAGATTATTGGCTTCAGCAATACTACTAATGGCGGGAATCACCCCATGGACTACTGTTGAATCATTTATTCCCCAGTTGCTGCGGAAAACAGGAGCCGGATAGCATAAAAAAATCGTTGGCTTAGGCGATATGGTCAGAAATGTATCAATCAATGCTTGATAATCGTTAGTAAAATTCTCTGCATTCCAATTATATGGTTTTGTATCGTTGGTTCCAAGTTTTATCACTATAATGTCGGGATGGAAAGTAAAAACTGATGAAAACTCTTTGGCAATCCAATATGGGAAATCCCCTTTTTTCTGAAGTGTGGTGGCACTACGACCGAGATTAAGAGCATCATACTCTTCACCCAACAAAGAATCGAGAACAACAGGATATGCCGTCCTGCTCTGAACAGCAAGACCATGTCCTTCAGTAATACTATCGCCTACGCAAGCAATTTTTATTGGGGTGCTTTTACACGAAACTATTGCCACAGACAAAAAAAAGATCAAAAAAAGACGCACAAATTCCTGGTTGTTAACTATATTAAAAGCTCTCATACTCTCTATTTTGATTTCTTATTATACGAATTAAAAGATAGCGAATTCTAACGTTGATGAACAAAGTCAGATTCAACAATGAATACTCAATCTTCAGGGACTACCATCCAAAAGTTTTTTCAATATAGCCTATCAATTGATCAGCCATTTTATGTTGTTCGGCCACATTAGGATGGCCGTTGCTCCCCTTGAACGGGAAAAACAAAGTATGAATATCAGGATCGTTCATTTGCAAGAGAGCTCTTTCAATGTATCCCGGCCAGGGAGAGCCTTCGCGTGTGGCATCCATACTCCCTAAAGCACAAATTATCGGTGTATTTGGATACTTTTCACGAATACTGGAAACAAATTTTTTATACGCCAGAATTATGTCTGTTTCCGTAGGAGGCTTAGCCCCAAAGCGAAAAATAAACTGTTCGTGTTCTGGTTTATGAACCAACCATGAATCGTTTTGAAAAAGATTGATTACTACCAGATCGGGGGTAAACTTTGAAAAATCCCAGGATGAAAGAGAATCAGTTGGGTCAATTCTATCGTACATTTCAGGCATTAGCAACGGAAACCAACTCACCATAATGCCAATTCCACCTTTTGCGATGCAAGAATAATTGGCATCGAAATGTCTCGCAGTTATTGCGCCATATGCCTCATAGTTGTTTTCGAAATATCCATACCAACGATCTTGCCCGGCAGCATCTTCATTGGCATAACCACAAGTAATGGAGTTTCCATAAAACTCAATTTTTCGTTTTTTTGGCGCCAATTTAGGCAATACCCGGGCTTCTGGAGGTAGCTCAAACCCATAGAAAAGAGTTTTTCCTTTGTCCCATTCTGTGCGTTTAAAAAGCTGAACAGTATGTTCTCCTTCTGTCAATCCCGAAACTAGTTTGTACTTTTTCTTCTCAGTCCCAACATGAATAATTGAATGCACTTTCCCGTCAACAATTGTATTATAATAATCGGCCGTATCGGAGTCGACCATCGTAGCTGAAAGTTCATTCCCAATAAAACGAATCGTAACGCTTGTGCCCGGCCATGAAAGTTCGGCTGCTTTATCATGAAATAAAATCCGCCCTTCATAATACAGGCAGGAATCGTTGAACGCTACTAACTGTTTTTGGGCTTGAATAGAATACGAGCCAAAGAGAAATAGAATGATAAGCCAATGTTTTCCCATGATAATTAAAACAATAAACGATGAAATATCAATACCGGTTTTACATTAAAATGAAGGCTGACAAATTGCCAGCCTTCGAATATGTTTTATTAGTGTTTCTTACGTAAGATTGGTTTACTGCTCTTGTCTGAATCACGATCAAACTTGTCGCGTCCAAGCTGGTAAACAAAGGCCACTTGGTTTCGTCCCCAATACCCAGGAATTTTTAAGCTTGGGTTAAACTGGTAGGTGTAATACATTTTGAAGTTCAAAAAATCGAAAGCCACATAAGGTTGAATAACCAATGTTGGGCGGTAAAAACGAGTATACACCACGTTGGCACCTGCCTGTAAGTTATACATCAGTTTTCTTCTTGCAGAGGCAATAACGTCATACAAATTCATATCGAAACGGAAATCTGCAGCAACTTCGTAGTCGCGTGAATTTGGTTTATAATACATGCGAAGATTTGGTAAAAAGTTTACATCAAATTTATTCGACTTGATCAGGTTAAGGAATTTCAATTTTGCATCGAGCCCTATAGTCGATGAATAAATTGAGTCATAAATTCCGTAACCCCCTGTGTATGTCGTAACAGTATCATTCTCGACTTTTGTTCGCCCATAAATTATAGTGTCGCTTTCAAAGCCTGAACGGCCATTGTTCAGGTTTAACCACGACAACCCAATATCGTAATAAGTAGTTTGGAAAAGAGCACCCACATCAAGCTTAAAGCCCATGTGAAATAGGTTGCCATCAAGATCTGCGGGGAAAATTGGGTCATCTATATCGGTAAGTAACTGGCCATCATCATCAACAAACCTGCTTCGGTCATAATTCACCATCATCAAGCGCGGTGTAAAAGCGAGTACAAGTTTACGAGGAAGCTTTGTGTTAAGATTAGGCTGCAAATCGATATGATACCCGTAAGTTAAACCTAAATTGTATTCAAACTTTGGTCCGTAATTATATACGAACCCCTGAAAACCAAAAGCCGTATTCCCAAATTTCGAGAAGAACTTGTTAATTTTTCCGCCTTTCTCGAACAAGTAGCCCTGCCCAACACGCGAATGCAGCGAAAGGTAATATGTACGAGGAGAAATTCCTTTCAATCCCGAGAATTTTGTGTCGTGCCCAAGCATCAATGTATAATAGTTCGGGGTTCCTACATAAGCCGGATTAACAAAGTAGTCGTCATACAAGCCATATTTATATTGCTGTAATTCCTGCGAACGACCGGTTACTGCTAACGTAAGCAAAACTGCAAGTATTGTTACAAATCTTTTCATACCTTTTAATTTAAGTTTACGTTAGTCCCTTCCTCTGATTAGAGTAATTGTTCCATACTTGACTTTGGTGTCAACAGCATCCATATAATACACATACATGTATGTGCCCGCGGGTACTGGCCGATCCTTGTCATCAAACCCTCGCCATTTCAAACCGCCTGAAGCAAATCCTAGTCCTCCTTTGGGGAAATGATAAACTAACTCACCTTCTGAATTAAATATTTTTAACGATGCATTTTTAAGATCGAGGTTATTGAGTATCCACTCGTCGTTGTAGTTATCACCATTGGGCGAAAATACCAGATCATAGTTGTCAGGACAAATGGTATCCTGCGGATCAACAGTGAATGTTGTTGTTACAAAACAGCCTGTTTTTATATCTTCATATTCGATGTAGTAATTTCCTACTTCGAACAAGTAGTCAATACTATCGTTGTTTACAATATAGAGTGTATCGCCGTAAACAATCTCGCCGGTCAACTCATTTTCCTTTTCGTAATAATAAAATGAATCCCTTTCTTCTGGAGTTATTACATAAGTGTGCGAAGGATCGAAAGGATTGAAATTAAGGAACGTTGAGTCTGTTTTAAATATTCGAACTTCTACCCCTTCTTCTGCAAATCCTTTGACATCTACTCTGACAATACCATCTTTTGTAAACGGACATTCAGGACGTTCATCATCATTTATAGTGTAATTAACTTCAATAGTATCTGCATTGGCTGGGATATATATCTTTCGTCCTTGCGGAAACTTATTAGGATCGATACGTGCGATACATTTATTTAAATCGGCAACATTCCAAAGCAAGATTTCATCTGGCTTAACCTTCAATATCGAACGTTCCGATGTAGAATCTACATTTTCTCCATTGGGGAATTCTGCCCAATAAGTATAACTGGGAACTCCTTTATCGTTGGCCACAACCGAAATTTGAGCATCTTCGTAGTTACAGTTTGGTGCAGTGGTGATTACTCTGAGAACTTCAAATGTATCAACAGGCTCCCACACATATTGTCTATAGAAATATGGGTTCTGAGTATTGGTATTCGGAGTATTGTAAGCGATACAATTATGGGCATCTTTAACATAAATGTCAGTATTTACATTCATATAGAAATACCTGTTTTCAGGCTTACCAACAATAGTGTCAAGAACCACATCACCAGGAACTTCTTTTTCAACTATTACTGGATTGGCAAAAGCAATGTCGTCAACACCAAAGTAATATGGCTGAATACCGCCTTCAATTTCAAGGGCTAATCTTCCGTATTGGTTATCCCAACAGGTAATTGGCAATTTATTGATAGTAACATTGAATGCTTCGGGCCATTCAAGTACCAAATCTTCCCAAGTAGCCACGCAGCCCATAGTGTCTTTCACCTGCGCATAAATCATTGTATCGCGAAGGTTTACAAAAACGGCTTCAAGTTCCTTGGTTGTGATGGTTCGTTTCCAATTATCTATAGTATAAGTGTATTCCCCCCTTGTTCCAAAATCAGCTTCGTGAAGAACGATTATGGTTGAATCGTCTTTGCTATCGTAACACCGTTTTTCGCCTGGGGTTACCATGGCTATTTTCAATGGCGGTGGGTTTACAATAGTTACTTGTGTTGATATAGTATCGGTACATCCGTTTTTGTCGATAACCATCGGCTGGTACTGACCTCCTGCTAATTTGAGAATTTTCACCCTGTTATCATTCAGGTTTTCATACTCTCCGCGGTTAATTTGTATTGTATCGGCAGCTGCCAGATCGTTTTTGTAGGTATAGCTTCCCATGCCGCCAACCGCTTTGGCAATTATCCATCCGTTCGATTGATTGTTGCAATATACCTGATGGCTTTCGATGAGGCTAAACACTAATTCTTCGGGGTTAATAATCGAGAAATTTCCGTTCTTATAACAACCGTTTCTGTCTTCTACCCTATAGTTGTATGTAGTGCTTGGCTGGTTTACTTCGCCCAAGCTTTCAAAACGTCCTGTAGTATTGGGGTTGGGAGATATGCGCGATGGTGCTCCTACCAACTGATAGGTCAACATTCCTGTGCCTCCTTCTCCTTCAAGAAAAACACTGCCATTTTGCATGTTATGACAGGTTACATCCAGTTTGTTGATTTTTCTGATAAATACAGAATCTGGATTTACCACTGTAATTTTCTGTGCAAATTTCTGTTCACAATTTCCTTTGCTATTCCGTACATAAACATAATAATTACCACCTCGAAGGCCTTCAATTAGCGCAGAGTTCTGGTAATTCTTATTAACGTTTGAATTCTGGAAATCGACTCCAGTTAACTTATATTGTAACCCGTAAGGCAAACCACCAACTGCATCAACTTCTATTGAACCGTTTTGGTTGCCAAAGCATAATACACTATCAACAATCGAAGCCGAATTGATAATTATTTCATCTGGCTGATGAATAGTATCCAGCTTTTCTTCTGAGAAACATCCGCTAATGTCGGAAACACGTAATGTGTATACACCGGCAGTAAGATTAGCAATGGTTGGATAGGCAGCATCTGCTTCTGTACCATTCAATGGAGCAATGTATGACCTATAACCGCCGGGGTTTCCTCCGTTAGCAGCTAGTACAAATTGCCCATCATTTCCGCCATAGCAATCAACCGAGTCGGTAGGATTTCCCTGACGAACGGTAAATACTACCGGATCTGGTTCGGTAATTGTTACCTGAACCTCGTTCGAAATACAATTATTAACATCGGATACCAAAAGAGGGTAAACTCCGGCTTCTATTTCATTTTCTATAATTGCAGTACCTGCACTCCCTGCAAATTGTGTCAGCGGTTTTCCACTGCCAACAAGATCCCATGAATAGGGTTGTGTACCCCCGGTAGCCTTTATTACAATACGTGCATCATCAAAACCATTACAAGAAACATTTTTCTTCTCGGTAACCTGAAGCCGCAACTGGAAAGGCTGTGATACATTGAGCGGAGCCGTTGCTGTACATCCATCATTGTTTCTGGCATTGATAGTATAACTACTCGAGTTGACAAACAAGGAGTTACCCGACACAATAGTATCGGCAGTGTATCCATAGGCCGACAACCAAATTTTTGTGGTTGTTCCCCAACCTCCGGTTACATTTAACTGAACCTCGGCTTGCTCTCCCCAACATTTAATCGGATTCAAAATTGTTGAACTAACAACCATTTGTTCGGCAGGTTCCTTAACTTCAATATTGGTAGGCGGGTTCTGAGCAAAACAACCATTTTTATCTTTGATGGTCATGTTATAAATTCCTGCAGGAATATTATAGAATTCAATAACGCCATCAGAAGAGCGTTGAATTTTATCGCCTAACTGCACTTCGTAGCGTCCTGGAGTTCCACCAGTTACAGTGATCGATACACGCCCGTTATCTTTTTCCCTACAGGTTTCGTCAATTACAACAGGTAAACCTACTACCAACGGAGTTGGCTGAAATGCAGTAACATATACATCGTTTTCGCAACCATAGTTATCGTTAACAATAATCCGGTTCTGGTATCCGGTAACCGAAGCGCTTAACCCGGTAGTAATATCAACACTGTTTCCAGTGATAGGAACATCGACAACGGTGGTTCCTTCAATCGTATAAGTATATGGTGCTTCTCCACTTAATGATAATGTTGTGTGTACCGGGTCGCCATCGCACAATAAGTTAATGGTATCGATATCGGCAGTAACCACCAGCTTGCGTCGGTCTTGAACCTGAAAATTACGGGTTAGCGGTTCACAATTCAGATCGCTCCAAATTTTTAGTGTATAGGATCCGGCAACCAAGCCGCTAAAGGGTACTACCCCTTGACCAGTTTTCGTTTCAACAGGAGTTGTTTCGCTCCCTTTGTATAAATCGTAGGTCATCATTGAAGTGCTGCCTCCAATCGCCTGAACATCCAAACTAGCTGTTTCACCATTACATACAATAGTTGTAAGGTCAAATTGTTGTATTGTGATCGGGTCGGGTGCATCTATTTCAATATTGGGAATGCTTTTTGAGCAATTGTTTGCATCACGAACAAAAACATCGTAAATACCTTTTTCTAACGAACCAATAACCAAGTCAGCAGTTGTTGGCCTTCTTTCACGAAGAGTGGTAGGAGATCCGGATAAAGATAAATCGTAGTTATATCCTCCAACACCTCCTGCAATCGAGATGTTAATCTCGCCATCGTTCCCCAACGGACAAGTAACATTTTTATCGCTAGCTGTGTTATGTGTTACAATCATTTCAGGTACAGCAAGAATATCTACTGTAACTTTTTCTGTTTCACAGAGATTGAAATCTTTTGCATAAACCTCATAGGTACCCACAGGCTTAACCACGTTCGCTGTTGCCAAAGTACCATTTATGTAGTATGTATAAGGTCCGGTCCCTCCCGTGGCACTCATTCTGATGCTTCCATCACCACCATAACATAAAGGAGATGTTGCAACAGGAACCGTAGCCCAGGTCACTGGTGTTGCAGGGCCTACAATATTGAAATCGGAACTTTCGTTGCAAGTGCCAGGATTGTTTTCGTCGACCCAATGTATAGTGTAACTCCCTGCTGATAAGCCAGTAAAAGAGAAACTACTACCATAATTAATAAATCCACTTTCGGGATCATCGGGAATTCCGTTTTTATTGTCGAATACAACCTTTACCCTACGTGAAGCATTGCCTCCATTTACGGTAACCCGAACATCGGTAACGTAGTTACTGCAGTTCAAAGCCAAGGGTGAAGATTTATCAGTAGAAATTGTAACCAGATTAAATTCTTCAATCGTGAAATTTTCTGTTTTTGTGTCAGCAGGACAACTTCTCCGGGTTACTGTAACCGCATAATTACCTGCATCGAGGTTTGTATAACGATAATTGGTGTGGGTATAATTAGTACGGTTATTACTTGTATTCCTTACCACGATATCAAATGGATCGGCAGGCAAGTTATTAAGCTGAACTGTAGCAAATTGATTTTCACATTGAATCTGACTAATAACTGTATGTGTGAAGTTTATAGGCACAAGGTCTGGAAAAGTAATCGAACCATTATAGTTTTTGGGGCAATTATTAGCATCGGTTAACATTAATGAATATGTTCCACCAGTTAAACCAGTAAATATACCTGTTTGATTATTAGAAGAACTAATTGAATTTTTATACAATTGAAAATTGTAAGGAGCGACACCACCCGTAGCATCAAAATCCAACGTTCCTGTTTGTCCGCTACATTGGGGATAAACAACACTTGACGAATTTAAAGAAACAACAATATCAGCAGGATTTACAAGAGTTGTTGTATTGATGGTAGAAACTTTAGGAGTATAACTGTCTTCAACATACACTTCATAAGTTCCTTCAGATAGCCCGGGTATTGTAAAAGTCGTTAGAGTAGACGTTTGCTCTGCACTCCAAATTGGAGCACCAAACTTTCTGTATTTATAACGATAAGGCGGAGCAGGAGTACTTGTAGTTATAACCACCTGGATGCTTCCATTGCTTTCGCCAAAGCATTTAGGGTGAACTGGAGTTAATTGAATAGCAATAGCCTGTGGAGCTAACGCAGATTTCTCTTTCCCGGTGTTTGTTGCAGCAGTTAGTGAATCCGGAGCGGCCCCCATTGCAGCCCAACCAAAACACGTTACTATAACTACTGCAGCGCTTAATCGCCTTAAAAACATATTTATCGTTTAAATAGTTTTGTTCGTAAAAGGTTTCTTTATATGGTTTGAGTAATAATTACCTCGTTGAATTAGCTCGCTAAGATAATCATCGCTTAAAATAAACACAAAAAAATGTTAAATATTGTTATTTGGAAAAAAAATTTAACACAACGCTATCGCTCATTTCTCAGTGCTAGTAACAAAAATATTGATTTTTGACATATTAGAGCACTTTTCATCATTTTTTTTTCAATAATAGCTGTTATACTCAAAATATTGATTGAATTAAGGATAGAATTATTATTAAATAGTACATTATTAAATATTTATATTTAGATTTACATTGCTTTAATTTACTATTTCCCGCATTGGCAAATACACAAGCGAAGATTAAAAAATAGAATCTTTGTAATAAGATAAAGAAGCCAGAAATCCGCAATGCGAAAAAGTATAAAAAGAGATTAGTGCTTGTCAAATTGAAAAAATATAGTCCATACAATATATTATAAATAACAAGCAATTATGAAAATCGATACTCCTTAAAAGAAAGCGTCCAAGTATTGACCCGATGGAATAATATTTGCATTTTTGTGACCGTTTATAAAAATCGTTATGAGAAAAAGATTCTTTTTAGGTATAATGCTGGTATTATCAAGCTTAGCCACAAAAGCAGAAGGATACTCCATTACATTGAATTGGCAAGGAATTGGAGATACAACGGTATTTTTGGCTCACTATTTCGATGCTAAAATTTATATCGACGATACCACAAAATTGGATCAAGCGGGCAAGGGAGCATTCACCGGTGAAAAAAAACTTCGCGAAGGTTTGTATGTTTTGTACCTTAATCAGAAAGTCTATATCGACATATTGATCGGTGCCGATCAGGAATTCAACGTTTCGACTACGATTGCTAGTCCGCACACCGACATCAGAATCAGCGGAGCCGACGAGAGCGCAAGGTTTTTAGAATATCAGGAATTTCTCAGAAAAAGCACCAATGAACGAAATCAGCTTACAAAACAATTTCAGGAAGCAGATTCGTTACAAAAAATCGAAATCAACAAAAAATACGAGGAGACCGACAAAAAAGTACTGGCGCATATCACATCGGAAGCAAATAAATACCCAGGCTCAATGTACTCAACCTTCCTGAAACTAACTCAGGCAGTGGAAGTGCCCAAACTCGATCTCGACAGAAAAAGCCCACAATACGATTCCATTACGTGGTTCCATTATTACAACTACAATCGTGACCATTTTTTCGATTATGTTGACTTTTCGGATGAAAGAATACTGGTCACTCCCCTGCTCCAGCCTAAACTAGATAACTACTTCAACAAAGTTCTCGTTCAATCGCCCGATTCTGTAATTCCTCAAGCACTGAAAATCATTAACCGTTCGAAAAAGAACCAGAATGTTTATCAATATGTTAGTCAATTTCTGATTAACAATAGCCTTCAATCAAAAATAATGGGTATGGATGCCGTTTTTGTAGCTATTGCCGATAAAGTATATCTCTCGGGCGAAGCCACATGGGCAGATACCACAATATTAAAAAAAGTTGCAGAAGAGGCTTTTCTTATCCGCCAGAACATCATTGGAAAAGTTGCCCCTGAATTAGTTATGGAAAACATATCCGGAGAAATAGAAAGCCTGCACCAATTGCAGAACGATTTCACAATTTTGCTCTTCTGGGAGCCAAACTGTGGGCACTGTAAAAAAGAAGTTCCTGAATTATATGAAAAAGTTTACAGTAAATATCTGAATTACAATATTGAATTTATTGCAGTAAACATCAGCGACAATAAAAAAGAATGGACTGATTTTGTGGAAGAGCATGAGCTGGTGGGCTGGCATCATTGGTGGGATGTAAGCAACCAATCACTTTTCAGATATAAATACAATGTAAAATCAACCCCTCTTCTTTATGTACTCGATAAAGAGAAGAAAATAATAGCAAAAAAAATCGATATCAATACGCTTATAACACTTCTCGATACGTTACTCAAAAAATAACCAACATTCATCAAAAAACGTTAATCAGCTATTGTAATATTGTTAAATTAATTTTTTCTTTAAAGAAGTTTTAAATTCGATTCATGGATCAAAAAGAAATATTTAATCAGTTACCGGTTGCCCTTATTGCAATCAACATGAACTCAAAGGTTTTGACTACAAACAAAGCTTGCGAGAATTTTTTGGGAACAGGAATCGATAGCATTGAAAAGCTTGCCTCCATTACACTTGCCGGAGGAAAATATACCGAAATTCCAGAACACCCCATTGAAATATCCGGGAGCATCAAGAATAAAGAAGGTAAAGTTGTTCAGGTCTCGTTCACTTACTCGCATATCGATGCCGAGACACTGCTGATAACCTTGCAACCTTTCAAATTGAATGTTCCGCAATTGTTCAAAAACCCCGATTACAGGAATATTTTCAATGAAGCACCGTTTGGGATAATTATAAAAAACACCACGAGCAACGAAACATTGTGGGTATCGCCTTACCTTGTCGGCAAAATTGGATACACTGCACAGGAAATTGCCAACATATCATGGGAAGAACTCACTTACGATGAGGATGTTCCCAAACAGCAATCGCTAATCAACAAACTAAATGAGAACAACCTGACTTCATTCTTTCTCGAAAAAAGAATGATTTCGAAAACAGGTAAAATATACTGGTTCTCTGAATATGTCAGAAATTTTCAACACAATGGTGCAAGCTATATGTTTATTATCCTGCGCGATATTTCGAATGAAAAAGAAATTGAAGCCGAATTACAACGGGCTAAATATAAAGTAGAAGAAGCAGAGCACCTTAAGTCTGCTTTTCTCGACAACCTCCCGCATGAAATACGCACCCCCCTGCATGCCATTACTGGTTTTACAAGTCTGTTGAGCGAAGCCGATCTGACGTTTGAAGAACGTCAGGAATACGTAAAATTCATTCAGGACAGCAGCAACGATATCCTGAATCTGATGGACAACATCATCGAAATTGCGAAACTCGAAACGAACCAAATAAAACCAAAAAAAGAAAAATGCTACATCAACAGCATTATCGACAAATTACAAATAGACGCTGAGTCGAAAATAGTCATCCTGGAGAAACCACATCTTGAAATACGTATTACGAAAGGAAATTTCGATCCACAATTCATGATCTATTCCGATCCTGAACGGATATACCAAATTATGACCCATTTACTGAACAATGCACTCAAGTTTACAGAAAAAGGGTTTATTGAATTAGGCTACAGCAATCTGAATAACAACAAAATAGAATTTTTCGTTAAAGATTCGGGTATCGGTATACCTTTCGATCAACAAGAAATAATTTTCCGTAAATTTGGGAAATCGGGGAACATCAACACGAATAAAAACAGGGGAACCGGGCTGGGTCTTGCCCTTTCGAAGAAGCTTGTAGAATTACTAAACGGAGAAATAAAAGTAGAGTCGGAAGAAGGCACAGGCAGTACATTTTCGTTCCAGCTTCCCATTGAAAAAGAACAAAAAATTTCCATTTCAAAGCCCTCTGTATTTGGCAACATCAACTGGAGCTCTAAAACAATTTTAGTAGCCGAAGATACCGAGTCGAATTACTTTTTTATCGAAGCCTTTCTTGAACGGACAAAAGTAAACTTATTATGGGCTAAAAACGGGGTCGAAGCTATAAAAATGTTCACAGAAAATAATGTGAATCTGATTCTTATGGATATTATGATGCCCGAGAAAGATGGATACGACACAACCCGCGAAATAAAACTCGTCAACCCTGATATTCCCATTATTGCGCAAACAGCCCTCGCTCTGCCCGACGACGAAGAAAAGTGCTATGCTGCAGGGTGTGACTTTGTATTGATAAAGCCTATAAACAGCGATGACTTAATCGCAACGATCAAGCGTTTTATTCTATAGATAGGATTAGTGAAGGTAAAATCACCTGACAAACAGCCAATTATTCCCGATAGAATAATAATTACTAAAGTAATAGCCATCTACGTCAAAAGCCTTAAGTTCTTCGGAGGTTTCAATATTGTTTTTTATCATGAAACGTACCATCGCACCCCGGGCATGCTTCATGTAAATGGTTATCGACTTTAGTTTTCCCGATCTTTCTTCTTTAAAAACAGGAGTAATAACAGGGTATTTCAATTTTGAGAAATTGATAAACGATGACGACTCCAGAGAAGCAAGATTGATTAAGACTTTTTCTCCCGGTGAATTCTCCACAGCCTCATTCAACGAAGCAGTTATTGTATCAGACCAGAAATCTTTCAAATCAGGCAAAGATGACTCACCTGCTCCCATTTCGAGCCGATATGGCTGAATTAAATCCAAGGGACGCAGCAGTCCATATAGGCCCGAAAAAATTCGAAGAACCTGCTGAGAATATATTAAATCATCAATTGAGAAATCTCCTGCTTTTAGCCCCCGATAAGCTTCACCAGTATAAGCCCATACCGCAAATGTTGAATTTTCAGGAGAATGATTGCCATTCCATTGCTGGAAACGCAAAAAATTACGCTCAGCCAACGAATTACTAACCTTCATCGAAACGGCAATATCGTCGCAACTAAGCTTGCGGAGTTCCCGCATAAGCTTTTCTGCCTTGGGAGTAAACTTAGGCAGGGAAAAAAGGCCGATAACCTTATCTCCGCCTGCATTATCCAACATATCTTTCGATGGAGATAAAATAGCAAGCATTATAGCTATCGTTTAATTAACAAAACAACATTTTCTACATGATGAGTATGCGGAAACATATCGACAGGCTGAACAGCTGCTACCCTATATTTTTCATCGAGCAGCAACAGATCGCGTGCCTGGGTTGCCGGGTTACAGCTGACATAGACAATACGTTTGGGTGCTGCACTAAGGATGGTCTCCACCACCGGGGCATCCATTCCTGCCCGGGGCGGATCGGTAATAATAACATCAGGACGACCATGCGTTTCGATAAACGAAGCCGAAAGTACTTTTTTCATATCACCAGCAAAGAAAAGAGTGTTTTCAATACCATTTAATGATGAGTTAATTACTGCATCATCAATAGCTTCGGGAACATATTCAATTCCAACAACTTTCTTTGCAAAACGAGCTACAAAATTGGCAATGGTCCCGGTACCCGTATAGAGGTCGTATACAATTTCATTTCCAGTGAGCTGAGCAAAATCACGGGCAACTTTATACAAGTTATATGCTTGTTCTGAATTGGTCTGATAGAACGATTTTGGCCCAATTTTAAAACGTAAGCCTTCCATTTGTTCGAAAATAAATGCATTCCCTTTGTAGGTAATTATTTCCTGATCAGTTATGGTATCGTTTCCTTTGGTGTTTATTACATACAAAAGGGACGTTATTCCCGGGAACTTTTCAGTAATCATATTCAGTAAACCCTTACGTTTTTCGACATCTTCCTGATAAAAAACAACAATAAGCATTACCTCGCCGGTTGATGATGTCCGTATAATAATATTCCTTAAAAAACCCTGCTGATTTCTGATATCAAAAAAATCGAGTCCATTCGACACTGCATATTTCCTAATCTGATTCCTGATTGCATTCGACAAATCACTCTGAAGCCAACAAGTCTCAATATTCAACACTTTGTCGAAGAGCCCGGGTATGTGAAAGCCAAGCGCCCCTTCTCGTGCAATATCTCCTTGCCTGCTAATCTCCTCAGTGGTCAACCAACGCTGATTGGAAAAGGTAAACTCTAGTTTATTCCGATAGAAAGTTGTCTTTTCAGAACCAATAATGGGCGCTATTTCAGGCAATTCAACTTTTCCGATACGGGAGAGCTGATCTGAAACTTGTTTCTGTTTATAAAAAAGTTGTTTTTCGTAAGGCAGGTTCTGCCATTTGCACCCCCCACAAACACCAAAATGCGTGCAAAAAGGAGTTACCCGATCGTCCGAATAATTGTTAATGCGCACTACTTTTGCCTCATAAAAACGTTTGCGCTGGCGAGTAACCTGCAAGTCGCATACATCGCCCGGAATCACCTGTGGAACAAATACAACCAAATCATCAACTTTGGCAATGGCCATACCTTCGGCACCAATATCGGTGATCAACACATTTTCGAAAAACGGTTTATTTTTTCTATTACGCCCCATGACAAAAATTTTGCCCGAAAATAGTAAAAAGCAGCAGATTGGAGAAATTTGTGTGACAGTATCGTAAAGGAATTAAGCAGTGAGATATAAAAGAAAAAGCCGGCAATTCAAACCGGCTCTCAGATTCAATTTGATCTAACTAAGCAAGAAACTTAACTAAATCAGCTTCGGCCTCTCCCCTAACCTGTAAGCCAAATTGTTTCGACAAAAAATCGGCAATTGCAGGAGATATAAAAGCAGGAAGTGTTGGCCCAAGATGGATGTTCTTTACCCCAAGATAGAGCAAAGCGAGTAACACAATTACAGCTTTTTGTTCATACCATGCAATATTATACACAATTGGCAATTCATTAATATCGTTCAATTTAAATACTTCCTTCAATTTAAGGGCAATCAAAGCGAGAGAATAAGAGTCATTACACTGCCCGGCATCGAGTACCCTGGGAATACCTCCAATCGTTCCTAGGGGCAGTTTATTGTATCGGTATTTTGCACAACCGGCGGTAAGAATAACGGTGTTATCAGGTAATTTTCCTGCAAATTCGGTATAATACTCACGAGATTTCATCCGGCCGTCGCATCCTGCCATAACAAAAAATTTACGGATTGCACCACTCTTAACAGCATCTACAACTTTATCGGCGAGTTGAAAAACCTGTTCATGAGCAAATCCGCCAACAATTTTCCCCTCTTCTATTTGCACCGGAGGAGCACATTTCTTTGCATGCTCAATAATTTGACTAAAGTCTTTTTGCCCACCTTTACCTCGATCGGCAATATGCTTAACCCCATAAAAACCAGTCGCGCCTGTGGTATATACACGATCTATATATGACTCAGAAGGAGGAACCAAACAATTAGTTGTAAACAAAATAGGTCCATTAAATGATTCAAATTCTTCTTTTTGCTTCCACCAAGCATTCCCATAGTTTCCAACAAAGTGATCATACTTTTTAAATGCTGGATAATAGTTTGCTGGCAACATTTCACTGTGAGTATATACATCAACTCCTGTCCCCTGTGTTTGAGCAAGAAGTTCTTCCATGTCTTTCAAATCGTGCCCTGAGATAAGGATTGCTGGATTTTTCCGAGTTCCAATATTCACTTCAGTGATTTCAGGATTTCCATAGCTTTGAGTATTGGCACGATCAAGAAGAGCCATTGCATCAACTCCAAATTTACCGGTCTCCATAACCAAGGATACCAATTCATCTACATTAATGTCCACTCTTGTTGTCTGAGCCAATGCTTTGCTCATAAATGCATAAACCTCATTGTTTTTAAACCCTAAGTTTGCAGCATGTTCAGCATAAGCAGCCATACCTTTAAGACCATAGATAACCAACTCTTTTAGCGATCGGATATCTTCATTTAATTCGACTTTTACTCCAACCAAGCGCGCTTTACGTTCGAGTTCGGAATAATCATCGGCTTCCCACGATGTTGAACTGTGTAATTTCTCGGGTAAAGCTATGCCTTTAACTGCTAACATTTGGGTAATCCCTTTACGGACCTCAAAACCCTCTTTTATCTTGGAAATTATCTTTGTGTCGTCAAAATTTGCATTGGTAATAGTAATGAAAAGAGCCTCATAAATAAACTTATCAGCGAATTCATAAGTCTGATGATGTTTGTTCCCGATATGGTTAAGAATAGCAACTCCTTTACACACAAAAATCAGCAAATCTTGTAGATTGGAAACTTCATCGGTTTTTCCACAAACACCTTTTACAGAGCAGCCAATCCCCTTTGATGCTTCTTGGCATTGGAAACAAAACATGTTATCTACTAAAACTTTTTCCTTTTCTAAAATTTGATCATCCATATCAATATTGTTTAATAGTTTCAAATATGCGACAAATATAAAAGACCAATCAGTCTTAAATTGTCACTTATGTTACAACGATCAACATAGAAAAGAAAAATTTGATGAGTATTTCCGTCATACGCAGGACAAATTTGGATCACATTAATATTCGGGTGGAAAAATTATTTTTTGTAACTAACTAAAAGGCCACAAATTCACGAATAATGACGACGGATATTATTTACAAGGCTGAAAGCTACATGATTATTGGGACATGCATGGAAGTACACAACAACCTTGTTCCGGGATTTCTGGAAATTGTATATTAACCTGAGTTCGACTTTATTTTTGAGTTCAGACCGCTTGTAAACAGTAAGATTCAATGCAAAATCACGCAGGAATAACGGGTTATTTTAAGTGATTTTAAAGCAGAAGATTGCTGTTTACAA
>JAAYAG010000063.1 GCA_012719495.1 Bacteroidales bacterium
GCATAAAACACTGTTTTCCTGCATTAAATTTCCTCGATTTAGCCCGCTAATACTCAAAAATTTGCTTTGTAAAACAGCGTTTTATGCCAATCTGAACTTTAAAAATAAAATCGAACTCAGGTTATTACTTTGCAAATCTTGCTGACAGGGTGGGGCAGAAGTGTTCTGTGTATTTGTTTCCCAACATAACCCATTTTAAAGGTTTGCAGGTTGTAAAAAAGTAAAGAGATCATCGAAAATGATGACCTCTTTAACCTGCTTAATTCAAAAAAATTACTAACTAATCTCTATCTCTAACCTATAAAAGAAAAATTTACTATTTAGCCGGTATTATTTGTTAACCGGGATATACCAGTTTGCTTCGTTCATGAAAAATGCTTTTACCTGATCCTGCATTTCTGCCGGATATTTCGCAGCCACACGGCTTGCGAGATATTCAGGATTATTACGTCGTTTCGCAATCCTTATCAGGTCGAACATACGCGAGCCTTCAAAGGCCAGCTCCATACATCTTTCTTCAATGATATAATCTTCAATTAACTCCACAATTTGGTTCGGGTCTGTCATTTCTTCAGGAACTACACGTGACTCAAGGTTTACCCTTCCCCTTACGCCTACATTATAACTCCATCTCTGGTATTCAGCAGGCCTTTTCCTTTCGCTGAGCATCCCTTGGTTCAGCAAAATAAGGGCAATGTCGCTTTGTCCGTTTCTATTCAAGGCTTCAGCTAGCTTAAGATGAATATCAGCACTCCTCAAAAATGGGATGTCAAGGCTATATCCGTCGACACCTTCGACAAGAGAGTATTTTTTAATGTACCCTTCATTTATATTAGCAAGCGTGTCGATAGTTACCCCTATACCACGGTAAATATCGGTTCCCTTTCCGGTCTTTGGTTTTTGAGACTGAAATTTATCGCGGATAACCGACGATGGCTTAACCACATATTCTTTTACTGGTTGTAACCATACAGCCAGTGGGTTTGGAGAACCTTCTACAGCATTATAGGGCACAGCACCCATTGTTTCAGTAGTGCCTATACCTGTAGTGAAGATGTTTTTCCATAATTCGCGTGAATACGTATTATCTACCTTGAATAGGCGAGGAGCGTTGTTCGAGATCTCGAGTCCCATTTTAAGATATTTTGCCGCGTTGGCATAATCGTTTTTCTCTAAGTACAATTCGCCCAATATTGCTTTAGCACTAGGGAAATTGATAACTTCGTACTCAACTTTTGTTTGATCGGTAAAAACATAGGGCAACAATTGATTGATCAGGGTATCGATCAACGTTTCTTTAGGGATGTATTGGTGAGCTAGGCCCGAAGTTATCCCGTTCAAGTTGTCGGGAATAAGGGCTGCTTCGCCGTTTACAAGCAGAATCCGCAAATAGGCCCAAGCTCTCATGCCCAAAAGAAACCCCTTTACCGAACTGTTTACGTATTCGGTGTATTCAGCGGCATTATCCATTACCCTGTCCATATTGGCAAGTATTTCGTTCACATTGATAATGGCTTTGTAGTACCCACTTACATCGACCAACGGGTTTGTTTTGTCGTACCGTTGGTAATAGATGTCGGTCATGGGTACCGTGGCAGTTTCGGTAACGACCATCAAGTCGGACCTTAGGCCATCAAGCATGATCATATTCGGAGCTACCTCGCGCAGGCAAGTGGCCACTCCTTCCAGTGAGTTCGATAAATCTAACTCCGACTGGTAGTGATCTTCGGGTTTAAGCCTGTTCCCATACTGAGGGTCGAAAAAATCTTCGCCGCAGGAACTGAACACAACTGCCAGAAGAACCAAACTCCAATATCCTATTCGTTTTTTTGTTGTTATTGCTTTCATTCCAAAATAATTTGTTTTAATAGTCCCGACAGTGCCGTTCTCCTCTGGTGTTTCAGACTGTTTTTTTACAGCCTCCGACCTGTTGGTCATTCGTATATTTGATATTCGGATCATATTCGTTTCATTATTAGGAATTATAAATCGAGTTTAATACCCACGATGAACGATTGGCGATGTGGTATCTTTCCATAATCGATTCCCATAAAGAACGGGCTGTTGGCATACATGAACTCAGGATCGTAGCCCGAGTATTTTGTGGAAGTAAACAAGTTACTACCGGTGGCAAAGATTGTGAGCCCCCTGTAAACACTGTTTTGCGGCAGGGTATAACTTACTGTCAGTTTCTTTAGTCCGAAGTATGTACCATCTTCAATCCATCTGTCAGAAAATGAGTTGTTTCCTGAAGGGTCGCCAAAGGCAGCCCGTGGCATCAACGAGCTAGTGTTTGAAGAAGACCAACGGTTCAAAACGCTAGTCGACTGGTTAGCATACGTATCCATACCCTCGGTCTGGCTTCTTACATAATTGAATATGTCGTTGCCTATCGAGTAGTTGAAGTTTGCTGATAATTCAAGACGGCCCACAGTGAGTGCTGCATTAATTCCACCAAAGAAATCAGGATTGGGGTCTCCAATGTTCATTTTGTCGTAACTGTTAATGATTTTGTTTCCATCAACATCAACAAACCTAATATCGCCGGCTTTTAGTTTATTGCCTTTAGGACCGGTGAATTGTGAGGCTTCTTCGTCGGTTTGGAAAATCCCGTTGGTTTTCAACCCCCAGAATGCATTCATAGGGCCTCCAACTTCGGTAACATATTCTGCAGGTGCAGTTTTAGTGATAATACGCTCTTGGCTTTCTTTGATAAATGTAAGCTCTTCAATGTTTTGTGCATGTTTCGAAAGAGTTGCCCCTAAGCGGAGAACTGCTTTCCCCAGATGAATTCGTTGTTCTGCCCCAATTTCAAAACCAGAGATGCTCATTTTGCCACCATTGTCGTAATATTCTGTATATCCGTACGATGAAGGTAATTCCTGTTCGATGACAAGGTTGTTCACGTTCGATTGAAAGTAATCGACATGAATATTTGTAGTTTGATTGAACAACGAGATATCGATACCTCCATTAATTGTTGTTTTCCGTTCAATTTCGAGATCTGGGTTTGGAACCGATTCTCTTACAGGAACGCCATAAGCATCAACCCGTGCTTCGCCGTAGTAAAGTTTTGAATTACCATAGATGCTACTATACACATTTCCACCGGTTGACCAATTGGCACGTAGTTTCAAATCGTTGAGCCATTTTTGTCCTGAAAGGAATTTTTCGGAAGAAAGCCTCCAAGCTACACCGGCCGAAGGGTAGAAATTATAGCGGTTATTTTTATAGATTGCTGAATTTCCATCGTACGATGCATTCACATTTACATAGTATTTGCTGCGGAAGCTATAGTCGACGTTTGCAAAGTAAGATACGATGTTAAGATCCTGGTTTCCTCCGGTTGATGTTCGCAAGTAGTTGTATTTAGCACCATTTCCCAAGGTTTTGAAATCGTCGGAAGGTGTATTCAAACTAATGGCTTTGTTTGTTTTGTAGCTGTTCATGATGAGCCTCATACCAGCTTGCCCGTTAATAGAATGCCCCGATTTGGTTCTCTTGTTGTAATCGATGGTCGCGTAATTTTGAGTCGACCTGAATTCGTTGATGTAAACCTGAGGACTATTTGCTGCAGAGTCGATTTGTACCAAGCCCAAGTCGGGAAGGAAAACGTTTTCCCTGGCATTGTTGAAATTGATACCCAGCATGTCGTTCAGACTAATTGTTTCCGAGATTTTGTATTGCGCATGTACTGAACTCAAGAAATTGTAATTTCTGTTGGTACCTTGCGCGTTGGTTACAATGGCTTTCGGGTTACTCACATTGAAAGACGATTCGTTGTCAAAATAGTATAACAATTCGCCGTTCTTTTCGTCGGTTGCATAAGGATTCAATATCGACGGGATAAGCAAGCTCGAAATCAACGGATTCTTATACAAACTAGGTCCTTGGTTGGGTGTGTAACTATCAGCAAGCGATAATTTTACGTTAGGTGTAATTGAAAATTTGTCGGTAATATTGATTTTCCCGTTGACTTTCAAATTGAACCGTGAATACTTAGCCCCATCGTAAATACTATTTTGGCTTACGTACCCCGATGAAATATTATATGTTGCAATATCGTCACCCCCCTTTAGGAAGATGTGAAATTTGCTCAACGCACCTGGAGTAAGAATCTCGTTTTGCCATTTGGTATCATGGTTATGCCTGTAATATTCACTACTGCCTGGTTGCCCGTTTAACCATGGATATGTTTGGTCAATCTGAGAACTGCTTAAGCCTTCTTCGGCCAAGCGGCCCGAGAAATATTGCCTGAATTGCTGTGCGTCCATTACATCGAGCGTTTTGGGCATTAAGCCAATTCCTCCGTATGCCGAAATCTGGATAAGCGTACTAGCTTCACTCTTCTGTTCTGTATTCACATAGATAAGGCCATTTGAGCTTAAGGATCCAAAATATCCGTTGCCGCTTTTGATGGCCGAAACATCGGAAATATCCTGATAATCTATAATATCCAGAGGGTTGAGAGAAAAACCTTCCAAAACCCCTTCTGAAGCGTAGTTGTAATCAAAAATCATCCCGTCAATTAAGAGAAGGGGTTCGTTTCTACAATTCATAGAAGAAACTCCGCCCATGTTGATCCACGACATTGTTCCAGGCATTCCCGACGAAGAGACAATATTCAACCCGGGAACAAGTCCCTGAAGCGTATTGTCGAAAGAAGAAGCGCTGCTAAATTGCAGATCGTTTGCTGCGACTGTTGAAGTTGACGATACTGCATCTTTGAGGTTCTTTATTCCTGTAGGAGTGTTATACGACTGGTCTTTCGACTTGAATTGTAAGGGCACCAAAAAAACTGTCAATTTATCATTTCCCGATAAATAGATATTTTGTTTTACGTATCCTGGCAAGTTGAACACCAACTCGGTTTTTAAGTCGGGAACTTTGATCGAAAATTCCCCCTGTTCGTTGGTGTCGAAAAGGATACCTGAGTATGCTACCGAAACTGAAACCTGTCTCAGGGGCAAGCCTGTTCCCGATTCCAATACTTTACCTGTAACCACTACGGGTTCTGTTTGAGCAAATACATTACCAATATTGCAGATAAGAATAAATAGAAATATAATTGTCAAACTTGCTTTATGTTTATAATGTTTTATCATTTCTTACGTATTGATTATATTATATTTACTATTTTAATACGGTGTGAAAGACACCTCATCCCAAAATAACATTCCTGCACTAACAGCAACAATTTTTACCTTATGGGTTTCTGTTTTATCCCAGTTTACTGTGGCTACAGTAATATTGTTTCCATTATCGGCTTTTTTTACTGTCGACATATAAACCCCATCAACGTATACGTCGTAGTCGATATATCCCGAAGTAATATCAGTATTCATGGTATACCTTCCTTTCATGATTTTTGGGGTTGTAACTTCAATCCACCAAAAACCATTCATACTAAGGCAGTCGTAATTCGATAAGCCGTAAACGCCATTGACTTCTTTGTAATAATATTCCAAATAGTCGCCTTCCCATTTTATGTTTTTAAAGGTGTTCTGCCCATCAGACCATTTCATATAAAAATTCAAATAATAATCGCCCTGTTTCAGGTCGAAATGGTCAGTTACTTCAAAGGTGAACTTGGTAGGTGCAGGCTGAACTACTTCGAGAAGACCGTTTATTGTGTGAATTGCCGCATTTTTACTTGGGTAATTCGATTCCGGAATGTTGAAATTCGTGGCCATGTTCAAATAATAGTCATCTTTAATGATCATCGAAATATTATTGTCGAACGAAAGGATCGGGTATAATTTCGAAAAACCATCGTTAACAGGGAAATCACTTAAATAGTATGTTTCTGTTAAGCAGTGATATTCCATGTATCTGTAAAACCCGTTTTCAATTTCGGTTATACGGTCTGGAGCATTGGTGTACCTGTTCACTAAATCATCAATAGAGTAAATACCGTTTGCGTTGAACACAGAATCTGGAACGGCAAAGATGGTATATCGTGTTCGGGCTTGCTTGTCTCCGAATGGAAACTCAATCACCTGCAAGGTATCTTTGAGTCCGGTTATCTCCAAGCCTTTTGTAAACAGGGTAAATTTGCCGAGCGAAACAAGTTTTTGGTATGCATCTTCGGTCACAATATCAATCACCTTGTCGATTATGTGTATATATCCGTTCGCGGCTTTGATATCACGTTTGATGAGCTTTGATTGCTTGTTGAAATAGGTGTCAATTCCCCTGAATTCTGAAGCAATTTTGTCGCCAAGGGCATTTTTTTCGAGTAAAGCTCCTAACCCAATTTCGCTCGATTTAATTTCGGCAGAAATCAAGTGGTTTAATACTAAATTTTTCTGGAGCTCAATGTCTAGTTCATCAACCGAGGCAACATTTTTTTCAGCACAATAGGCTTTAACCGCATCGTTGGTTGGCAGCAATAAGGTGAAAGGCCCCCTGATACTCAAAATCCTGTTTAATTCTGTGTTATTTAGCATTTTGCCGAATTCAGAATATTTGTCTGAATTTGTAGTTATATAGTCGGTAATAACCTGGTTTTTCGATTTTTCCGAATGATATTCCGGATCCTCTCCACATCCAGCTATGAATAGCGAAAGTGCGGCTATTGCGAATAGGATGATAGAAGGAAATCGCATTGTTTTGTTGTATTGTCTGTTCTTCATACTCTTCATTTTTTACCTCTCATAAAATGGATTTTGGGTCAAATTGGGATTGTATAAAATTTCCCTTTCCGGTATAGGCAGATAATAACTCATGGTATCATACACCTTTGTTTTGAGAATGGCCTGTTGCTTGATGTCGGCGCCCGAAAGAATCATGTTTATAATCAGTTGCTTATTTGAGAACCCATTTCGTTTTGAATTCCGCAATAAGTCGAACCAACGTTTTCCTTCAAGCACAAATTCACGTGCCCTTTCGTTGAGTATTGCATTACGCATTTCATATTTGTCGGTAATTTCAACATAAGCAACCTTTGCCCTGTCGAAAGTTGGGTACAAATAATCGTTTGCTTCCATGGTGCGGTCAAGCTCATTAAGCGCCTCGGCTTTCATGAGTAAAATGTCGGCATAGCGATAATAGATAAAATTGGCATCGCGTTCATTTTCTTCTCTCTGAAGCGTTCCGCTCAACGTTACCCCATAATATTTCCAAGTTGGGGTATTAACATCGCATTGCCGTATATCTTCAGGAACGAAGTATTTCGCCAAGGTTTGTTCATCAATAAGAACGCTGGAAGAACCGGAGATAGGCATAATACCTCCTTGCTCGTTGTATATCGGGTTTTCCTGACTGTCAAATTTGTCGTCATACTGGATTTCAAATATGCTTTCTGCCATTGAATTTCCGGGGTTATACAAGTTAAACCACGAAGTTGAAGGTTCAAGACTATATAATCCGGAATTGATTATCGAATCGCATAAGTCGATACATTTCTGGTATTGTTCGTCCCACAAATAAACGTCGGCAAGTAAGGCCATTACGGAGTACTTGTTAGCCCGTCCTTTAAAATATTCGGGGCGGTTGAGGTACAATTCGTTGCCTATTTTGTTTTTTGCTTCGTTTAAGTCGGTGATTATTTGATCAATTATCACGTGTTCCGGACTTTTGGGTACAAACAAATTGCCAGTATCCGAAATTGAAGGCTCAATTACCAGCGGAACTTCTTTCCATATCCTTACCAGGTAAAAATAGCTTAAGGCCCTAAGAAACAATGCTTCTCCATCGATACGGTTTTTCATCTCCAACGAGAACGATTCATCTTTTTCGAAAACATCGTTGCTGTAATGCATAAGTGTATTGGCAAGGTTAATAGTTTTATAGTAACCGCTCCAGTTAATTTTGCCGTTCGATGCGCTAATATCGCTACTTGCAATTGATAAGTAGTCGGCAACTGTTGTTACTTCGGAGTCGAAATCAACAATGTCGGCCCTTACTTCTCCCCAAATCAAGGAGTTTACTGCATTGTCCCTATATGAATCATAGGTTGTGGCTAGTGCTGCGGTCACATCTTCCGATTTGGTCCAGAATTTTTCTTTGATCAAATCGCTCGGAGGAGCAAGGGTGAGCCAATCGTTACATCCTGTTATGCCAAAGAATAGCACAGTGGCCAGGCAAATTAACTGTATTTTATTTGTTATGTTTTTCATAATCAACCTTATTTTAGAATGTAACATTAATACCTAACATAATTCTTGAACTTGGCGGAGTGCGGCTAGTATCTTTAGGAAGATTCTTCGGATCGTTTGGTGCACCCACGTCGGGGTCTTGTCCTGAATAATTGGTCCAAGTGAAGAGGTTATACGCGGTAGCAAACGTTTTCAATTCTTTAACCTTAATGCGTTGACAGAATTTCTGGTTAAACTGATAGGTGAAAGATACTGTTTTTAAGCGGAGATATGAACCATCTTCAACAAAGCGGTCTGACCCCATCCAGTTAAATCCTTCGTTATATAATGCCCTTGGCACAATGGTTTCGTCACCTTCTCTGCGCCATCTCCAGTTAGTAGCTTTGCTCTGGTTTTCGTGGCCATACATTTTTTCAGTATCCATTTTGGTCTGGTTAATAATTTTCTGACCAACCTTCATGTAGAAGAATGTATTTAACACAAAACCTTTATATTCGATTCTGAACCCTGAACCTCCCATTAATTTAGGGTTTAGGTCGCCCAGATAGAATAAGTCGAGTTCGTCAATTTTACCATCGAAATTTTTATCAACGTATTTGGCATCTCCTCCGCGGAATTCATAGCCACCTGAACCTCCATGAATCATTGTCATCGGGGTTTCGGTACCAATGGCATATACTGGTTGCTGGTTTTTATCGCGAACAATGGCATCATTGTCATCTTTGTAAACTCCCGCATATTTGTACCCGAAGAACCCTCCAATTGGGCGACCGGGTTCAATGCTGATTTTATAGTTGCCGTTTTGCAGCATATCACCATACTCAAGACTATAGTTTTCAGGCAAACTGATGACAAGGTTTTCGTTACGTGATACGTTGAAATTAACACTCAATTTCAGGTCGCGCCTGTTTATAATTTTGTAGTCAAACGATAATTCTACTCCCCTGTTTTCCATTTCACCATTGTTTAACCCAATATTAGAGAAACCTGCCGATGAAGGGATATCTGAGTTTGGAAGGTAAAGGTCTTTTGTCCTCTTGCGATAGACATCGAATTCAACAGATACTTTTTCTTTAAAGCCGGAGAAGTTGAACCCAAGGTTTACCTGATCAACGGTTTCCCACTTTAAACTGGTAAGTTCAATGCCATTAGGCTTTACCCCGGGCATGTCGACATAGGCATTGTCGGTACCAGCCGAGTAGGTGTTAAAATATAAGTAGTTGTTGCCGGGTGCGTTCCCTGTAATCCCCCAACTTCCTCGTATTCTCAGCTCGTTGATAAACTTGGCCTTTTTCAGGAACGGTTCGTCGGAAATACGCCATGCAAGGGCTACCGAGGGGAAGAAGCCCCAACGGCTTTCCGGGCTAAATTTGGAGTTTCCTTCGTATTTTGTCCCTACTGTTGCAATATACCGGTCTTTAAACTTATAGGTACCGGTTAAGAATAACCCCATTGACCTGTATTCAGAATATCCGTCTGAAAATGAATTTATGTGTTTATCACCTATAGGTTGCTGGTTCAGCGGAGAAGCCGAACGGCTGGTGGTAACATTGAATGTACGGTTGGTTGTCGACTCGGTGTCGAATTGCCCCATGAATGAAAGATCATGACCTTCTTCTAATTTAGGATTGAATATCAATTGGTTAAAGGTGTAAGTTGAGCTCTTTTTTGAGAAGTCGTTAACCGCTTGGTTCGTCTTGTCATCATTATAAGGTCCACCAATTGCTTTCCAAGGCAAAAACTTTTCAGATTTGGTGTCAAAAATGTCGAGAGTAATTGTTGAGTTCAAAATTAAGTTCGGCTTAATCTTGTACCGAATGGTGAACAGAGCCCTTGCGTTATCGCGTTGACTATCATTTTTTCCAAGTCTTGTAACGGCAACAGGGTTGTAGTTATCTGAAGCTTTACCCTGTATTGTTGATTCAGGCGTAAAATATTCACCAAGTGGTTTACCGGTGCTATCGCGCTCGAAAACCGACATGTTTGGCATTTTAATGTATGCTTTTGAACGTACATTGCCCATGGGATCGCCATCATAATTCGATTCTTGATCGTACCGTGTGTACATGATGTCGGTTTTGAACTGAAGCTGAGAAGATAGCGTATAGTCTAATGAACTCCTCAAGTTCAATTTCTTCAAGTTGTTACCAATAGTAGTTCCAATTTCGTCAGAAAATCCCACTGACATGTTGTATCTCGATTTTTCACCACCCCCACGAACCGAAAAGTCGTGCTGTGTTGTTCTACCCAACTGGGTGATTTCTTTTACCCAATCGGTGTTTTGAGCGAAGTTGTGGTAATTTTCCCATGACGGGTCGAATGCGATTTCTTTGTCCGAAAATTCATTCCGGTTAACATTGTAATGTTCGTCGGTAATTAATCGAGCATAGCCTGCACCATCAAGCATCGGGATTGGATCCGGTTCTTTTCCTACGGTTTCTTTGAACGTATATTCGAATATTGGTTTTGATTTTATCCCACGTTTGGTCTGAATCATCAACACCCCGTTTGACGCTTTTGAACCCCAAATTGCGGTTGAAGCAGCATCTTTAAGTACTTCGATTGATTCGATGTCTTCGGGAGAAACATCAATTAAGTTCCCGAATTTTTCAACATCGGCACTTCCAAAATCGAAGTCGTCGTCGATCTGTGCATTATAAGGAATCCCATTCACCACAATGAGCGGGTTGTTCCTTGAATTGAGTGAAGAGCTTCCCCTGATTTTTATGTTGATCCCTGCTCCGGGGTCACCCGACATGGCAGTAATATCAACATTGCCCAGACGTCCCTGTAACATCTCTTCAACGGTAGTGGTCATAACCGCTTTCATTTCCTTGAATTCCATCTCGGTAACAGCGGTTGCCCTGTCGCGCACCTTAGTGTACCCGTCGTTTCCAACCTTTTCCCCTAGAATTTTAATTTCTTCAATGGTTTGATCTTCACTTTCGAGATATACATCGATAGTTGATTTGTTGCCAATATTGATGGTTTGTTTCTGGTATCCGATGAACGATACAATAACTGAGTTCTTATCGTTTCTTACTTTCAACGTATAATTTCCATTAACATCTGAAATTGTTCCGGAAACGTTTCGTCCATTTTTATCAACCTCGATAACATTAACGAATCCTAATGCTTCTTTGGTTGTTTTATCGTAAATACGTCCCTTTATTATTACCGAAGTTTGTCCATATCCAGTAGTAATAATCGCTAATAATGAAATTAGCAGAATTGTCGTTTTTAAAATTTTCTTCATAAATTGTGTGATTGACAAATTTAACTACTAATATTTCAATACATTATTGATTTTATGTACTACGCCTCGCTGCACCAATACATTCGCGTTTTGGTGGCTTATTGTAGTTGTTCTGCCAGAATGGTCTGTAACTTGTAAGTTTCCGGGAGTATTATTCACGGTCAAGTTAGAATAGACAGTTCCCTGTGTTGAGGTCGATTCAACCCTTGCTGTCTGAAAATCTCCAGATTGCTTGCCATCGTCGAAAATTGTGGCTGTTCGGATAAAATGATAGTGAATGAATTTCCTCAACTCCGGTGTTTTCATTTCATCGCTCACGATACCATCCCTGCGCGCTGCGGCCATGGCTGCATTGGTTGGAATGAATGCCGTCCATGAACCTGCACTTATGAACTTAACGTTTGGAACCACTCTATTTGTTGCAGGATCAATATATTCAGGATCGAGTAATCCGGCTTTAACCATCAACGCTGCAAAATCAGAGAAATCAGGGGTGTTATAAATATAGTCGCCCATGGCATAGTTCGAGAGTAATGGTTCATCCATGGTGTATAATATACCATTTCTTTCGTTGACATTTTTCTCCTGAACTGTACTAGGCTTTTTGTCTTTAATGTTTCTTGCCCCTTCAACTTTATTGTCTTTGTAATGAACATAGTTCATCGAGCTCATTTGCAAGTATCCTTCTCCACTTAAATCGGTAACAACTCCGTAGTGAATGTGGTCTTGTATAAACATCATTAAATCAGCAGTTCTCATCGATTGCCATTGACCATCAAGATATTGTTCAATCATATCATTGTCCTTATTGTACCGTATACCATATTGGTAAATCTGTTCATTTGAACAAGCAAACAAGGTCACTTTTTGATCCGGATTGGTCAGTTTTGACAATAGCCCGGATGAATTCACAAGATATAAGAACGTTGTGTAGTCTTTATCGTAGAATAATTTACCAGGTACACAAGTGAAAACATCGGGTTCCAATACTTTTGTTGTTTCATATATCAGCCCGTTACTGCACATGGTTGACGATACAATGTCGTTTGCAGTGATTGTCATCTGGTCGCCAAATGCATTAAAGAAGGTTTTCGATATTTTGGAGATCAATCCAAGTTGTGCCGACATTTGCGTTTGCAATATGTAATACATGGTTATTTCGGGAAGGCTATCGAGTGAACCGTACGATTTCAAGAATGTATTATCTAAATAGTTCTGAAATATTTGATTATTTGGCAAATAGAGTGTGAAAATATCTTTCATTTTCCACCCATCGCCGGTTCCAGGGCCTTGCTCCTCAGCAATGTTAAATACTGTTGTATATGATTTTTTATACAATAATTCATCATTATCGCCCACTTTGGCATTTCCATAGTCAGCAAAACGTTGCATCATGTCGTAGAAAACGCCAAACTTATCTTGATGGTCTTTGAGGTATTTTTCGAGGTTAGGTTGCGGAGGAACTACTCTATCAATATAATAGATGAATCCATCAGCGGTTCTTACTTCCTGACTATCTACAGCAGCCGGCCCCCAGCATAGTCCAGTTTCTGGCCAATTTCCATTGGGGTACATGAATGTATAGTCACCACCAGTAGTATCTCCAAAGTAATCTTCGAAATAATCGCTTGAGAATAAAGGCATAAATTTCGTGTCGGAATAGATCCACATCGAATCTGGAAAACCTGGCACATAGCGTGGTTTTTCCATGTATGATTTTCCGAAAGAATTGGTCTGCTTGCGGAAAAAGAGCCCGGCATATTCTCCTGTTGGCCCCTGTTCTTCACTCCACACATATTCATAAATTAAGTTATACCTCGACCTTGGGTTCCGGAGTACATGAAGCGTAAATAATTCTTGAGCTTCATCTTCAGTAAGGTCGTCAACTGAATTGATCCCTATGGAGCTGAAATAACTGGTAAAAGCTTCATCGTTGGGAGCAAACAAGGTAAAAAGCTGCTTCGAAATTGGCTCTTTATATTTAGCCTTTTCCATGAGAGTTAAGAAAATGGTGTAATTGCCTTTCTTTTCTAGAGTTTCTATACTTGACCCACCCAACCATGGGGGATCTTCAAACAATTTTTTATTATCATTTTCACAACTTGAAAAACTTATCAAGATCAATAATGATAAAATACTAACAACGAAAATTTTAATCGCGGAATTCATAAGTCTACATAGTATTTAATTTTTAAACACAGCAATGTAAATAATAGCAAACAACAATACTTTGTTGTCGAAATTGAGTGGGTTATTAGCTTAGATCGTTGAGTAAATTGCTTGGAATTGGAGCATGTACCTGCTTAATTCCTTTTTTGCAAAAAAACGATGTGTGATGTTTTCTTACGATGGCGGAGAATTGGTTGCCGTGCTAAATAGCCTGTTTATGGTAGACTTTTTGCACATTGAAAAGCATTTCGATATTTTCATAAATTTATTAGGTTTAGTGTCACGTAAATGTAGAATAAGCAATTTAGTACGCTTTTTAATTTCAGATATTAGAAATGTAATTACAGATAAAAAATTAATCCGGGTTCATTTGGTATATAGAATAATGAATAGATTTTGTTGCAAATGGGGTATGTCTAGATACATAATTCAATACATTTATATTTAATTTAAGTTTCAGGTTATTAGTGTTATACGTTCTCATTTTGTTGTTATTCTTATTTCCATTAGATTATCTAAAAGCATAAGTTAAATATGCTAATAATTTGAAATACAGATTAATGATTAAATATGTAATCGATCGCATAATTCGAGTAAATATTGTTGCATAATTCTTAACTATTGGTAAAGTTCTTTCTTTTTTTTAATAAAGGGCAATCGACAGTTTTTTTGATACTATTTTTTGCAAAATACCGTTGTCGATCGATGATAAATCATACATGGTTACTTTTATCTAATCCCAAAAGATGTTTCGTCAGGTTTTTTAATCGGGTAGGAGTCTTGTCGATCTTTTATTTGAGAATAAGATACCCGGATGTTTTTTGCACCCGGGTATCTTATTACTGTAAAAATAGAGTATCGCTTATATCGTCAGGTTTATTAACCTGAGTTCGACTTTATTTTTGAGTTCAGACCGCTTGTAAACAGTAAGATTCAATGCAAAATCACGCAGGAATAACGGGTTATTTTAAGTGATTTTAAAGCAGAAGATTGCTGTTTACA
>JAAYAG010000064.1 GCA_012719495.1 Bacteroidales bacterium
CTAGTTGTAAGCCAATTGTTCTTCTTTCACAAATTGGCGGTATGAAGTGTACCCAACATATTCACCTTTTTGGTTGGTTGTAGGAAGAATAAGCTGAACGTAACCTACTGCGCGGTCGATAACCAAAGAAAGGGTTTCTTCAGAGTTGGTTTTGTCTACAAACAAAATGGTTTCAAGAACTACCCGTCCGTTTTCAATTTCTTTGTCGCGGCTAACTTCAACAACTTCTTTCTTAACAAAAGTAGTTCCATTGTCGAAAGTCATATTTAATACGGTACCATCGAATTTGATGTTAACTGGTTTTGAGTAGTAATAATTCATGAAAAAAGCTTCGTCGATAGGGCTCATTGGGGTTGACATGGCCTGCTTTTCAACGCGGAATTCAAGTGGTAATTTGGTTTGGGAAAAACCATTCAAGCAAAAAACCAAGCTAAAAAATACTATGAGTTGAATTGTTTTCATTTCCTGTTTTGTTCTGTTTTTGTCTTAAATGCAATACAAAGAGAACAAAAAATCCTAAGAACTTCCCTATGAATCAACCCGTTTTTGATGAACGTCCATTTCGCTTTGACGAACGTCAAAAATGCTTATATTAAAATTTAACATGAATGCGTTTGAAATACGCTTTTGTCGTAATTATGACAAATAGAGGCGGAATTTACAGCAAAAAGGATCAGCTTAGCGGGCTCAAATTTCTGATAAAAAGTGATCCTGTTTTAATGGTTTTTCCAAGGTGAAAGCGGAGATATTAATTCTGGAATAAGGTCATAAGTTTTCGAGAACTTGAACCAGTTTTGATTTTCGTCGGATAGAAACAGGAATTTCAGTTTTGTCTTTCAAAACCAAAAATCCGCCATCCGATTTGTCGAGGCGTGAAATGTATTGCAGGTTGACCAGAAAAGACTGATGGGGCCTGAAAAAACCATAGTCGGCCAGTATTTCTTCATATTCTTTCATTGGTCTCGAAATAAGAATTTTATCTTTATTATTGAGGTAGAACGTAGTGTATGTATTATCGCTCCGGCAATATACGATATCGGTAATTTCGACAATGGAAATAGATTCGGTGGTTTTTAAAACGATCCGTCGGTTTTGGTTTCTTCTTTCGTAATAATTGAAAAAGGTTTCCACTTGATCCTGAATCCGGGAGCTGTTAATGTTTTCGATTGCCCGTTCAATAGCCTGACAAAACTCTTTTTCGTTGATTGGTTTCAGTATGTAATCTATAGCGCTTAGTTTTATGGCTTTGATAGCGAATTCACTGTATGCGGTGATAAAGATTACCGTGTATTTGTAAGGTTTTATTTTTTGCAGAATTTGAAAACCTGTTCCATCGGTAAGCCTGATATCGAGCAAAATCAGGTGTGGCTGAACCCTGTCGATCAACTCAACAGCTTCGTTTACAGTTCCGGCAAGGCCAACAATTTCTATTTCGTCAAAGTTAGAAGATAATACAGAGCGGTTCAGTTCTCTCAATTCAGGTTCATCGTCGATAATTACGGCTTTTATCATCAGGCTCAATTATAGGAAAACAAATAGTTACTTTAGTCCCTGTACTATCGGGGTCGATTTCACTTAAATCAACGATTTCGAATTTAGTGGTTTTTTTGTATTTCTTTTCAATAAGTTTTATTCTTTCTTTGAAAATTTTCAATCCCATCGATTGATGATTGTTATCGGTTTTATTTTTCAACGAGGCATTTATGCCAATCCCGTTGTCGATAATATTAACAATAATTTGTTCTGGAGCATTTCTTACTTCAATGGTAATTAGCCCTTTATCGCATTCTTTTCTAATGAAACCGTGAAGTATTGCATTTTCAACAAATGGCTGAATCATGCTTGGTGGAACAAAAATGAAATCAGGTTCAATATCTTCATCAATGATTATATTGTATTTGAAGCAATTACGTTTCCGCATCTGTTCAATTTCAATATAATTTTTAAGTGTTTCAAGTTCCTCTTCAAGAGTAATGAGCTCGCGCGAAGAATTTTTGAGTACAGAGCGGGTAAGTGATGAGAATTGACCCAGATAGGAGGCAGCTTTAATGGGTTCATTTTGGTACATAAAACTTTGAATTGACCCTAAAGCATTGAAAATGAAGTGAGGATCCATTTGCGATCGGAATAATTTGAGCTCCAATTCGGTTTTTTGTTGCTCTGCTTTTTTACGGGTAGCTAAATAAATAACAGCAGAGATCAGTATCAGGGTGCCAATTAAAATCAGAAGGATAAAGGCGCGTTGGTTCTTAATTTCATTTTCAGCGGTTAACAATTCAATTTGTTGTTGCTGTTTTTGTGCTTCGTAAATCGTTTGAAGTTCATTTAGGTAGCGCGTGTTCTTTTCGTTTACGACACTGTCGTTTATGGCAATAGCTTTTTTGATGTTTTCAAGGGCAAGTTGGGGCATGCCCTTTTTATCGTAATAGTCAGAAAGGAGGTTGTGTGACTCTTTTATTAAAAGCCCCGAATTGATCTCAAGTGCCATTTGGTTATACTTTTCAAGTTCGGGAAGGGCTAAATCAAACCGGCCAAGCGCCATATACGTTTTGCCTATGTTAGCATGGGTTTGAGAAATGTAATAGCTATCGTTCGATTTCTCGGCAAAAACAAGGGCTTTTTTAAAATTCTCAAGAGCTACAAGAGGTTGATTATTATGAAGATAATATTCTCCAATACTATTAAGGCAAATAGATCGGCCTGTGGTGGAATTTACTTTCTCATTATATTCAAGCGACTCCCTGAAATAATTAATTGCAGTATCGATTTTTCCCATAGCCTGATAGGCGTAGCCAATGTTTTGCAGGTTAATGGCTATACCAAGGTCATTCGAAAGGTTTTGTTCGAGCGATAATGATTTTTGAAATACCTCGAGGGCTTTTTCGGGCTGGTTAAGGGTTAAGTTTATGTTGCCAATACTGTTGAGTGCCACGCATATACTTCGCTGAGCAATTAGAATATCCCCTTTAAATTGTTCAGCCAAGGCAAGGCCTTTCAAATGATAGTCGAGGGCAATTCGTGGTTTATCGAGACGCCGGTATGCTACTCCCAGATTATTATACGAGTAAATTATAATGGTAGTATCGTTTCCGGCAAGCGTCAGGGCTTGTTTATGTAACTCAATGGCTTTTTCGTATTCCGAACGGTCACGGAGTAAAACACCAAGAAGGTTATTAGCCTTCGCAATTCCGAGTCTATAACCTGCTATTTCCGATTGCTTTAGTAAATATCTTATATATTCTTCGCGTTGTTCTTTGGTGCGTATGTTGTCGTAAGTATCGAAGGTTGAAAACGCGGCTTCTAATTCAGCGATGTTCAATTTTTTTTCAGGATCAAATATGCCATTATCGGCCAACGAATTTTGTTGGAACGCAATCTGAAATAGCATAACTAAAAGGATCCATGCTATTATTTCAGAGCGGAAATTCCATTGATTGGCTTTAAATGGCATACTTGTTTCTGATTGTATTTCAAACTTTTATTTTCTCATTAGTGATGTGCGGAAACTTGTAGAATTGCCAACGACTTCAATCAGGTAAATTCCTCTTTTCGAAATTTCGGGGCGCAACGTACTATTTCTACTAATTTCGGTTTCGTAAACAACTTTCCCGGAAATGTCGCTTATCCTTACTGATTGTTTTTCATCGGAAACAAGATCGATAGTTAATACATCAATGAATGGATTTGGGAAAACTTTTACCTGCGAAAACATTGATTCACTGCTTGTTTCAGGCGTAGTGCCTGATGAATAATAGAAGGTTTTCTCTGAAGCCTTTTCTAATTGGTTATTGTCAGCCAGTTCATACTCAGCAATTTTGTCGATTCTTCCATATTGAAAAAAGGCATCTTCGCAATAATCAACATCTGTTTCAGGGCGGGCAATGGATAACGAATTTTTGTCATTAGAGAAAGTAAAAATATGTTTATAAACATCAATAAGTCCGCCGGTGTCGTAGTCTGTCATTGCATCTATTTTTTCAGTCAAGATTGAATTATTGTAATTGTATCTTGATTGTTCTATTAATGAAACTTCACTTGAAAAAAGATCTGCTCCAAAAGTATTTTCTTCAATTATTTGTCCGGCGCTATTATATTTCATGGTTTGTTCCGAAAGCAAAAATTCTTCTCCTTCATTGAGCATGTAATCTTTGGTGTGTATTATGTTGCCGTTATCATCATAGCTTGCTTCAACAATCATAAAATCAACATATTCTCCGGTTTCACTGTTAATTACTTTCATTGTAGAGCGGGTTTCGAGGTTCTTGTTGTTGTATTCGAATTCCATTATTGCATACTGGAATAATTCGCCCGTTTCTTCGTCAATAGTAAATATGTCTGCCCGTTCAACTTGATTATCACCTCTGTAGAAATAGTTGAATTTTCCGGTTAATACATATAATTCATTTTCAATATCATATTCATAAACAGAAGCGACCGCTGTGTTGCCACTATATTCATATGTCGATTTTGAAAGGGGCAGAAGTTCGCCAGTGTCTTCGTCTTTGTCCCAGGAAATTATTGATAAAGGTTGATTATTGTCGTTCCAAACCGATTCTTCTTTTTTGTCGAGAACAATACCACCATCATAATCGCTGGAGTAATGTTCGTATAAGGTTGGGTTTCCATTGTTATCGTATTGATAAACAATTTTTTCTTCGTAATAGCTTGATTCATCCCACTCGTTATATGCCATTTTTTCGATTTGGGTTGGCCACCCGTTTTTTTCGTATTTAACGTAGGTTCGTTTGCCATTTGTTTCAATAATACTATCGAGAGTAACAATAGTTGCTTCACTTTTAAAACGTAATGAGTTGTCTGTGGTAATGTTTTTTCTACACTCAAGCAGTTCTTTGTGGATGGACTGGGTTTTTTTCATCACTTTTTCTGATGGTTTTGCCGAAACAGACAGACTTAGAAAGAGAGAAAAAATGAAAAGAAGTAATGTTGTTTTCATGGTTTTTGTTTTTTAGTGAATAATAAATTGCAAGAAAACACCACGTTGTGTTAGTTTTTAAACAACACAAGCAAAAATTGTTTTTACTATATAAAAGAAAAAGGTTGTCTCAAAAGGTAAATAATTGGGTTCAAAGAAGGATTTTGAGCAATTTTATTTCCTCAGAAACACACTCAATGGTAGTAGAGAGGCTGACAAATCCTTTTGAGACAACCGAAGGAATATTTTTAGAATTTGAAAGAAATACCAGCAGTTAAGTAGCCAATACCGTAACCAAGTTCTCCAAAGACAAGGAATTTTTCGGTGAGTGGATAACGGGCACCAATGAAGAAACCTGCATCTAGTCCCATGTGGCTGTAATGGTCATCGTAACCAAATATTCCGTCCCAATCGTATCGATAATACTCAAGACCAAGGCCAATACCTGCATACGTGTCTAGCTTTTCAATAAACGGATAGTGGAATGTTCCCCTTACTCCACCCATTGCACGATAATAGTTTGAGTAATAAGAACTGATGTATGAACCAACTCCAGCATAAATTCCAGCCCCTATGGTTCCTTTGTCGGCTATGCCATCCATTATTCCCATTTCGCCCGATAAGGATAAGTTGATATAGTTGTCGAAACCAATACCAACATTAACGGCTTTATCGCCTTTTACAAAAACGGGTTCCTGTGCTTTCACTGCCACGGCAGCGATAAAAAGAAGAGAGAGTAGAATTACTTTTTTCATTGCGAACAAATTTAGTTTTCGATTATGATTTTATGTTGAAACAAATTTAGAACATTGTAAACAAATTTCAACGGGTATTTTGAATCTGTAGGGAATAAACTTTGAAGTGTAGTTGTCTGGAAAGAATCGAAAATTGGGAACAGTTGAAAGCTAGTTTTTGTTTTGACGGATTTCTTTGCCCTTTTCTTGAAAAATTATTTTAACCCGGCGATTTTTTTTATCTCGTTGAGTTTATTCAAGGCCTCGATGGGAGTAAGGTTGTTTATATCGAGGTTCGCAATTTCGTCCCTGATTTGTTTAAGCACAGGATCATCAAGTTGAAAGAAACTTAGCTGTAGTCCTTCCCGTTCGTTTCCAATGTTTTCAAGTGGTTTCGACAGTGAATCTTTGCGATGGGTATCTTCAAGTTGCGACAAAATCTCTTCGGCTCTTTTGATCAAGCTTTTGGGCATGCCGGCCATTCGTGCCACGTGGATACCAAAACTATGGTTGCTTCCGCCTCTCACCAGCTTGCGTAAGAAAATCACCTTGTTATCGATTTCCTTTACCGTAACATTATAATTTTTTATTCTGTCGAACAGGTGTTCCATTTCGTTCAGCTCGTGGTAATGAGTGGCGAACAGGGTTTTTGCTTTATATTTTGGGTGATCGTGAATATATTCAACAATAGACCAGGCAATTGAAATTCCATCGTAAGTGCTTGTACCCCGGCCAAGTTCGTCGAGCAGTATTAAGCTCCGGTCAGAAAGGTTATTCAAAATGCTGGCTGCTTCGTTCATTTCAACCATGAATGTAGATTCTCCCAGCGAAATGTTATCTGAAGCTCCGACCCGAGTAAAAATCTTGTCGACATACCCGATTTCAGCAGCTTTTGCCGGAACAAAACACCCAATTTGAGCCATCAGCACGATAAGCGCAGTCTGCCTCAGTAAGGCCGATTTACCCGACATGTTGGGGCCAGTAATGATAATGATTTGCTGTTCTTCGCGGTCGAGGTACACGCTGTTCGATATGTAGCTCTCGCCAATGGGCAGTTCTTGTTCAATCACAGGGTGGCGGCCTTCTTTAATTCGCAGGAAATTTTCTTCAGAGACCGAAGGTTTTATATATTCATTTTGTTCAGCAACAGTAGCAAAAGATACAATACAATCGATTTGCGAAAGGATCCCGGCGTTAAGCTGAATGGCTTGAATATACTCGGTTAGCGCCATTACCAGATCGTTGTAAATACGGGTTTCGAGCACCAGTATTTTTTCTTCGGCTCCTAGTATTTTTTCTTCGTATTCTTTAAGTTCTTCGGTTATGTATCGTTCGGCACCCACCAGAGTCTGTTTTCTGATCCATTCCTGAGGAACTTTATCTTTGTGTGTGTTACGTACTTCAATGTAATATCCAAAAACATTGTTGAAGCTGATTTTTAGCGAAGTAATGCCGGTTTGGGTTATTTCACGTTCCTGCATTTTCAGCAGATAGTCTTTTCCATGAGATTTTATCTGGCGCAAATCGTCAAGTTCGGCACTTACCCCTTCTGCAATGGTGTTTCCTCTAATGATTTGGGTTGGAGGATCGGGGAAAAGTTCTTTCTCAATCCGATCGGCAATTATTTTGCAGGAATTAAGCTGTTCTCCCAAACCGGCAAGGCTTTCGTTACCCGAGTCGATGCAAAGCCTGCGGATGGGTTCGATGGCTTTCAGGGCAATTTTAAGTTGAACAACCTCCCGGGGATTAATACGTTGAACTGCAACTTTCGATATTAGTCGCTCTAAGTCACCAATTACCCGTATGTTTTCTTCAATTTGCTCTTTCAGCTCTGTTTTTTGAACGAGGCATTCCACCATATCGAGGCGGTTATTGATTGCTTTTACGTTTTTCAGCGGAAAAGAAATCCATCGCTTCAACATTCTGGCCCCCATGGGTGTAAGGGTTTTGTCGATGACGCTAAGCAGGGTTTTTCCCCCTTCGTTCAATGGGTTGATTAACTCAAGGTTTCGTATGGTAAACCTGTCGAGCCAAACAAAGCGTTCCTCTTCTATTCGCGAGAGGTTCGAGATGTGTTTTATATGATGGTGTTGGGTAATATCGAGATAATATAAAATTGCACCGGCCGCAATAATCCCGTATTCAAGCTTCTGTACACCAAATCCTTTTAGTGACTTAACTTCGAAGTGGCGATGCAACCGATCGGTGGCTGCTTCGGAGGTATATACCCAATCTTCGAGATTGAATGTGTAAAATTTATGGCCAAACAGGGCTGCAAAATCGTCGTTTTTTCCCCGTTGAAACAATACTTCTTTAGGTTGAAACGAGTTCAGCAGCTTATCAATATATTCGAAAGGTCCTTCAGCCGTTAGAAATTCGCCGGTCGAAATATCGAGAAAGGCAGCACCTGCCATTTTGCGGTCGAAGTGAACGGAAGCCAGAAAGTTGTTTTCGCGGTGGTTAAGAATATTATCATTGATAGAAACTCCCGGGGTAACCATCTCGGTTATACCCCTTTTCACAATATTCTTGGTTTGTTTGGGGTCTTCAAGCTGTTCGCAAATGGCAACCCGTTGCCCTGCCCTTACCAGTTTAGGGAGGTAAGTATCGAGTGCATGATAAGGGAAACCTGCCAATTCAACGGAGCTTGCCGATCCATTGGCTCTTCGAGTAAGTGTAATGCCCAGTATTTCAGAAGTTTTTATTGCATCGTCGCCAAAAGTTTCGTAAAAGTCGCCTACACGAAAAAGCAGTACTGCATCAGGATGTTTATCCTTTACTGCATAATATTGCTTCATAAGCGGTGTTTCAACGTATTTTCTTTCCTGGCTCATTTTTTACTTCTTCGTGCTCAGCAAAGATAAATTTTTAAACAGGCGATAGAAAATAGTCTGTCAATCTCTTTTTCTGTTTTTATCAACAATAATTTCTCATTAAGTGCCACAGCGTCTTTTTTTGTGCTAATTTGAAGCGCATTTTCAATAAAAACATATGAAAAGGAGTACGGTTATAGTTACTGGAGCTGCCAGGGGCATTGGAAAGTCGGTTGCTCAATATTTTGCGTCAAAGGATTTTAATGTTGTTGTTGCCGATAATAAAAAGAACGAAGGGATATCGACTACTGAGTATTTGCGTGATCTGGGTTACGAGGCAATTTTTGTCAAAACGGATGTTTCTTTGTTGCCCGAATTGGAAAACCTGATGAGAGAAACGATAGGTGCCTATGGTTCTATCGATGTCCTGATCAATAATGCCGGGCTTTCTGAGTTTTATGACCCTCTTGAAATCAGTATGGAAAAATGGAACCGGGTACTTTCGACCAATTTACAAGGGGTATTTTTTGCTTCGCGTGAAGCGGTGAAATTTATGAAAGAAACCGGAGGTGGATCAATTGTGAACATTGCTTCGACACGGGCACTGATGTCGGAACCGAACAGCGAGGCTTATGCCGCATCGAAAGGGGGGATTTTGGGGTTGACCCATGCTATGGCGGCTTCATTCGCAAAGTATAAAGTTACTGTTAATGCAATTTTGCCCGGCTGGATTGAAACCGTCGATTACAACGCATTAAAGCCAAGCGATCATTCGCAGCACCTATCGGGTCGGGTAGGAAAACCCGACGATATTGCCAGGGCTTGCTTTTTTCTTTCTTCCCCGGAGAATAATTTTATTACAGGAACGCAGCTAGTGGTTGACGGGGGCATGACCCGCAAAATGATTTATGAAGAGTAATAACCTGATTTCAAATTTATTTTTGATTTCAGACTGCTTTTATTTTTTTTATTTTACCACAAACTTCTGTTTCTCTTTTTTGCAAATCAACATCACCGAAAATTTTCCGGTTTGTGCAGCGGGTGGAAGTCCTCCGCCCGGAGATAACCATTGTCCGGCCATGTAAAAATTTTGCAGCTTTGGCAAGGTCATTTTCAGCGACTTCATCATGTTTTCCTTGGTTGGCATAAACCCTTCGTAAGCACCATCTTTTACACCGGTGTACCGAACATCGGTTTTTGGAGTGGCGATATCGATTACTTCAATAAATTCCGATATGCCCGGATAAACCATTTCAAGTTTCTCGATGGCATCTTTTTCAATCTGAATTTTTTCTTTCTGATAGGCTTCGCCATCAATATTTTTCCAGAGTTCCCATGGACTTTCGTATCGCATTACGATGGCGGTTTTCCCTTCTGGCGCCATAGTTGAATCAAAAGCATAATTCATGACCGAGAAACCGGCATCAAGTTTTGTCTGGCCAATACTTAGATCTGTATTGTGAACAATTAGGTTAGGTGCTTCAAATTCAACGTGCTTGTTGATTCCAAACGATACCTGTACCAGCGGTGTAAACAACTCCCAATTCTTATAGGCGTGATCAATCTCTTTTGAAACATATTTACCTTCCAGCATTTTGTAGATGGTAGAATAGCCATCGGCTGCGCCAATTACATAATCGGCAGCTATTTTTGTGCCATCGGTAAGGATTACCCCTTTGGCCTTATTATTTTCAACAATGATTTTTTCTACCCGTTTTTTATAGGTGATTTTTCCGCCAAGTTTTTCAAATTTTCCTACCATGCGCTGGGCAAAAGGATAGGAACCACCCTTGATGTAGCCGGCGTTTTTCTGATGGAACCAACCCAGCATAAAGATAAAAGCCAGCGCAGAAAAATTACTGCCGCCATACATTCCATACAGAACAGACTTCAGCTTTTCGTTTTTCAGTTTTAATGTGTCGAAATAATCTTCACAGCTTAGGCGTCCGAATTTACGAACGACATTCAATATCGGCATCATTTTGGGCAGTATGGTGATGTACTCAATTAGGCTTCGGAACTCAGGAGGAGTTGCAAATGGCTCTAGCAATGCACTTTTGCGCATGTCGTTGCACATTTTGCGGATCGAAGCCTCGTCTTCGGGGGCAAATTCAACAAGGTACTTTTCCCAACGGTCGATGTTGGAGTAGATAATGAATTCGTTTCCATCTTTATCTAAAATGCGCGAATGGATTTCGTGGTTGATTACCTCGGTTTGATTGTTCAGCACGTTCGTTTCTTTCCAGATTTCGTGAAAAGCCCCGTGCGATGTCCCTACCAGCCAGTGCAAACAGTAATCGAAACGGTATTTCTTTCGGTCCCAGGCAGTACACTGGCCGCCGGCAACTGAGTGCATTTCAATAATTTCGGTATCGAAGCCATTCATGGCAGCATATATACCTGCCGACAAGCCGGCAACACCGCCGCCTATGATTACGATTTTCTTTTGAGTCATTGGTTGAATCTTTTGGTTTTTGAACTTGAACAAGAATTTTCGGCAAACATAAGAGAAACAGTTTGCTAACGATAAATAAAAAGTGTTAATGTCCGAAAAAAATGGGATGAACGGAAGTAAAATAGCGGTGAAAATATTTGAAAGGCTATTTAGAATTCGATGACTGATTGCCTGAAAGTCCGAAGGTTAAAGAGGTAAACAATAAGGATGCTGATGGTAAGAAAGATCAGATAGAGGTATGTTTATGGATTATTTACCAGTATCTTTGAAGAAATAGATTTTAGAAATGTGGAGCTGACAATTAATATAAAAGGACAAAAAAATATAACTTCTTTTCTGAACCTGATTCGGGAAATTGACTATGTGGTCATATCGTCTTGAGATTTCTGAAGAGGCTGAAACGAATTTGATGAGAGCAAATAAACAACTCCGATTATAAAAAGTATTCATTATGGCAAAAATTACTGTGAAAAATACCGACGTTGTAGTAATATCTCTAAATGACACTGATTACATATCGCTTACAGACATTGCCAAACACAAAACCGATGATTCGAGTGCCGTAATCGGAAACTGGATGCGAAACCGCAACACATTAGAGTTTTTAGGTATCTGGGAAACACTTTACAATACCAATTTTAAACCCCTCGAATTCGAGGGGTTTAAAAAAGAAGCAGGATTGAATGCGTTTACTATGTCGCCATTGAAATGGATAAATTCAACTGGTGCAGTTGGTATTGTCGTAAAGTCGGGACGTTACGGAGGTACTTTTGCCCACAAAGATATTGCCTTTAAATTTGCAAGTTGGATATCGGTTGAGTTCGAATTGTATATTGTAAAAGAATTTCAACGACTTAAAGAGGAAGAACAAAAGAAACTTGGATGGACAGCAAAGCGGGAGCTGGCTAAATTGAATTACCACATTCATACCGATGCCATTAAGCAAAATCTCATACCGCAGGAGCTTTCTGTAGCACAAACAACAATAATATATGCCAATGAAGCCGACGTGTTGAATGTTGCCTTGTTTGGGATAACTGCCAAACAATGGAGAGATGTAAATCCCGATCTAATAGGAAACATTCGTGATTATGCCACAATAAACGAATTAATTTGCTTATCGAATATGGAAAACCTGAATGCGTTGTTTATCAACGAACAGATGTCTCAAAAAGAACGATTGATAAAACTGAATCAAATAGCCATACAGCAAATGAGAATTTTACAAGATGTTGAAAGCCGAAGATTGTTGAAATAAAAAGGACTAATTATGGAAACTTTAGCAAATGTGCATCCCGGAGAGATTCTTTTAGAAGAATTTTTAAAGCCGATGAATATTTCTGCCTATAAGCTATCGAAGGATATTGGGATTCCGCAAACAAGGACTTCTGCCATAATTAAAGGGAATCGGGGCATTACTGCTGATACTGCACTTCGACTTAGTATTTTTTTGGAACTACTGCGAAATTTTGGATGGGATTGCAGGATGATTTCGATTTGGAAGAAGCGTTAAAAAATAAACAGGCTGAATTAAACCAGATAAAGAAAGTTGACAATGATGCAGCCTGATAGAGAATAATATGGCTACAAATTTTTCTGTTAAAACTATTCTTCAAAATCCAATCTTTTGCATTGTTCAACTGTGAAAATAATTTCATTCATAGCTCTTTATGGGAGAACAATTCCAACATTTACGATTCCCTTTGATCCAAATCCCAACCCAATTTTCCATTCATATTCTTTGCCAAAATTAAATTCAATGGTTTGAATATGAAAAGCGGGAACTTTTATCAATGTCCGTTTATCATTCTGATTTTCCCACAAGAAAAGCAGCTGACCTCCAATAGAAACACCGGAGTATATTTTCATTTTGCCGGAACTCCAGCAATAGTTACCACCAAATAATAGACCTGAATTCAGGCAATTTGTTGTATAAGTTTGCTGTGTTGCTATCTCTTTTGATTTAACTCTCATGAACCCGCTAAAACTTTCTATCATAAATGAAAACCTGTTTTGCGTGAATTTACGTGAAACAATAAAATTCCCGATTGGTAGAAAACCATCAAGTTGATATGGATTTGCCGGTTTTATGCCATCGATAATCGCTTTCGCAAACACTTGTTCAACAGGGATTAACCCAAAAGACAACTGCCATTCTTTTTTATCTCGTGCAAATGAGGGAATTGAAAGAGCACAAGCAAACAAAATTGTTAGAATCCATTTTTGGTTCATCATTTTTTATTTAAACATAGAATATCTACTTCACATCTATCGCCCCTTCAGGGCAAGCAATTACACAACTATCGCACTTAATACAAAGTTTCTGGTTGATTTCGTGTTTAAAAAATCTTTTCGATTATCTCTTCTTTTGAAAATTGGAAGTGGATAGCTATATCATTGAGGATGTTTGACAATGTTCCTATTCGGATCGGATTATGGTTAGGGATGGTTATATGGTGTTCTCCATTTTCCAACGTTGATAAACGGATATGGCTTCCAACCTGTCTGGTGACACTATACCCCAATTGGCTAAGAGCCTTTACAAGCTCTTGACCTGAAATATCCCGGGGTATCCGTTTCATGCAGCAAATACCTCTTCTTTAATATAGTGCAACCTGACAATAGTAGGGGCATTCACCTCAAAGTGGCAATGAATGGCTTCCCGGATGTTCTGTTTTAATTCTTCAATCGTATCGGCTTCAGTAAATATGGAATGACCAAGTGCTTTTGCTTCAAAGCCACCTTCAGCAGACTCTTCTACAATGAAAATAATCTCGTTCATGATCCTTTCTTTTTCACAAAGTTACAAAATAATTGATACTATTTAATTTCCCTTCAGGGAAACGTAGTTCAGTGCTAGCTAATTTAGGGGTGCTTTACCCCACGTCTATCGCCCCTTCCGTGCAGGCCAATACGCAACTATCGCACTTAATACACAATTCCTGATTGATCTCGTGTTTCTCGTGCGGCGCAAACGGAATGGCTCCTACAGGGCATTTCTGCGAGCAGAGGGTGCAGCCGATGCAGTTGTCGTTCACCGTGTATTTCACCATGGCCTTGCATTTTCCGGTTGGGCACACGCCGTTGATGTGCGCTTCATACTCGTCGCGGAAATAGCGAAGCGTGGTGAGGATTGGGTTTGGCGCGGTTTTCCCCAAGTTGCACAAGCTTCCCTTTTCGGTCCATTCAGCTATTTTTTCAAGTTCAGCCAGATCTTCATGGGTGCCTTTTCCCTGGGTAATTTTATCGAGAATATCGAGCATCCGCTTAGTACCAATGCGGCAGAAGGTACATTTTCCACACGATTCGGCCTGGGTAAACGACAGGAAGTAGCGGGCAATATCGACCATGCAGTCGGTTTCGTCGAGTACCACCAGTCCACCCGAACCCATCATGCCTCCCAGCTTGGTCAGCGATTTAAAGTCGACAGGTGTATCGGCCAGCCAGTGCGGAATACAACCACCCGAAGGACCGCCAATCTGAACAGCTTTCAGCTTTTTGCCGTCGGCCACACCGCCGCCAATCACTTCCACAATTTCGCGAATGGTAATGCCCATGGGCACCTCGATTAACCCGCCGCGGGCAATTTTCCCGGCCAGCGCAAACACCTTGGTGCCTTTGCTGTTTTCGTTTCCGATTGAACTGAAGGCCGTTGCCTTATTCCGGAGGATGAAAGGTACCATGGCCCAGGTTTCGGTATTGTTCATCAGGGTTGGCTTCTCAAATAGACCTTTTTCTGCCGGGAATGGCGGTTTGATGTGCGGAAACCCGCGCCGTCCTTCCATCGATTCGAGCAAGGCCGTCTCTTCACCGCAAACAAAAGCCCCGGCGCCTTCGTACACCTCAAAATCGAGCTTTCTTTCAGAATTTCCTCCTAATAATCCTTTGTTACGACAGATTTGTAAGGCTTCGCGAATGCGTTTCACCGCCAGCGGATATTCGGCCCGGATATAAAAATAACCTTTGGTGGCCTCCACGGCATACGCCCCAATCATCATTCCCTCGATGACGCGGAATGGGTACGATTCGAGTAGCATACGATCCATGAATGCTCCGGGATCACCTTCGTCGCCATTGCAAATCAGGTATTTAACTTCGCCGTGTTGTTTGGCTACGAGTGACCATTTTATTCCGGTAGGAAACCCGGCGCCGCCACGTCCGCCCAAACCACTGTCGCGCACTTCGGTAATCACTTCATCCGGGGTTAACGATTGCGCCTGTTTTAATCCGTCGAAACCACCGTGCGAAACATATTCGTCAAAATCGAGCGGGTTGATAACCCCGCGGTGTTCGGTAGCAATGGGAATTTGTTTTCCCAGGAACTGCGAAACGGGTTTGTCGCGCACGTCGAGCTCGTAGCGGTCGACACCCTGCCAGTGGTCGTCGTTCTGAACGGTGTCGATCAGTTTACCCAACCGGGTTCCCACTTTATTCAGAAATCCACTGGGTTTAAAATGAGCATCAATGATAGAAGGTACATCTTCGGGTTTCACATGGGAATAAAGAATCGGCTCTTTCGAGGTAGGTACAATTTCGACAATGGGCACCTGATGGCACATGCCGATACACCCCACCGATTTCAGCCGTACGTTGATATCGCGACCGGCAACGGCTTCCTCCACTGCTTTCTGTATTTCGACGCTACCACTTGCCTGGCAGCAGGAACCTAGACCAATGCGAATTTCGCCTTTGATCTCTTCGCCCGAAGGTTTTCGGAAAATACTTTTGCTCTTTCGTTTCTTTTGAATTTCGAAGTCGTTAAGAACTTGGTTAATCTGGTCGGGTTGAACGTGGCCGTAAGTGATGTCGTCGATCTGGACAACAGGCGCCAGTGTGCAGCAACCCAAACAGCTCACTTCCGAAACCGTGTATTTCCCACTTTTGTCGGTTTTTTTCCCTGAATCTATTTTCAGTTCACGCATAAAAGCATCGTGTACCCGTCCGGCACCTTTTACATGGCAGGCCGTTCCCACACATACCTTTATGATGTGCTCACCGGCAGGCTCCATGCGGAACTGGTGATAAAACCCAGCTACCCCAACCAATTGTGCCGGTGTGATGTCGGTTTTTTCGCACACGTAGCGCAATGCCTCTTCGGGCAGGTAATTGTATTTGTGCTGAATGGCTTGCAGAATCGGGATCAGCGCGTTGCGGGCTGTCCCTTTTTCTGAGATGATTTGGTCGATATGTTGTGTTTCTATTTTCATTCTCAATTTTGTCCGATTTTTTAGAAGATAGAGGACAAATGTTAATTGCCTATTGAAATACAGGCCATTGTGTTTGCATCGCGAAGTAACATATAGCCATCGGCGATGGCAATGGGTGCCCAGGCGTCATGGCCATCGGCGATAATTGGTTTTGAATCGAGGATTTTGAACCGTTCTGTATTTGCATCGATAATGTACAACGTTCCATCATCGTTGAGGAGGTAGAATTTTCCATCGGCCAAGATGTACGGCCCTAATCCGAAACGGGCCTCTTCGCTGGTCCATAGGAATTTAGTGCAATCTGAAGGATCAACACAAACAAAACGATTTCGGTTTTGTCCACCATCTTTTGGCATTATTCCAAAGAGTTTACCATTCCAGAAAATGGGTGTCTGTTGTTCGCAAGCTAACCCGGAAACTGGCTTATACTGTTGCAAAATGGTGTAGGAAAATGTTCCGTTGTTTTCTTTAAGCTGAATTATCATGCTTCCGGCACCATAACCCGCTGTGAGAAATATTTTTCCGTCGGGCATTGCCAACGGCGATGGGGCAATAACATTGGTTGCCCATTCGGGTGTTTTCCAAAGCAATTTTCCAGTTTGAGGCCCTTCGGCACCCACAGCAATTAGCCCGCCAACAGCACAATAGAGGTACATTTTGAAGCCATTAAACGTGTAGGGCAAAATTGATGAATGCGACATTTTCCACCCATCGGGGTTGGGTACTTCCCATAACTTTTGACCAGTTCGGCAGTCGATCCCAACCATAAGTGCTTTGCCTCCGGTAGCAATAATTGCAATGCCATTGTCGATGAGCGGACATTGCCCGGTGTACCACAGCGGTGTTTCGCTTTCGTACTCTTTTTCAATGTCGAGAGTCCATAGAACATCGCCGGTTTTGCGGTCGAGGCACATGGTGTGGCAACGCGGCCCTATCGAAAGGATGAAGTCGGTTGTCACTGCCGGGATTGTACGGCTCATGCCATGGTTCCGTTTCACTGGCACTTTATACCATCGGCGCCAAAGTTCTTCGCCTGTGATAAGGTCCCAGCAGTGCAGCACATCGGCACGTTCTTCTTCGTTATAATCGAGCAGGTAAACCTTGCCCTCGAAAATTGCAGCACCAGCATGTCCTTCTCCTAGTTTTTTCGACCATAAAATGTTTCCGGTTTCTCCACCAAATGATGAGGCTAATTTACGTGGCAAAGAATATATGTTGTCGTAGTTTGAACCCCTAAAACGTGGCCATGATTCTGAAAGATTGTTCTCTTTTTCTGAAAAACGTTCGAAAAATTCACCAATTTTCACGACTACAGACGAGGCCACACCTTTTCCCCGATTATCCATTCCTGGTTCACTGGGTAAAAAGTTGCGTGTTGGATTATCAACTATGAACCAAGCCAAAAGGCCCGCCATTACTAAGGCAAGTATGATCGTTCCTGTTTGTATTGGTTTTCTGCTCATTAATTCCGATGGGTGAAGTATTATTTTTCTTTTATGTCGTAAACAAGCAAATAATCTCCATGCCGGATAAATAGTTTTCCTTGGAATATTGAAGGATGCGCCCAGTGTGGCCCGTTGCCTTTGGTGATCTGGAAACTGCTAACTAATTCGAATTTACCAGGAGAAGGTTTTACAAGCCCAACAAAACCAGGCTGTTCGGAATAGATGTACAACATTCCGTCGGCAGAAATGATGCTCCCTTTGTTTTTAAAGGTCTCTTCGTACTTTTTTTCGCCAGTGTCGAAACTGATGCAACACCAGTTTCCTTTATTGTTATTGACCCAGTTCGATCCGTAAAGGTAGCCGTCGACCAGCACTACTCCGCCGTGATGGTTATCGAGTACTCCATCTTTCCAGAGAAATTCAACACCCGAAAGGTCGTCTTTCAGTTTGAATTCAGCACCTAAATGATTGTACCCGCTGGTAATATATAAAATTCCATTGTGATAAATGGGGGATGTACAGTTGATTAACCCTCTGGAATTATCATTTTCAGGCGGGGCTATTTTTTGGTAATCAAAACTCCAGGCAATATTTCCATTTTCAGGATTTACACCGAAAATGTATTTGGCTGTTACGCCAATAATCTGCTTTTTACCATTCTTCTCAATCAATATGGGCGAAACATAAGCCAAATTATCCTGAAGTGATGGTGATTTCCAAACTTCTTTCCCAGTGTTGGCATCGAGGGCAACCATGGTAGTATTGTTTCCTCCTGTGGTGAAGATCGCTTTACCGTCAACCAATAATATTGATTCGGCAACTCCCCAGATTCCGTAGGCTCCTTCTTCTTTTTTAAATGCATCAACCGACCAGATAATCTTCCCTGATTCAGCATCGATACAGGCAACCACTCCCCTTCCGGAACTTACGTAAGCCTTGCCGTTCATTATGGTTGGTGTTGATCGGGTTTCAGGAAACGACTGGTTCCATGAGGAGCCATAAGCAGTTTTCCAAAGAATTTTTCCCGAGAAGTCGATACACGATAAATAGTCAAGCGTGTCGATCATACCGGTAATATAAATTTTATCGTTGGAAACAGAAGCAGAAGAATAGCCGTTTCCAATTCCACTGATTTCCTGGAGTAAATTTGGTCCGTTTTCGGGCCACTGTTTTAAAAGCCCCTTTTCGGGATATTTTCCGTCACGGTTTGGACCCCTGAATTGCGGAACCTGGCTCCATGCATAAACAGAAAAAAGAATAAAGAAAATAGCGACAAATTTTTTCATGACTCTTATTATAATGAATCATCCCGGAGTGTTATCCCCGGGATAATTTGGTTTGTAAACTATTTTATTTTATAGGCAATTAAGGCATTCCCGTGTCTCACATAAAGCGTTCCATCGTTAATAACGGGATGAGCCCAATGTTGAGCAGTTCCTTTTTCAACCTTCGCTTGTGATAAGAGTTTGAATGAGTTTGGATTGGCCTCGGCAAGAGCAAGTTCTCCTTTTTCGCTATATAAGAAAAGAAGGCCGTCGGCAGAAATGATATCGCCTTTACCAATTTCAGTTGACGCCCATTTTTCAGTTCCGGTTTTGGCATCGAGGCACTGCCATTCACGGTTTTTATCGCCTGAAGAATAAAGATAACCGTCGATGTACACGGCTCCGCCCATACGGCTGTCGAATTTTGGGTTGAACCAGGCTTTACTAACTGAATTTCCATCGGATGAAAGGTTAAGGGCAACAGTTCCTTGTCCGTAACCACTTGTACAGAAAATCATTCCATTGGCATAAATAGGCGTATTGGCATGAACGCTCCATTGGTTTGGTTGTTCGTAACTCCAAAGTGTTTTTCCGGTCGATGCATCAACACCCAAAATATGGCTTGCCATCATGGTTACGAGAATTTTTTTATTGCCGAGATCTATCAGCAGAGGAGTACAGTAGGCTGACAAGTCGCCAACTCCGGGCGAATTCCATACGAAGGTGCCATCGAGCCGGTTGAGGGCAACGATATTGAATTTCTTACCACCAGGCGAACAATATATTTTATCTCCATCAACGACCAGGGTCTCGGTAACTCCCCACTTGATATTTTCACCGTCTGTTTCTTTAATCAAATCTCTTTTCCAGCGCAGCGTACCTTTTTCAGCGTCGAAAGCATAAATGGTTCCACGTCCGCTATATATGTAGAGCCAATCTCCAACGATTACAGGAGTTGAGCGCGCTCCCGGGTAACTTTCAAAAAATTCAGTTCCGTATGAGTAGCGCTTCAATTCTTTGCCTTTTAGATCGAGAATTACGATGAACCCAGTTGTATCGATCATGGTTGAAACGAAGATTTTACCATTGGCAAAAACAGGCGACGAAAACCCTTCACCTATTCCTTCGGCAACCCAGAGTATGTCAGGTCCATTTTGAGGCCAAGTCTTAAGTAGCCCTTTATCAGGATAATTACCATTGGTTCCACCTCGCCAAGCAGTTGGTTTTTGACTCAAAGCACCAGTTGTTGAGAATAGTGTAATTAGAAATGCAATTAGTATAACCTTCATCGATGTATGTTTTTTAAGTTCCTTGCGAAATTAGTAAACTATATTCCTTATCAAATAGCTGTTACGGTATTTTAACAAACCAATAACAGCGATTATCAGCTGTATACAACCTGTGACAATTGGAAAGCATTTCGCCCTTAATGTAATTTTTGTCACGTTGGTCGTTGTGCTTATTTTGTTGCTTTGTATCGACAAATAATTTATTGGAATCATGGATTACTATTTATTGAAAACATTAAAAAACACAACGATTGACGAAGCGGAAAAACTTCTTACCGAGAAACTTAAAGAGTTAGGTTTTGGAGTGGTTACTTATCTCGATGTTAGTAAAACATTGAATCAGAAAATTGGAGCTGAATTCAGGCCATATCGAATTTTAGGGGCTTGTCATCCACATTTTGCACACAAAGCATTGCTTGCCAACGACAAGATTGGGGTTATGCTGCCTTGTAATGTTTGTTTGCAAGTTGTAGATAATAAGGATGTTGAGGTGTTTACAATTAACCCGTTGGTTGCAATGCAAGCCATGAATGAACCCGGAGTGCAAGAACTTGCTAATGAAGTTTACCAAAAACTTGAAGGACTACTCGAAAAACTGTAACCCCGGTTTTATCCTGATAAAGGTATGGCCAGTTCGAGGTTAAAAAGTATAATAACTTACCTTGTTAATAGCCGTTCCCATGTCGGCTTTTTTAAGGTTTGCAGAGTAGCTTTCACTGTTGTTTAATGATACTGTGCGCATTACTGTTTTAGCTCCAGTTTTGTCTTCGGTTGTCATTTCCATTACAAAACCTCCTGCGGATAAAGTATTGTGCAGTGCTGCCATTTTTGCGGCCCTGAAAATGCCATAATCGTTTGAAAGGCTAATCTCTGGGCATATCCAGCATTCTCCAAAGATTTTTTTATAAGTATAGGTATATTTTTTGCAGGTATAGCCCAAGATATCCTTTGTTTCGCTTGTTGGTATCAATTCAAGCTTTTTTGTTGATGCACTATCGGGAAAAATAAATCTACCGGCGTTGTGCATATAGGGAACATTTTTCGATTTAAATATTTGTATGGCTACTTCATTTTCAAGGTCGAAAATGGTTTCGGTGTTGTTTCCCCGGCCATCGTCAACAAGAAGTACATCGAAATCTTTACCTTGAGTTTGGTAATAGGTCTGATAGTCCATAGCTCGCATTAGCATGCCTTTCTTATCGTAGAAATCAACTTTAAATTTGTTAGATTTGTCGAACGAGTAAGATTCTTTCCAATTTACCCCGGGAACTTTCAATTGAGCCATTGTGCTCAAATACAATACAGTGATCAGAATTGTAAAACTAATTCGTTTCATGACAGCCTAGTTTAAAATTATCTATACAAATTACAAAAAAACAATCAATAACACCTCGAAATTAACTTAAACCTGTTACCGGGAAGTGACTTAACCACCCCTTTAAATTCCAGGCTAAGCATCAGTGCATTAATTGTTTGAACGTTCATTTTTAAATCTATGGCTGCAATATCGGTAGTTATTGTTTCCGATCTTTTCAATAGGTCGACAATTTGTTGTTCTTCGTTACTTAAGTCTACAAAAAGCACTTGCTGTTGAGGTTGGGTATTGGTTTCCCATCCCATAAATTGAATCAGGTCTGAAGCCGATTCAATGAGTGCAGCTTTATTCTGTTTTATGAGATTGTTACAGCCTTTCGAAAACGGATCGTTGGTTCGCCCGGGGTACGCAAACACATCGCGGTTATAAGAGTTTGCAATATCGGCAGTAACCAGTGCACCCCCTTTTTCTCCCGATTCAATGACAATGGTACAATCGGCAAGGCCGGCAACAATGCGGTTGCGGCGGGGAAAATTGCCCGGATCGATCTTTGAGCCCGAAACAAAATCGGAAAGAACCCCTCCGCCTGAAGCAATCATTTCGCGGGCTATGTTGGCATGCATCGATGGGTATATTTTGTCGAGACCGTGACCAACAACACCTATCGTTTGGAAGTTATTCTTTAATGCGGCTTTGTGGGCAGCAATATCAATTCCAAACGCTAAACCGCTTACTATGAGGATATTAATTCCCAAAGAGGCCAATCCCGAGATCAGTTCTTCGGTTTGCTGGCGTCCATAGTCGGTTGCATTTCGGGTACCAACAATGCTAATAATTTTTTGCTGGTTGAGGGTTGCCGTTCCTTTTTGGAAAAGAATAACGGGTGAATCTTCGCACAATGCCAATCGGCGAGGGTAGTCCTTATCGAGATAGAAGAATGTTTTGATCCCATATTTTTCAATGAAGTTTATTTCTTCATCTGCTTTGCTCAATACATTTGCGCGCTCGTCAATGAGTATTCTTATAAGGCTTTTCGCGATGTCTGGCATTCCTCGAAGCTCATTTTCAGTCATTTCGAACACGGCCTCGATGCCTCCAAGCAAGCTCACAATTTTTCTGGCATTGATCGAACCTATCCGTGGAAAAAGAGAAAGGGCAATTTTATATTGTAGCGTTGAGGGCATGTAAAAAGGGATTATATTTCTTGGTTTTTTATTTTAGTCAAAACGGTAATTACTTGTGAAAGTTCGTTTTTCCTGAGTATCGAAATGCTTATGGGCGGGTAATCGGCCAGCCCCAATTTCGATCCGATGGTTAAAATGAGCTGTTTTTGTAGGCCGGCATAGCGTTTCCTGACTTCAAAACCTTTAAAGCTACCGTGTTCTATTTCTACGGTATGATAATTTTTTAAGGCAGTAGCCACTGAATAGTAGTTTATCGTAAACGATGTTTCACTCACAAGCAATTCGAAATACGATGGCTTATAAAGATGAAATATTGTGATAAACAACAAGGTAAGAACAATAGAAATAAATAAAAGTAAATTCAGGTTTGTAAAAATGAAGACGCAACTTGCAGCTAAAAGAGCAAAAAAACAAAAAATGTACAAAACAAAAAAGTCTGCAGAGCGGCCCTGGTTGTTAAGCTGAAAAATAAATTTATTGTCGGCTGGTTTGTCCATAATTAAAAGTCTTTCTGCAAAGTAACAAATTATTATAATTTTGGAGCTGAAAAATAAATGTAAAAAATGAGCATTCCAATATTTGTAAACGACATTAGGGTAACCAATGCGCTAGAGCAGGAACTGGGTTCAATTGTAGCACATTACCCAGCAGGAAAAGTTTTTATTGTTGTTGATGAAAATACTAAGCAACATTGTCTTCCGCAGATACTTGACTGCGAAGGTCTTGCTTCGGTTCCGGTTATGGAAATTGCCAGCGGAGAGGAGAACAAAAGCCTCGAATCGGTGGTGCGTGTTTGGAATTTTCTTGAAGAAAACAATGCCGACCGTAAATCGTTGTTGATCAACCTGGGTGGAGGAATGCTTAGCGACCTTTGTGGTTTTGCTGCTTCTTGTTTTAAACGGGGTTTACATTTTGTCAATATTCCAACAACCCTGCTTTCTCAGGTCGATGCCTCTGTGGGTGGTAAAACCGGCATCAATTTTAATGGGCTGAAGAACGAAATAGGTGTTTTTAGTCAGCCACAAACAGTAATCATTGCTTCGCGTTTTTTGCAGTCGCTCAATCGGGCCAATTTACTTTCGGGGTATGCCGAAATGCTTAAACATGGGCTGATATATAGCCGCAAACATTGGGACGATTGTTTAGCTTTCGACTTGCAAAATATAGATTATGAGCACTTAAATGAAATGATCGCTGAATCAGTAGCTATTAAAGAATATTTTGTAGTGAAAGATCCCACAGAGAAAAATATTCGCAAAGCGTTAAACCTAGGGCACACTGCTGGTCATGCAATCGAGAGCCTGGCTTTGCATCAAAATAGGCCAATACTTCATGGATATGCGGTTGCCTACGGCTTAATTGTTGAACTTTTCCTCTCGGCCAAGAAGGTTGGTTTTCCTATGAACAAAGTAGTTTCCATAACGAACTGGATTAATGAAACGTATGGCAAATTTCAAGTTCAGGAAAGTGATTTTGAAGCGTTGTATCTAAAAATGACAAAAGACAAAAAGAACGAAGCCGGTCGCATTAATTTTACATTGATCCCAGAAATAGGTAACGTTGAAATAAATATTGATTGCGAAAAAGCTCAAATAATGGAAGCACTACGGTTTTTTGCCGAATCATAAAGAGTATTGCCAGGAGCCATTTCTTTCAATTTGTATGAAAAATGCATTGATAATACATTGTATGTCAATCCAAAAAATCATATCTTTTGACTTTTCAAACGGAGTGTGAATTATGGAATCAAAATTTAGGGTATGGTAGTCGATATCAGAACGTTAATTCTTGTGTTATTTATTATTCTGAGTATTCAGTCCTTAGTTTTGTTTTTCACATCGGTTATTGTAAAAGAGCAGAGGGGAATCAAGTGTTGGGGTATAGGCATTTTGCTTATCGCGTTGGGATTTGTTTGTATGTTTCTCAGAACCTATAAAGAGATTGAAGTTATTACCATTATCTTGGGAAACCTAACCCATTTTGCAGGGTTTATTTTTCTCTATATCGGATCGCAGCATTTTTTCAACCATGAAAAGAATATTATGCCACTTATTGTGGCGTCTTTAGTTTTTTTGCTAGTCATTTCGTACTATACCATCATTAAAGACCAAGTTAATACCAGAGCTATTTTATACTCTTTTTTAGCATCAGCCTTATTGCTGGTCAATGGTGTTTTTCTTCTTAAAGAAAGGCACCCTGAGGTGAGGAAATCAGTAGCTTTTGTTTCTGTCATATTTCTAATTGGTAGTGCGTTTTTATTTGTTCGGTTTTTTTATTTGCTTTTTTTTAACCCAATACATAATTTTTTCAATGGTGATTTCTTTCAAATGCCATCATTCATTGGTGCAATGCTGATAGGCTTAATGCTCACGTTTGGTTTTATTTTGGTTATTAATCAGCGCTTAAATGCTCAGGTGACCACTACTGCCCAACATTTTAAGCTGATATTTAATACGATTCCCGATATTGCCACTGTGACCGAAGTTAAGTCGGGAAAGTTTGTATATGTCAACGATGAATTTTTCCATGTTACAGGTCATTCTAGGAAGGAAGTAGAAGGAAGGTCGGTTTTTGATGTTAGCCTTTGGAAAAACCCGAACGACAGGCAAAAGCTTATCAGTCAGTTGAAAGAAAAATCGCCGATGATTACTCAGGAATTTGAGTTTCTTCGAAAAGATAAAAATGAACTTATTGGTCTTGTTTCGGCAAATCCGATAGTTATCGGAGACAAAGAATGTGTTCTGTTTATTATTCGCGACATTACCGATTTGAAGAAAAAGGAAAGTGACCTGGCCCAAAAAACACTTGAACTGGAAAAGTCTAATGCAGAAAAAGACACCTTTTTTTCAATTCTTGCACACGATCTTCGAGGTCCATTTGGTTCAATCTTAAATCTTTCAGAAGTATTATCCGACCAATCATTCATTATTTCAGAAGAAGAAAAAGAAAAAATGATCATGTCGCTTCATCGCAACGCTATGTCAACTAATGAGTTACTGAACAACTTATTGAACTGGGCTGCTATCAGGAGAAAGAGATTTAGTTACCAACCCGTTGAATGTACTTTTTTTGAAGCCGTTGGCGAAACCTTACCCACCCTTTACGATGCTGCAGTTAATAAGCAAATTTCCCTTGTAAATAATATTCCTGATGAAATCATTGTATATGCCGATCGCTACATGTTTCAGACAATTATAAGAAACCTGATTTTGAACGCCATTAAGTTCACCAACCCCGGAGGCCGGGTTGAGGTGGCTCTATTGAATGAAAATGACGACATGCTGCAGTTTATTGTGTCCGACAATGGCATAGGAATGAGCGCTTTGATGGCCGAATCGATATTCAAATCGGACCAGAAAACCAGCCGGCAAGGAACCCTGGGAGAACCAAGTTCTGGCTTGGGCTTGATCCTTTGCAAAGAATTTGTCGAACTGCATCAAGGGCAAATACATGTTGATAGTGAAGAAGGAAAAGGGAGCCGATTCATTTTCTCATTGTCCAAAAAACAGGTGTAACGACCCGTAATCTGACTAATTTTCAAATTTTTCGAAGGTTTATTCGGCAAAAAAACTGCGTTCTACCGGTGAATTTCATCATTTTAAGATAATTTTCTCAAAATCCTTTTACTTATTGCTAAGAATCAATAGATTTGCCTCATTAGGATTTGTATAGAATTTGCAACACGATCTTTTTTGGTTTTGTTAACCTACACATCTTCTAACGAGTTAATTATTCAATTTCATTAATTTTTTTTATTTTCTTTTATGGATATTTTTGTTGCAAAGCTGAACTCAGACACAACTGCTGATCAAATCAAAGATTTATTCGGTCAATATGGTAAAGTGAGTTCTACCAAGTTAATTATGGACCGTGAAACCGGCATGTCAAAATGCTATGGTTTTGTTGAAATGGAAGATGAATCTGAAGGTGCTGCTGCTATTGAGCACCTAAACGACACCAACTTCATGGGAAACTACATTGTTGTAAAACAATCGGAACCCCGTGCTAATGAAAAACGTTCATTCGACAGAAAACCTTCATTTGGAGGTGGTGGCGGTGGACGCAGACCTGATGGAAACCGTGGCCGTTTTGACAGGAACAGTGGCGGTGGCGGCGGCTACAACCGTGGCGGAGATCGCGACAATCGCGGCGGTGGAAGCCGTGATTTCAGAAGAGGAGGAGATTACAACCGATACGAATAAACGATCTTTTTAAAAAAAGCAGGATTTTCCTGCTTTTTTTATTTCTACCACTTTCTCCCTTGGTACTAAAGTCAATCTGATGATTCAACAATCATTCAACAACCAAAAGACCTTGGTAATCAAAAACAAACAATCTTTTCAAAAAAAAGCCAACAATCTGTAACTATTTGCCTGCCTGCAACGTCATATACTATGTTCGAAAGATACAGATGACAACCGCCGAATACAATCAAATAGTAGAGCAATATGCCAACGGGCTCTATCGCTATATTCTTAAGAATATTAGGGATAGCGAGCGGGCATCTGATTTGGTACAGGATAGCTTTGAAAAACTTTGGGTAAGAAGTGCCGATATCCAGTTCTCAAAAGCCAAGTCGTACCTTTTCAGCATTGCTCATAATACGATGATCGATTCGTTGCGGAAAGAAAAACGACAGGTGGTTACCGATGTGGCCGATATGCCGGTAATTGCTGACAGATCGCAATATTCCGATTTAAAAGAGGTGTTAGACGAAGGACTGAAAAAGCTTAGTGAAATTCAACGTTCGGTGGTGTTGCTCCGCGATTATGAAGGATACTCTTACGAGGAAATTGGGCAGATAACTAACCTTAGCGAGTCGCAAGTAAAAGTGTATATTTTCAGGGCAAGGCTTTTCCTGAAAAACTATATCGGGCAAATTGAACATGTTATTTAACTGATTGAAATGAATATAAATAGAGAAAATTACGAGATTTTTTATGTCGACTACCTCGATGGAACCCTTTCTGTTGAAGATGTTGACCTTCTGCTCGGTTTTCTCGAACAAAACCCTGATATAAAGGAACAACTTGAAGGAATTGAACAGATGGTTTTTGAACCGGAAAAGATTAATGAACTACCATTTAACCACCTGAAGAAAAATGACTTAGACAAATTGGATATCTTTGAGGAAACATGTATCCGATCCATTGAGAACCAGCTTTCAACGGTTGAAAACGAGCAGTTTGAATTGTATTTATCAGAAAATCATACCGCAAAGCGAGAGTATGAACTTTTTAAGGCAACCATTTTGCAGCCCGATTTGACAATCGTTTTTCCGAAGAATCATGAGCTTAAAAAAACTGTATCCAGAAAAATTCCTTTCTATTGGTATGTTGCAGCATCGGTATTGTTCGTTGCGCTGTTTTTGGGCATAAACCAAACTCATGAAATTCGTACACCCCAAGTTGCTATGGTGCCAACAGGTGAGCAAAACCTTCAGGTTAGTAAACCGGCAGAGCCAAATGCAATTAATCAAACACAACATACAGATGCAGAGTTAGCATTGCCCCTCGAGGTAAAAAAAGATGCAGATGTTAAACCATCGCATGTTCAACAAGAAAATATCGAAGAAACAGATATCCAATATATCGAATCGATTAACCCAATGAAGGCGCAAGAGGTGCTGGCGTTTGCCGAACAGCCTGAAATAATTGATTTTGCGTTGGCACCAATGAAAGAACCATATTTGGAATCTCGTGACAATTACCCGAATTATTTAACGCCGAAAGAATATTTGGCCATGAAAGCCAATGAGTTGAAGGAAGAAAAAATGACCGGGTTACAACAATTTGCGCTTACAACATTGAGGAAGATCACAAGAGAAAAGTTCAATTACTCGACATCAACAAGTGGGAAAGTTGAAAAATACGAGTTCAATTCAAAACTGCTGGCGTTTACAATTCCTGTCGGAGAATAATTTATTTTAGGTTCTATATTATTATCAATTTTTTTTCGTTATTGCTTTCGAAATAAGCTATCAATCTATATTACTTAAAAGAAGACTCAATTCATTTATGAAGGTTTTAAATCATACTCGATTATTATTGGCCTTTTTCTTGATTCTTTGCATAGTTGAATCATCTTTCGCAACGCAGAAAGGAAAACCTGAAAAATATTCTGTAAAAATTAATACGGGTTTTGTAAATGCTGAACCATATAAATATGAAAACAAGATTGTTCAGGCTCGCTATAAAGCTCAAGTTGGAATTTCTGTTAATTACGAATTAATTAGGAACCTGGATGCCGGGTTATATATGGCCTATTCTAATATTGGGCACATGCTTAGTTACGACATTGAGGTGGTTGATAACCGTGTGGTTAGTGAATCGGCAGAGGTAGTTCCATCTCATGCGTTGTATTATGGGGTGAATTTTAATTACCATCTGTTGCCTCTTCTTTTTAAGAAAAGCAACTTGCGGATTGATGTTTATCCAATTGCTATTGGGGGTCTTATATCAAGAAGTTGGGGTGAAATGAACGGTACCAAGGTAAGAATTAAGCCTTTTTTTGAGTATCATGTTGGACTTGGGGTAGGTTATAGAATTACACGACTCTGTGGACTCTTTGGAGAATATTCGTTGGGGCAATTGTATAACGAAGGAAAATCGAAAGCAACAATTGGGTTGGCTATAAAATTCTGATAAGAATGGCATTGAGAAGCTACATATCGATGATTTATTATGTTTTAATCATTTTTGTTATTGTGTCTTGTCATGCCCTTGTCGACGATGAATTTCAGGAATTCGAGAAGAAACCCGTTTTAAATGGTGTTCTTATTGCGGATAGTACAATAAGTTTACAGGTAACATTTTCAGCTAGCTTGAATGATTCAACCCCTCTTCCTGTCGAAAATGCCATAGTTATTTTATTTTCAAAAGGATTGACCGATACACTTTTACACGACAAAGTTGGATGGTACAAAAGTGATCAAACCGCAATGGCTGGGCAATTGTACCGCTGTGTGATTTCAATTCCGGGGTACGATACCGTTTCTGCAGAAACAATTGTTCCTAAGCCAACAGAAATTTCTAATATTCAATTTACCGATTTTGCCGGGTTGACGAATGAAGGAGAGAAAATCTCTTCGTATCGGGTTACCATTAGCAACGATACTGCTCAAAGCATGTACTGGGATGTTCGAATGATTGAAGAAGGTATACATACCATGTTTAATTGGGATACTCAAAAATTGGAAGAAAGGTTTTTTTCGAACTATTTTTCAATTTATATGATACCTGGAAAGGATATTGTTATGCTCAATGAAGCCAGTCCGTTAACTATTTTTTCAAACCAAATGATGGACGAAAACAGATATGATATAACTTTTTACTATTCAGAAGAGTTACGTTCTGGTTATGACAATTATATTGAATTGAGAAGCATAGACCGATCGTACTATGAATTTCAGAAACAATACTATCTATATTATACTGCTGATTTTGACCAGATTGGCAGTTCGCCGCAAAATTATCCGCTCTATTCGAATGTAACAAATGGGTTAGGTATTTTTACTGCCTATTCTGCAACTCGATGGAATATAAAACCATAATTACATGAGATGTCTTTTACTTATGTTTTTCGTTTTACTCAACGCAAGCACGGCAATAGCTCAAAAGATTCAATTGTCAGGTTTTGTGCGCGACAAGCAAACAAACGAAGTATTAATTGGAGCAAATATTTGGCAGTTAGACGATAAGAAAGGAACATCAACCGACAACCTAGGTTATTTTAGCCTGCGTGTAAACGCGCCATGCTGGCTGGTTGTTTCGTATGTTGGGTATAGTAATGATTCAGTTTATATTGGCTCAAAACGAGATACTTTGTTGGCTATAGAAATGGAATCGGACAACACTCTAGAAGAAATAACTATTAATTCTCAAAAAGTTACTCACTTTGATGGGAAACGCCTTTCATCAAAAGAACTTCACTTGATACCTTCGTTGGCCGGGAAACCAGATGTAATGAAAGCTCTTCAGTTAATTCCAGGAGTTCAAACTCAATCGGAAGGATTAAGTTTGATGATGGTTCGAGGAGGAGAACCTGGTCAAAATCAGTATCTTCTTGATAATGTACCATTAATTTATGTCAATCATTTGGGTGGCTTTATGTCGGTATTCAACCCGGATATGATCAACTCGATTGATTTTTACAAAGGGAATTTCCCTGCGCGGCAGGGAGGCAAATTGTCATCGATAGTTGATATTACGCAGAGAGAAGGCGATATGACAAAACACAAAGGCTCTGTTAGCGTCGGTTTTATCGATGTTTCTGTTTCTTTTGAAGGCCCGTTAATTAATAAAAAAGCGAGCTATATTGTAACGGCCAGAAAAACATTTGTTGATGCGATTCTTGGGTTGGCAACATTAGCAACAGAAGAAAATACTTCAGTAATGATATATGGTTTTCACGATTTGAATGCAAAATTCACATGGCGACCAAACGAAAAAAACAATGTGAGTTTACATGTTTATCAGGGCGACGATTACTTGAATTACTGGGCAAAGTCGTGGTCGTTGCCAAAGGGCGAGAGTAACCATGCGGTTCAAAAATGGGGAAATTGGTTGATTTCGGGCAAGTGGAACAAGGTTGTAAGTTCAAAATTGCATGCCGAGAGTATTTTATCTTTCAGCCGATATAGGAATGCAAACGAACAACAATCAACGTATTCCGATAGTATTAAAATCGAGGTTGTTGATGAAAATCGATCTTCGGTGCGAGATTATTCTTTCCGCACAAATTGGAAGTATAGCATTTCCGATTTTTGGAAAACAAATATTGGCGGTCAGGCAAGCTATCTTCTTTTTGAGCCCAGTTACATTTATAATTCTTTATCTAAGACACCAAGCTTGCGTCAACTATCACGTTCATTTGAGACAGCTTTTTTTGTCGATAATAAAATCACGATTAGTTCTTTGTTCAAATTTCAACCATCAATAAGAATATCGGGTTATGCCAATGGCGATTTTATTCATACTAGTATTGAACCAAGGATAAATTTCACTATATCAATTTCTCCAGAACAGAACATTACGCTTAATTTCATGAAAGTAAGTCAGACATCTCATCTGGTTTTTACTCAAGCGATGATTATTAAGAAAGAAATATGGCTACCTGCCACTTCATATATTCCGCCTCAATTTTCAACTCAGTTTTCGGCAGGTTGGAATGGCTCTTTTTTCAACGGGGCAATGAATGTTGAAGCAAATGTTTACTACAAAAAGATGGAGAACCTTACTTCCTTAAAAGAAGGGTATGAGAATATGTTTGGCATTACAGGCATAGAAAATAAAATTGAAAATGGGGGTGAAGGTGTAGCTTATGGGTCAGAAATATCTGTTACAAAAAACAGTGGAAAATGGAGAGGATCAGCCGCATACAGCTGGTCTTATGCTTCGCGCCAGTTTGCAAACATAAACAAAGGAAAACCATTCGAGTATGATTTTAACAGGCCTCATTCTGTTAATCTTTCAATAAATCGCGAATTAAGTAAAGCATGGACAATGAGCCTTGTCTGGATTTTTCAGTCAGGAATACCTTACACTCCGGCTTTAGGAAAGCAATATAGTATTGACCAGCAAACAGAAAAATTCACATCGGTTGAGTTCATTTATGGTGAAAAGAATTCAGGAAGAATGCAACCATATCATCGAATGGATATTGGATTTGTACACAATAAAACAACCAAAAGAGGGAATAAAGCTGCATGGACTTACTCAATTTATAACGTTTATAACAGGATTAACCCCTACAACTATTATTACGATAATGACAACGATCGCCGGAATTTAACCTATACCAATCGACCTCTAAAACTTTACAAAATTGGACTATTCGCTTTTATGCCAAGCATTTCCTACAAAGTTTACTTCGATTATTCAAGCAGAGAGAAACAACCAAAAAAACAAATGAAGAGTTGGTTGTACTTCACAGAATAAAATACCCGATCAGGGAAAATTTGCATCGATGAGTGAGTTTCGTTTTTGTTTTCTACATTTGGCAATATATTATGCCAATTAAATAATTGCCATGAAGAAGTTTTTTCTTTTTGCCATGATTTTGTTTTTTTCGTACCAGATGTTGGCTCAAACGGTCGATTATTCTTTTCGTTTCAATGGAATTGGCGATAACCGCGAGTTTTTTAGCAACTATAACAAGCCTCAGACTATTCTTGGAACAAGGGCTTCTTTTTCATTAGGTGGCAAAATAGACTCAGTACACCAGGTTAGGGTTGGCATCGATTATTTTTATGAGTACGGCAGCAGGCTTGGCGAATTGCCGCCCAATTTGATTCTTTATTACCAATTTTTGAACCATAGATGGCATTTCCGGATGGGAACTTTTGCCCGTAAAGATGTTATGGATTTGCCATTAGCAATTGTTGCCGACGACTGGGACTACTTCAACCCGAACCTTGAAGGGCTTTTTGTGGGTTACCGCAATAATTCAGTAAACATGAATGCTTATGTTGATTGGATAAGCAGGCAGAGCAATACCAGGAGGGAGCAATTTATGGCAGGAATTAACGGAGATGCACATTTTAAGAAGATTACAGTTTCTTTCAACGGCTATATGTTCCATAATGCAAAAACAGCCGTTTGGAATGAAAACACGTATATTGAAGATTATATGGGGGGACTCATATTAGTTGGGTACGATTTTTCCGGCATTTTACCTCTCGATATTGCCTATGTTAAAACAGGTATTTTGAGTTCATTGGCACGCAACAGAGGCGAAGGAATGGATTTCCGTTTGGCAAACAGTTCTTATACTCAGCTTCAACTGGAGAAAAATGGCATTGGGCTTCGCGGAACTTTTAATATGGGTGGCAAGCATTCTTTTTATTTTGGCGATTCGTTTTACTCTAACACAACCAGCTATCACAGAATTGATCTGTATGTTACACCGCTTAATTTTAAAAATGTGAAAGGACGTTTGGGATGGTCGTTTCACATAGCCAACGGCGATCTCGATAACCAACAACAATTTTCGCTGCTCTATACTTTTGGCAACGATTTGTGCAGAAAGCAATAAATCAGCATTTTTTTAATTGAGCTGATAAAACAAATTCAACTTATATTCCTGAGGAAAGAACTTTCCCGTTTTCAATTGTTTTCATGCGTTGAGGAATAACCGATAAGGCAACATCGAGGAAGAGCTCAAGCAGGCGGTCCGATTTGCTGATCCGTGTAGTAATCATGCTAATTTCCCGGAGCGGTGCTTCGCCCTCAATTTCTTTGATCATTTCTTCCTCATCACTGTTAACCGATAGGGTTGCCAATTCCGGAATAAAAGTCATCCCTCCACTTGTTTCTACCATGCGACAAAGCGATTCAATTGAATTTGAGAGGTAAACAACATTTTGTAACTCATTGGGTTCATGGGCATACATGCAAATTGAATCGACCTGATTTTGAAAGCAGTTCCCTTCCTGGAGATACCAAAGTTCTTTCAGGTCGATGTTTTTTAAGTTTAGGGTTTCTTTTTCATAAAGCTCGTGTTTATCAGACACATAAAGGAAAAACTTTTCATAAAACAAGGTTCTGAATTCCATCCCCGGAGCATGCACAGGTGTTGATAAAAACCCGGCATCCAATTGCCCGTTTTTTAGTTCGGCAATGATGTCGTCGGTCTTCATTTCGGAAACCGTAAGCATGATTTTGGGATATTTTTTCGAGAAACTGCTCACAAACATTGGGAACCAATAAGGAGCCAATGTTGGGATAACCCCAATCCGCAATGTTCCTTCGGGTTTTTCTTCCAGCTCGAAGGGCAGGTCTTTTAGTTTTTCTGCCAATGCCAGCAGCTCACGGGCCTTGTCAACAAAAAGTTCCCCTTCAGCAGTTAGGGTCACCGCAGTGGGTGAGCGTTTGAAAAGATGAATGCCCAGCTCTTCTTCAAGTTTTCTGATTTGCAAACTTAGCGCAGGTTGCGAAATATGTAATCGTTTTGCAGTAAGTGAAAACGAATTGTATCGACTCAATTCCAGGACATAGCTTAGTTGAAGTAGTGTCATGATATAACTATCTGCTTATACGTTTATTTGTTTCGATAAATATAATCAATAATATCTTTGTCCTATCAAAATGAATAAGAACAATAACCAAAAAATTAATATCATGACAACAAAAAATTCAAATAAAGTAAGCAGTCAGTTAAATCAGGTATTGGCCGATTTACAGGTAGTATATCAGAACCTTCGCACCATGCATTGGTTGGTACAAGGCCCGCAATTCCATCAGCTTCATAAGTTGTATGAAGAAATGTATAACCAAACCGCCGAGACTATCGACGAAGTGGCCGAACGGGTATTAATGCTAGGCCAGGTTCCACTTCATACCTATGCCGATTATTTAAAGGTTGCTAAAGTTGAAGTAGTTACACAAGTTCCCAAAGGATTGGAAAGCTTAAAAACTGCACTCGAAAACCAGCAATATTTGCTTAATGGATACCGTGAACTTATTTCACTTGCAAGCGAAAATAGTGATGAAGGAACTGTTGCACTCGCGAGTGAGCTAATTGCATCAACCGAAAAGAGAATATGGATGCTTGGAGCAACATTATCATAAGTTTTAATGTTATTGTATAAACAAAGCAAATTTTAAACTAACCATATAAATATTGAAGAAATGGAAAATAATGAAGTAACTGTAGTATCGTTGCCACGTATTGGCGAAAAGGCTCCATCGTTTGAAGCAGTAACCACACAAGGAAACATCAAATTCCCGGGCGATTATGCCGGAAGCTGGGTAATTCTTTTTAGCCACCCTGCCGATTTTACACCGGTTTGTACCTCCGAGTTTATGACTTTCGCATCGATGGAAGAGCAATTTGCAAATGTAAATTGTAAGTTGGTTGGCCTTTCAGTTGACGGACTTTACAGCCACATTGCATGGTTGCGTACAATCAAAGAAAAAATTGAATATAAGGGGATGAAAGACGTGGAAGTAAAATTCCCGTTAATTGAAGATATTACCATGGAAGTAGCTAAAAAGTATGGTATGATTCAGCCTGGCGAAAGCAATACCAAAGCCGTTCGTGCAGTATTTATTATCGACCCTAAAGGTATTGTGCGCACAATTATTTATTACCCGCTAAGCCTTGGTCGCAATTTCGACGAACTATACCGTGCTGTGGTGGCCTTGCAAACAGCCGACGAATTTAGTGTAGCCACTCCAGCCGACTGGAGACCGGGCGATGACGTAATTGTTCCAACAGCAGGTTCATGTGGGGTGGCAAAACAACGAATGGAAAGCAAAGAAGAAATGACTTGTTACGATTGGTTCTTCTGTACCAAAAAGTTGAGCAAAGAAGACGTACTTTCGAAAATTGTAAAGAAGTAATATAGTATAATTTAATTTGTTAGGGCCCTGCATTTGTGGGGCTCTTTTTATTTGGTTAAATCGTCAACTAGCTTTTTTCTAAAATACTTGAGCCTCGACTTGAAACCGGCAGAGGGATGCCTGTCGAGATTTTCTTCGATGTGCGAAAGCAATTCCGAACTCATTTCGGGATACAATTCGCAGCAGCGGAAAAAAAACTCCAGCCCCATGCACTGGCTCGAAATGGTTTCTTTCGGATTGTTCATCCATGTAATACAACGGTCGAGGAGAGCTCCGGCATGTTCTTCATTAACGGGGCACCTAAGGATAAGTTTCATGCTTTGACGGATAACACTATTGTTTTTTGTGGCAAGGACCATTTTGTAAAGGTCGTTGCAGATGGGTAAAAGGTTGGTGTTGCTCTTTTCTGTAGCATGGTCGAGTATCCACAAAAAACGCCACGATTGTTTATCTGGTTTTTCGCTGGCAACTTGCCAAACAAGCTTAAAAAATGCAGGCTCAAGGGTTGCCCGCTGAAACAAATACTGGTAGTCGGCTTTCGAATAGGCCGAAGCTACCATTTCTTCAAGTTCGCTTTTGGTCATGGCTGTCATTTGATCTATGGTACAAAGTTGAAAAAAATCTTTCATGTAATGTAACTTTTGGGGAAAGGCTTCCGTCATACTAGCAAAAAGGAATCAATTAAAAAAGAGATATGATGAAAACACAACTTTTATCGTTAATTCTAGTTTGTATATCGACTGTTGTATTTGCACAGAATCAGCCCCTTAGCCAACAGGCTGATTCTGTAGTGAGCAATGCTGACCAATTGCCATTGGATGAGCTCCTTTCTGAAAATGATAGTTTGGCAGAAGCAGCAGTACTAAAGCCCGATTCGGTAAACAAAGGTTCAGGCACTGAAAAGATCGATACGGTTCATATTCGTGTTGGAAAACATGCGATTGAGATTATTACCGACGACGATCGTACCCAAATCGATGTTGATAAGCTAGAAGAGTTTGGTAAACATATCGAGCAATCGGAAATTGAAAGAGCCGAGCGAAAAGCTGAAAAGCATAAAAAGAAAAGGTTCAACGGACATTGGGGAGGCATTGATTTTGGTGGAAACCAACTACTAAACACCACTTATCCCGAATCTCTTTATCTGGCTGGAACCCCGGAATTTATGACTACTGCACCCGAAAAATCGTTCGAAGTGAATGTCAATCTCTTTGAATACAGTTTTGGATTTTCTTCATACGTAGGGTTGGTCACAGGCTTGGGGCTTAATTTCAATGATTATAAATTTAGAAATCGGTATACCTTGGTAAAAGATGATAACGGAGTAATTCAACCGCAATCGTTGCCCGAGGGAGATTTTAGGCTGAGCAAGCTTTCTACAACATTCATTCATGCTCCGTTTATGCTTGAGGTGCAAATACCTGGTCAATACGACCATAAACGGATTTTTATTGCCGGGGGCGTAATTGGAGGCGTGAAAATTCATGAGCATGTAAAAACCAAGATTGGTAGCGTAAAGAAACGCGATAACGGGAACTACAACGTTGCTCCTATTCGTTGGGGATACACTGCACGAGTTGGTTTCGAGGATGTTGGAATATTTGCAACATACTATAATACAAAGTTTTTCGAGAAAGGGTTAGGCCCCGAGGCCACTCCTTTTACAGTGGGGCTTGCTTTTGCTTTTTAACCAGAAAAATATAATTAGGTTTAAGAGGTCGTCGAAAAGGGCGGCCTCTTTTGGTTTTCTATCCAATAATTTGATTAAATTGGTACGGTAAAAAACAGGGATAGAAAACAGGTAATGGGAAGAATCGTTCCATTTTTTTGGTTGGTATTTTTTGTAATACCGGCCACTTTTGGTTCCCCGTCCGATTTTGTTAATTTCAATACCGGAAACGGAAAACTCGGGCACAATACCGTTGAAGCAGTTGTGCGCGATACTTTTGGCTATTTGTGGGTGGGTACCAATTATGGGTTAAACCGTCTGGATGGCTATCAAACGATCAACTTCCTCTCCGACCCGGAAGACTCGAGCTCCATTTCAAGCAATTTTATTCTCAGCCTTTTTGTCGATACAGAAAATAATGTTTGGGTAGGAACCCTGGGCGGAGGACTAAACATGTATGACCGAAATACCGGGAGGTTCAAGCGGTTTGTAACTACCGATAAGCCCGGAGGAATTGGAAGCCTGAACATTTCTGAAATAATCGAAGATTTAAACGGAGATTTATGGATTGGAACTAACGGGAACGGGGTTAACCGGTTCAACAAAAAAACAGGGGTGTTTTCACACTATAACATGGAGCAATATGATCCTGAACATCGGAAAAACTCGAATGTTACAAAGCTTTTTCGAGATCGCGAAGGAAACATTTGGGTAGGGATGAACCAAAGCGAGGTCTTTAAAATTGATCCAAAGACAGAAAAAATTACTTTCCATGGCTTAACAAGATCCGACAACGGGTTTCGTGATATTGGGGCAATATTAGGATTTATACAAGAAAATAGCGGGAGATTGCTTATCTCGGGACGTAGCGGGAATATCTACCACATCGACCCATTGCGGCCGGAAAAAATGAAGCTTGCTTTTAGCGAAAAGATTTTTGGAGATAATTTTCTTACCGACATGGCTTACGATCGGAACGGAAATATAATTGTTAGCACATGGGTAAATGGCCTTTTTATCATTGACAGCTCATATACCATAATTAGCCATTTAAAGCGAGATAAAAACAATATTAATAGCATCGGCTCAAATTCTATTAATACATTATATATAGACCAAACTAATACGCTGTGGATTGGATTTACCGATAACGGGGTCAGTATGTTACAATTAGATAAGAAGATGTTCACAACTCTTGATGTTAATTCACCAATATCGAACGATCTAAATATCTATAGTATAGTTCGGGACCGCAAAAACAACTTGTGGCTTGGCAGCCGGGGGCAAGGGCTTATTAAGTATAACCTGATCAATAAAACATATCAAACCTATTTAGTCGGGCAACAAAAAGGCTTTGTTACCAATTCGTACCTTTCGTTTAAAGTTGGTCTCGACAATAAGATTTGGATTGGAACTGATGGAGGTTTCCTATACCGTTATGATGAAAATGCGGGAAATTTCATCCAAGTTAAAAACCGAATCGATGATTGGAGCGGCGCTGTTTTTTGTATTGCTGAAGATGAGCATTTTGTTTGGTGCGGAACTTGGGGAGGTGGTATTAAAAAAGTAGACAAGAACACTCTTGAATATGTGTCGATAAATTTTGACGACAAAGACCAACACCGCAACAGTGTTTTTGACATTGAAATACATGACTCGTCCTTGTGGATAGCCAATGTGGGTATCGGCCTGATAAAATATGACCCTGTTTCAGGCACTCAAAAGGTGTATACGCATGGGCCCGAATATCCAGGTTTCCCTGAAGAGCGTATTATAGATATCCACTTTCAAAACGATACAACTTGCTGGCTTTGTACTGATGGTGCCGGATTATACCGTTTCAACCCCAAAACCGAAAAAATAGTTAATATCACGGAAAATCAACCGCTTACGGGCAATGTTATACAATCAGTTGTTCCCGATTCTTTGGGAAATATTTGGGTCGCGTCTATTTCGGGTGTTTCGAGTTATAACCCGATTACAAATGTTTGCCATAATTTCGACAAAAGTAATGGGTTAGTAAACAATCAGTTGAATAAATCGGCATTGTTTCTCGACACCATCGATCACATTATCTATACAGGAAGTGTTGAAGGGGTTAACTATTTTAACCCATATTCTACCCGAATCGATTCTTCCTCACAGAAAGTTATTATTACCGATTTTCGGATTAATGGGAAGCAAGTTTTTCCCGATAGAAAGCACAGCAAAAAACCTATTGATATTGCCGGTGAAGTTCATCTATATCCGAAAGACCGGATTATAACCATTCATTTTTCTTCGCTTGAGTTTAATCCCTCTCAAAAGAACAAATACTATTACCGGCTCGAAGGTTTCGAGAATGGATGGAACGAAACCGCATTTTCAAAAAACTTTGTACAATACACCAACCTTTATCCGGGGAAATATCATTTTAAAGTTAAAAGTGCTAATAACGATGGAGTTATATCTTCAGAGTATACTAAAGTCACCATAATTGTTCATCCTGCATTTTGGCAAACAATTTGGTTTGTTCTTTTAGTTTTACTTTTAATCGCCTCAATGGTTATGCTCTACATAAGATGGCGTCATAAGTCGTTGTTTCTTGCTAAGATCGTTCTCGAGAAAAAAGTGGCAGCAAGAACGGCTGAAATTCAGCAGCAAAAAGAACGAATAGAGCAACAGAATCATTTGCTGGAACAAGCGAATCAAACCAAAGATAAATTCTTTTCCATCATTGGCCACGATCTTCGGAACCCAGTGACGACTATTGACCAGCTTATCGGTTTAGTTATTAGTCGTTTCGATGAAGATTCAAGAGATAAAACGATGAATTATCTCCTGTTCTTGAAAAAAGCTTCGGCGGGGACACTCGAGCTGCTCGACGACTTACTTATGTGGGCACGAACACAAACCAACCGGATTGAAATTCATAAGGAACAAATTCCTGTTCAGGAATTACTTGATTCTTTATTAAATGTTTGTATGCCTGTTGCCGAGAATAAGAATATTGAATTGTTTTTTCCCGATTCTGTCGATTGGGTAGTATTTGGCGATAGAAACACATTGTTGACTTCGCTTAGAAACCTGGTTACCAATGCAATAAAATTTTCTTATCCATCAAACAGGGTAATTGTTTCTATAGAAGAAAAACAAGATACTGTAATTTTCAACATCACCGATTCGGGGATTGGGATGAATGAAAAAGAAATAGCAAGATTGTTCAAAATTGAAAATATTCATTCAAAACAAGGAACTTCAGGCGAAACCGGAAGTGGTCTTGGGTTGGTTTTATGTAAAGAATTTTTGGCACTGAACGGAGGTGAGATTTGGGTTAAAAGCAAGCCCGGCGAAGGCAGTACATTCTCGTTCTCGGTGTTAAAATCAAATGATACAAGTAATTAATTAAGATAATTATGTCAATGCGTTTATTGTTGATCAGCAATTCAACCATGGCCGGCGAGCCTTATCTGGAATATCCAAAGTTAGAAATCAGTAATTTCCTTGGTCGTAGGCCATTGAAAATTGTTTTTATTCCTTTTGCTGCGGTAACCTTTTCGTACGATGCATACGAAGAAAAAGTAAACAACCGCTTTGCCGAAATTGGGCAATCTGTTACAAGCATACACCGATATATGGCTATGCATGAGGCAATTGAAGAAGCAGAGGCGATTGTTGTTGGAGGTGGAAACACATGGCAACTGGTAAAGCTCATGCATCAGAATAGTTTGTTTGATGTTATTCGGCGAAAAGTACAACTTGGAACTCCCTATGTAGGTTGGAGTGCCGGGTCGAACGTTGCTTGCCCCACACTGCGAACCACAAACGATATGCCTATTGTTGATCCGTTGAGTTTTGAAACCCTCAATTTGATACCTTTTCAGATAAACCCGCATTACCTTGATGCAAACCCCGACGGGCATGCTGGGGAAACTCGGGAACAGCGAATCGAAGAGTTTATCGAGGTAAACCCTGAAGTGTACGTAGCCGGGTTGCGCGAAGGCTGTATGCTTAAGGTGGAAGGGAAATCGATGACGCTCATTGGAGAGCGCTCTTTGCGGATATTTAAAAAGGGAAATCTACCTGTAGAACTTTCTTCGTTTGACGATCTTTCGTTCCTTTTACGATAAATTAGGATAAGGAGGGGACTAAGTAATTATTCTTCCCTCATTTGAAAGAATTTCTCGGGCAAAAATTTGACAGGAAGCCACGAGGCAGCACCGCCAATTACAAGGACGGTTATTGCGATGATAATCAAACTTGAAACCCTAAGGTCGACGGGATAATACTCAACAGCAAAATTGCCGGGGAATTTTATCCAGCCAAAGTACATCTGTCCAAGGCAAAAGAGGGTTCCAAGAAACAACCCGATTATGGAGCCAACCAGCGAAACGAGCCATCCTTCTATAAGAAAAACTTGCGAAAGTTGTTTTCGTGTTAACCCCATACTTACTAAAATGTTGATATCCTTTCGTTTGTCGAGGATAAGCATAGCTATTGAGCTGACAAGGTTGAAGGAAGCGATGACCAATATGAACGATAAAATGATATAGATGAAAAAGCGCTCACTTTCAGTAACTTTGTAATACGATTCGTGTTGTTGGTACCTATTCTGAACTTTGAAGCCATTTCCAACCATTTTTTGAATGTCCCGTTGAAAACGTTTTGCGTTTGTTCCAGGCTTGAGGCCGATTTCTATCGATGTTACTTTTCCTTTTGCATTGGTCAGTTCGCGGGCCATTTCAAGGGGAATAATGGCAAACATATCGTCAACTTCTTGCTGTCCAACAGAATAAATACCTGAAGTATATACGTACTTTTGATTGAAGGGATTTGCAAGTATACTGCTGCTTTTGCCTTTTTTGGGAACAGAAATGAAAACAGGATGGATAAAATTAGGAGAAGCACCAAGGTTATAGGCCAGCCCATGCCCAAGCACGGTATATGGGATGTTGTTTTCTACGAGTTGTAATTTTCCATCGTACATAAAACTATCGAGTTGGCTCATTTTGAAGTAATTGTCTTCAACTCCTTTGATGTAGGCAATATGCTGCCGTTCTTCGAACCTGAAATGGGCAATTTCTTCAACAACTTCACAAAAGTGGATTACATTTTCATTGTTTTTCAGTTTTTGAAAAGCCTCAAGAGTTGGATCGAATGTTTTTCCTTCAACCGATGTAATTTTTATTTCGGGATCGAAAACGCTGAAAAATGATTTGATCAGGACATCGAACCCATTAAAAATTGAAAGAACAACTACAAGTGCCATTGTTCCAACCACTACGCCCACAAGCGCAATAGCCGAAATAATGTTCACCACATTTTTTGATTTTTTTGAAATGAGGTACCGTCGTGCTATGTAGTACGATATATTCAATTATTTGGTAGCTGTTACAATTAAGCCAGTACCCGATTTGTGGTTTGCTGTAACGTCGATCCAGTTGAGCAGGGCCGAAATAGGATAGGCAATAAGGTAATAAAATGGCAAAATGATAAAGAATAATTTGGTCATTCCCAGCATCATAATAGGAAATTTCATAGAAAGCACCCACGATATTTTCCCTGCAGTACCATATTGGTAACGCGCCGAAACTTTACTGAACCCAACCGACCGCAATTTGTCTTTTATGTCTTCGATGTTGTACCCGTCGCGCACATGTTCATCAATAAAGCCTGAAACTTCATTCTGGTCATGGTCGTGCGAGTCGGAACCGCCTATATCACTCGGGGTCGAAATCAGCAACATGCCACAGTTGGTAAGCGACGAATAGAAGTTCTTGAAAACCATCACATCCTCTTCAATGTGTTCCATAACATCAACCGATAGAATGAGGTCAAATTGATTTTCTTCAATATATTTTGTTAGATCCGCTTTTTCAAAAATAACCCGGTTATTCAGCCCGGTTTTCAGAAAAAATTGGTTGCAATCGGTAATTTGTTCCTGTTTAACATCGACCGCTTTGATTAGTGCATTCGGGAATAACCTTGCCATGCGATAGCTATATTGGCCAAAGCCCGAACCGGCATCAAGAATTACCGGACTTGCGGGTGCTTTCCAGGCACGAAGTTCACGGCGTATATGCCACGAACGCAACAATAACAGATCGAGCAAACGGTAGAAAAGCTTGCGGAGAAAGGGCGATTTGTTGAAAACGTTTCCTAAGCTCTTTTTTATTGGATCGTATTGCATAAAAATCAATGTTTGAGTATGTTATCAATATTGTCGATATAATCCAGGCTATCATCGACAAAAAAGGCCAATTCAGGTATAATTCGCAGTTGTTTGCCCACTTTGTTGCCTAGTAAGCCTCTAATTTGCGGGGTAAGTTGCTTTATTAGTTTCATTATTTCTTCATTTCCCTCCGACGGAAATATGCTGAGATATATTTTGGCAACTGATAAATCTTTAGATACCCGCACAACAGTAACCGAAATCATTTTCCCACGGAAAAGTTCTCGGCTTTCGTACTGGAAAATTTCGGCTAACTCTTTTTGTATGAGCCTTGAAACTTTATTCTGACGTATTGAATCCATAGCTACTTAGAAATAAATGTAAGTCAACAAAGTTAACGATTCAAATGTAACATTTATTGGTTTTGGCTTCAAAGTATGTGCTTTTCTCATGTGGGTAAAATTACTGTTTATATTTTTGTTGCATTAGTTATTTTTCATTTATAAGCACTTGCCTGCGTTTCTTTCTGTTGCACAACGATTTTTGAATTAGATTTGCGCTGAAATTCTGACTCTTGAGGGTTTTGTTTTGCATTATGAGTGACTGGCGTTGC
>JAAYAG010000065.1 GCA_012719495.1 Bacteroidales bacterium
GTAACAAACGGAGTTCTTCGGTGTTGTTTACCTTACAAAATGATGAAAGGTTTTTATTAAAAACAAATGGGTTTACTTCATGCGAAATGTTGTTTTTCCTAAGAAGTGCACTTTCTGCAAGTACCATCGACAAAGGATTGAAAAAGCAATAATGGAAAAAAGTTTGAGACAATGACCAAATCATTCCGTTTTTAAAGCCTTTATATATCAAATAGTTTGATAGGTATCCGACAGAATTTAGATTTTTCGATAATGTATTTACCTGTTCAAGGAGATTTGTTTCATAGTATAATTCTATGGCTGGTTCATAGCTTGTTCGTCTGTTGTTTTTTAAGAACTTATGTGTACTTATCGAGTCGGGTAGTATTGTTTGTGCAGAGGAGTAATTTGGTGTTATGTATTCATTCAATGGAATTCCTTTTTCTATTTTTTGGGGTTCTTCTTCAAAGTTGGCGTATTCAAAATCGGTTATTGCCAATTCAACCTTCGCTTTATTGTTTCTTTTTAAAACCTGCTTTTGTGCATTGCTTAATGTATAACGCCTGCCAAACAATTCGTAGTTTACGGCAACCCAATTCCCCGATTTCTTTCCATCTTTTGTCAATTTTTCGATGTTCGCTTTTACTATTGAAAAATTAACTGAGTCAATAAAGATCTCTCCCGAATATTTTTCTCCAGAAATTGCATTCTTTTTTTTGGGGAAAAATCGAATTTCATAGAGGGATCGGTCATTGTCGTGAATGATAGATTTTAGTAGGAAAACATGACTCGAAAGGCTCTTCTTGTTAAGAATATAACTTTTATTCTTGACTATGTCGCACTGTCGGAAAACTGCAAAAGGACCATTAATGATGTCTATATCACTGCTATCGTGTACAAATGATTGGCCTTTTTCAATAGAGAGTATATCGTTTATCTTTTCATTATAAGGCATTTTTAATATTGAAAGGCTACTTTCTGTTACTGTTTTTAACTGATTATCTTGGTACAAATACTCTCTGTAAAATGCACGTTGACGATTTTTTTGGCCGTAAAAATTCTGCGGAATTTTTTCTAATGCTTTTTCTACAATGTTAATCCCGTTACTGGGCTTAATAGTTATTTCAGACAACCCGATGGGCACTTTATTTAGCCGAATAACCCCGGAGGTTAATGTATCGGTAGAGAACGTGATGGTTTGATATCCAAGGTAAGAAATAGAAACTTTTTGATTTGTGGCAATTGATGCCTGAAAATAACCGTTAGAATTTGTAATTGTACCTTGTGAGGAATTTAAAAACCTGATGTTTGCATAAGGCAATGGGTTATTTTCGTAATCGCAGACACGAAACGTAACTTTTTCTTGTGCAAATGAAAATAATGTTGCACCGAAAAAAACCAAAAGAAATGGAGGGGTAGCCCTCCAAATCGATTTTTTTACCATACTGTTATATCTGATTGCCTATGGTTACAAAAGCAATCGTGAATTAAATTTCCAATTCCCCATGCGGCGATTCCTATTGCTACAATTGCAGCCCAAATACCTCCATTTTCTTCTTTCA
>JAAYAG010000066.1 GCA_012719495.1 Bacteroidales bacterium
TGGTTTTTCCGGGCCGTGCTGCCTTTTTTATTTGCGTTGCACCAATATAAGTTCTAAGATTAATTTAATGTCATAATTTAAACTTTGTATCTCATTGATATTCTGAGTTTAATGACAATAATAAATAGTCAATTATAAATTATAAATTACTTATATTGGCTGCTACCAAAGGCTACACGATATCACCCGGCTTAGTTTCTCATAGGCTCGCACAGGTTTTTAGTTTTACACTTGGCAACTAAACCAGCCAAACCACCCGGGCACACCATAGCGCGGCAGCTATTATATAGGTTGAATATATTTGGCGCCAGGAAGCATTGGGTTATTTGCATAATAATTTGGTTTAGTTTGTTGTTTGTTATCGCAATAATAATAATAATAATTCGGTCAAACAATTTGCCAAAATAATTATTGTTTTTTTGACCAACGAAAGGTTGTCGGTGATAAAAAGCAGGAAATATGAAGTAGCAAGAGGTAACAGGTACAAAAAGAAAAAGGAAGGGGTAACCCTTCCTTTCATTTCTTTTATCTTATTGTAAATAAGAGTGCTGATTTTTCCTGTGAATTAGTGACTTCTGAAGTTCCACTTAGAATTGTCGCTATCCATATCAAACGGGGCAAGGGTAGGGGTGCTGTCGCCCGACGATACCAAAGCCAATTTTTCTTTCGAGTTAGGAACAACCTTAGGCATGATCCGATAGGTTCCATCGGTCAATTGGTCAATTCTCCACAATTGTTCGGGAGCACCTGTAAATGCTGGAACGGTAATTACTTCGGCATCGGCTGTTGCAGCTAAGGCACGGTCTGTACCGGCAATAACAATTTTATAGTATGGGCCGCCTAAGTAGCCACCGGCTTCGGGAACTGCAGTAATGGTCCATTTTTGATGCGGGCGGAACATATAATCGCCAATTCTTACCCCAATGTTGCCTTTAGGCCAAGTGCCAATTACATCTTCTAATTGTTGCGAAGGCACAGGTTTTATGGGTTCGTCGTTGTTACGTCCGAATCCGCGCATTCCACCGGCCATACGCACAAAGTCGACCACTAATTCCAATGCATATCCCCTTCTTTCCGATTCAATTTCGTAGGTTCCTTCTTTGAAGTTATCGCCAGCTACAGGCCATCCGTTTTTCCACAGTAAAGGACGGATTCCCAATACGCTGCGTCCGCTTTGATCTAAGTCGGCTTCATAGTGGCACGACATTTTTTCTACGCCATCTTCAAGAATAGTGCGTCCGAAATGGCCGGGTCCGGTTACTCTTCCGCCAGCTGCAACTACCATTTTGCCACCACCTTTTATCATGTCTCTTCCCATGTTATCGAGGTAAGGGCCGGTAATACTTTTCGAGCGGCCAACAACAATATTGTATGTTGAGTTGGCACCATCGCAGCAAGTTCCGTGTGTGCCAAGAAGATAGTACCATCCGTCGCGGTATTCCAAATCGGTGGCTTCACAGTCAATAGCAATATCTATTGCCTTATTGCCTTCAACTCGTTTTCCTGTTTTCGGGTCGAGTTCTACAAGGCGGATAAACCCAAAATAAGTACCATACGAGCACCACAAGCGGCCTGTAGTTGGGTCGAGAAGCAGCCCTGGGTCGATGGCGTCGCAATCTTCGTCACCGTCAGAAGAAGCTACTTCAATGGCTTCGGTATATTTGAAATCGGGTGAATTCGGGTCGAGGGTTTTGTTCCACATGGTAAGGATACGACCGTTATGACGGCCACCTAAACCTCCGCCGGTGGCACCATAAATAACAAGATAGCGATCGCCAATTTTTATAGCGTCGGGAGCGGCTCCACCACCAGGTCTTACTCCGCCTCCGTTCCAAGTCCAACCATCTTCTGATATTAAACCGCCGCCACCTGTTCCAAAGGTGTAATACTTGCCGTCACATTCCATAATAGTTGATGGATCGTGGATGAATGGTTTTCCGGTTTGCGCAATAGCAGTTCCGGCAAAAACTATTGATAATAGGGCTGTTGCGCCCAATATGTTGATTTTTTTCATTATTGTTCTATTTTCTTAATGATTGAGAAATGAAATGTACACTAATTTCATTCATTAGTAATAGTGATGTCTTTAATTGGCTGGCCATTTTCATCGAGGAAGCGCACGCAAAAATCGCTCATCCCAGGGCCATTGATTACTGCTCCCCTGATGATATTCTTTCCTTTTTTGAGGGTTAAGCGGGGCGATACACAATCGTCCATAACCATACGACGGTCACCTGAGAGCAAAAGAGCTTCTTTGCCGTTGAGCCACCACATCGATGCGGAATTTGAGCCTACAGCCATTCGTACATTTTTCATTTCCTGCGGGCAGTTTACAACGGTTACAGCCCAGAACAGCACTCCGTACATCTGCTTTTCAAGGCCTGAGGCAAAACGGAATAGTTTAACATTGAATTTTTTACTTTCCAACGCGTGCCAAGTAAGTTCCTGTTCACCAACTTTTACCTTTTCCCCATTTTTGGGAACTATAGTAAATTGGTTTGCGAAATACAATGTGTCAAAAGCATTTCTTAAGTAGCTATCTACGAAAACAGTATTGCCACGATTAGGCTTGTTAATTGGTTCCAATAACGACCAACGTTGGATAAACCCATCGGCATCCGGCGTCATTTTTTTGGTGCTCGCCGGCGAGAAGTACTCAGTGATACTTGGTTTTGTACCACTTTGGGCCGAACCGTTCGTGGTTCCCCCTTGTGTTTCGGAATACCCATGTAACCCTAGTCCTACCAGGATTAATGTGCTTACCGAAAGAAAAAATGTTTTGGTTTTAATGTTCATAGTGATCATTAATTTGTTACGATTGTTAAAAATATTGTTGAGTGAAACTACAAAACTAAAAAAAGAATTGCCAATTGGAACAAAATATCTGCTTAGTTGCTTATACAGGCCAAGGTTTTTTTTCTGAATTGGAAAAATACACCGATTCGGTAGCTTATATTGGAGTCTTAAAAAGGAAAAACTGGTTCTTTGATGTTCTAGCCCAGCTTGCTTATTTTTTCTAGTTTATCGAAGTCGATAATCTTCATTTTTCTGCCGTCAATTACAATCACTTTTTCTTCAACAAAGCTCGAAAGTGTCCTGATAGCATTTGAAGCAGTCATGTTAGAAAGATTTGCCAGGTCGTCGCGCGAGATAAATGCTTTAAGGGTTTGTCCGTCAGACTCGAGACCATATTTCATTTTCAGCAGTATAAGCGACTCGGCCAGCCTGCCCCTGATGTGCTTTTGGGTAAGGGTTACGGTGCGCGAGTTCGAAAACCCTAATTCTTTGGCAAGTTTTACCATGAGCCGTAAGGCTACATCGGGGTTTTTAATGAACTTAGTGAAAAAGTATTCTTTATCAACAATGTAAATTAACGAATCTTCCAGTGCCATTGCTGAATCGTTGTGTAACTCGTTGGCAATTAGCGCTCTGTAGCTAACGAAACCTCCGGGTTTGACCATTCGTAAAATCTGCTCGCGATTGCCAACCCCTTCTTTGTATATTTTTACTTTTCCTTCTTCAAGGGTCATAAAAGCGGTAGGTGTTTCACCTTCGTGGTAGATAATATCGTTCCTGCTGACTTCAAGTTTTTGGATATGTTGTTCAATTTCAATCTTTTCTTCGGCACTTAACAGATTGAAAATCGATTTTCTCGGTTCATGAGAATTCATATTCAACGAATCATTTCGAAACATATCCCACTTTTTGTACGATTGAAGCCCAAAGTTAGATTTTTTATGTTGTAAAACATGTTTTTTGCACAAATTTTTGCACAGAAACCACTGTTGTCCGGTAAAGCTTACGAGATTTCTCCCTTCGGTCGAAATGACGGGGCATACATTGGTTTTGACATAGGAGGGGGTTGGTTGTGGCTTCGCTGCAACCAACCCCCTTATGATCAGTGCAATAGCTTGTCATCCCGAACGCAACAAAGTGGAGTGAGGGATCTCATATCGCAAATGATTTGTTATTTTTAATTTACCGGACAACAATGCACAGAAAATTATGTTTCACTATGCCAATGAAACAGCAACGGTAAAAAATCACTTTTTGCTACAAAAATGCGAATGGTGAAAGTTCTTTAGAACATCACACCAATAATAAGCCGTATCGAATTGATTTTCGATTTTTCGCTTAAGCCTTTAATTGTTGTGGCATCAACAAAGTAGTTGGTATACTGAAGACCAAAGTTTAAGGCAGTATTTCCTCCCACATCGTATTCGGCCCCTCCGCCAACGATCATTCCTACGTTGAAAAGCCGAATGGCATCGTTAACGTTTGACCCATCGAGTTTCAAGTCGCTCGATGTTCCTGATGCGCTGATGTTTATAAGGTTTGTAAGCCCGAATTGTCCATAATAGGTGAAGCGGTAAAACTGGTCGGAACGCAATTTGATGTTCAGTGGCAGTTCAATATAATTCACCCGGTATTTAATATCTACAGGTGTAGGCATCTCTTTGTCTCCCACCACGATGGGCTTTTCAAGGTTATAGCGCGCCTTGAACGAATGGTTGGTTATGAATAAGCCGGTGTTGAGAGCATAGCGTGTATTGTCGAAAAGGAAAATGTCGGCATCCAGACCGTACCTGATTCCCAACCCTATGTTTTCATTTGTTATATTCGACTCCGATGATTTAAGCCAGGATACTTGCGGGCTAGCCTGAAAACCGAGCTGCATTTTCTGGGCAAAACCTGCCGCACTAAGGGTTAAGAGTGCAGCAAAGAGAATAATTTTCTTTTTCATAATAGATAATTCATTAATTTATTGACATTTCTGATTATTGGAATATGTCTACAATTGCCAGTTTATTGTTATCTAAATACAATATTATGGAAAAATTGTTTCTGTTACTCACAAATTATACTCAAAAATAGCACAATTGTTGGTTTCTGATGTTGATTTTGTCCTTCTGTGAGGCAATGTGTCACCAACGAAATCCGTTTTTTCTTGTATGGCCATGCTTTAGTATCGAATTCAGGGTGTAATGTAAGTTGATCATATAGATAAAACTTTCTGTCGGAATTGAATACAATACTGTAAATTTGTGCCTGGTAATTTAATTTCAACCGAATATTTAACCACTATGACTGCAAAAGTACGAAGTCTTTTATTTACAGCAATTTTCATAATTGTGGTTCTCTTTTCTTGTAAACCCAACCCACTAAAAGTCGACGTTTCCGACATTGATGTTTCGTTGTCGGTTACCCGGCTCGAGAAGCTTATGTTTGGCGTTAACGAAGAGGAATTTGCTAAAAACATTGAGACGATCAAGCGCGATCATCTTCCTTTTTTCGACATTTATTCAAGTTATGTATTGAATATTGGAACGATGGAGTCGCCCGACTTTAATCAGGGCTTGCGCATGTTTGTAAACGACTCTGTTTTTTCACGGGTTGGCGACTCGGTTCTTTTGGCCTTTAAATCGATTGATAAACTTGAAAAAGAGCTGACCGAGGGCTTCAGACATTTTAAGTATTACTTTCCCAATGCCCGCATCCCTAATGTATACACTTGTGTTTCGGGCTTTACCAAGTCGGTTTTTATCTCCGATTATGGCGTTGGAATTGGGCTCGATAAGTATTTTGGGAGCGATTGTGTGTTCTATTCTTATCTTGGAGTGCCGGTCTATAAGCGGTACAATATGAACCCCGGCAAAATTGTTCCCGATGTTTTTTATTCTATGTATTTATCCGATTTTGTTTTCAGTGATTCGATAAATTATCTGTTGGCCAATATGGTGTATCAGGGGAAAGGTTTATATTTTACAAAAGCAATGTGCCCGGAAACACCCGACACTTTAATTATGGGCTACAGTTCGAAGCAATTAAAATGGTGCCACGAAAATGAAGGAAAAATGTGGACCTATCTTGTCGAGCGGAAATTACTATACGACAATGAACGTTTGACCCTTCAGAAATACATAGGCGATTCACCATTTACCACTACATTTTCGAGCGAATCGCCGGGACGGACAGGAAATTGGCTGGGGTACCGCATCGTGGAGTCATTTATGAAGAATAATCCGGATATAACACTCAATCAGCTGCTTGCTATGAATAATTCGCAGCAGATTCTTGCCATGTCGAAATATTTCCCTGATTAAAAAAATGTATCGAAAAACAATATGGTTTAGGTAACTTTGGGTAAAATTTTAGAGAAGATGGAAAAAAGACCAAAACGAATTGGGATATTGACCGCTGGGGGCGATTGTCCGGGGCTAAATGCAGCTATACGGGGTGTAGGCAAAACAGCCATTGTAGAGCACGGGATGGAAGTAATTGGTTTCGTCTCTGGGTATACCGGGCTAATACATAAAGAATATACAATGCTTGAGGAGTCGAAGCTCTCGGGCATTCTCACCTTGGGGGGAACAATTTTAGGTACGTCGCGAGAAAAACCGTTTAAAAACGATTTAAATAATGATGATATCAACAAGCCCGAATTGATCGTGAACAATTATCGGGAATTGGGGCTCGATTGCTTGGTGTGTATTGGTGGAAACGGAACAATGAAAACCGCTGCACGCCTTACCGATATGGGGTTGAACGTGGTAGGAATACCAAAAACCATTGACAACGATGTGTGGGGAACCGAAATCACTTTTGGTTTCGACTCGGCTATAGCCATTGCTACCGAAGCGATTGACCGCTTGCATACTACTGCCAACTCGCACCAGCGCGCCATGGTAATTGAAGTTATGGGGCACAGTGCCGGATGGATTGCCCTTTATGCCGGAATGGCCGGAGGTGGCGATGTTATCCTTATCCCTGAGATAGATTACAACATCCGTTCGGTATGTAAAAAAGTTGAAAAGCGTTTTGCCGAAAAGAAACCCTACTCTATTGTTGTGGTTGCTGAAGGAATAAAGGTTCCTTCGTCGAAAACGGCCGGAAGCTACATTTGTGAATGTATTAGTGAATATACCGGCGTTGAGGCCCGTGAAACCAGGCTGGGATATATTCAGCGCGGCGGCAGTCCAACAACTATGGACAGAATTTTGGCTACCCGCTATGGCTCGTATGCTGTTGAGATAATTGCCGAAGGAAAGTATGGAAAGATGGTCGCCATGAAAGACGGGCATTTGACAACCATCCCGCTCAACGAGGTGGAAAACAAACTCAATTTGGTCTCTACTGACCATCCTTTGGTGAAAATGTGCCGTAACATGGGCGTATCTTTTGGCGATGAATATTAAATCAAAAATGTTTTTTAACCTGAAGTGATATATTATATGAAATCATTCGTCTTGTTTTCGAAGTGGATGAAAATCATCTTTGGAACGGATTTTGATCTCAGATAACCATTCATTTGTACTAATTTTGTAAACTGTAAAAAAACAATAAGATTATGAAGCGTTTACTAACATTGGGAGCATTGATGTTCTCGTTTATTTGTTTGTTTGCTCAACCAAAAATGGAATTCAAATCGATTGAGCGTGACTTTGGAACCATTAAAGAAGATGCAGGGCTTGCCACTACAGTCTTCGAATTTAAAAACAAGGGTGACCAACCACTTATCATTAACAATGCAACAGCTACTTGTGGCTGCACAACTCCTGAATGGACCAAAGAGCCTATTGCTCCGGGCAAGTCGGGTTCGATCAAAGTATCGTACAACCCAAAGAACAGGCCAGGCCAGTTCAATAAAAATGTTAATGTATATTCTAATGCCGATCCTTCGACAGTAGTGTTAACCATAAAAGGGAAAGTTGAACCACGCGAGCTCTCAATCGAAGAACAATATCCACGCGAAATGGGCAGTATTCGTTGGAAAACCAATTACCTGACCCTTGGAACTGTGCTCAGCACGCAGGAAAAAGTAGATACCCTTGCATATTACAATTCAAGCTCAAAAGCTGTTAAAGTTGGCATTTACCGTGTGCCCGCCTATATGACTGTTACATTTGAGCCAGAAGTAGTTCCTGCAGGCAAATTTGGGAAAATGACCGTTAAGTATGATGCTAAACGCCGCAATGCTTTCGGAAATGTCAGCGACCGTATCTATCTCGATATTGACGGACAGAAAGATAACAACTTCTCGATAGGTGTTTCTGTAACCATAAACGAAGATTTTGGCTCACTTACTGAAGAGCAAAAAGCGAATGCACCTTCTGTAGTTGTCGAAAGCAATGTTTTTGACTTTGGAAACATTAAAGAAGGAGAAAGCCCATCGTATATGTATAAATTGACAAACACAGGAAAATCTGATCTGATTATCCGCAGTGTAAAAGCCAGTTGTGGGTGTACCGCTGTTAAAAATGAAAGCATTGTGAAACCAGGTGCCACCACTGACGTAAAAGTTACTTTTAATTCGAAAGGGAAACGTGGCCGTCAGAATAAAACGATTACTGTAATCACCAATGATCCTAACAACTCTACAATTCAGTTGCGTGTTATTGGCAATGTGTTGTAAGAAAATAGAAAGATACTACAAAGGAAGGCTGCCCGCATTGGGTGGCCTTTTTTATTTTCTGATGATTTGAATTAAGCCCGAAACACCCAGTTTAATAATGCTCGAAGGTGGCGGGGTGGTTGTTTCGTCTTGCCGGTATTGCACAATATAGTCGACCTTGTTTTTTATTTCTTCTGAAATTGAGGCAAAGTTGAGTGGCGAAGGTTGTCCGCTTATGTTTGCCGAAGTGGAGACCAGGGGTTTGCGCATGCGCTGTAGCAGTTGTTGTGTAAAAGCTTCGCGGGTAATCCTAATCCCAATGCTCCCGTCGGATGCAATAAGGTTAGGGGCTAGGTTTTTTGCATTGTCGTAAATTATAGTCGTTGGCTTCTCTGCAAATTCAATTAAATCCCAGGCAACTTCAGGCATTTCTTCAATGTATGAAAGGATAAAATTGGGATTTTCGAGTAACACCAGCATGCTTTTCGAATCTTCGCGCTGCTTTATCTCGTAAATTCTTTTAACCGCAGTAACGTTTGTCGCATCGCAGCCAATACCCCAAATGGTGTCGGTGGGGTACAGAATTATTCCCCCTTTTCTGACTGTTTCGAGAGCCTTGTTTATATCCTCTTTGAAGTCAATCATTTTGCAATAAGTTAAACGTCGAATTTTTTTAGCCCGTCGAAATCGAGGGTAGCAAAATAGTCGTCGATTGTTTCCCGGCGGCGAATTTGCACTACTTCGCCGTTTTCGCGCAGTAACAGCTCGGCCGAACGGGTTTTCCCGTTATAGTTAAAGCCCATTGAGTGGCCATGAGCACCGGTATCGTGAATCACAACGATGTCGCCACGTTTTATCTCGGGCAACAAGCGGTTTATGGCAAATTTATCGTTGTTTTCGCAAAGCGAACCTGTTACATCATACAAGTTGGTGTGTGGCTGATCTTCTTTTCCAAGTACGGTAATATGGTGGTATGCCCCGTATAGCGCCGGGCGCATTAAATTGGCCATGCTAGCATCGAGGCCAACATATTTTTTGTAGGTTTCTTTCAGGTGCAGCACTTTCGATACCAGAAAACCGAAAGGCCCGGTAATTGCCCGGCCCGATTCAAAATAAATCCTGAGGGGGGCTAAGCCGTTGGCTACAATCATCGATTCGTAGCGTTCTTTTATCCCTTTGCTTACCTTTTTCATGTTAACCGGCCTGTGTTCATTGCGGTAAGGAATTCCTATGCCGCCGCCCAAATTGGCAAATTCGAAACGGATGCCCAGTTCTTTGTGCAGGTCAACAATTAGGTCGAATACAATCTCGGCTGTTTCGATAAAGTAATCAGGATCGAGTTCGTTGGAAGCGACCATGGTATGAAGGCCAAACCGTTTCACTCCCAACGATTTCAGCTTCTTATATCCTTCGAAAAGCTGTTCACGGGTGAAGCCATACTTCGAGTCTTCAGGATTTCCAATGATAATGTTTCCACCCTTTAACGCTCCGGGGTTGTACCTGAAGCAAACCAGATCGGGCATCCCGGTGGTTTCGTTGAGGAAATCGATGTGGCTGATATCGTCGAGGTTGATAATGGCTCCAAGTTCAATGGCTTTTTTGAATTCTTCGGCGGGAGTATCATTCGAGGTAAACATAATTTCTTCGCCCCGCATGCCCACTTTCTCGGCCAAAAGTAGCTCGGCCATTGAGCTGCAGTCGATACCAAAGCCTTCTTTGCGCAGAATTTTCATTATGTATGGGTTAGGAGCTGCTTTTATGGCATAAAACTCTTTAAACCCTTCGTTCCATTCGAAGCACTGATTAAAATAACGGGCATATTCAACCATCCCTTTTTCATCGTAAATATGAAACGGGGTAGGGTATTTTTCAATTATTTTTTCAAGCTGTTCTTTCGAAAATGGCAATGTTTTCCCTTGCATAATGATATTCTTTTCGATTTTTTGGCAAAGATATCATTTTAACAATTTTATGCCGACCGGGGTCTTGAAGAAACCGAGAAGCACGTAAGAATTAAAGTTCGCGAAATACTGCACATTCTTTCTGCATGCAAAGCAAAAATTCCTTCTATTGCTATTTTAAGCGATTAAGGTATTTCTCCATTTCCCCGTTACGGATAACTTCATTCAATTTATCAATTCCTTCAGGCATCCTGTAAAAGGAGTCTTTATCATCTACATAGAACTCAACGAAAGGATTTTTATCTATTATCCTCGCTTTTAGTGAATCGGAAGGGAATACTCCATTGTATCTATATATCTCTTTAATAGTAATGTTCGAAAAGTAATCGGTATGCCAGATTTCAGATCCTTCTGCAATATAGCCTTGTTCAAGTTCCCATCGATAACGATAAATTGTGTCGTTATTATCAAAAATTAAGTCACCTGATGAAAAATCATGGGGATGTTCTTGAGGTTTACCCCATAGATTTACATATTCAGAATAATCGGCTTTGGTTTTGTAAATTTTAATATGAGTCCGAGGAAATTCAAAATCAAATTCTTTATAATCAGAGCAACTGGTTAGGAATAGGATTACTACTATTACGAAAATAGAGTTTGTTTTCATGTGTATTTTGCTTGCGCAGATCTTCGATTCCCGACAAATAGGGACAAGTTGTGTTTGTAACGATGTTCGTTTCATAAATGAAGTTTTTAGTGGTTTGTTACGGAATACATGTTACGTATTTTTTTGGCGAGGCATATTCATGGTAAATTTACTAAAAAAAAAGATAATGCCTGTTTTTGGTAGGTTTAAAATTGATTTATCGAAATAGTTCTCAAGTGCATTAGTTGCTATGGTATAAGTATTCAATTACATTGAACTATTCATTCATTTCTCAGCGCTTCAACCATTTTTAGTTGGCCAATTTGTCTTGCGGAAATACCAATGATCCAAATCAGGGCATTCAGGAAGATGATACCCAAAAGCAGGGCCACAAAGCCTGCTGATACCGGTTGTGCATTGCCGGTAAGTGTTGGCCAAACCGATACCAACGCTGAAACAAACCCCCCGGAAATACCAGCGACCAACAGGATGAAGTATTCATATACTACTGACAGGATAATTTGGTTTCGCGAAAAACCTACGGCCAGTAATAATGCAAGTTCAGACTGGCGCGATAGGAGCGAACGTTGCAATACAATGGCTAAACCTATTGTTCCAATGAGTAAGCCTAATGCCCCTAATGCCAAGAAAATAGACAGGTACGTATTTTCAATTGATTTAAAGGTTGCCAGCCGTTCGGCTGTTGGGGTCATCTCCCATCCGTTATCTTTAAAGTATAAGTTTAGTTCGTCGGCTATAGCTTCTTGATTTTCAATATTTGCATCGATAAGAAAAGCACTTGATCCGCTTGATGCAGGAAAGTTTTTCAAGAACCTCGACTGATCGATTAATACATTGCCTTGAAAGACCGAAGCGGAAAGCCCGGCCATCAATTTTATTTTAATTTCGTTTCCCGATGAATTTTGATACACGATGGTATCGCCAAGTTTTTTGCCCAGACTCCACACTAATACTGTTTGGTCGATTATAGCTGGTATACATTCTCCAATATCTTTTTTCAGAATTGGCCATGGGTTTTCTCGGTCAACTCCCTCGACTGCGGTTTGAACGGTGAAGCGGTTGTTGAGCAACGAAGCGTCAACGCCAAGAATGCGGGGAGTAGTAATCCTGTTTAGGTTCAGGCAACTGGCGTCGTCACCATCGGCGGCACTCATTGCAAGTACCGAAAAATCTTCGCTAAAGCCCTGTTCTTTTCTATAGGTTGTATCATTTAGGTTGTGCAATATGGGCATAGTCGCTTCGGCCCAAAACAAAAATCCTCCAGTCCCGCTTTTTTTGTTGGCTGCGTTGGCAAACATGTCTTTGCGGTTCATTCCGGTCGATACCACCAAAAAAGTACCGATTGTAAGCAAAATAATGACAATTAAGCTTCTGTTTCTACTGTATACAAGGTTTTGTGCCGCAAGGCGGAACAGGGTAATGCTCTCTTTATGGGGCTTGGATTGAGAAAGCATTATGTCGAAAAGAAACAAAAGAGCGAGCAATATGGCGCCTCCTGCCATGAAAAAGTAACCCGCCGAAAGAGGAGCTTTAGTTAGCAACGGCATTATAAAAATCACCAGTGGTATGGCAAATAACACTACAGTGCTTGTTTTCTTGATCTGTTGGCTTGAACGACTTGAGGTGACATGTTGTTGTCGCTGCAATTGAATGGTTTTTAACCGGAATTTTTTGGATAGCACAAAATATATCGTTGCAAAAGAGACAATTACGCTAGCTAGAAAGCCTATAAAAAGAGTACCAGGCCGATAATAGCTTACGAGCAAATCTGTTCTGACAATGTCGTTCCAAACTTTGTTAAGGGCATTAAAAACCAATTCGTTGTATGCAATTGCAAAAGGTATTCCAATAAGTGCTCCTATTATTGAAAGTATAATTCCTTCGGAGTAGATCAATTGCTTGATTTTTTTGTGAGTAAAGCCCAAGGCAGAAAGAGTTCCAATTTCACGGTTGCGTTTCTCTAATGAAAAAGAAAATAGCAGAATGGTTAGCAGGATTCCGGCAGCAAGGATGAAAAAACTCAATCCTATAAACAGTGAGCTAAAGTCGGTGCCGTTCTCTGCGGCCTCGAGGCCATTGGTACGCACGTCTTTGAGTTGAATGTCGAAGTTAAATGGGTCGATCTGTTCCGATACTATTTGGCTGAGCTCTTCTTTTGAAATGTTTTGTTGACTAAACCGGTATGCCGTTGTATTTCCAAATCGGTTGCTCCATAATTCTTGGGCTTCGTGTAAGGAGACAAATGCTTTAGGTAATCCTTTGTAGGTGTACCAATACTCTTCGTCGATCTTTCGGATTGTTTTAAGGTTTATGGGAACCCCGGTTTGCCAGTCGCGACAGTTTTCAGCATCAGAAAGGCCAGGAATATCAGGCATTAGCAATCGGTCGGCGAAATATCCGTTCATTGGCTCAATACGAGACACGATATATTTTTTCGATTTCTCGTTCAGTTCCCGGAGCGGCCCTATTTCATAGTAGGAAAGAGTTAAACTATCGCCGGGTTTTAGTTTCAAATCGGAAGCCAGCCATTCATTTACGACTATTTCGTTGGAATTAAGTGTATTGTCGGGAAGAGATGAGACGAAGGAGTAGGGGGTTTGCCGACCGTTTGCTTGAAATTGGTTTGCAAAATAAGTTAACAAAGGTTGATATTCGAGATCCGTGTTTTCGACCAATTGTTCAACGGCATCGTCCATAAAAACCCTTTCGGAGCGCAATTCCCATTCACTCGTTGCACTGGCATCAACTATTTCCAACCCGGCATCGGCGATGGAGTAAACCTCGCGAATGGCTTCTTCAATATCTTTTTTAGATATAGTTGTATTGATAAATAATACGTTGGCTTTGTTTTCAACTTCCGAAATTCGGTTAAGTTCATCAATGGGAAGGAAAACATTGTAGGGAGCAGTTTGTGAATTTTGAAGGTTCAACCGGCCCAATTGTTCGGCGTTGACAATATTCCCTACTTTTACTCTAAGTGTGACTGTTTGGTTTTCAGAAGAAACAAAAGGTGTATTTGCAGGCAACAGGCTAACTTTTTCAATTCGAAGTTGAAATTCATCACCAACAGCCAGGTTGAGACGTTGGGCAAGGTTTGGTGAAATACATGTTTGTTCTGTTCCTTTTACCCCGGGGAATGAACTGTTGATGCTAAATGCAGAAAAATTTTCGTCGATTCCCCAAAGCTGTACTTTGTTAATTTTTAGTTCTCCGCCATCGGTTTGGGCAATGCTGTTCACCTGTAACGCAGCAGAAGTCTCCACTCCTTTTTCGCGCAAACGTGTGGCCAGATCGCGGCTAAAATACCTTTCGCCCGAGACCAGTGCATGGGTTGTATTGCCAAGTCGGGTTGTCGCGGTTTGCTTCAGGCTGTACTTAACCGAATCGCCAACAATTAGTCCGCCGGTTATAATAGCTGTGCTTAAAGCAATACCAAGCATAAGCCAGAAATTGGCCTTGAAGTAGTGGCGAAGCGATTGAAGCAAAAGGGTGCGGTATTTCATGTGTATATAATTATATTAGATTGCTGACTACCTAATGGATCGAAGCGTGTAACAATGAGCTTCGATGAATGTCCGCATGGAACTCGCAGGGCATATACATATTCTTTTGTGATAGACAACCATGCTCGTTTCATTTATAAAAAGTATTTTAAGTTGCAGGCTACATTATTCGTTAAAAGCAATTTGCGTCATAATTCTTTACTTCCTTGTGTGATCATTCCAATCTGGTTCTTACTTAAATATAGTGTTTACATTAAGCATGATAAAATGCTGTATTATAGATTTTTGTTTGTCAGGATTCCATCGTTGAGTTCATATATTTTATTCATTTTTCGGGCTAGTTCTATGGAATGGGTTACCACAACCAAGGCGGTTCCCATTTCTTTGTTTAGCTCAAGCAAAAGGTCAATTAGATTCAACGCGTTGTGATGGTCGAGGGCGCCGGTTGGCTCATCGGCAAGAATAAGCGACGGCTTGTTGACCAACGCACGTACAACTGCAGCCCGTTGGCATTCACCGCCCGAAAGCTCAGAGGGTTTCTGATGCCGGTATTCCCATATTCCTGTTCGTTTCAATAGTTTTTCGGCTCGTTTTTCAGCTTCTTGGTGGTTGGTATTGGTTGGTAGGGTCGGAATTAATACATTTTCCCAAAGAGTACATTGGGGTAAAAGGTGGTGGAGCTGAAAAATCATTCCAATTCTTCTATTTCTGAAATGTGCTAGATCTTGAGTATTAAATTTAAGTAAATCAGTTGATTCAAAAAAAATACTTCCTGAATCGGGTTTGTCAAGCGTGGCAATAATGTTGAGCAACGTAGTTTTTCCCGACCCCGATGGCCCTACAATGGCAAGGGTTTCGCCCGTGGGAATTTCAATCGATACATTGTTTAGCACCATGCGATTCCCGTTTCCCGACGGGTAGCTTTTGCTTACAGATGCCAGTGAGAGAAGGGGCAGCTGTATTTTTCTCTGTGGATTATTTGTTTCAGTTGTTGTCATACTCTTCTATTTTCTACGGAACCTGGCTGGTTAATTATGGCAAGATAACAATTCTTCGGCATTTAGGGTTTATGTTTTTTACTTTGCCCGTAGTGGAAACAACCTGATTTAAAAGTAGCTTTAATCTTAATTATTCATTATCAATTGCATAAAAATTTGTAGGCTGCTAAGGTTTGTGTACTTTTGCCGCCCGTTTAACGTTTTTTTCAAGAAAGAAATCAAGATGATAACTGTTTCAAATTTAAGTATCCAATATGGTAAGCGTGTTCTTTTTCAGGATGTGAACATGAAGTTTTTGGCGGGCAGCTGTTATGGCATTATTGGTGCCAATGGTGCCGGAAAGTCTACATTTTTAAAAATGCTTTATGGCGAGGTTGATGCCCGCACCGGTTCGGTTTCTTTTGGCCCGGGCGAGCGACTTTCAGTATTGAAGCAAGACCACTTCGCGTTCGACCAATATTCTGTTCTCGATACGGTATTGCTTGGCCACGAGGAACTTTGGAACAATATGAAAGAACGTGATCAGCTATATTCTAAGGCCGATTTTACCGATGCCGATGGCCATAAAGCTTCTGAACTTGAAGAACGCTTCGCAGAAATGGATGGCTGGAATGCGGAAAATAACGCAGCCATGTTGCTAAGCGGTCTTGGCGTTAAAGAAAATATGCACCAACAGCTTATGGCCGATGTAGACGGAAAAGTGAAAGTGAAAGTATTGCTGGCGCAGGCTTTGTTTGGACAGCCCGACAATCTTCTTCTTGATGAGCCAACCAATGACCTTGACCTTGAGACAATTACTTGGCTCGAGAATTACCTTTCGAACTTTGAACATACCGTTTTGGTGGTATCACACGACCGTCACTTCCTTGATGCTATTTGTACACATATTGTGGATATCGACTTTGGGAAAGCGCGCTTATATGGCGGAAATTACAGTTTCTGGTACGAGTCGAGCCAGCTCGCATTACGGCAACAGCAGGCACAAAACAAGAAGGCCGAGGAAAAACGTAAGGAATTGCAGGAATTCATCTCACGTTTTAGTGCCAACGTGGCCAAATCGAAACAAACTACAAGCCGTAAAAAAATGCTCGAGAAACTCAATGTGGAAGAAATACAGCCTTCAACACGAAAATACCCAGGCATTATTTTCACCCCCGACCGCGCTCCGGGCAACAACATTCTTGAGGTTGAAAACCTTAGTGCGAGCATTAACGGAGAAGTATTGTTCCGTGATCTTTCGTTCGTTATTAATAAAGAAGACAACATTGTTTTTGTTTCGCGCGATACACGTGCAATGACTGCTCTCTTTGAAATACTAAACGGAAATATACAACCCGACAGTGGTACGTTCACTTGGGGGCAAACCATAACAACAGCCTATCTTCCCCTCGAAAATAGCAGTTTCTTTGAAAAAGACCTTACGTTGGTCGATTGGTTAGGACAGTTTTCGAGCGATACCAGCGAGATGTTTATCAGGGGGTATCTGGGGAAAATGCTTTTCTCGGGCGAAGAAGTCTACAAAAAAGCCAATGTGCTTTCGGGAGGAGAAAAAATGCGCTGCATGATTGCCCGCATGATGCTCAGGAACGCGAACGTAATGATCCTCGACACGCCAACCAACCATCTCGATCTTGAGTCGATACAGGCATTTAATAACCGGCTGAAACAATTTCCCGGTAATGTGCTGATGGCTTCGCATGACCATGAGTTTATAAACACCGTCTGTAACCGGGTAATCGAGCTAACACCGAATGGTATCATCGATAAGCAGATGGAATACTCAGATTACGAAGAAAACGAATCGATAAAAGAGTTACGCGACAAGCTTTACGGGAACCTTTAGTTTCTTACATTTTCTTATTGCCATTTTCCGCCAACGGCATCGGTAGGTGTGCTGGTTCGGTTGTCGTTGTATTTCAATACGATAAAGTAGTAATACTGAATATTTTTCTTTGCCGAATTGTCTTCGAACAGGTCAGTTGGTTTTTCAATTTCTTTAAGCAGGATTGGCTCACTGTTTTCTATTGATCTGTAGATGAGTGAAGAAGATAGGCCGTCAACTAATGGTAAACTCCATTTTAGAATTATTTTTCCATCAGAAGGGATTGCTGTTACGTCTCCTGGTTGTAACAACTTATCGGTTTTGAAAGCTATCCCGCCAGGCATGCTAATACTGCCAGCATCGAGAGTATCGCTGCCAATGCATTGAATGCGGTATGAATAATACCTGTTTGGCTGCACATTGCTGTCGGTGTATGAATTTTGGCTAAAAGAGGTTGTGGCAATTAGTGTTTCGGGTTCTACTTCACTGTTGTTTAGCGTTGCCTTTCGGAAGACACGGTATCCCGATATCCCCGCATGAAGGCTGGCTGCATCGGACCAAGTTACCAGAATATTGTCAGCATGTATCATTGCATTAACTTTCTCGGCTACAGGCAACCGGCCTCCACTGTACGAGACGCTTACCCTGTCGCTTAGAGGACTGATATTGTACGATGAGTTCACTGATGCTACGGCATAGCTGTAAACCATAGAATTGATTGTTTTCGGAAGCGTATCGATATATGTAAGCAGCGAATCGCTCGAAGTAAGCATCCGGGGAAGTTGTTTGAGTGGGGCAACATAGCCGTCGCCACGGAAAACATAGTAGCTTTTGGTGTCGTATCCGAGCTTCCTGAATTTGAGGGTTACTACATTACCCTCACGTGATGTACTAAGATTTTGAGGGGTGAAAGGATTCGGTTTCTTTCCTTCGAGAATGGCAGGAACGCGTGCGCTGGGCAGACTTTGCCCAATTCCGGTATTAATAGATATGTAATAATAGTAGGCAATAGATGGCTGAATGTTTCGGCTGTCGAAATACTCTTTTGTTTTTGGATTTAACGATGTAATGAGCATATATGGTCCATCGTACGAAGCTGAGCGGTAGATGTCGATTGTATTTGCATTCATTTTATAATTGAAATCCCATTTCAGATTGTTTCCTCCCCTTTCTGGATCGGGAGTAACCTGCAGGTTTGTTACCAATCCTACATCAGCAGGTTTCGCTAAGAAATGAATATTCAGTGTGTCGGTTGTTTTTCCCAGGTTACCCAACGCATCGTAGGGAAGTGCTACATAGCTGTAAGTTAGTCCTTTTGATGCATCTTTGTCGGTAAGGACAGCTACCATTTCACCTTTTTGTTGAGTATACATTAGTTCTACCGGTATTTCAGAAAAAGAATTTCGTAAATAAGTACTACGGAAAAGTTTAATGCCTGAAATACTGTTTAGGTCATCGATGGAATAGCTAATGCTGATAGATTTTTCTTTTAAAACGAACCTTACCGGACTAATGTTTGACACTGGTTCTGTAGAAGGAAATTTTACTTTTACTTCGTTACTTGAAAGCACTGTGCCATTGTTTTGTACTTTTCTTACACGGTAGGTGTATGTTCCAGGCTCTCGTATTTCTTCGTCGAACCAAGCGGTTCTTGCAAGGTACTGGTAACGTGGGTCGATGCTGTAAGCAAATAGAGAATCAACAACATCTGCTTGCTGTATTGTGTTCCAAACGAATGCTATTACTGTCTTGTCGATTGGTGAAATGATGGCCAATGATTTTGGTAGCTGCATAAAATCGGCCCTGCATTCAGCTTCACTTTGTGGTGCTTTTAAGTGAGCAATTGGTTTCCATGTGTCATCTGTTTTGCGTTCAACCACATAGGCAAATTTTTTGGGTATTTCATTTCCGCAGAAAATATAGTTACCTGTTTGGTAAGCTTTGCCGGAGGGTTGTGCTTGAGCAAAAGAAATTCCCTGCCATAAGGCAAAAGATAGGAATAACGCTGATATGTGTTTGATTGTCATAACTTTATTTTTTATCCTTCACAGGTTCGCATTTTAAAACTTCTTTTCCATTACCTTTATGAAATTCAAAATTACTATCGCCGTTACTATCAACATAAGCATTCGCATAACAGCCAATATTGAATTCTTTTGAAATTGTACCTGCAACGAGGCTTTGAGATACTTTAGCATCGATATCGAGCGTTATCAATCCGTTAATTGCGAGTTTTTTTTCTTCATCACTAATTGTGAGTTCCGCGCCAAATGATGCACTGGCAAGAACGCCTCCGCTGATACTTGTGCCGGTTATAGAGGAGAGCCCCGCCGCAACATCTACATAAAAGAATGCGTCGGCTCCCATTGTTGAGGTTGTACTGAAATTGGCATAAAAGTCGCCCCCTAATAGCATTTCAGCTCTAACGAATCCTTTCACAAGAATAAAATCAAAGTCGAAATCAGTATTGAGAATTTCGCGGTCAACGACGGTGTAAACCCCGTGTAAACCATTTTTGTCTAGCGTTTCAGACTTGTAACATCTGTTTCTTACATTTTTATTTATATGATTATTGGCAACCGACCATGCTTGATCAGTTCCCTCTTTGCCAGTATAATTCCCAGCCAAGAACCCCAAATTGTAAGTGCCGGTTAATAGTCCGGCAACCAAGTATGCATTACAACCACCTGCTACGTAAAAGCCTGATTTTCCAAAGCGAGTATTTATTTGTCCACTATTGAGAGTGATTGCTCCCATAGTTATTGGTTCGTTAATCGATAACGTACCCTTCATTTCCATGGTGTTGAAGTCGAATACTTGGTTCATTGACCCAAATGGCGTATCGAATCCCGTAACCGACATGCTTTCAGAGTTAGCGGAAACATCGCCCAGCACTTCAAATCTTGTATAGGTTGGTGCTATATTTTCCGAGTTTTCTTCGTTGCTGATCATGTCGCCTTCGTAGCTTAACAATCCCCAGTCGTTGTTTATAACACTCATTCCACCTTTACTAATTTCAAGGCGATATCCTTGGGAGCTTGTTGCAGGGCTTGAGAAATCGCTTGGGGCTTCAACTTGCGAAAGTTGGGAAATCCAACCTTTTCGTATAGCAACTTCGTAATTGTTTTTTTGCGCAATAAAGGTAGCTGGCATTGGGTTAAAAGTCAGGTTTGGTTTTTCATGAACTAGTCCTTCAATGCGTACCTGGGTTTCGTCGATCTCAATTTTATTCTTATTGGCCAAGAAATGCACAAAGCCTTTGCCCTCGAAATCTAAATCGACATTCTCAAAGGTTGGATTTTGATTTTCGTCAGTCCAACCCACTTTAAGGGTAATATCGCTTACACGTGGTGCCCCGGTATTCAATTGCCCTGTAACAATAATGTTCGATGGGCCGTTGAATATTGAAATGGGCTCAAATTCGGCTACCGGATTGTCAAAGAGGAATGGTTTATAAGGTTTTTGCATTAGTTGAACGATCATTTCGTTGTTGCTTAAAATTTCGACATAGTTCAGCTCAATTTGGTAATTGTTTAATTTCTGTAATGCAGGGAGTTTCGCCACGCTACTGTCGCCGGTTCCCAAAAGTGAGAAATTCCAGTGTGGCTCCATATCGCTGCCTACTTTGTACTCGTAGTTGAGGTGCGCGCTTCCTTCATTAATATCTTGGAGTTCTATTTTTCCACCAGCCATAGTAAGGTTTTTCATTTTAAAATCATCCATGAAAAACATATCGCTCCGCAGAACAAATTTTCCAATCGGGATATCGATGATTTTGGTTCTAAGCAATGCATCAGTACTTAAAATTCCACCTTCGGTTGTGCTGAAAGTCCATTTTCGGGCTTCAAGTGTCCATTCTTCTAGCTTAATAGTAATTGGTTTTGACGAAGATGCAGGGTATACTTTGTTTTCATCTAAAATCAGATCTGGAATATTAACACTGAAATTCTCGGGCTCAGAATGATCGATATGGCAAGCAAGCTGAGTATTCAAGTGTAATTTCCCCTCTTTATCGATAAAGCTATTCTTCGGTTCAGCGGTTGCATCAAAATTGATTACTTTAAATTGTATAGGACCTGCAGTTGAGTTACATAAGTAATAGGCTGGAGTTGGTTGTTGCCGGTATAGCATGATAGAATTCTCAATCTCTTTCCGGAAAGTTTCTGTTTTTTGGTACGATTTCTTTAGCGATTCATTTTCGGTAAAGGCACTGGTTGCTACACTTACCCGATTGTTTACTGTTGAGTCGGCATTGAGCCGGGCAAGGAAAAACTCACTTCCTTTAAAATTCAGATAACTACTTGGATAGTTGAATGAATTGTCGACAATTTGCATCTTCCCGCTAATTTTTCCATAGCCATCTTCTTTGGTTATCTGCAGGGGAGTGCTGTTAAACAGTTGCGGTATACTAGCCGGCTGGCTAAAAGGCGATATGGAATTTGATCCATGGTTCCTCACTTGGTTTTGCCCGCCCGATGTTAGCTGAACATTGTATTTCCCGATATACGAAAGCTTTAAACTTGTTATTCCAGGAATTGTCACAGCATTATCGTGAGCTACTGCGTTTGCCGGGCCATCATCGTTTTTAACCAAGTCGAATAACACATCTTCAACTCGTAAAACTTTGATGTTATCTTTCAGCGTAAAATCGCTTATTGCTTCGGTCCAGTGTACAAGACCGGTTACTTTTATCTGATTTTGGCTGACCGGTGTAATTTTTTCAATGGTAAGCGGAAAGCCATATAGCTTATTCACAATTGCATCTTTATACGAGGTGAGATTGAGGGTTGTTTGTCCCTGACCTTTACTAATTGATACCTGCTGCTTATCGCCCGAAACAGTAAAAGAGGTATCGAGTGTTGCTATAATGTTTATTTTTTGGTTGTCGACCGGAATTCCTTTTAACGAAAACTTACCAAGAGCATCGGTGCGGGTTTCAATTAAATTGGCATCGTTGGTTATTTCACCGGAAGCTTTAAACTGGTTGGGAACAACATTGCCTACAACAGGTTGGTATTGCACACTTGTTCCTTGAGAGTTTGGTTTTTCTAAAGTGTTGTTGCCTTCAGTACCAAAGTTGCCGACTGGCAGGGTGTTGTAATTTACTGAAACAATTGGAGTACTTGTATTATTTACTTCGATATAAACACGGGCATTTTTAACCGGTGCACCATCGAGTTTTACAATTCCGGTTATTTCACTTCCTTTCTCGAGCTCAACAAGTATTTGTTTATAATCGCGTGACTCACTGTTCTGAACATTTACCGTTTTGGGGATATACCCTTCTCCGGAAGGACCTCGCACGATAAATGTGTAATTATTGACAGATACGTTTTCGAAGAGAAATTTTACTGTTCCATTGGAAGCAGTAGTCTTTGTTTCTTCACTTAACTGAACGGTTGCTCCTTCAACTGGCGATGCGGGACCAACAAACCCATCTGGCATTTTCTGTACAATGTTGAACTGTATACGGTGCTTTCTTCGATATAATTTAATTTCGCCCAAGTTGATAATATCTTTTGTAGCATCGTTGGCTGTTAGTACATAAGATGTATCGAACCAAGCAACATCCTTAGGTATAAATTTCACTTCAACACCTGCTTTTGGGGCGATAGGCATTTCGAAATTACCTGCGAAGTCGATTGTTTCTTCAACCTTACCAGAATCAGCCTGTATGTACGATGTCACTCCGTTTAACACATAAATGCCAAACGGATTGTTGTTGTCGGCATTTACCAAACGGCCTTTTATTGTTGCGGCAGGTAATAATGCAATGGTTGGCGTTGCTTGTGTTCCTGCAAGTTTGAGCGGAGCATTAATAACAGTTGGGTCTTTAAATCCCTCGGATTTGGCCGTGACATACACATCTTTTGAGTTTAACGTATCAAGCCCAAAGCCCGACAAAGGCGTTTGATAGGCAAACAATTCGAGATAACCATAGTTGTCAACAGCTTTGAAATTTTCGTCGATAAAAGAGTTTTCGTTTGTTGAGAATCCAACTCTTGTGCTTCGCGAAGTCCCTAAGGGTTGACCCGATAAGCTATCTTTTACGTGAACCAATATCCTACTTGGTAATGGGACAAGGACCACATCTTGAGTTACCGTAGGGATGTCGGGGTTTGCCCAATCGGTATTTACATCGGTAAATGCTTGAATGTTAACGGGTGCAGAGTCGTAAGATCCAGAGCCTGTGTTTACATAACTTGAGGCTTTCACTAAATAGTTGTTTCTTTCCGCTTGCAACAGTCCAGTCAACCAGAGTGTTTCTGCATTCTTATCAACCATCTGATTTGGCCACAGTTGTTCATATTCAGGGCTGTTTGCCGAATTGTTGTACTTAGGGCTGAGCAATGCAGCAAAAGTGTATTTACCATCGCCTTCGCCCAGAGGTAAGTGTTGTGGTTTATCCCCGGCTCTGTAAACGGTTGCCTGAACTGCTGTAACAATAATATTATTTTGATTTTTTTTTTCAATAGTTTTAACCTTTAGTTTAAATTCTTTTACATAATGGGTTATTGTAATTGGTGCGGCAGTGCTTTCAAATGGATTAAGTTCAATTACCTCTTTTGAAGGGTAATAATATGGAGCCCTGTCTCCATCGATTACAATGCGGAATACTCGCCTAAAAACTTGAAATTTTTGTGGCTCATCACTGCTGCTGTTTGTTGGCGGTTCTGCCATTGAGGGACTGGGACCATGTGTATTCGTGTAGAAAAAATCGTCAGAAGAATTTATCATTCCCAGGGTTTTTGCTCCCATTGTTTTTTTCACTTCAGTTACTTCATAGGATTGAGTGTTCCCATTAAATAGAACATTAAATGTTCCGCCGTTTACCGAATTTTGATACCCTACGCTTTGCTCGGTTTCACCAAAGCTTTCCATTTCAAGAAATTGATTTCCAGATACCTCGTAAGGAGCAGGGTTTATTACACCATCGCCATTCCGTAGCGCTTCAAGTTCATCTTCTGGGGTTTGTCCTGTAATTGGAGGGCTCGATGACCCTTCGTTATGGAGTAGGTACCCTGAACCCAAATCCTTTTTTTCATTTAAATTGATTACATCAATGGAAAAATTGCCATCACTGTCGGTAACTCCTTCTCCCATTGTTGCATACTGATCGATTAGGGGAATTATCTCGTTGGTTCCATCCACTTGAAAGGCTGTGTTCTCCCAATTACCACCAATTATTTTCGCTAAAGCATTGCTACTATTTGTTACCGCCCCAATCGATTTCCCTTTTTCGTCGACATAATCTACAACTACTCTGAAGTGCGTATTAGCAAGTGCTCTTTTTACTCCACTATTGTCTGATTTCCATTCATACAGAAGTCTTCCTTTAATGTGTGAGGTTGGAGGAGTACATGAAATTATGGTATACGATGAGTCAACTGTTCTGTAATAGACGTCTTCTGTGTTTGTATTTGCAGGAAGTTCAAGTGAAAATTGCATTGTTTCTGCAACAAATTTTCCAGAATCGACGAAGTTGGTTAGCGTACTATTTTCGTTTAAATTTTTAATTGCGGTGACAATTTGGCTGTTAAGTGCAGGAGTAAGTTCCCTGTATTTTCCCGCTGTTTGAGCTACTTGTGAATTCGTGTTTGTTGCGATAAAAACTGAAGGTCCTAGCAGTGCATCAAGATTGGGGATAGCCAATATTTTGTATTCTTCGTTTGGAGTATTAGTCGATAATAATTTATCGAAAGTTACATAGGTGCTGTTATTTTCATGCTGAGTGGTGCTCAGCGCAACTACAGTAATCCCAGTGAACGGATCCCTTACCGGTGGATTTGCAGGGGTAAGGTCACCTTCGAATATAGGAATGTTATCTGGCTTATTTACCCGGTACAACACTACCGGGATTCCTTCGGCAATAGATTCTCCCCCAACGGTATAGCTGTATTGTTGTGTTTCGTCGGTTGTTTGATTGGATGATCCCTGTATCAACGGAGACGTTTCACTTTGGTCTAAAGAAACGCTTACTCCACTTTCGTCTTGCACAATCTTGTATTTCGTAAATTCCTTCTTTACATTCAGTCTTAGCGAGTAGGCGTAGGTTTTAGCTGTAAGTGTCCCGAAGTTAGCCCTAATTTCGTTTGATGATGCTTTTACGAATAGCAGGGGAAAATCATCGTCGACATAATAGTTGTTGGCCAGGCGTATGCGGAAAGCGACCGAATCATTTTCGAAATATTGCTCAGGCACTGCAACCAGTGAATCCAATTGTCCCATGGAACCGGTAGAAACAACAGTTGTTGCAATTTTCACATATTCCGATCCATTCAAAACTTCAGTCGGAGAAAATATTATCTCAGAAAACGCATTGCCCAAATGATGTGCTATTGCCGGTACGGGTTTTTTCACTACCAACGCATCGATGATTACCTCAGCATTGGATACTGGAAAGACTTCAGGATAATTTTTAAAACCATAATTTAGAACTGCATTAACAGGAACTTTTACCATAGGGGTTTCATCTGCAATAATCAGAAAGACAAAATCCTGACTTTCTGCTGAAATTACCTGTTGGTTCAACGAATTATAAACATCCAGTTTGGCTCGGTAAGTTACCCCATCTTCGAAGCCTGCATTTAATGCGTCGGCTTTTGTAAGTTGAACATTGTTTTTTATGAGTCCGGTGTTGTCGTCTTTAAAAAACTCTTTACTGTAGCTAAATTCTTTTCCTGTTTTGTTGATTTTATCGATACTTAACACATAACGTTGTAAATTGTTGTTGGCTATAACTGTTTGATCGTCAATTTCTAACCCTGAACTTATAGTTTTGGCCCAGCACCAATTAAGCAAAAGATCATTACTGTTGTTTACTTCAAGCGTATCTGCTTCATCCGTCGTTTTTTCTTGTGGGCTAAGAAACATCAACGTGCTTTCAGTGTCCAGAAGTTGTCCCGAGCCAAGGCCTGTTGTTTGCGTATAGGTAAACCAGCAAATCTCGCTTGCACCGCCATTCCTGAAATGTGCCGAACCTGAGGGGTCTTCGGCAGTAACCCGCATGGCATAAGTATACCCGTTGGTCATACTCACTTTATTGGCAGTTAAGTAGGTCATGGTGTAGAGCAGGGTTTCTTCGTACAGTACCGGGAATTTTGATGTCAGAAAAGCTTCATTCGGGTCAATTTGAACATTTTCAGGAATTTCAACCAATTCTAAATGATAGTTAATACCCATCATTGCTCCTGAGGGAATACTCCAACTTACAGGTATGTTTTGTGAAAAATTAGGATCGGACTTCCCTCCACAGTAAGCTGTTGTGAAGAACGGAGGTTCCAGGTTTGTAATGTAGAACAAGTTACTGCAGCCCATAGGGTTTTCGCCCGAAAGGGGTTGCCCTGTTGCATAGTCGAACGCCCTTACGCAAATCTGATACATTCCTTCGGGCAATCCGGCCCCGTTGAGGAGCTCATTTATTGTTGTACCTTCAATGGTTATGTGATTGATATTGAAGGCATCAGATATGTTGTCGGTATTTATTATGCGTGTTGTCCCTTGCTGAAGTGTGATGGGTTCCACGGGCTTATAGTCGTCTTCAGAGAATGCACTTACTCCATTATCCCCAACAATTCCAAGTTTTAGGTATAAGTCGATATCGGGTTGGGTTGGAGACATGTGAGTAAGGGTAACAGTAATTTTGTTGGGAATGGTCATATAATCTGAGATAGAAGATGTATATGGCGGTGCTACCATAATGCTTACCGACACCGGATTCATCTGAGCCAATGTGAAAATTGACCAAAGAATTCCTCCGAACAACAGTATTATTCTCTTTCCTTTATGAATTAGGAATCTTTTGCGGGCTTTAAAATCTGAATACATAGCTTAACATCAATTTTGTTTCACTAAAACTTTTTACCGAAGAATTTCCCGGATACTGATTTTGTACCCTGTTGAAATTCAATTTGAACAAATGTTTTGGATGGGGTTTGTAGGTGGCCGAAAGGCTTCCGGTGTGTACCCATCCCAATACGTCGTTCATGTTGCTCCTGTTCGAAGCAATTGTTAGGTGTCCACTGAGTTTGCCTTTCCAAAACGTCTTGCCAACATCGGCATTGACGCCAAACATGGTTTGTGATGAATAAACAGAACTCATTGTGTTATAGTTTAATCCGGTCATTACGCTCAGACCCGATTTTAGGTGGTTTATAAAATAGTTGAGCATAGCCATTTGGCTGGTTACTTCGCTGGTGGCTTTGGTGTAAGGGTTGTGATCGATTAAATCCATCAGTGCCAGATTTAGTTGGATCATTTGTTGCGCTTTAGCATTGTTGAAAGCGAGGGTAGGGGTAAGTGTTATGTTGCGGTTGCTTTGGTATAATTTGATTGTGTCGTTCAACGGAAGCCTGCCTGGTTGCTGATTAATGCTGTAGTTGCTGAATGAACCGTTTATGCTAAATTTTTTTCCACTGTTGTATGCCAAATTTGCCATGGAAATAACCCTGCTCGACTCGGAAGCTTTGTTATTCCTGATATTATCGTTTTGTAATCCAATGTTACCACTAATCGACAATTTATTTTTGAATAGTCCGGCTTTTAGGTTCATGGTTATGTTTTCCATGTCGGTATTGAAATAATAAGCCCCGAATGATTGGTAATTTGGATCAATTCTGCGGTATTGAAGGCCTAGCGAATAGCCCCGAAAAGAATAGGTTAGAACCGAGGTTAGGGCCGTAGTGTATTCCGATGTCGAATTTACATTGACAACGTTTGCAAGGTTTTGTAAAAAAGCATTTTCGATGTTAAATGGTTCTCCTGAAGATATGTTTTTTGTTAACAGGCTTATTGCTCCTTCGGTTTCCCACGTTAGGTTTTTGAATAGGGTAAATTTCATGTGTGTACCCAGAACCGTATTTGATTGAGGTATTTTCGACCCATATTTTGTTTTATCGAACGATAAGGTGTCATCGGCGATCTTAAGCATAATCAGGTCGAAGTAATTTTTTGGAGTACCAACACCAATCTTCATGCTGAATCCTTTTCTCGTTGGGGTTTGCAGAGTGTCGAGCGGGTTGTTGGTGTTGGGTATGGTTTTTTTGTTGAAACGGCCATAGGCGGCTCCAAACCTGAATTTTCCGGGGGTTAATTCAATACCGGCACCAAGAAATGAATGGCCGGCAAGGGTTAGCGGTGAGAACGTTATACTTCGGTAGCCTATGTGAAGTTTTATCCATTTATATTCGGGACTTATGCCAAATCGGTTTAAGGGTTGTGCATAGCTAAAACTGCTGTTGCTGTACATGAATGAAAAGGGCAACTGAAGCCCGTATATCGAAACATTTACATTACCAGATAAAATATACGAAAATGGATCGCGTCCCGACTCTTTGCCGTTGATTGAATAAAAATTACTGGTTGCAGCAATGCTCCCATCAACGTTAACCGGTTTTTGTTTCGATATTTGTGAGAGGTCTTGACCAAACAGCGAGGTAGCACTACAGAAAAAGGCGCAAAAAATAAGGGCTTTCAAATGCATGGTGTACTCTTTTAATATCCCATTAATGAGTCTATTAAATGTACAAAAAAAATTGAAGCAACGTTATTTTGCCAGTATAATTATTTTGAAACCAGTACTTTCTTTGAATTCGATGTAATCTAGCTTAAATATGTTGTTCTTTTACATGAATTTGTCTTCAATCCTTATCGCATTTTCCTATCTGTTGACATATTTCTGATATACGGCAATCATTTTTTCTGCCTGTGTGTTTATGTCGAAATGTTCCTCAACACTTTTTCTGGCCTCAATGCTAAGCTTGTTAATCAGTGGCTGGTCATCGAGAAGGTTTTGCAGTGCTTTGCACAGTGCCTCAGGTGTGTTGGGCTCATAAATTATTCCACCACCTGCAGTATTTACAATCTCGGGAAAGGCTCCCAAGTTGGGTTGTACTACTGGTATGCCCGAAGCCATGGCTTCAGAAAGGTAAATGCCAAAGGCTTCGCCATTTCGAACAGGCACAGACATTAGCTGGACCCTTTTCAAAAAATGGGTTCGGTGCTCTATTTCAAATCCTTCCCAGAAATGGGCAAATGATCTTATGCCAGCGCTTACAAGTTTTGCTTTTTGTTCTTTGATGTAGTGAATGTCGTCTCCGGTCCAACCACCGGTTATATGAAGATGCACGTCGGAAAAACGTTCTTCCTTTTTTAAGAGGATAAACGCATCGACCAAAATGTCGAGTCCATTTTCGGCATTCATGCGCGAAAGGTATCCAATCTCGCGTTTTCTTTCTGATGCATTTGAAAACGAATAATCGGAAGGATCTACCCCAAGATGTATTGTATGCATTTTTTCATCGGGAATGTTCATTCGCTGTTTTGCTACTTGTGCATAATATCCACTGACGGGGATAAAAGCATCAACATCCGTTGCTTTTTCCTCCATAAGTTTCCACACACTCTCTCTCATGCTAGGTTTCATTACATCAACCCAAACATCTTCATCTTGCAGCGAACACACCACCGGGACATTCAGCTTTTGTTTCATTCTTCGGGCCAGCCCAAGCAACAAGGCATTCGAAAGGTGAATTACATCGGGTTTACAATGTTCGGCAATCCAATCGGCCATTTTATCCAGTTCTTTGCTTTGTTCGCCCTCTTCGCCAAGTAACATTGAAATGGTCATTTCTTCCAATCCTTTTGCATTGGTCGACCCAGCCATACCTGCGGCAAGTTTCATCAATGGTTTCGAGTTGAGTAAGTGGTCGAACCAAGCAGGGGCTTTCCTGAAAATAGGGTAAAGCTGTTTGAGGTAAATACTTATGGCACCATAGAATACCGGGACATCGCTCAGGTCGCGTTCGTCTGAAAAGAGGGGAAGGTACATGGGGACTTTTATTACCGAGTGGCCTTGTTTTTTCAAAGAATCGACAAATTTGCTGTCGCGTAAGCAATTGCCACAGTAAAAACTTCCTCCTGATCCGGGTATTATTTGTATAATATTCATTGTTGCTATTTGCTGATTATTTGTTTGTTATTTCGAAGCTGCCAAAAGGTATAGGTTTCCGTCGGAACCGGCAAGCACAATTGCGCCGTCGATAACTGCCGGAGTGTTCATTACTCCCGTGCCCAATTCGTAGTTCCATATTTTTTTCCCTGTTTGTATGTCGAGTAGCATAACGTCGCCTCGCATGTTCACTGCCAACACTTCTTTACTATTGACCACTGTAGATGCATCAACCCTGACACCGGTGTTAGTTTTCCATTGTATTTTCCCGTTAGCCTTGTTGAAACAGTAGATGTTTTTGTCGCGGCTTCCAATAATTACTCGGTCGTTGATTACTGATGCAGAAGCGATAAACGGTAGGTTCGATTCCTTGTTTTCGAATTTCCATACAACTTTCGAGCTTGATAAGTCGATGCACGAAAATCCTCCATCATAGTCTCCCACAAAGGCTTTGTTCCCGTCTATTGCTGGCGATGAAGCAACGTATGTGGCAATTTGTGTTTTACTGGCAGCCTTCCCGCTTGTAAGGAGGACTTGATGGAGAAATCCGTCGCACCCGCCAAAAATAGCTTTCTGGTTATGAATTGCCGGGGCACTGTTCAAATAATTGTCCGATTCGTATTTCCAAAGTCCTTTCCCGGTTTGGGCATCAACTCCGTGAAGGAAAAAATCGTAACTGCCAGCCACAATAATTTTTTTGCCCCCGGCTTCGGCAAAAGAAGGGGCTCCCATAATCTGGTTGTCTGTTTTATATTCCCATTTCTTTTTACCGGTATTCAGGTCGATGGCATAAAGCATTCCCGAAAGATTCCCCGCATACACAACTCCCTCATGGATAAGTGCCGGTGCTTCAAATGCATTTTCGGTTTTGAAATTCCATAGTAGCTTCCCGTTCATGTCAATACAAAGTAATTCTCCACTTGTTGACCCAACCACTATTTTTCCGTCACTAATGACAGGCGCTGACTTAAAAATACCATCGGCATCGTAAGACCATTTTAATTTAACTTTTGCGGGAAAGGTAACCGTTGTAATTCCCTGCATTTGATTATTGCCCCGGTAGTTGAGCCATTTTTGTCCCGATTGAGCAAACAAAGCCTGGCCATACACTGTAAGAATCAGTATCAGAAGTATTTTTCTCATGTATTCTTTGCAAATCTTTCTTTCAAAAATAGGCATTTCGTTTTCCTAATCAACGTTGTTTTCAGTTAAAGTAGTGTTAAACCTCAAATCGTTCAACTGTTTTATAGACTTACTTTAACCATTTTGTGTATTTGAAGGTTCAAGTGCAAACACTTTTCCGATAAATTTTAAATTTGTGCCATGCAAGTTGATCATTCAAAATACATGTCGCGTTGCCTTGAGTTGGCTCGCCTTGCCGAAGGGCATACTGCACCAAACCCTATGGTTGGAAGTGTTATAGTGCACGATGGCAAAATTATTGGCGAAGGATTTCATCAGAAAGCTGGTATGCCACATGCCGAGGTGAATGCTATCCGTTCGGTGAGGGATCGTAATTTGCTTCATCAGTCAACGCTGTATGTTAATCTTGAACCTTGTTCCCATCATGGCAAAACGCCTCCATGTTCCGATCTTATAATTGATGAACGAATTCCAAAGGTTGTGGTTGGCACCGTCGATCCAAATCCCATGGTTGCTGGAAGGGGTATTGCCAGGTTGAGGGATGCCGGATGCGAAGTATTTGTTGGGGTTTTGGAGCAGGAATGTTTGTGGCTAAACCGTCGTTTTTTCACTGTTCATCAGAAAGGGAGGCCATATATAATCCTTAAGTGGGCTCAAACAATTGATGGTTTTGTCGATACCAATAGGGACGGACACGAACTGGGGGTACCCAATTGGATTACCAACGAAATTGCGCGTGTTGCGGTTCATCGTCAGCGGTCAACCGAAAATGCAATTCTTATAGGAACTACTACAGCACTACGCGATAATCCTTCGCTTACCCTTCGCGATTGGTATGGCAATAAGCCACTTCGGCTTATTTTCGATATGAATAGCCGCCTCCCTTCTTCGTTGCGTGTTTTTACCGGAGAAGCTCCAACGGCAACAATCGTCAAAGCGGCTTATACTGACGGCCGCAAGACTAACCATATACTTATAAGTCAAGATAATGTCCTTGATAACTTATTACAATGGCTTAAGCAAAACAATGTTCAGTCTGTAGTTGTAGAAGGCGGCCCATACACGCTCCAGCAATTCATTAGCTCGAGGACATGGGATGAGGCTCATGTATATGTCGGATCAGGTTGTTTTGGCGAAGGAATTAAGGCTCCTGTAATTGAAGGGAAACCACGTTTTGAAGAATTTTTTGGGAGTAGTCGTCTGTCGGTTTTTATCAACGGAGATAAGATAGAATAGTTTGCCCGAATTTTTGCACAGAAAGCGTTTTTGTATATTTTTGCACACGCAAAGTGAATTTTGCTTTGCACAATGGTCTCATAGTTCAACGGATAGAACGACAGTTTCCTAAACTGTAAATCTGGGTTCGATTCCCGGTGGGACTACAAAGCTCTGGTTTTTAAAAAACTAGGGCTTTTGTTTCTCTTATTGGATAATGCAAAAAAAAAGCTGCCTGAAAAACCATAGCAGCTTATGAATATTTAGATTGATCTATTACAATACCCGTTCTTCTATAATTCCACCAAGTTCATTAAAAACAACAACATAGCGAACCAATTTTTCATCGCGGTAAATGGTTTCATAGGTAATAGAGTTTCCTTTGTTGATCATAACCGCATTCATGGTTTCCCCTTTTTTATTGAGTTCCATTTTTATGTTTTCAGGAAGAAAACCATCGGGAAGAAACATTTTATATTCGAGTAAAACGCCATTCCTGTCGAAAATGGCGATGTATTCAATATTATCTTTGTAGAAGATGGCTTCGTAATTGTCGCCTGTTTTATTCCATTCGATATTTATTACATCGTTGAAGCGTTGCTTAAGGGCATCAACAATTGTATCGGGTGGAGAAAATAACGACCCTTTAAAAATTCTTGAGAAAAAATTCATCATTGTTTTAAAAATTGTTATCAGCGGTTGAAACGAAAATCAAATACTGAAAGATTTCATATAAAACTATTGTTGAGACGGGAAAAAATGAATATGTAACTGTTTTGCAAGTTATTTATCCCAAAATTTTTCTTTGTATAGATAAATAACCCTTGCGCGGGCGCGCTTTAGACGCATTTTTGTCGCATCTTCACTAATTCGAAGTGAATCTGAAATTTCCTTCATGGTGAGGTTATCTTGGTATTTCATTAGCAAGAGGGCTTTTTCTTCTGGGTGAATCATTTCGAAAATTACCATCATATTGTCATAATCGATGTTGTTCATGTCTTCATCAGACTCGTCAATGATTTCAGGAATCTCGTGCTCACGGTTCCATTCGGGGTAATGCAATTTCTTTTTTAGCCTGAGATAATCGATACAATGGTTATATGACAGAGAATACAACCATGAAGAAAACGATGAAAGCTTTTTGAAACTAGGTAGTTTTTCGTATGTTTTTGAGAAAATATCTTCAGCCAATTCTTGCGAGAGCTGTTTGTTTTTCACTATGCTGAAGCATTTATCATACACTTTAGGATAGTACCTTTGATATAATATTTCGAAAAGGTGCGAAGAATTTCCGTTATTGATCCTTTCAATTATTTCTTCATCTGATAACGATTTTAAAGCACTACTTTTCATTTCAAAATCAAGGAATGTTAGTTATATTGTATGTGTGCGGTTTGTTTATTAATTTAATTTGAAATTTCTATTTATAAAAGTTTCAGCACAAATAATTTGTATAATTTTGCCGCATCCAAATAAGAATAACACGAACATAGTAAAAAAAATTCAATTGAAACTGTTACTTTAAAAATGAATGCCGTCTTAATAACAGAGTTTATTGAAATTTTTTTTAAAAAAAGTGATGTTCTTCTTAAATTGGAAGTACTACAAGATTATTAAACATAAATTTTTTAAAAATGAAAAACAAATTATTATTAAGCCTTTCAGCATTTGCAATTGCAATGTTTGTATTATCAGGATGCGCTAAAGTGCCTCAAGTTGAAATTGACAACGCTAATTTAGCAATTCAGGAAGCTCAGGCAGCTGGTGCCGATATTTATGTACCAGAAGCATATTCAGCTCTTCAAGACTCTTTCAACGTAGCTAACGAATCAATCGAAGCTAAAAAATCGAAACTTTTCAAAAGCTACAAAAAAGAAAAAGCACAGTTAGTAAACGTAGTTGCTTTAGGAAGTGATGTAAAAGCTAAAACTGAAGCAAGAATTAACGAACTCAAAGCTGAAATTCAGAACACTTTGGCATCTGTTGGTACATTGGTTGAAGAATGCAACGCTTTAGTTGGTCAAGCTCCTAGAGGTAAAGAAGGTTCAACTGCCCTTATGGCTATCAAAGCTGATATTGCAACTATCCAAACTTCAGTTGCTGAAGTTCAGGCTGCTGTTGGAACTGAAAGCTTTATTGCAACTCTTGACAAAGCAAAAGCTGTTAGAGAACAAGCTGCTAGCATTAAAGCTGAACTTGAAAGTGTAATTGAAAAATACAAATCAAGAAGAAAATAAGCTTTAAGCTTTTCATTTTGAAAGACATTACAATAAAACCCCCGGGAATTTTCCCGGGGATTTTTGTTAAAAAAATACTGGTTTTTTTGATTTTAACCAGTTCAACCTATAAAAATCATTTAATAGTGTATTCCTGCAGATAGTCAGTTACTTTTTAATGTTTAAACACTTGTGAGACGAAAATTGAAAAGGAAGTACAAAAGAGTTATAATTCTTGCTCCGACTTTTACTTTTATAATTGTTATTGCTATTCTTTTTTTGACAAAAGATAAGCCTCCCACCGAAGAGATAAAAATTGCCCGCGAAAAGCTTTCTGCAGCAAAAGCTGCAAACGCACACCAGTACTCAAAAAACTTGTATAAAAGCGCCACGGCATCATACGACTCGGCCATGTATTATTGGGGCCTTGAGAATAAAAAATTTTATTTGTTTAGAAAATACGATAAGGTACAAGCTTTTGCCCAAAAATCAGCCAAATTTGCATCTTCTGCCCTTGGTCAGGCTGACTCAAACTCTAAATCCCTTAAAAGAGAACTTGAAGAAAAAATTAGAAAGATTCAGCGGAAAATTGACATTTTTCAGGCGAACTTCGATAAAATTCCTCAGATAGACGAAACCAGAAAACAATATAACAAAGGGAAGATCCTTTTTGGCGAAGGAAAGCTTGCTTTTGAAAAGGCCAATTACATTGTGGCCGAGCAAAAAATTGATAATGCTTCAAGATTAATTGAGAAATCATACAACCATGCCAATAGTATTCTTGTTAATTACTTTGAGAATTATCCTAAATGGCAGCGTTGGGTTAATAATACCCTCGACCAATCGAGGAACAATAGTTCATATTGCATTATCGTCGATAAGTTTGCCAGGGAATGTTTTCTTTATTTTAAAGGAACATTAAAAGAAAAGTATGAAATCGATCTTGGAAAGAACTGGATTGGAACAAAAAACCACCAAGGCGATTATACTACCCCAGAAGGTATCTACAAAATTGTGGATAAGAAAAACAGTGGCAGAACGCAATATTATAAGGCAATGCTTATCAACTACCCGAACGACGAAGATAAGGCCCGATTTGCGCAAAATAAGAAAAATGGAACTATCCCATCGAGAAAAAGAATAGGCGATTTAATTGAAATACACGGGCATGGGGGTAAAGGAGCTGATTGGACTCAGGGTTGTATAGCCCTTGCCAACGAAGATATTGATAAAATTTATGCCCGGGTGTCGACAGGGACAACAGTTACCATTGTTGGTTCGTTGAGACCATTAAGTGAAATAATGAAATTACCATAATATGAATGATCAGAATTTGGACGTATCAGAAAATTTGGCAGAAAATACGCTCCCCGAAAGCGTAGATATTCAAGCTCAAACTCAGGAAAAACCTTTTTCTAAAACCATTTTTGGTTCCATTGTGTTGAGCACTGTATTTGTTATTGTTGTGCTTTTTTCGGTATTAATTCTTCCTAATTTTTTACAGAAAATTGCTATTCCAATATCGAAGCTCGGTGTTGATTCGTTCAAAAATTACGAAGAAGCCATGGCTCCCGATAAGGCAATTTTGGAAAAAAGCATTGCAAAACTCCAAAAGCAGCTTAACGATTTTGTTCCTGAATCGTTTTACATGATTATAAATAGTACCGATAATGAATTTGCACTGATGAAAGCCGGGCAACTCATTCGTCAGGGGCAATGCTCAACCGGGAGTTATGTGGTTCTTGAAGATCACAAGCAACGCAAGTATCTTTTTAAAACACCCAAAGGTCGACGGAAAGTGCTGAGCAAAGTAACAGATCCGGTATGGACAAAGCCGAATTGGGCCTTTATAGAAGAAGGGTTGCCTGTACCACCAGCAAACCATCCATCCCGGTTTGAAGAAGGTGTTTTGGGCGATTATGCCCTTAAGCTTGGCGACGGATACATGATCCACGGGACAATTTGGCAACGGTATTTAGGGCTGCCGGTAACCCATGGCTGTGTGCGTCTCAACGATGCTGATCTTGAAGCGGTGTATAAATCACTCGATAAAGGTGCATTTGTTTATATTTATTAATTAACTGATTTAGATGATGAAAGCATTAAAAGTTATTATATTTTCGGTTGTTACTATTGCTGTGGTGTTCTACTTGGTTGTAATCACAGCTGCGCCTTTGCGTAAAGTAGCAGAATTGAACCGCCTTGCAACTTCCGACTCGGTTTTTATGAATAAATATACCGCTATAGCTACCTACCCCAAATTACTTCCTTTGGTGAAAGAAAAAGCCCATCTTCAGGCGCAGATCGAAATGGCAGAAAGTGATTCCATTGGATTGGTTATCAATGTAAAAGAAAAAAAAGCTTCCCTAATGCTTAAAGGGGTCGAGATTCATTCATCATTGATAAAAGAGTTAAATATCGATCCTGTTTTTAAAGGGATTGAATCTCCTGCATACCGAAAGATGTTTACGAATCCTATTCACAATGTTGGCGAGTATTCATCGGTAATTAAAGAGCCAATTGTGTACAAGAAAGCTCCTAAAGACACAATTGAAGCGATGAAAATGTTGACTTTGCCAGTCGCTCCGGAACCAGAACCTGCCTATGTTAATTATGACCTTCAATATGGTATTAAACTTATTTTAGTTCAGGACAAATGGGAAACTGAGGCAGATCTGATCGAGGAAAAGAAATACACTGATGACATGAAAAAACTTCGTATCCACAACAGTATAGGATTGCTTAAAAACCTGAGGGAGCCTTCATATATTCCTGTTATTTCAGCAGTAATGGACGGAAAAGAAGTACGGGCCATATACAGGGCTTTACCTCAAAAGGCTAATATTGTTTTTATTTTTTAGGGTAAGGAATTTATCGGGCAAATACTTAATTGGCCTGAAACGCCAATTTTATCGTCACAAATGATTATTGCGGAAATGATTTCGGAATATTTTTGTGCTTTCGTGATAACCGTTTTTATATCTTCTGGCGATGTAACCAAATTGCCTAATGCTGTGGCTAAGGCATCGGAAAGAGCGGTGTTATAGCAGGCAACCATTACAGCATCAGCGCGGCCAAAACTTACCGAAGGCCCAATTTTTCCTGCCGAAGTGCATACCCCCAGAGGACTTATTTCATGAGAAATTTGTACCCCAATTTTGCCCGATAATGGCGAATTCCCTGCGTAAACCGATAACACAATATCTTTCTGGATGTCGAGGTAAATATCGCCGCCATTTTCAACAATGATTTCCCCGATTTTGAATTTTTTCTTCAATGCTTTTCCTAAAACTTCGGAAAAAGCACCAGCAACAGCAGCCATGGGTCCAGTACCGGCTATTTTCCCGGCATTGCACATTGAAATTGCAACGTCTGGCGCAAAAGGGCCAATTTCGATTGGAGAGAATGATGTGCGGAATTGTGGGCACCTAAGGATAAATTCTTCGAGCTCTTGCCTAAGTGCAATGAGGCTTGAGCGGGCAAAATCGACCATGTCTGGGATAAAGCTTTTCGAATCTACGCCAATCCACAAATCGGAATCTTTGAATGAAACTTCAAACGCTTTGAAGCGTCCATGACCCATTTGGCTGCGGTAGAACCTAGGCCCAAACCCATATTTTTCTTCCGGAGTCAACCGTTTTTGTTTATTCAGGTTAATTCCCGTCTCTAAAATCGATATCGAAAAGACGTAATGGGCAAGCTTTTACGCAAAGTTCGCAGGCTACGCAAAGTTCCTTGTTAAATTCCATTTTCCACGTAACCTGGTTCATTGTGAGCGCACCAGCAAAGCATACTGCAGTGCAGTTTCCACAACTGATACACTTATCGCTGTTGAATTGAATTCTTTTATCAAGAGGTTGGCACTCCACATTGTGAGCCTCAAGGTAAGCAATCCCTTTGTCAAGGTTGCTCTGCCGTGCTTCCATCTCAAGGAGCAGACTGCCTCGTTTCCCAGGCATTACTTCAGCTTTTAATATGTTGATACGGATGTCGTAGTCTTTTACCAGTACGTAGCTGAGTGGTTTATCTCCGCTTTGTGGAGGAAATCTGAGTATTATTCTTCGTTTTACGATATTCATAAGAGTCTGCCTTATTCGGTTATTTCAATTTCTGCCAATCCTTTAAGCGATGTGCCAGTTGGGAACATTTGAATAGGTTCTTGCAGTAGAAAATCGCCTTTTTCAATCATTTCTTTGAGTAATGCTGCTATTGTCCTGGCTTTTGCTAGGCTTGCAACAGGTGCTGTACGCACTTTTTGTCCGTTAACTTCGATCTCGCCAGAGCGCAATTGTTCGTATGTTACATATCCCAGTTTCGGTTGCCCGGGCGATCCGTAATCGAGAACTGTAGTAGTTATCTGGCTGTTGTTTATTGAGACCCGTTTGGCTATTTCAACATTAAGTACCGGAATAGGTATGCCGATTCCAACAAAAAGGCTAACACCATATTTTTCGTAATAGGCTGCCTGCAGAAATGCGGATGACATTTCTTTCATGTTGCCAATAACTGCCAGTGTTGCTGCATTGGTAATGGGAACCCCGTTTTCATCTTTTGGCTTTGTGGTATGAAATTGCGTTCCGGGCCAGGCAACATAACCTGTTGTTCCTCCAATAAATATGCGTGTTCCAACTCCAATGGTTTTAAATTCGGGGTCGTTGATCAACGGGCTTAATTCTCCGGCAGTTGAGTAGGTTGCGTTTCGCATATTAGGCAGCAGGGTACCCATGTAGGTATATTTTATTTTTGAAGTTGTATTAACAGCAACATTGTAATTTTGGTAAGCATTTCGCGGGTTAAACAGGATCATTTCGTTGATCGTATTTTTGTTGATTACCGTGCGGATGTGTTTCCGGGGATAGCAGTCGGTTCCTTTTCCCCAAGCTTCAAGTATAATGTCTTTTCCTTCAATTAATTCCTGCATTACATGAGCACCACCATATTCGGGATTATTAGAATTTACTGAAGTTGCACCCAAATAAGTATCGACAGCAGCAAGCCCACCATAAGCAGGTACACCATTTAGCCTGATTTTTTCCATACGGATGGGTGGGTCAGCGTGACCAAAATTTATAAACACTCCGCTGGAACACATTGCACCAAAGGTTGCTGTGGTAACAACGTCTACTTTCTCAACAATTTCTTCCGGTGTGCAGGTTTTCGCCAGCTGGGCAACTTCTTCTGCCGTAAGCACTACGGCTTCACCTTTTTTTATCTTCTCGTTAATCTCTTGATAAGATTTTTCTTTAGCCATTTTATCGGTATTTTCTGCCGTTATATTATTTCTATCCACGAATATCACAAATATATATTCCGAATATTTGTTGACTGGTTAGAAAGCCGGTAAAATTAACCTCAATTTGGAAGAATGCAAAGGAAAACTCAGTTGATATTTGTTTCTGGTAGCCGGTCGTTTGTTCGGATTATTGCTCTCAGGTTTTTCATCTGGAAAATTTCTTTTGGTAATATAAGGGAAAGGGTATTGCCGGAAAGATTTAGGTAGTTGAGGTTCTCAAGGTTGGTTATTCCTAGTGGAATACTTCCATCGAATTGATTGTTGCTATGGTTTATTCTGTTTATTTCTTTATGGTTAGCTATTTCGGTGGGTATTGTGCCCGAAAAATTGTTTTCAGAGAGATTGTTTGATTTTAAACTTATCAATTCTCCTATTGAAGGGTGTGGGCGACCAAGCCAGTTCCTTTTGCATTTCCAATTGTCTCCGTTAAGCGATTCGTAGATCGATAACAAGGCTTCGGTTTCAGAACGGGGTATTTCATGTACCTGCGAAACATCGAAAACAATTTCGCAGTATGAAAAAATAGGAATCAGCGAAAAAAGGCAGATTAGAGACTGACGAAAATGCCTTATGGTTAATTCCATTTTTGCTTATTATAAGTGGTTTAAGAATAGTTTTACAAATCCTTTCGCCTCTATCTTTTCAGTCATCAAAAATATTAAATATGTCAATTCATTTCGCAAATATCTCTTTCTTTCCTCTCTTTATTTTTGGCAAAACGAAATTCAATGCAGAATTACTAAATTTGCAGACTTAATATGTTTGCAATGGATGAACAACTATTGATTTACACGACTACGCAGAAAAAGAAAGTTCCTTTTTCTCCAATAACTCCCGGTTTTGTGGGTATGTATGTTTGTGGTCCAACGGTTTATGGACACGCTCACTTGGGTCATGCCCGTCCTGCAATTACTTTTGACTTGGTTTTCAGATATTTACAACATGTTGGCTACCGGGTCAGATATGTAAGAAATATTACCGATGTAGGGCATTTGGTGAACGATGCCGACGAGGGAGAAGATAAAATAGGGAAGAAAGCACGGCTAGATCAGTTGGAGCCAATGGAAGTTGTCCAGATGTATACGAACAGTTATCGTTTGAATATGGCGAAATTGAATGTTCTTCCGCCTAGTATTGAGCCTACTGCCACAGGACATATCATTGAGCAGATTGAACTTGTGAAAACAATCCTTGCCAATGGCTATGCTTATGAAAGCAACGGGTCGGTTTACTTCGATGTTCAAAAATATGCAACCTGTTTCGACTATGGGAAACTGTCGGGAAGGAAAATTGAAGATTTGCTTATCAATACCCGCGAACTCGACGGGCAAGACGAAAAACGTTCAGGACTCGATTTTGCATTATGGAAAAAGGCTCAACCCGAACATATTATGCGTTGGCCGTCGCCTTGGGGTGAAGGTTTTCCTGGATGGCATGCCGAATGTACTGCCATGGGGAAAAAATATTTGGGCGAAGTTTTCGATATTCATGGAGGGGGTATGGATCTTATGTTCCCGCACCACGAAGCCGAAATTGCACAAAGTTGTGCATCGATGGGGCATGAAGCAGTCAACTACTGGATGCACAATAACATGATTACCATAAACGGGCAAAAAATGGGTAAATCGTTGGGAAATTTTATCACGCTCGACGAACTTTTTACAGGTTCACATCCCTTGCTCGAAAAGGCTTACAGTCCAATGGCTATTCGGTTTTTTATCCTTCAGGCACATTATCGTAGCACACTCGATTTCTCGAATGAAGCACTGCAAGCGGCTGAAAAAGGATTAGAACGGCTTATGAATGCAACTGCATCGATTGCCAAGATTACCCCAGCACTGCATTCAACTGTCGATATCGACTCGCTTCGGCAAAGCTGTTTTGCTGCCATGAATGATGATTTTAACAGCCCAATTGTTATTGCCAACCTTTTCGATGGTGTGCGCATGATTAACCAGCTCATTGAAGGCAAAGCTGCCATAAGCCAGCCTGATCTTGAGAAGCTTTCAGAATTATATAACCTGTTTGTATTCGAAATTTTAGGTCTTCAGCTAGAAGCGAACGAAAGTGCTGATAACAAAGTTCTTTCAGGGGTTGTTGATCTTTTGCTTACACTAAGAATGGAAGCAAAGGCTAATAAGGATTGGGCATTGTCTGACAAAATTCGTAACGAACTCACCGCCATTGGTTTTGCAATTAAAGACTTGAAAGATGGCTTTGAGTGGGAGATAAAAAAATAGAAGACATTGGTAATAATGCCTTCTATTTATGAGTTTTAGACACACAGATTCAGTGTAATATTGTTAGAGAGCTTTAATTTTGTTAGCCAGCATTTGCGCATTTTCGGCACCAACAAACAGGTTCATTGCTTTTGCCAGATTTTGGGCTATAACCGGAAGGTCGTGCCGTTGAATTTTGGTCTCATCTAAACCCGCTTTTTTGCATTGTGAACGAATGGCTCCTTTTGCCATCAAATCGCCCAAGTACGGAGCAATTATTTCGTATATTTTTTGTGTAATAATATTCTCGTATGCGGTCATCTTTTACCTCTCTTCCTTAATCTTTTTCATTAAATTAAATTGATAAATACCTGCTAATCCAATTAGTAAGTATCCTGCATTCCAACCAATATCAAAAATGTTACCTGCAGAATATTCATCTTGCCAGCTTAAGTAAGAGTAAAAGAGATCGGATACGGTAAAGAACAGATAGCCGAGTGCAATTAAAATCCAAGGCATGGAAAAGAGCCTTTTGCTAAACTGGTTCACAATATACATCGCAATTAGAGACAAACAAACGATCGAAATATCGGTAATTGGATAAAAGAGACTGACTGCTTTTTGCGCAAAACTTGTTTCCGGGTCTCTTGCAATTGGAAGAAGCAGGAAATTAGTTTCCAGAATGGCAAGAACAATAGTGGAGAAAATGATGATCAAATAAATTTGGGTTTTACCATGGGGCATTCCACTTCTCAAGTAGTAAATAATCATTGAGATAATACTTGCAAAAAAGAAGACAAATCCAATTATCCAAAAGGGATCGGCATAGCTGGGGAAGAAGTCATCCATGTTTCTCTGTTGGATTACTTCGAACACAAAGTATAGTAATTCTGCAATGAAATTGAAAACTAGGCCAATAAGCATTAATAGCCATACCTTTTTGGTAATGTCGAAAGTCTTCAGGTAATAAATAACTGAAGCAACTCCCATGATTGATAGAGCTGCGCATACAACAGGAAGTAAGTCGCTGATGATAAGCAACGTGTTTCCTTCGATGAAAACATACGCAACAATGTTGAAAAAAATAATAATTCCGGAAAGTATCCAGTAGTTTCTCACGTTCTTCATATTCCTTTATTAAAAATTAATTTATGGTATCTCTTATGATGTATTATTGCTTCTAACAGCGATGCTTAATGAACCTTATAAGTACTGAAAAGATATGCAAATCTTTCAGTGTCAAATTCTGGTAAATAAATTTAGGGTGATAATATGCAGAAGTCAATAGCTGTTTTTAAGTTTTTTTAATGAAATCTTGATGAATAAAAATTAACAAACAGTAAACCATTTTGCCAGAAATGAGAACATTTCAATATTGAAAATCAATTTTTCTATCTTTGTGGCTAATTGAATCGTTTATAAAAAGAAAAAAGGAAAAGCATGGCATCAATTAACGACAATTATCTTAAGCTTAAAGCCGGATATTTATTTCCAGAAATTGGACGAAGGGTTAAACAATTTACCGAAGCAAACCCTTCAGCAAAGGTAATTCGTATGGGAATCGGAGATGTAACCCGTCCACTTACTCCTACCATAATAAAAGCTTTTCACGAAGGGGTTGAAGAGATGGCTCATTTCAGTTCGTTTAAGGGGTATGGGCCTGAGCAGGGGTATGATTTTCTGCGGGAAGCCATTGCCGAATACGACTACAAGGCCAGGGGAGCCAACATTAGTGCCGATGATATTTTTATTTCAGACGGATCGAAATGTGACACCGGGAATATTCAGGAAATATTTGGCAGCGAAAACATTGTAGCCCTTGGCGATCCTGTTTATCCTGTATATGCCGACACAACAGTGATGTCGGGTAAAACTGGCGACTCAGACGAAACGGGATATTTTGAGGGGATTGTGTATATGCCTTGCACCGAGGAAAATGGTTTTGTGCCTCAATTGCCTAAAGAAAAAGTGGATTTGATTTTTTTATGCTTTCCAAATAACCCAACAGGAGCTGTGGCTACTGCTTCTGAGTTGAAAATATGGGTCGATTATGCGTTGGAAAACAAATGTATTATCTTTTTCGATGCTGCATATCAGGCATTTATTACAGATCCGGCTATTCCACGGACAATTTACGAAATTGAAGGAGCAGAAAAATGTGCGATTGAATTCCGCAGTTTTTCAAAAACAGCTGGATTTACCGGAACCCGTTGTGCTTTCACTGTAATCCCCGAAGGTGTTATGGCATTCGACAAGGCAGGAAATCCGCATAAAGTTAAACTGCTTTGGAACCGCAGGCATACAACCAAATTTAACGGTGTTTCCTACCCGGTACAAAAAGCTGCTGCTGCAATTTATACTCCCGAAGGGAAAAAAGAAACCGATGAAGTAATTGCCTACTATCTTGAAAATGCACAAATTATGCGCGATAGGCTTCATGAGGCAGGTTATGTGGTTTTTGGAGGAATAAATGCGCCATATGTTTGGATAAAAACCAAAAATGATATGAAGTCGTGGGATTTCTTCGATAAGTTACTTCACGATGCCAATGTTGTAGGTACCCCCGGCTCGGGCTTTGGCCCTTCGGGCGAAGGCTATTTCAGGTTTTCTGCTTTTGCCGATCGAGAAAATGTAATTGAGGCAATGGAAAGAATTAAAAACCTTAAATAGATTTTTGTTAATATTGAAAAACGGGAAAGTTACATGTGTCGCTTTCCCGTTTTTTGTTTTTCGGATATCATTGTTATAAACTCTGTTAAAAAGCTTGTTAATTTGTGTTACTTCGTACACAAAATTATTTGAATGGATTACATTTATGGCGTTATTCAATAATATGAAGCTAAACAAACTCGCCATCTTACTTATATTGGTTTCAGGGCTTTTTTCGCTGAAGGCTCAGGAGATCGATCTGTATATTGTTAGTATTAAAGGAACAATTATTAGCTCAGATAATGCAGAACCCGTTCCCTATGCTCATATAATAAACCCGCGCATCCATGGTGGTACCACGTCTAATGCTGATGGTTATTTTTCAATTAACATGCTTACCGAGGATACATTAATTATTCGTGCAGTGGGTTTTGTCGATTATAAATTCACTGTAAAAGAGTTCCCGCCCAAAGATTCGTACGAGATAAAACTGAACCCTGTCCGGTATTTGCTCAACGAGGTAACGGTAACCGAGAAGAATAGGCTGAAAGATCAACTGGGTTTGCCTGATGCAAAGCCTCTTGATGTACCTATTGAATTGCGAAGTTCAACATTCAATGAAAAACCTTCATTTTTGGCCGCTATATTAAGCCCGGCTTCTTTTTTAACGTATCATCTTAGCGGGGAAGAAAAAAGCAAAAGGGCTACACTAAAGGCAATTCAATCGGGTAAAGAATGGGACCAGTTTTCAATGTATCACAACCTCGACAATATTAACCGGTTAACAGGTCTCGATGGGAGTGAGGCCGATGAATTTATGGTGTATTGCAACATTAACAACCGGTTACCGTATTTTGCAAGTCAAATGGAGATAGAGTTTCAAATAATGGATCTTTATTTCAAATTTAAGAAAGAGAAAACAGAAAAAGTAGAAACCCCAGAAACTCCAGAAACTCCGGGAAAGTAGGTAACATAAACACTAATACAGCGATTTTTTTTGATTTACCTTCTTTTTGCCGAAATGACAATTCTGTGAAGAAAACTATGTGGGTTGTACTGGATTCGAACCAGTGACCCCTACCCTGTCAAGGTAATGCTCTAAACCAACTGAGCTAACAACCCGTTATTTTTTGCAAATGTAAATTTTTTAGGCAAAACCCACAAAACTGATCTACTCTTTGTAAAATGTTTTTGTTACGCTGGCTTTTTCTATTTTACTATAAGCATTGTTTGTGCTTGCGCTTGCAATACAAAAAGCAAACTTTCGTTACATTTGCAGCATGTCAATTCTAGTTGAAAATATTGTTAAAAGTTATGGCGCCCAGTTGGCTCTCGATGGGGTTAGTTTTTCATTGGTTAAAGGCGAAATTACGGGATTTTTAGGTCCAAACGGGGCCGGAAAATCCACCTTGATGAAGATTTTGACAGGTTACCTTACCCCTGATAGCGGAAAGGCTTATGTCGATAATTTGCTTGTTGGTTCAGATAAAATTGATTTCAGAAAGAAAATTGGCTATTTACCAGAGCAGAATCCGCTCTATTACGAAATGTATATTCGTGAATATTTGCAAATGGTTGCTGGAATTTATCGCTTAGAAAAGCCTGCAGAGAAAGTTGAGGAGATGATTGAAATGACTGGCCTGGCTCCGGAGTCAGGAAAGAAAATTGGCGCATTGTCTAAAGGGTATAAACAACGTGTTGGGTTAGCCCAAGCCTTGATTCACGACCCTGCAGTGCTTATTCTCGACGAACCAACTACTGGCCTTGATCCAAACCAGCTCGAAGAAATACGTTCTCTTGTTAAGAAAATTAGTGTCGATAAAACAGTTCTTTTATCGACTCACATCATGCAGGAGGTTGAAGCCCTTTGCGATAGGGTAATCATTATAAATAAAGGGAAAATTGTAGCTGACGGGCTTGCTGCTGATGTAAAAAAATGGTCGAAAGGGCAGGGGCAAAAAGTACTTTTTTCTACGGTCGAAAAAATATCTCCTGAGTTTCTTTTGTCGTTTTCCTTTGTTGAATCTGTCAATCAAGTTGCCGATAACGTGTTTGTTGTTACATCGGCTGTTGAAACCGATATCCGGTCTGAGCTCTTCAAATCAGCGGTAAAAAGCAACCTTACCCTTATTACCCTTGCTGAGCAAACGGGCAGTTTTGAAGATATTTTCCGCGAGCTTACCAAGTGATTTATGTCTCAAAAATGAATAAAAACAATAAAACCCGCCAGTTTTCACCAACGGGTTTCTTTTTATCATTCAGGAATAAATTATCCCATTATTACAATCACTTCGTTTGTTGCTTTCATTTTTTCAACCGGAATGAAGTTTCCCGGGATTTCCTTACCATTCACAATTAGTTTCAAAACACCTTTCTGAACACCGCTTTCGTTCTTCACTTCAATATTAAACTGTTTTCCACGGAAACGACGGGTCATTTTAAATGATTTCCAGCTAGCTGGAACGCAAGGTTCAATGCGCAATCCATCATAATCGGGCTGAACACCCATGATATACTGCGTAGCTGAATAGTAACTCCAGGTGGCAGCACCGGTTAACCAGGGCAAACGCGATGCGCCAAATCTTGGGCTGTATTTGCTATGGGTAAACTGGCAGTTAACATACGGTTCAATCTGACGGATTTCTGCTTTGGTGTTATATGCTGCTGGCATGAATGCCCTCAAATATTGGAAAGCTTGTTCGCCATTACCCAACATGGTTTCGGCAATAACTGCCCAGCCTTGTGTATGTGAGAAAATTGAAGCATTCTCCTTCATTCCTTCGTTGAAAAGAGGTGCTTTAACAATTTTGTGACTGATTTTCACATACGGCGGAGCACAAATGGCAATGCCATATTCCGATGCAAGATTGTCGCGAACGGCTTTCATCGCTTTCTCAGCCTTTTCAGGCGATGCATGTCCACTCAAGACCGACCAGGTCTGTGGGTTAAGCCAGCAACTGCCTTCTTCATTTTCTTTAGAGCCATATTTTAACCCGTCGGCACGGTATGCACGCATGTACCAATCGCCGTCCCAGGTGTGTTCGTCGATGTTTTTATCAAGAATGGACAGATGACCTTTAGCCCATTCTATCTCTTCAGACGTACCGAACTTCTCGTTGATTTCGATATATGTTTTGAGCGCATAACGTAACTGCATGGCCACAAAAACGGTTTCTCCATCGTGACCCAACTCCAGGCAGTCGTTCCAATCAGCCAGCAAACCACAAGGCAATCCATGCTTACCGCTTCGTTCGAGGCTGAATTCGATAGCTCGTTTCAGGTGCCCTATAACCGTGGCCTCGCCTTTGTCGGCAAATGGCAATACTTTATGATAGAAATCTATATTACCGGTTTCTTTAACGTAGGCAGGAATACTGTTGAAAAGCCACATGCAATCGTCGGAACGGTACTCCAATTCGTCGGGGCATTTTTCCTTCCCAGGGTTGTGGGCAAATGGTTTTACCACAGGCATGGCACCTCCGGTTGAGGCTTGCCCGGTTATCATCAGTTCCAATCGTGCACCTGCTTCCTCAGGAATGGTATGAAGCACCCCAAGCATATCCTGAACGGTGTCGCGGTAACCCAAGCCATCGCGCTCACCGCTATAAACCAAACTTGCTGCACGCGACCACGCAAAGGTCATCAAACAGTTGAACGGGCTCCACATGTTGGTCATGCTGTTGAATTCAGCATCGGGGGTTTCGATCCACATCCCTTCCAACCGGTTATGCCAGCTTTTCTTAACAGCGTCGAATTCTACTTTCAGTTTTTCCACTGAATTGAATTCCTGTACAGCAGCTTTACCTTGAACGATAGCTTTTCCAATGCCCATAAGCACAGCAAACTCTTTCGATTCGCCGGGATTCAGTTCGATATCAATCTGGAAAACCCCACACCCATTGTCACCATACGCTAACGAATTGGTGCATTCACCTTTTTCAACAACGGTTGGGTTATGGTATGAATGATAATTTCCAAGAAAGGCATTCAGATCAGTATCATACCCCGACATTTCTGCTCCAACCAATCCAAGGAAGGTGTGACGATTGCCATCGTGATGTTGAAAATCGCCCGAATCGTCAGCAAGATTTACATTGATACCATGATCAATAATACCATCCTGAACACTCATGCGCAGAATGTACTGGGTATATTGCAGGTTCATGAAATCTTGCAGCTGATACCAGTTATTGGCATACTCAACAAAGGTGTAAAAACGTAGGTTGCGTTTCACCTTATCGTTGTTGGTCACCTTCATCATCCATGTTTCGAAGGCTTTTCCCAGTGGAACAAAATAGGTCGATTCGGTACGGATGTTATCGTATTCCGATTCGATGATGGTATAAGCCGTTCCGTGGCGACAAACCGATTTGTATTGTTCGAGCGGTTTTCCTACTGGTTGCCATGATGCCGACCAATAATCTTTTTTGTCGCGGTCGTGGATGTAAAAATACCTTCCGGGCTGGTCGAGCGGGGTGGAGTTAAAACGAAGGCGCATAAATCGGCCTTGTGCAGCCGAGTGGAAAAAGCTGTACCCACCGGCATTGTTGGTAATAATGGCACCGTACTCTGTCGATCCGAGGTAATTGCTCCACGACCGTGGGGTATCGGGCCTGTCTATTACATATTCTTTGTTTAAATCGTCGAAATGTCCGTATTGCATAATTGTATGGAAAAAGGAAGGCAATGGAAAACGGTTGAACGCAATTGTTTCCTATCGCTTTCTATTGCCTTCTATTGATAAACTAAAATACTTCAGAATTTGCTTTCATATAGCTGATTACTTCATCAACCTGACAGAAGGCAATAGCAGTATAGGTATCGGCAGCACCATAGTAAATGGCAATGCGACCGGTTTCAGCATCGTATAAATTGGCACACGGGAAAACCACATTGGGAACAAATCCCGATGCTTCGTAGGGTAATTCAGGTGTCAACAGGTAATCGCGCGTACGGTAAAGTACCTTTGAAGGCTCATCAATGTCGAGAAGCACTGCTCCAAAACTGTAAACATAGCCGTTACAAGTACTCGATACACCATGATAGAAAAGTAGCCAGCCTTCGGTTGTTTCAATGGGTACCGGGCCTGCGCCTACTTTCATTCCCTGCCACCAGCCCTGTCCGCCATTGGTCATCACCAGCTTGTGATTACCCCAGTGAATCATGTCGGGGCTTTCGCTGATGTAGATATTCCCAAACGGTGTATGACCGGTGTCGCTGGGACGGCTCAATAATTTATATTTTCCATTGATCTTCCTTGGAAAAAGAACACCGTTGCGGTTGTAAGGCATCAATGGGTTAGGCATGCGAACAAAGGTTTTGAAATCGTTTGTTTTTCCCAATCCAATGGATGGGCCACGCATATCATCACACCAGGTTACAAAGAATTCACCTTCGATTTCAACGACACGGGGATCGTAAGCGTAGCTGGTTGGGGCCGGATTCCCAATTTCATCGACCCATTCAATAGGATCAAGATTCAGGTCGATTTTCAACCCGTCTTTACTGGTTCCTGCAAAAAGTGTGGCACGTCCGTTCTTTTGATCGGCACGGAATACCCCGGCAAATTCGCCTTTGAAGGGGACAATAGCGCTGTTATAAACCCTGGCAGCCTTTGGAACGGGATTCCATCCAATGACTGGGTTGCCACTGTATCGCCACATTACGTCGATACAACCGGCAGGTTTATCTTCCCAGGGAATGTTGGGCAGTGCTTTGCCAATAATTGTTTTGGTCATATTCTGTTTATTATTAGATGTTTCAAAAACATGCCGAACTATAAAGCGGGTTTATAATTCGGCATGTAAATCAATATTGTTGAATACTAAGAAAGATCGACACTTTCGCCTAGTTCTTTTCTGCGTATTTCCAAATCATAGCTCATTTCTTTCACTTTTTTATCGGTAAGAGGATAGAAAATGAGAATAATCATGGACAACACACCCACAGCAGCAGGGATTATGCTGAATAATAATTTTAACCCATGAATGCTATCTGCTGATTGATCTGTATTTGGCTGAAAACCAACTTGAGACATAAGTGTTAGTGCAACAAAAGCACCGAAAGCCCAACCGAATTTTTGCGACATGGTTGAGGCTGAAAATACGAGGCCTGTTGAGCGGCGGTTATTTTTCCATTCTCCGTAGTCAGCAGTATCGGCATACATGGCCCAAAGCAACACGCTGAGTGGTCCACCTGAAATAGATCCTGTAATCTGGAAGAAGAAAATCAATCCAAGTTGTTCGGCTGTAAGGAAATATAAGATTCCTGTGCTGAAGATCGCCATGATGAACAATACATAGAATGCATTTTTCTTGCCAATCTTCTTTGCAAACCAGCTAACAATTAACGCACCGATGAGTGACGAAATCTGGCCAATCGTGTTATAGGCCGATGTAATGGCCTCGAAGCCATACGTGTCTGTTCCGAGGAATGGCAATTTAAGGGTTTGTTCTCCGATGATGTATTTGAAATAATGCACTGTAACACTACCTCTTACTGCTACAAAAAGAATGAATGTTATGGTGGCGGCCAAAAGAATTAGCCATGGTTTGTTGCTAAACAAATCTTTGAGGTCTTGCTTAACCGACATCTTTTGCGATTTCGGGGGTAAAACCCTCTCGCGGGTGCCTTTAAAAGCAATCAGGAAGAAAATGACGGCAGCAACACCATAGATCATAAAAGTATATTGCCAGCCTTGGGCATCGTTGCCACCACCTAATGTCTTTGTCATAGGGAGTAACGTAGCAGAAACAATAATACCGGCAGCAAAAGCAAAAATAAATTTGATGGATGAGACAGAAGTCCGCTCGTTCGAGTCGGGAGAAATTACGCCCATCAGCGCAGTGTAAGGAATATTAATGGCTGTGTAAAGCATCATAATGAGGATGAAGGTTACATAAGCCCATATAATTTTTCCTGTCATCCCAAAGTCGGGCACCGTGAATGTGAGTACTCCCATAAGCGCAAAGGGCACGCAAATCCACAAAAGATATGGTCTGAATTTACCCCATTTGGTCTTAGTTCTGTCGGCAATCATCCCCATCATAGGGTCGTTAACTCCGTCCCAGATGCGGCTTACTAAAAACATCGTTGCTGCCACAGAAGCAGGAATCAGGAATACGTCGGTGTAAAAGTAGGTAAAGTAGAGCATGAAGGTTTGCCAATAGAGAACCGATGCCAGGTCGCCAAAACCGTAGGCAAATTTCTCTTTAAAGGCAAGTTTGTGAACAGTGTTACTCATGAGTTAATAGTATTTGTTATTATTAGTTTGTTTTTCGTAAAAAAGAACGCTTCAAGTATTTTGTTTTCGGGTTCGGCCTAGATAGTGCAATTTACATTTTTTCTTTGTCTTTTTTTATGGCTACGAAATAAGGATATTCGTAACTAAAAAAAGAGATAATAAGAATTAAAAAAGAGGGTGAAATCTTTCTTTTGTTGCAAGATCTCACCCTTCTACCTCATCTCTCCTATTTCTATAGCGCTATTTCTAGCTTTTCTCCTGTATAAGTAATTGTTTTGTCTACTTTTTGAGTTATATCAATTCCGTTCCCATGCTTCTCGTCGACCAATACAATTTTAATGGTTCTTGTTTTTAACATTCCGGGGAATTCACCTTTACGGTCACCAATGGTTAATGTGTTTGATGCATCGTCCCAGGCAAAACTGATCGTAGAATAAACGCCTTTCTCGTAGTTGTAATTATCGTTTTCATCCTCGTAGAGCAAAAAGCTTCCATTCGCACCTTTGTAAATTCTCAATTCAATTGGGTCAGCTGGTTTTTGGGTTGAGTATTCAACAAACGGCCCCATTGGGATTATTGATCCGGCTTTTACCAACAGTGGTATTTTTTCGATAGGTGCTTCGAATTTTACATGTTGTCCTCCTTCAAATGTTTTTCCCGACCAGAAATCATACCATGTGGTTCCGGCTGGCAAATAAACGGTCTTTGCCTTTTCTGTCGTGACCGGTTCCTTCTCCAACGCAAACATCGAAGGGGTTTTCCAATTCAGGATCATACGCGCAGCGCCGGTTTGGTTGTTTTCATTTTCGAGTACGAAACTGTATTCTTTTCCTGCTTCAAGTTCAACAAAGTCGGTATATTGTTCCGTACTTGTATACACTACTGGCAACACCTTGCCTTCGAGAATAATCCGCTTTGGATCGAAACTCTTCATATGGAACTGATGTTTACCGGTCTCCTTAGGGATAATCTTTCCCTCCCAGCGAATGGAATACATTGAATCGGTTACATAATCCGGACGACCGCCATACCAGTTGATATTGATAGTTGGATCGATTTGTTCTTTACTAAGGGTCTTGTAATTTTTGTCTTTATAATATTTTGCCTGAAGCCCGGGTTTGCCATCGTTTGTTTTAAAAACATCGGCGGGAACTACTTCGCTTAAGGTAGGTGGGCGGTGATACATGAATTCGGTTACAGGACAAACCATCATCGCAGGGCCAAACATAAACTGGTCATCAATATCATGCGTTTTTGAGTCATTGCTGAAATCCATGGGAAGTCCGCGCATGTAGGTATAATCGTCATTGGTTACTTTCCATGCCAGGGAATAAATATAGGGCAGAAGCCGGTAACGGAGATTGTCGAATTTGATGAGTGTTGGGGAAAATTCACCCATTTCCCAAATTTCACGTGGAGTTTCCGATCCGTGAGAGCGGAAGATTGGGCAGAATGCCCCAAGCTGGAACATACGGGTGTAAAGCTCCTGATAAGATGGCTGCTTTCCTCCTGTGCTGAAAGCCCCGCCATAAGCACCAATTACGAATGCCCCGATGTCGAAAGTCCAATAGGGAATGCCCGACATACAGTGGTTGGTGCCTGCTGAAATCTGGTTACGGTAGACTTTCCAGTTTGCCCCGATATCGCCGCTCCAGGTGGTGGCGGCATTACGTTGCTGCCCGGCATAGGTCGAACGCGTAAGGATATAGGCACGACGGTCGCTGGTCTGATTTCGCCAGTTTTTGTAGACAGCTTCGGTCATTACCAATGAGTAAGGATTAAGGTAACGGGCAAACGAACCAAGATGGTTGTTGTTCATCTTCTTCAATTCATACTCCGACGATTCTTTCGAAAGGGCATTGACCACATCGGGTTCGGTTGAATCCATCCACCATCCGTCTAATCCTTTGGAGTAAATGCCTTCGTTGAGGTATTTGCAATATAAATCCATCACCGCCGGGTTGTATGCATCGATATATTTAAATCCTGCCCAGCCAACGGTGGGATAAAGGTATCCGGGATGTGAATCCATCTCTTTATAAAATTTGGTATTGGGTCCAATAGCTGGCCATATTGAGATAATGGCATGATAATTCATGTCATGTAGTTCTTTCATCATTTTTTCAGGTTCAGGGAAAAGGGTTTTGTCAAATTCCATACTCCCCCAGTTCGGGTTGCCATTCCAGTAGTCCCAGTCCTGAATCATGTTGTCAATGGGTATTTTCAGTTTGCGGTATTTACGTGCCACGGTGAGCAATTCCTCTTGTGTATCGTAGTGCTCTTTGCTTTGCCAATAACCGTAGGCATATTTTCCGTACATGGGTGCTTTCCCTGTTAGTTGGCGGTAGCCAGAAATAACCTGGTCCATATTTTCACCGTTTACAAAATAGTAATCAAGGTTGTTGCCCATATCGGAATAGAGCGAGGCATTTTGATTGTTGTCGTTAAAAATGGTCTTCGAGTAGTTGTCCCAAAGGATACCCCAATTTTTTGTTGAAATAAGAAATGGGTTTACCGCTTCGGTATTACTTTGAACAAGCACAACTTCCTTGCCGCGGTAGTTGAAATAGCCGTCCTGATGTTGCCCTAGTCCGTAAATTCCTTCTTCGGGTGTAAGCTGGAAACATTGTTTCATGGCAAAGCCTTTGTCGCCCTTATATTCTACTGGTTTTAGCTCGGTAAAGCCTGTTTCTTTCAGAATGTTCTCGCCCGAAGGTTGAATAAACTGGACATTACCGCTGGCTTTGTCAATGATAAGGGTCAGGGAGGCCGATTTCAAGGTTACCGATTCTTTTGAATCTTCAGTGCTTATTGAAAGCTGGGGTAATGAGTGTTGGATTACCGAAAGGCTTTTCTTTTCCGGGGTACCCTCGTTGGTCCATTTAATCACGCGAGCAATGTTGTCGGCATAAAACTGTACCTTGACATTTAGTTTTCCGGTGTTAACTTCTACCCCGTTTTCCGCTTGGGTTACAGATGCTTTATTTGACGTACAGCCACTGACCAGAAATAGGGCGGTGATCAGTATTGCCAAAATCTTAATCGTATTCATATTGTTTGGTTTCTTTATTTTAAACTTAAAAAAATGCAGGCAGGAATAACCTAAACTATCCCTGCCATGCTTTTCAACTTCTCACTAAACTATCTAATTCTAATGTACACTTCATTATTTTATCCCAACTTTAACAGCAGCACCGGTATAGTGTATGGTCTTATCGGCTGTAGCGTTCAGGTCGAATGGTTTACCCGATTGACTGTCGATAAAGTAAACCTGAATATCCCTTTCAGCTACCATGTTTTGGAATTGTCCTTTGCGTTCACCGATTTCAAGCGCTTGTGTTGATTCGTCGTATTTCATTGGTATTACTGAAAAACTGCCTTTTTCGTAGTTGTAGTTTGCCCCTTCATCTTCATACAGGTTGAAAGAACCATCTTTGCCAGTATATACGAATACCTTCAGTGTGCCATCATTTGGTTGCATGGCATATTGGATTTCATTTCCGAAAGGAATAATTGAGCCTGCTTTTACGAATAGCGGAACACGGTCGAGTGGGGCTGGAGCCGTAATAGCCTGACCACCATCAATGAATTTACCGGTATAGAAATCGTACCAACCTGTGTTTGCTGGCAGATATACCTGGCGATCGCGTTGTCCATAGGTAGAAACAGGACAAACCATGAAGGCTTTTCCAAACATAAACTGGTCGGCAATGCTATTCACTTTTGGGTCGGCAGCAAAATCCATAACCAGACCGCGTAAAATGGTGCCATTTTCATGGAAGGTTGCACCAGCAAGTGAATAAATATATGGCATCAAACGGTATCGCAGTTGATCGTAATAGATCATCGATTTGTATTCAGTCGAATTTTCAGGTGCGAGGTTATAGATTTCGCGGAAAGGATACTCTCCGTGGATGCGGAACAGTGGACAGAAAACACCAAACTGATACCATCGAGTATTAATTTCACGCCACTCTTTCAAATCGGCTGCCGATGGGTTCATGTAACGACGTTCAAGTGCAAATCCACCTATATCGGTCGTCCAGTAAGGAATACCTGATAAGGCCATGTTAATGCCCCCGGCAATCTGATCCCGTAAATCTTCCCAGCGGGTTACAATGTCGCCACTCCAGGTTGCTGTAGCATAGCGCTGTTGTCCGGCAAATGCCGAACGGGTGAGGATAAACACCCGCTGATCGGGATTGGTGCCGCGCTGACCTTCATAAACTCCTTTCGACTGGAACAAAGAATAGGCATTAAAGTACTCTTCCCCGGTACCAAAATAGTTAGGGGTCATGGTTTCTTTTCGTTCCTGGGTAGTTACATTTGAGTGAATATCGGGTTCAGTGGCATCCATCCACCATGCATCGATTCCTTTGCTGAAGAGCTTTTCATTCATTCCCTGCCAGAATAGTTTGCGGGCGTCTGGATTATAGGCATCGTAGAAGGTGTTTGGATAGCCTTTCCCCACCCAGTCTAGATTTCCTAACTCTATGTTGTTCATGTATAACCACCCTTTTTCTTTGAAAAGTTCGTAGTTCTTGGTTCCTGGATAGAATTTTGGCCATACCGAAATCATGATGTGTGAGTTCAGGGAGTGGATATCTTCCATCATTTTGTCAGGATTTGGCCAGAATTCAGGATTGAAATCATGATCACCCCATTTATCTTCGGGCCAGTAAAACCAATCGAGCACTATATTGTCGAACGGGATGTTGCGCTTGCGGTATTCTTTCACCACACCAACCAGCTCATCCTGGCTTTTGTAGCGCTGACGGCTTTGCCACAAACCCATTGCCCATTTGGGCATGATGGGTGATTTACCGGTAAGATCGCGGTAACCCGAAATAACCTCATCACCATTTTCTCCTTTTACAAAGTAATAGTCGATCTGCTTACCTGCTTCAGAATAAATCGACAGATCGTTTTGGCTTTTATATGAAGGGTCAAGGCAGGTAAGTCCCATGTACGAAACATTTGCATCGGGTCTCCACTCTATTTTGATATGTTTTTTCTGGCCAGGCTGCATGTCGACATAAAATTTGTCGTGCCAGGGATTCCATACCTGACGCCATTTATCTTTAATCAATTGACCGTCGATCCAAACTTTCCAATAACCAGCTACATAGATTTTGAATTTATGGTTGCCTGCCATCTTGGGCTCAATATACCCTTCCCAAACCACCTTGCTATTCTCGTTGAATTTAAATCCTTCTGGAAAATCATCCATATTTTCAAGATGGGTGTAGTTGATGTTCGATTCTGTTTTTTCTACAAAAAGGTGATCGCCTTTATCGTAATAACTGGCTGTAAGGCCACCGGCTTGCCCATTTTTATCGGAAAGCTTTAGGCAGTCGAGGTTTTTATATTCCCGTGGGTCACCAAAGCGGGAGATAGAGTAGTTGTCCCAAAGAATTCCATAATTTTTGTTCGAATAGATAAAGGGAACCACATCGACAATGTTCATTTGTATCAACTCAACGTCAAGCCCTTTATAGTTGACTTCACCGTTCTGGTGTGCCCCTAAACCGTAGAACGCTTCGTCAACAGGCGATTCAAACACTTGCTGGTAACCGTAATCATTGAGCGATGGATCAACATCTTTCCCGTGGTGTCTGCCACCTGAATTTCCTTCCTGCAAAAGGACATTTCCCTGCAGGTCGAGGAATTTCACTTTGCCTGTTTGGGGCGATACGGCCACTTTTATTTTTTCTGTAGAAAGGGTTACCCAGTCATCAGCTTCGGCAACGTTCCATTTCGTCGTAGCATCGGGTTTAAGAACGGTGACCAAGCTTTGGACATCAGCGATAGGTTGCCCGGGCTTTGAAACAGTTACCCTCACAATATCGCTGTTGAACACTTGAAGCCTGATCTCCTCTTTTGTCGATTTTACAGGCACAATTAAGCCATCGGCTGTTTTCTTATATTCAGCATTTGAGCATGACATAAAGAATAGCACGGTAAAAATGAACAGTGTAATTCTCATAAATATCTTGTATTAATTATTTGTTTTCAAAGCAAAAAAAGATAATGGTACAGGTAGCGAATTTACGAACGAAAAGCTGCTCCTAACGGTGCTGATTGTAACAAAAAGGTTGTTGTTTTGTCAACTTTTGTGGTTTGAACCTGGATTTATGGGGCTTGAAAATGTTCATTTTTCAAAAACTTCGATGGAGTTGGTCAGGATGATTTTTGGGGATGCTAATTCACGGGAACCTGTATTTTTTGAAGCCGGTTAGAAAAGCGTTTGTTCAGCGGTATCCGTGGAGGCTTTTTTGTTTGGTGTTTCAATGCTCAACGAGAAAGATGAGTCAAACTCAAGGGCACAGTCAACAAATTGTCCATTTACGTTGATTCCCTTGATTTTAGGGGTTTTGCCTTTTTCGACCAATTGGGATATTTGTTTGTCGGTAAGCGTTATGCCGTATTGCTCAAACAAAACTTTAAAAGTGCAGCCGTTTTTGTACTCGCTGCAACCCCAGGCGGTTCTTCCTTTCAGTAAGGTTCCCTTTTTGCACTTGGGGCAGGTCATGGTTGCTGGTTCTTCCGTTTTGGGTTTTTCTTTTTTTGTCGTCTCTTTCCTGGCTTTGGCGGGTTTTTCTTCTTTCGGTTTTTCCTTCTCTTTCTTCGCTGGTTGTTCTTCTTGTTCAATGGCGATTGCCTTTTTGTTTTCCCGCTTTACTTCGTCGACCAGTTGGGTAACCATCTCTTTCATTTCGTCGAGGAACAGTTTCGGGTCGTATTCGCCTTTTTCGATCTGACGGAGTTTCTTTTCCCACATTCCGGTTAGTTCGGCCGATTTTAACAGCTCGTTTTCGATGGTGTGAATGAGCTGGATACCGGTTTTTGTGGGCACCAGGTTTTTCTTTTCGCGAACAACAAAACGGCGTTTAAACAGGGTCTCAATGATATTGGCCCGGGTCGATGGCCTGCCGATGCCGTTTTCTTTCATCAACTCGCGCAACTCATCGTCTTCCACCTGTTTGCCGGCGGTTTCCATGGCTCGTAAAAGGGTGGCTTCGGTGTGCATCTTGGGCGGCTGGGTCTGTTTTTCGAGCAGGTCGGGCGTGTGTTCCCCTTTTTCGCCCACCACAAATTCGGGCATGATCTGCTCTTCGTCGGGTTCTCCCTCGGTCTCTTTGTCGTTTTCTTTTTTGGGATAGAGCGCCCTCCATCCGTCGCTTACGATGACTTTTCCGGTGGCTTTAAATTCATGGGTGCAAACCTTGCCCACGACGGTGGTGTTCGATACTTCACAGTCGGGGTAGAACGCGGCAATAAAGCGGCGGGCAATCAGGTCGTACACCCGCTTTTCTTCCACAATTAGTCCTGAAGGTTTTACTCCGGTGGGCACAATGGCGTGGTGGTCGGTGATTTTTGTGTCGTCGAAAACCTTTTTGCTTTTCTTGATGGGTTTCTCAATCAGTGGGGCCGTGAAATTGGCATAAGGCTCCATGTTTTTTAGGATGCCTTCAATTTTTGGGTACATGTCGGTGGGCAAAAAGGTGGTGTCGACACGCGGATAGGTCACCATCTTTTTCTCGTAAAGGTTCTGAATATACTTCAACGTTTCGTCAGCTGTGTAGCTGAATTTCTTGTTGCATTCGACCTGCAGGGCGGTCAAATCGAAAAGCTTTGGCGGGGCTTCTTTCCCTTTTTTCTTTTCAAACGAAATGATTTCGAAGAGGTTGTTTTTTATCTCTTCGATAATTTTTATTGCCTCTTCGGCGGTGCTGAAACGCCCGTTGGTTGAGGTGAAAATAACATTCCGGTAGTTGGTTTTTATCTCCCAGAAAGGCATTGGTACAAAATTCTGGATCTCTTCGTACCGGCGAACAATTAGCGCAAGGGTAGGGGTTTGCACCCGGCCAATGGAAAGAACCCCTTTGCCGTCGGCATATTTCAGGGTGTAAAGCCGGCTGGCGTTCATCCCCAGCAGCCAGTCGCCAATGGCGCGGGCATTTCCGGCAGCATACAGCCGGTCGAACTCTTTTCCTTCGCGCAATTTGGCAAATCCTTCTTTAATGGCTTCGTCGGTCATCGACGAAATCCAGAGCCTTTTCAGTGGTTTTTGGCAGCCGGTGAGGGTCATTACCCAGCGCTGGATCAGCTCTCCTTCAATTCCCGCGTCACCACAGTTGATGATCTCTTCGCATTCGGTAAAGAGTTTTTTGATGGTATCGAACTGTTTTTGTACTCCGTCGTTGTCAATTAATTTAATGCCAAACCGCGGAGGCACCATGGGCAGGTAGTTCATTCGCCAAGGTTTCCAGTCGGGGGTGTAATCGTCGGGGTTTTTGAGGGTGCACAGGTGACCGAAAGTCCAGGTTACCTGATAACCATTGCCTTCAAAATAGCCATCTTTGCGGTTGTTGGCTTGCAATATCCGGGCAATTTCTTTGGCTACACTGGGTTTTTCGGCAATACAGACTTTCACTTTTATCAGATTTTTGAAGCAACAAAAGTATGCCTTTCTGGTAATTTAGGAAAAAAGAAACCCGACAGTTTTACTTCTTTAGTCGGGTTTTGAGACTATTGTGCTTATTCGTTGTCTATTACCCTTAAATCAACTCACTGTATTTTTTCTTAACTCACCTTCTGAAGCCCCTTATCGAAATCAGCTTCGATGCAAGTGCTGCGGGCAACACCGTGCAACCCCCCGCTACCGCGCTGTTTGCATCGCGTGGTCAATTAAATTAATTCCTTATTTTTAAACATGGGAATCCATGTACCTTCGAGATAATTGCAAGCAATCAGAATATCCCTGCTTATTAACCTGAGTTCGACTTTATTTTTGAGTTCAGACCGCTTGTAAACAGTAAGATTCAATGCAAAATCACGCAGGAATAACGGGTTATTTTAAGTGATTTTAAAGCAGAAGATTGCTGTTTACA
>JAAYAG010000007.1 GCA_012719495.1 Bacteroidales bacterium
AAATACACCTGCTGTTTGCTATAATATGTAAAGTTTATTTGTATTTTTAAACTTTTTCAACAGCTTACAACAGGTGCGCGCTGCTCATGCAGGGCGCACACAAAAAATATATGATAATTGCCGTTTCCGTGCAGATTTGGAAGTTCACAACCCGCAACATCTTCGGTGCGTCTCGACAGGAAAGAGCCCCGCAATCGGCAACTACATATATTTCCGTCCGTTAGGCACAAGCGAAAAAAAAAGACACCGACAATGGAAAATTTGCTGCATAAAGACAAAAAAGAAAACAAGGAAAAAGCCCACGCACAAAAGCAAGAGTGTGGCTGCCCTTCCCTGCAACCGTCCCTTCGCAGCCACACACATGCTTTTCTTGCCGACCCGCCTGCTGATTGCGAAGGTTTTGCTATATTGACAGAAAATTGATTTAAAATGGTTTCAAAAAAGGATTTATCAGAACAAGATATACGGACAAAGTTTATCACACCTGCGATTGAAAAGGCTGGTTGGGATAGAATGACACAATTAGGTGAAGATGTTCCCTTGACTGATGGGAAAATATTTATTCGCGGAAACCTTTTTGCAAGAGGAAAATTGAAACGCGCAGACTATGTTTTGTACTACAAACCAAATATTCCGATTGCGATAATTGAAGCCAAAGACAATAACCATTCTGTAAGGTCAGGAATTCAACAAGCATTGGGTTATAGAGAATTATTAAAAGATGTTCCTTGTGTTTACAGTTCCAACGGTGACGCTTTTTTTGAACATGATTTCACTTCTTCAAACGGGAAAATTGAAAGAGAAATTTCATTAGACGAATTCCCTACTCCCGAAGTACTATGGAAACGTTACAAAAAACTGAATAACATCGAAGAACCACAAGAAATTACAGTTGCAGAACAAGATTATTTTTACGACAGTACAGGGAAGAAACCAAGATATTATCAACAAGTTGCAATCAACAGAATCGTTGAAGCGATTGCAAAAGGACAAGATAGAATTTTGCTTGTTTTAGCAACTGGAACAGGAAAAACTTATGTTGCTTTTCAAACCATTTACCGACTTTGGAAAAGTGGAATGAAAAAACGGATTTTATTCCTTGCCGACCGAAACGCTTTGATAAATCAAACCGTAACTGGCGATTTTAAGCACTTTGGCGAGGCAATGACTGTAATAAAGAAAAAGAAAATTAATAAATCCTTTGAAATTTATCTTGCCCTTTATCAAGGCTTGACTGGCTATGATGAAGACAAAGACGCTTTCAGCGAATTTTCAAGAGACTTTTTCGACCTGATTATAATTGACGAGTGCCACAGAGGAAGTGCAGCCGCTGACAGTGCTTGGAGAGAAATTTTAGATTATTTCAATTCAGCAACACATATTGGTTTAACAGCTACACCAAAAGAAACTTCAAAAGTTTCAAACATTGATTATTTTGGAGACCCGATTTATACCTACTCACTGAAACAGGGAATTGATGATGGTTTTTTAGCTCCTTATCAGGTTTTAAGAATTGGATTGAATGTTGATTTGGAAGGTTGGCGACCAGAAGAAGGCAAAACCGATAAAGACGGGAATTTAGTAGATGACAGAGAATATAATGTAAAAGATTACGACCGAAGCCTTGTAATTAATGAACGTACACAGGTAGCAGCACGAAAACTTTCAGAGTATTTAAAGAAAACAGACCGTTTTGCAAAAACCATAATATTTTGTGTTGACATTGACCATGCTGAACGCATGGCAGAAGCTTTGCGAAATGAAAATCAAGATTTGGTTGCAAAAAATCCAAAATATGTAATGCAAATTACAGGCGATAATGACGAAGGCAAAAGGGAATTACACCCATTCCAAAATGAAGAATCTCGATATCCTGTTTTGGTTACAACTTCAAAACTCTTAACAACTGGCGTTGACGCTCCAACTTGCAAACTCATTGTTTTGGATGCAAATATCGGTTCAATGACTGAGTTTAAACAAATCATTGGACGGGGAACAAGATTATCACCTGAATTTGGGAAGTATTATTTTACTATTGTTGACTTTAGGGAAAATGCACGAAAATTCTCTGACCCAGATTTTGATGGACCGCCAATTCAAGATGAACATTTTGGTGAGGACGATGATATTGATGTTCCCGAACCTGATAATACAGACCAAACAGACGAGGAAACAGGAGAAGAACCAAATCCCGAAGATTTCAAAGACACTCAAACAGACCCCGACAATGAAACTGGTGGTGGTGAGGTTACAGAACCAAGAAGCAGAAAAATTTATGTGAATGGTGTTGAAGTAACTGTTTTAAATGAGCGAATTCAATATTACGGACACGATGGAAAGCTTACAACTCAATCGCTTGATGATTTTACAAAACAGAATGTTTTGAAAAAATACAAAAGCCTGAATGAGTTTTTAAACCGTTGGCAAAGTGCAGAGAAAAAGAAAGCAATTATTGATGAATTGCAGGAACAAGGCATTTTACTTTACGAATTACAACAGGAAGTCGGCAAAGAATTAGACCCCTTTGATTTGATTTGTCATATTGCTTTTGAAATGCCACCGTTAACCCGTAAAGAAAGAGCAGAAAAGGTTAAAAAGCGGAATTATTTTGCAAAATATGGCGAAAATGCCCGAAAGGTTTTAGAAAATCTTTTGGATAAGTATGCTGATGAAGGCGTAGAAAACATTGAAAGCCTGAAAGTCTTAACAATTGACCCTCTAAAGGATTTTGGAACACCACGGGAAATCTACAGTTTCTTTGGCAATAAAGAGCAATATTTGCAAGCAATTAAAGAATTAGAAAACGAAATTTACAAGACAGCATAAGAAAATATGAATGTATCAGCAGTAATAAAAAGTATCCGAAACATAATGCGTCAGGACAAGGGCGTTAATGGAGACGCACAACGCTTGGAGCAAATGGGTTGGATGCTTTTCCTTAAAATATTCGATGCCAAAGACGAGGAATTGGAAGACATGGACGAAACTGGCGAATATGTTTCTCCAATACCGAAAGAATATAGATGGCGTGATTGGGCAGCTAATGACGAAGGCATTACAGGCGATGAATTAATTACATTTATTGACCGCAAATTATTTCCCGATTTAAGCAACCTGAAAATTCAGGATAATAAAAGGGCAATTTTGGTTCGTGATGTTTTTAGGGGAAATAACAACTACATGAAAAGTGGGCAACTTTTCCGACAGGTTGTAAACGAACTAAATAAAATTGACTTTCACGCTTCGAGAGACCGCCACGTTTTCGGTCAGGTTTACGAAACTATTTTAAAGGAATTACAATCGGCTGGCAGTTCAGGAGAGTTTTACACGCCAAGGGCTGTAACCGAATTTATGACACAGACTATTGACCCGAAGTTGGGCGAAAGAATTCTTGACCCTGCTTGTGGTACAGGTGGTTTCTTAACCGCAGCCATTGAACATATCCGCAAATCGGGGGTAGAGAATTTGGAACAACGCCAACAACTTCAAAATTCGGTACATGGTTTTGAATTGAAACCATTACCACACATGCTGGCAGTAACCAATTTAATTTTACATGATATTGAGGTTCCTGATATTGCTTATGAGGATTCGTTGCTTCGCAATCAATCCATTAAACCCAAAAACAGGGTTGATGTAATCCTTGCCAATCCCCCATTTGGCGGAAATGTTGACGATGCAACAGCAGCTACCTTTCCCGTTGGTTTCCGTACCAAAGAATCAGCCGATTTGTTTTTGGTAATGATGGTCAACTACCTGAAACAAGGCGGACGGGCAGCCATTGTTTTGCCCGATGGTTCACTTACTGGCGATGGTATAAAAGCCCGAATCCGTGAAATGCTTTTGCGGAATTGCAACCTTCACACAATTATTCGTTTACCAAACTCGGTATTCAAGCCTTACGCAAGTGTTTCAACAAATTTATTGTTTTTCGAGCGGGTAAGCAGTCCTTCAGAAGAACAGGAAGAATTTGCAACCAAAGAAATTTGGTATTACGAACACCAGTTGCCCGAAGGCAGCAAAGGTTATTCTATGACTAACCCTATAAAACTCGAAGAATTTGAAGTTGAAAAAGCATGGTGGAACAACCGAACCGAGAGCGAAACCGCTTGGAAAATCAATATTTCAGAAATTATTGAAAAAGCAATAGAAAACGCAAAACCTTATTACGAAAAAGAAAAAGAACTGAAACGGGAAGCATACAGCCTGAAAGAAAAGATAAGCGCTGAAAAAACCGTTTTAAAGGATATTGATAAAAACCAAACCGCCCAAATAGAGAAACAGCAAGAAAAAATTAAGCAACTTGAATCTTCTTTACAGGAAACGGAAACCCAAGCCCGCATTGAAAAACAAACTGCCGACAGTATTTTTTATGCAGCGTTTGATTTGGATATAAAGAATCCGAATATTGAGTATGAGGAAGATGATATTGAATTTGATGTTCTGATTGGTAAAATTGAAAAGTCCTTCGCAGAGTCTTCTCAAATTGTAAATAAAATTAAGGCATTAATTGATTTGGATAATGGCAAATAGGATAGTCAAAATTGAAGATATTTGCCATGTGGTAAAAGGCGAAACTGGAATAATGAAAGCGATTCCTGGAGAATATCCTATGGTGGTTTTATCGGAAGAACGCAAAACCCATAATAAATATCAGTTTGATTGTAAAGCTGTAATTATTCCTTTGGTTTCTTCAACTGGGCACGGTCATGCAAGCATGAAAAGAATTCATTACCAAGAGGGCAAGTTTGCTTTAGGTTCTATTCTTTGTGCTTTAATTCCTAAAAACGAAGGCGAATACGACCCCGAATATTTGTATCATATTCTTGATATGGGAAAAGAACGGATATTTGTTCCGCTTATGAAAGGCATGGCAAATGTTTCTTTACCTCTCAACAGGATAAAAACAGTAGAAATAAATCTACCTCCTTATGATGAACAAGTAAGGCAATCAAAAATTTATTCAGAGGTTACAACTAACCTTGATTTATTAAGAAATCAAACGGATAAGCAACACAAGTATTTAAAACAACTCCGCCAGTCAATCTTACAAATGGCTGTACAAGGAAAACTAACTGCTCAATGGCGGGAGGAAAATCCAAATGTTGAGCCTGCAAGTGTTTTGTTGGAGAAAATTAAAGAAGAAAAAGAAAAACTAATTAAAGAAGGTAAAATCAGGAGAGAAAAGCCGTTTCCAAAAATTACAGTTAGTGAAAAGGTTTTTGAATTACCCTCTGAATGGGAATGGGCACGATTGGTTGATTACGGCATTACTAATACAGGCACAACGCCTTCAAAAGATAACCCTGAGTATTTTGGTAACAATTACCCATTTGTAAAACCTGCTGAAATTAGTTTAAAGGGAATCAAATATGATACAGAAGATGGTTTGACAGAATTGGGATTACAACAAGGTAGGTTAATACCTAAAAATTCTGTATTAATGGTTTGTATTGGTGGTTCTATTGGGAAAAGTTATTTTACCGACAGAGATGTTTCATGCAATCAACAAATAAACACGATTACTCCGTTATTAGGTATTTCATCAGAGTTTTTACATTATTTTCTTCAGTCTGAGTATTTTCAGAAAACAGTTTGGTCAAATGCATCGGGAGCAACAACTCCAATTGTAAATAAAGGAAAATGGGAGCAAATTGCAATTCCGATGCTCCCCTTTGATGAACAAAATGAAATCGTTAGTATGGTAAACCAACTAATGAAATTATGTGATGAATTAGAAAAGAAAATTGAAAAGCGGGATTCGGATCAGGAAAGAATAATGCAGGCGGTAGTAAAACAGGCATTTACTACAAAAATAGAAACCGTTGAAACCGAATAGCCATGTCAAGAAAAGCACGTTGCCATTATTTACTTGAAAAGTCGGTGCAAGCTGCACTTTCGGCAATCGAAGTTTACAATAAACCCGATTTTAAATACCGTGAGGAAAGCTTTTCAATATTAATGGTAAATGCTTGGGAGTTGCTCTTAAAAGCTAAAATACTTCAAGACAACAACAACGATTTAAAATCGCTTTATATCATTGACAAAGAGAAAAAAAGAAAAAACGGTATTGCATTTAAAACACCAAAATTCAAAACAAATCGTGCAGGAAACTTTTTAACTATTGAGATTACAAGAGCATTAAATTTGCTGAGTTTAGAGGAAAGACTAAAAGAAAACATCCTTTTGCTTGTTGAAATTCGAGACAATGCAATTCACTTTTTTAACGATAGCAAATTGTTTGAAAAAAAAGTACTTGAAATTGGCACGGCAACATTGAAAAGCTATGTTGAATGTGTAAAAGAATGGTTTGTATATGATTTGTCGCAATACAACTTTTATTTGATGCCTCTATCGTTTTACCACCCACACGAATGGGAAAGCTATTCAATAAATCAAGAAGATATACAGCACCAGAATTTACTGAAATACATTGCTGAAGTAGAGAAAAAATTCCCTTCCGATACAAGGGCAAAACATAATATCAGTTTGATACTTGAAACCAAATTTGTAAAATCAAAATCAATAAACGCAGTACCTGTAAGATACAGCAAAGAAGATGGAGCAATAACGATTTCGATAGATTCCGAAGAAAAATTTGCAGATAAGTACAAATGGACTTTCCGTGACGATTTAGTTCCACAACTCAAAGAAAGATATACGGATATTGCTTTTGACAGAAAATTCCGCAGCATAATTAATGAATTAGAGAAAAATCCGAATTATTGCGGAGAAAGATACTTGGACTTTAAAAGGAAAAAGGGCGGTAAGAAGATTTTTTATGACCCGAATATTGTTGTTGAATTTGATAATCATTACACAAAGAAATGACAATGAACAACCCAACGCTCCCGTCCCTTCGCTGTCAGGCACATTGGCAAAACACACAAAGCCAACGCTACAACCAAATTTTGCCAAAGAGCCTTCCATCCCGTCCCACGCAAACGCACGGTGGACAAGACAGTGCAGCAAATTTAATTGATAATGAGATAAATAAACAAAAATCGCCAGTGCCTAATCGAGTAGACTGCCCCGCCAGTAATTAGCTGACGGGGAGAGCCTCTCACACCACTGTACGTACGGGTCTCGTATACAGCGGTTCATTAAGATGTGGGGCGACTTTCTCGTAGTGCGTTAGCA
>JAAYAG010000067.1 GCA_012719495.1 Bacteroidales bacterium
AAACAATCGGCTCGTGGTGCAAAGCGAGGTCTTTTATTGAGCTAAAACAGCACCTTTCTATGTTTTTGTTCAGTGATGGACATAGAAAACCTGATATAGCCTAGCTATTTATCATTTGTTTATGCCTCCTGCTGTTCGGGATTTACAATCCCGACCCTATTAATAGAGGATTTGCAATCCGTTTTTTCTTCAAATTTCCTCAACTCCCCCTTCTATGTTGTAATCCAAATTTCAAGAGCATTATTTTTAAAATATTTTCTTTATATACTTTTAATTTTAAGAACGTTATCTTTATCTGTTGTAAAGAGGAAGGGGACACAGGCTCTGCCGGGGGCAACCTGCGAGCAATATCCTCGTTTGAGTGCAACGGAAACTGCCTGTCCCGATCAATTATCGGGAAGGTGTTCATCGAAAGTCGTCTGTGACTGCCTGTGCCGCCAAAGGCGGTAACACCTAATCACGCGGAGCGTGAACACGATCAGATAGTTAAGTATTTGTTATCCGCCGTTTCCACCTTTAACGCCAACAGGTCTGGCGATCCTCGATGGACATCGGGATCGGGTTTGCGGCTTCTTTCGTACAACGGATAACCTGACAGCGTCCGAAGGTCCTGTCAGAGTTCGTGTAAAAGAAATTATTCATCTTTGGGGGGAATAATAAATGTTGAGGTCGTAACTTAGTTGTTCCCGAAAAAACGGGACAGGCCGTTACAAACGACATGGAGCAAACCCCTCGTTGCAAACTAGGGGGAGTGGGGGTTAATTCTGTAATACTGGTTCGGTAGAGTTATTCTTTTTTTTCTTTTTATCCACTACCAGAAATATAACCATCAGAAAAGATGCAATCAAAGCCATTATAGAACCAAAATAGAACGGTGCGTTTGAATTGACATTATCATACAGCAGTCCGGCAATTACACTTGCCGGAAGAAGCGTAATTCCAAGTACAGCATGATATAATCCATAGCCGGTTCCTTTTGATTCTTTACTAACAATGTCAGAGATTAATGCTTTCTGGCTGCCATCGACCAATGCACTATATACTCCATAAAGGATAAATAGAAAAAGAAAAACGTTCAGGCTGTTATATCTGCCAAAAAGGAAGTATACAACAGCGTAAACAAAAAATCCTAAAATGATCAACACTTCGCGCCCTTTTTTGTCTGAAATTTTACCAATGGGTATGGCCAGAATAACCGAGACCGTATTGAAAATCATGTAAACAAACGGGACGTATGATTTATCAATACCCGTTTCGGCTGTTTTTACCAGAAGCAAAGCATCGGCAGAATTGCCAAGGGTGAAAACAAACACAATGAACAAAAAGAAATAGAACTTTTTAGGCAACCGGGCTATATTGAATTTATTATTTTCATTTTTGACAACCTTCGCTTCCTTAATGAATATTACAATTGAAATAACCCCCAATATGGCAGGAATAGTAGCGATCAGGAAAATATTGGTATAATTCAATGGGAAAAAGTATAACAACAGGAATGCTGTTAACGGACCTATTATTGCTCCGCTATTATCCATTGCTTTATGAAACCCGAAATTTTTACCTGTTTCATTTTTAGAGACTGAACCACTAATAAGGCTATCTCGTGGAGCAGCTCTTACCCCTTTGCCTATCCTTTCGATAAACCGTAAAAGTAAAACCTGTACAGGAAGTCGGACTAAGGCATATATTGGCGTTATTAGTGCTGTAATCCCATATCCAATTACCATAAACGGTTTGTTCTTTCCAATTTTATCGCTCCAATATCCCGAGAATGCTTTAAACAATGATGCAGTGCTTTCTGCGATTCCTTCGATCAGCGATATTGAGGTCTTCGACGCTCCAATCGACAGCAGAAAGAGAGGCATCACACTATATATCATTTTAGTAGATGTGTCGGTGAAAAAGCTGGTTAAGCCAGTAAAAAAGACGTTTCGCTTTAGTCCTAATATTTTTTTCTCTTCCATTGGAGTAAGGTTTACCAATTTTTTTTGTCGTTTTATTGAGATTTTACGCTATGCACCCTAACGAACAATTCCTTGATTTTGTAAATGGTTCAAGGTAGAAACTATTAAGAGCTAATGCCCATTGATGTACATTTATATTGACGACTATCGATCATTCTTTGTCCGGATTGGTATCCATATTTCTTCTTCCGAATCAGGGGTTGCATTTTTGTATTTATCGCCCAAAACTTCAAAATGAGGTCTGTTGTCTAACACGTAATTCGATTTTGGAAGCCAAACCCCCAATATATATTGAAAGATACTGTTGTCGGTGCTTGGACCTTTATAGTCGAAAACTGCGTAAAGTCCGGCTGCTAGAGTGAATGCTTCCATGTCGTTGGGAACGTTTTCAAAATTAGCTACTTCAACTGTTGCCCATTTTTCAAAGACATTGGAGAGGCTAAAATTGGTAAAATGTGTTGGCTTATAAATTGCCATCGAAATAAAATCTGAAGCCAGTTTATTAGGTATTTCTTTGTGTCTGCTTATAAAGCCTTTCCAGAGCTCAGCGGTTTTATTGTCCGACAGACTCATTGTTAGTCGCTTGCCTACAAGTTTTTTCTCGGTTGAGGTCACTATTCTTGGTTCCATTTTTTGTTCTGGTTGAGTGTTTGATACTTTTTTGTTAATGTCTCCTAATAATATCCTGATACTGTAAGGTTCAAAAAAACAAAAGAGTTACAGTTTAATGTAACCCTTTTTCATTCTGTTATTTTTTATCCAGGAATGGATTGTGGTTACATTAATTCCTGTTGCCCATCTCTGCTTTTAAGCGGTTTCGGTTGAATATAGCGTCTTTGTTGTTGGGGTTTAACTCAATCGCTTTCTCAAAATATTCGAGTGCTTTCTGTGGGTTCCCGTTTTGGATATAAGCAATGGCTTTGTTGTTCAAAAATTCTTCTTCGTATTTGTAATTTGCTTCCAACTGGTCGTAAATCGAAATGGCATCGGCCCATTGCTGTTGGCTTAGCTTTATCCTTGCTTTCTGTTTCAACGATTCGTAATTGTCGGGGAAGAGGGCAAGTATCTGATTATATGTAGCTTCTGCTTCATCGAATTGTTTCATCGACAGGTGTATCGAGGCAATTTCAAAAAGTGCTTCAACATCTTCGTTATTATTTTGATATGTGTTTTGAAGTTTCTGCAATGCCTTTTGGGTGTGGAAAAAGTACAAACGTTTGTTGCCTTGTGCGAAGTAAAGTTGCGCAAGGAGCTTTTGGTAGTTGTAATTACTTGAATCTTTTGCTAGTATCGACTCGATGTCTTTTTGTGCCGGGGCAAAATCTTTCATTCCTATTAATAGTTGCGCCCGGGTAAACAACAACGAATTGTCGGATTCAGGTTGTTCTTTTATCTGTTGGTTAATAATCCGCAGGGCTTCGTCGGGTCGCGAAAGATTCATGTAGGCTGCCGCGATCGAGGTGGTGAGGGATTTCTTTTTATTTGGGTCGATGGTAATCATTTTCTTATAGCAATCGATTGCTTTTTCCTGTTGGTTTTGTTGCCTGAATATCGATGCTTTTAAATCGTATAGTTTATAGCTTTGAGGGAATTTCAATAAGGCATTCTCAATTTGGGTAAGGGCTTCTTTGTCTTTACCCATGTTCGAGAGCAGCGAAGCTTTCAACGCCAGGTAATTTTCATTCAACGGCATGCGTGAGAGCGAGTCGTTCACCAGCGTCATGGCTTTATTCTTATCGGCCAGGTCTTGTTTCGAGTTTTGCTGTTTAAGCATCGAGTTGAGGGCAATCCGGCTGAAATAGGTTTCCAGGTAGTTGCTGTTGATTTTCATAGCTTCATCCAGTTCCTTCATTGCCCGGTGGAAGTATTTATTACTCAGTGCATCATACGACATCCTGTTGTAGTAATCGGGTGTTTTTGAGAAATCATCTTTGATGCTCAGGAAATCGTCGGCGTTAAAAGGGAAGAATTCGGGAATGTTAGCGGCTTTGGCTTCAAAGCAAAGGTTTTCGAGCAAAACCGGGGGTGAGTCCATCCCGTTTTCATCAATATGGGTAAGGTAAAGCTGGGTATATTTCCCGTTGTTTTTCGATGAGAAGACTAGCCACCGGCCATTGGGCGACCACGAGTGCCATGAGTTCATTTCGTTCATGTTGCAATTCATAAGCCGGGGTTCTCCACCTGAAGAGGGGATAATGAATAAGCGGCTGTCGCGTTGCAGGAGCATGAAATTTTCGGCCTGGCAAAAGACAATCCATTTACCATCGGGCGAAAATTTTGGGAAATAGTTGCTTTTCCCGTTATTCGAAGCACCTGGCAGGGGAGTGGCTACGCCGCCGTTTCCCCCATTAAAGTCAACCGTATAGAGATCGTATTTGAAAGGTTTTTCGCCCGAAGAGAATTCTTTTACGTCGTTGAGGGAAAGGAGGCCACGACCGGCTTTTCTCACGTTTTCATTCACATACATTTCGGTTCTTGCAAAAACCACTTTTCTTCCATCGGGCGACCACGTGGGGTTACTTTGTACGTATTTAGGGTCATTTGCTCCTTTCAGCGAGCCAAAGGTTTTGGTTTGCCGGTTATAGGTGCCAACGATTCCCTGGATAGGGAAAAAAAGTTGAGAGTAGGAGGGGTTTTCATCGATGGCTACAAAAACAGAGAGGTCGTTCACCGTCGAAAGTACGTGTTTGCCGTCGGGCGAAATTTGAGAAAGAAGCCCGAAAGTGGGTTTATTGTCGTCTCGTTTGAATTCGCTCCAGGAAATAACATCCTGAGGTTTCAGCTTCGCGGTATCCCTTGCTTCGGTAATAACATACGAGCCTTTGTCGTTGCCATAATCAACGTCCATGGCCAACAGCGGTTGTCCGGTTGAAAAGGAATGGCAATTGGCACAAGCAGGAAGGTTGTCAAGCATTTTACGGGGTTTTTCGCCGTTTATGTTTCCCATATACCATTCAATGGTTTTAACATTTTTCACGGCATAGCTGAAAGGCAAGGTCACTGCACGGTAAAAGATACCGGCCCCTACCGAGTCGCCCGATATGGAAAACCGGATACGGCCAGAAGGCATTTGTGTGGTTGATTTATTGCTCGCTATTACAGTGAAAGAGTATGATTCTGCGGGTCCGTTCTTTTTTATGTTTTCCCAATCGTTTGAATCGGGGCGCCAGTTGTTCTTGTCACACGATGAACGCAAGATAATTTTCCCCTCTTGGTTTGCCAAGAAAATATCCCATTTCGATGAGTTACCCACCGCATCGTTCCAATGGAAAAGCGGAGCAGGAATTTCAGGGGGAAAAACAGTCTGGTCGAAAGGATAGAGCACATTTATCCCTTCGGCTTTTTTTGTTTTATTTTCTATGGAAAGAAATTCTTTTTTGGTTTGAGAATCGGAACAAGCGATTACGAGAATAAAAGAGGCGAACAGCGCAATCGTATAGATTACTTTTTTACTGCGGTATGAAACTGCTTGCATTTCGAAATGTTTTACTAATAGTGTGAACAACAGTGTGATGAATTTAATCTGACCGGCGTTAAACCCGCAGGCTAATATACCAAAACAAGTTGTAAAAAAGCAAAAAGAGGCTGATCTCTTTCGAGACAGCCTCTTAGCCTTTTAATAATTATGAAAAAAAACCGCTAAATCATTTTTGAATGATAAAGCTACCTTAAATCTATTGCCAACCATCATATTGTACAAGCTTTCCACCGCTGAGCGTTACTTCACGGGCAGGCAGTGGGTGGAATTCATGTTTGCCAACAACGAATTCGCGGACAAAGCCGTCGGCTGTAGGTGTTGCATTTAATAAATCGGCTGCAATTCCCCAGCGAACAATGTCGGCATAACGTTTGCCTTCGCTGGCAAATTCAACACGACGTTCTTTGATGATGTCGGCCATAGTAACAGAAGCTAATGGAGCAGGAATTCCTGTTGTGCCGCAGTTTCTTGCCCGTTCGCGAACTTTGTTCACATAGGTAAGGGCTTTTCCTGCATCCCCCATCATTAAAGCAGCTTCGGCAGCATTAAGGTAAACTTCCGAGATACGGATAAGTCTTACATTTTGAGGAGCACTATGCCATGGGCCGCCTTTGTCTTTAAACTCGGCCGATGATGCTTCCCATTTTGTGGAGTATATTTTAGTAATACAGTGGTCGTAGCAATAGGGAACCCATTTCCCTTTTGATGTTTGCATAGAGTCAATTCCCCCTTCGTGAACCATCGATGCGTCGCGGCGTGGGTCTCCGGGTTCAAATGAATCCCACAATGCCTGTGTTGGGATTCCGAAACCCCACATACCAGTTTCTGTAGGAAGGTTATCGCTTGCTGGGTCGTAAAACCACCTTGCGGCACTCCATTGGGCCAGAGCGTTACCGCGAGCGGCCGACCAGCCTAATCCTTCCTGGATACATTGAATTTCGAAAACACCTTCTTTGGAATTGTCGCCGTCTGAAGTGAAAATGTAACGGTATCCGTTGACCTGGCCTCTCCATGAGTCGTATTTTTCGCCATTGATACCAATGAGTTCATATTCATTAGAATTGATTACTTCTTCTGAATATTTCAGTGATTCGGCCCAACGTTCGGTCATGCCATCGAAGCGTTTATCTTTTCCGCCATAATTTTTAGCGTACGACGATTCGAAGAGGTAGGTGCGTGCAAGTAAGGCTTTGGCTGCCCCTTTTGTTGCGCGGCCTGTTTCCGTACCCCAACCACTGCGTTCGGGAAGTACTTCAATAGCTTCTTTCAGGTCTTGTTCAATTAAATCATAAATCTTTTTGATATCGGTACGGGGAGCCTCGAATTCATCGGAACCCAATACGTGGTCTACAAGTGGAACACCACCAAAAAGCATGGTCAGGTAGAAATAATTGATGGCACGACAGAATTTTGCTTCGGCAACCCTTCTGTCGATTAAAACCGGATCAGCATTTTTATCGGTCTCTATAATGCTGGGAATTTCCTCAATGGCAATATTACAGAAATAGATCGAACGGTACATCGTTCCGAAAACTTCAGAGAAAACGCCATTTGTGGTGAGCGGGGTAAGACGATTAAAATCTTGCAATTCTGGTACGTCGAGTTCGCTTGCTCCACCGGCTTCTGCGTCGTCGGAAGGAATATCACCAAGTCGTTGTATTACCCCAACATCCCAAACACCAATGTTGTTAAACATCGCATAGGCTGCAGTAATTGCCTGATCGGCATGTTCTTGCGTTAGGTAGAATGCAGCACTGTTTTCTGCTGCCTGTGGTTTCACGTCCAGAAATTCAGAACTACAACCAAGAGATGCAATCCCGAGCAACAGAAATGATAAATATTTAAATATACTCTTATTCATAATAATTACTTTTTTCACTTGTTAAACAGATTTGGTTTAGAAAACAATGTTTGCACCAAAATATAACATGCGGGTCACTGGGTAAAGACCAATGTCTACCCCAAGGCTACGGATATCGTTTCCACCAACTTCAGGATTTAACCCGGTGTATTTTGAAAAAGTTAAGAGGTTCCTTCCTCCACCATAGATCCTCAATTTTTCGATACCGATCTTTTGAGTAAGGTTTGCAGGAATGGTATATCCCAACATAACATTTCTTAAGCGCAAGAATGATCCGTCTTCAACGAAGAACGAGTTCATTTTTGTGTAAGTATCAGCCGATAAACGGTACATGTCGGTATCCTGGTTTTTCTTCATCACTACAATCTGATTTCCATCAGCATCGGTTTTGATGATGTCTTCCTGGATGTATCTGTTTGCAAAAGCTTTTCCGCGGTTAGCACTACCCACCGGGTTGTAGAGGTATTGTTTTGAACCGTTCATGATTTTGTTGCCCAGTGTTCCGTTAAAGAAAGCTGAGAAATCGAAACCTTTGTATTGCAGGTTAACTGAGAAACCAAAGGTGAGTTTTGGTAGCGGGCTACCCAAATTCACTTTGTCGAGGTCGGTTAATTTACCGTCGCCATCAATATCCTTGTATTTTGCATCACCAGGCCTTGCGTTGGGTTGCATGTAAATTTTTGCTCCGGTAACGGTATTGAGCGAATAAGGCTGGCTGGTAATAACCTGTTTTTTGTTTATTTCTTCAGTTGGATCGTTTACCGAGAACATACCATCAATTTGGTAACCCCAGAATTGGGCAACCGGTGCACCTATGCGGGTGAGGTTTGTAGGTTTCACGTTGTGCACTTCTCCAAATTTAATAGAGTCGGTAGATAGCGACACCACCTCATTGCGTACACCTGAGAAGTTCAGGTCAATCGAACCCGTAAGTTCTCCGTCGTTCTTGCGGGCGCCAATGGTAATTTCATACCCTTTATTGCTAATACTACCAAAGTTAACCTGTGGGTTTTCACCGCCCCAGGTTCCGGCAATTGCGCTGGTTTCTTTTTGCAGGATCATGCCATCGTTTACTTTGTTGAACACGTCGGCAGAAAGAGATAGTCTGTTGTTGAAGAAAGTTAAATCCAACCCAAGGTTCGACATGTTAACCGACTCCCATTTGAGTGCCGGGTTTGCAATTTGGTTAGGAGCAGTACCTGTTTGTGTTGTCAGTCCATCGAAAGTATACCTGAATTCTGCCCTTGTAACAACCGTTGACAAGTAGGGGAAGCCAGGTTTGGCATTGGCACCGGTTTGTCCGTATCCGAAGCGCAATTTACCTGTTGAAATCACCGGGATGTTTTTCATGAATTCCTCTTCGGTGAATTTCCAACCTACCGAGAAAGATGGGAATGTACCCCAACGGTTGTTTGGCCCGAAACGGCTAGAAGCGTCGCGGCGAACATTAACGGTCAATAAATATTTTCCGTTGTAATCGTAATTCAACCTTCCAAAGTAGGCTTGGTTTGCTTCATTATCGCCACTACCAGTTACGTTCTGCACATCGTCGGTGCTATTGGTCGATTTCGTAAAGTAGAGCATATTAGGATCAGAGCTTGCCATATCAACCCTATGTCCGCTGATATCGTATTTCCACCATTTACTGGCTTCCATACCCACCATGGCTGAAAGGTTGTGAACATCAGCAATGGTTGTTTGGTAGTTCACGTAATTTTGAAAGTTATACGACATTTCTTTGGTCATTCCCTGAAGTAGGTCGTCCTGATCGTTATATAACGTAGGTGCAGCTTTATATATAGCCTGATATTCCTTGTAGTCGCTTAGTGTGAATTTTCCGGTAAAACGGCTATTGTAGGTCAAGCCTTTGAAAAGGTTGATTTTAACCCCGAAATTGCCTTCAAAAGTATTGTTTTTATCAATTTTGTCTTTCATGTCAATCCCAACTAGTGGGTTATCAACGCTATACTTCGAAATAGTCCATTTGCCATTAGCATCGTAAGCTGGTTGGCTTGGGTCTGCAGATATTACACCAACAATAGGGTTATTGTAGAAATTGTGCCAATACCAGTCGTCGAACCCGTCTTTTTGGGTGTGGGTGTAGGTTGCTTTTTCATCAAAAGTTAACCAGTTGTTAACTTTGTGTTCTGAATTGATACGAACAGTCAAACGTTTATAATCGGTATTCTTAACGATACCCCCTTGTTTGTCGAGGCTGGTGCTGAATAAGAAAACAGAAGTTTCATTACCACCCGAAATCGAGAGGTCATAGTTTTCTGTTTGTGCCTGCTGGAACACGATGTCCTGCCAATCATAGGTTTTCAATGTATCCGGACGGGCGTTTATTGCTTTTGCAAATTCGCCAGGTTTGATATTTTTTTTCTTGCCTTCGTAATCTATTTCCTCAAGAACGCCCATCCATTCCTGTGAGTTCATCATTTCAACTTTTCCTACAGGATTGTCGAAGCCGCGGTATATATTAAAGTTTACTTTCATTTTTCCGGCTTTCCCATTTTTTGTAGTAACAAGAATAACCCCGTTACCCCCTGTAGCACCATAGATTGCAGCAGAAGAAGCGTCTTTCAGTACTTCGATTGAAGCAATATCGCCAGGATTTAATTTGTTCAAATCACCAACTACACCATCGATAATAACCAGAGGACTGGTACCGTTGATTGAGCTGATCCCACGGATCTGGATATCGGCACCTTCGCCCGGGCGACCCGATTTAGAGATAATGTTTACCCCTGCGGCATGTCCTTGTAGGGCTTGTTCAACGTTTGTAATTGGAACGCTTGTGATCTTTTCGCCCGATACTGAAGAAACTGCCCCGGTGAGGTCACTTTTTTTCTGAACCCCGTACCCGGTAACCACTACTTCTTCAAGGCCAACAATATCTTCTGCCAGCGTTACGTTAATGGTTGTTTGATCGGCAACACGTACTTCTTTTCTGAGGTAGCCGATAAAACTGAATTCCAAAACATCTTTGTCAGAAGCTGCCAAAGAATAGTTGCCATCGATATCGGTAATAGCACCGATCGTTGTTCCCTTCACAACCACCGTTACCCCGATAAGCGGAGACGATGTTTTCTGGTCAGTGACAACCCCTTTAACTGTTTTTTTGTTTTGAAGTGCATTAGCACTAGAAAAGCCTGGAATCAAAAGGCAGAGCATTATTAAAAGTACTACTGCTTTGAAAATCTTCCGGCAAAACAAATCGTTTAACAATCGATTTTCTTTCATAGATTTAAAGGTTTAATACATTTGTTTAAATGAAGCATTAGCTTCCTGAATTTTCATTTATTTTAACACAGCTGTAAAGCCCGTGATTAAATATGGGCCAAAGATATTAAAATAAAAATTCAAGAAGCCGTAAAAGTAGGAGGCATTCAATAATTGCGTTTTTAATTTTAGACATTGAATTGTTAATTTTAGACAATTTGGGAGAGGGATTGTGCAGCAGATCTGTTGTTTCACATTGCCTGTTTTACTCGATATTTTCCAAGTTTTCCTAAAGTTATTGTGCATTTTATGTTGCTGATTTTTTGTTCCGAAAGGAGGATTCTTCTTGATTTCGAGGATGAAACAAAATGATGGCTTGAAATTATAACTCTTTCATATAGGATGTTATAAAAGTAATATTTACGAAGTGTCGATATCATGAAAAAAGTGGCATATGGAGCCTCTTTTTTAAGCAATTGAATTGCAATTAAGGATAGCGATGTTATAATATAAAAAGGCTAACTCAAAATGAGTAGCCTTTTTATTTAGTATTTTAAGCTATTGATTATTTACAATAGATTGAGATTGCTCAGCTAAAGTTTTACCTATTATACACTTGAAATATCATAGTCTGCCAATTACCTTGCGGAATTTCATAGGCATTTGAATAAGTTCTAGCTTTTATCGAATAAATTCCAGGAATTCCAATAAATACATCTATTGAAGGATCAGAACTAGAGCTTGAATATATAAGGTTGTTGTTACTGTCGTATATTTCCCAATCAAAGACATCTGCTTCTGCTAATGCTTCAGTATTTTGGATAAAATAAGTGTGATAATTGTCAGTAAAATGTGGTGTAGCATATCCTCCAATGGTAGGCCAAGGAGCTTGACGATTGTATTTAACGAAAATATTTTTTATTGTAGTCACTTCGTCTGAGCAACCTTTATTCATAGAAACAGTTATGTGTCCTGATCCCGAAGATGCAAGGGTGCGATATGATCGATAATCGCTTCCGCCATAAATACCCGTTAATTTGTCACTTGAATACGAAAAGGTGTATCTTGCGTTCGAATCGTAATTGTAAATTTTTGCTTCAATGTCACATATAAAAGGTACATAACAAAACGACCCAGTTAAGCTCAAAATCTCTTGTGTATTATTGTTTTTAATTCTAATAATAGGGTTGGGTAGAATGTCGCCTTTTATAGTAACTTTCAATGGCGAGGATTCAGCTTCATGGTCAAACCGATCAATTGAAGTAACAACAATGTAGTAATCTTTACATTGTTGTTTAATCTCTGTAAATGTACATGTATTATTACTACAGCCATATTTTGTTGAAATAATATTTCCATCATATATTAGGTAGGCCTTATAATTAACTGTGCCTCCATCAACATCTGAACACTTCGGCCATTTCACCACAATAGATGTGTTTGAGTAAATTGGGCTACCAACGACATAAGGTGTAGGTGTGGTTGGTGGATTGTCATCAATATTAATTGTGAATGAATTTGTGAAAAATTCTTTATCAGTGTAATCACTAAAATCATAATATGAAAATTTAGCAATGAGTGTGAAATCATTAAGAATATTATTATAATCGAAAGGAGGTTTGAAATAAATCGTAACTATACCTGGGTTGTTATAGGTAGATGCTCTATTTCCTTCGAGGGTTATATCGCTGAAACCTGAAACTGGTGTGCCATCTAATTTAAACAATCCTTCAAAATTAGCAATAATGCTACCACTTGTAGAATCTGAATTTATAATTTCTACATTTATTGAAAAATTGCGAGTTGATGGTTGTGGGCCAATGTTATTGTAAAAATTACAAACAGCCCTGCCTGAAAGAGGATCAATTGCATTGCTATTGATTGTTAATAAGATAGCAATAAAGAACAAATAGCTTTTTAAATTTTTCATAATTAAAGATTTTAGTTTTACGGTAAATATTTAAGAAATTGTATCCTGAATTTTCTGTTATTTTTAATATTGCTTTTATGTAAATACTTAATTACATGCAACAAAAATTAAAAAAAATCAAGATTTGTTAAATATAAAAAGAATATATTAAATATTTTAAATAGCAACAAAAAAATTATACCCTTAAATAGGTTGAATACACGATTGTGCAGCATATCTGTTATTTCACATCTCCCTTTTTACTCGATATTTACCAAGTTTGCCAAAAGTTATTGTGCATTTTATGTTGCTGATTTATGGATCCGAAAAATGAATTTTTATCTGATTCTTTGGAATAATACCGATTGGGTGAATGAAAATTGAGTGCTGATCAGCTTTAAATTAATGCTCCGAGATGCTAATATTTGGTAAGTCAAATCGACATTTTCATCAAAAAATTATGAATTGCCACGGCATTTATGCCGTGGATTTTATTTTTATGTGGCTCATATCATCTAATCAAATTGGGCCCAGACCACTCTCTTTCCTTTTCTAGCACCGACCTGAAGGCCGGGCTATTCATAACCAATAAACCGATAATTCCGAATTATAATTCTTTTCCTACATTTTTTCACATACAAAGAATAATGAAAAACCGGCCCCAATATCTTCCTGCTTTTTTCGCATTTTGCTATTCAGAAGGTCGATTGGTGAGGCCGGGTTTGTTTGCTTGCAATTGCTTAGAGCGGTTTTACCGGGATGCAGATATCTACAATATACCGGTGATCGGGGTGGTCGCTGTAGCTGTTGTGGTACAACTCGTAGGTGCATCCGTCGCCGGGTTGGTAGCCACTTTCGGTAAGCCACGAGCACATGGTGTTCCAGGCTTCTTCGAATTCAGTTTCCTTTAGCTCGAACCTGCCTACAGCATATTTCCCGCCGCGTAGGGTCGATTTCCCGATTTCGCCTTCAACTTTTACATCGCCATCGACAATGATGCTGGCATCTTGTCGTACTTTTTCCACACTGGTAATGGCCGGGTCGTCGTGATAAACCGTTGCGGTTTTTGTTTCGTTGCTGACCAGTCCGCGTGGAATTGCCCATTTAAACAATTTCTCGTACGCTTGCCCAATTTGATCGAAAGCGCCCATGTGGCGACAATAAATCAGGTTAAATTCGGGCATTTGTTTTACTTCAATTTTTGTGTCCATAATAACCTGAGTTCGACTTTATTTTTGAGTTCAGACCGCTTGTAAACAGTAATATTCAATGCAAAATCACGCAGGAATAACGGGTTATTTTAAGTGATTTTAAAGCAGAAGATTGCTGTTTACAAGTGGCGGACAATGAGCTTTGCATAAAACACTGTTTTCCTGCATTAAATTTCCTCGATTTGGCCCGCTAATACTCAAAAATTTGCTTTGTAAAACAGCGTTTTATGCCAATCTGAACTTTAAAAATAAAATCGAACTCAGGTTATTA
>JAAYAG010000068.1 GCA_012719495.1 Bacteroidales bacterium
TTAGTGTCCGTACGGAAACCCCTCTTTTTACAACAGTTGACGAACGATAATTGAAGCTTTGCAATTATTTTAAACCATTTACTGATTCTGTTTGGTTCATTTATCATTAATTCTGGACCAAAAACAACAAAAACTTGACATATGATACAATGTGCTTATACCACGCTCGCAATCTTTCGTAGTCCGTGATTTCTATGCCACCTGTTTATCCTTGTTTAACAATGCCAACTCCTTGTTTCTCAATACTGCCCCTATTAATTGTATGTTCCGGGCTACGATTGCAAGAGCAACATATCGTTTGAAACCGTTTAATCCCCGATCTCTGCAACGGTCAAGTCCGTGATTCTCTATTGCGTTTATGGCAGATTCTACTGCGGAGTGTTGGCGTCTTTTCTCTGTAAATTTATCTGTCGATTCGAAACGCCGATTCTCTTCGTTTAATTTCCCTTTTCTCGGAAGTACAGTGTACTGTAGTATTTCTGATAAATCTGTCTGATTTTGTGGACTATGAAATCCCTTGTCAAAGCTACAACTTTTTACATATGGATACCGTGCCAGAGTTTCTTTTATTATGGGTACTGCTATTGCATCATCAGTTTCATTCTGCATCACCTTATGATGTAGTATAAACCCACAACTACTTTCTACTATGCATACTCGCAACCCCAGCTCCTGTGGTACTCCTGCTTTCCCTTTCGATATCCACTCTGTATGTTCTTCAAATACTGAAAATACTTTTTCGTGATGTAAAATTTTTTCGTTCTTAAAACATCTCCTTGAAATTTGGTCGATCTGACGTATTCCATGTTCGACAAATCGTTTGATTTCTTGTCCTGTTGGACCATATAATAAATGTGAATCGATTGCATTTGCAACATTTGCAGCTCTTTCCAATAGCACCATTGCTTTATCAATATATTGCTGAGTTGCATGATTGCTTGCAACTCGCGTACTGCCATCCTTATCACGTGTACGTTCCTTTTGAGCTGCCCTAAACAATTTCTTAACAGCTTTGATATTGTGCGTAGTCTGTCGCCAACCGTCAATATTAAAGATTTCAGCCATTCTAAAACTCAGAGTCAGTGCTTTTCTCAAAGCATCCCATAACAGGTTTAAGTCTGTTGGAAAATGTACATTTGTTTCAAGCACAAAAGAATCACATCGAGTATGTGTCGGTTTACTCTTCTTTTTACCACCATCTACAAGTTTCACACCGGCATTAACGATAACCTGATTAATTTCGTCTAAAATATTACTTGTAAATAAACGCAGGTTATCATTTAATGTTTGCCGGCTATACCTTTTTTCAATGTCAAGCATACTATGCCCAAGCATTTGCCTGAGTACAATGTGGTTATTTGCAATTTCCTGTAGTTTATCATAATCCCAATTACAATTCAGACGTAATGAACCTAAAACAAAAATCTGCCAAAGGTTCATCCCTTTACGACCGTTGGTTATGCTGACATTTTTAGGAATAATTTTTCGTAAAAGCAGAAAAACTTTTTGACGTAGTAAAGTATTACAATAAATGTGTTGCAGTCCCTTTAGAAGCTGAGGTATTTCATCCCTGCAGGTAAGATCGAATTTTATATCTTCTATTGGAATTTCTCCCATTTGTAGCTGCTCCGGAATTATTTTCCTCATACATTCTCCAGTGAACTTTTTTGACGATTGCAAATGTTTTTTTGTTTTACACATTAAAAATACATTACACCAATGTGTCAATAAAGAATCTTCGCTGGAGAATTTTCACTTTTTATACCGTTTTTATTGTACAGTATCAATTTTCGTTCAGACACTAA
>JAAYAG010000069.1 GCA_012719495.1 Bacteroidales bacterium
CTCGTACCACCGTTTCCACAAGTACGGCAATTTGGTGAAAGATATGGAGATAACGGCGCCCAACCAGGTTTGGGTGGCCGACATCACCTACATACGCACAGTGAAGGGGTTCTGCTATTTGGCATTGATAACCGACCTGTTTTCCAGAAAAATAGTGGGATACAACATCAGCGATACACTGGAGCTGACGGGCTGTCTTGGAGCCTTCAAACGAGCTCAGAAGACAGCCCGTCCAGCGGCCGGGTTGGTACACCATTCCGACCGGGGCATCCAGTATTGCAGCAACCAGTATGTTGACGAGCTGAAAAAGCACAAAGTAAGGATCAGTATGACCGAGGAAAACCATTGCTATGAAAATGCTGTTGCCGAAAGGGTTAACGGAATTTTGAAAGATGAATTCTACCTCGACCAGTGCTTCTTCGACACCGAAAAAGCAAAGCTGGCAACAAAAAGTGGCATCGAGCTATATAACAATAAAAGACTTCATCTATCTTTAGGGTATTATACCAGATGCAATATCAAAACAGATCAAAACCACTCAGGTATAATGCCGATGAATAGAAATGTCAAGGCCAATCGAGTGAACGAAGATTGGACTGTTACATTTCTTCAATCGGTATAAAACCCCGAATGAGGTATTTGTAGCAAACATAAATTAAAATGATTATCCGCAAAATACCGCATAAAATTCATTGTTAATCCAATGGTAATAAGTATCTTTATTAAAGACCATAAAGACAAAATGACTATGAAGTTATTGGAATTTAGCAAGAGGTTTAAAGACGAAGGATCCTGCGAACAATATCTGCGGGAAGTTCGCGAAGAGAGGGGGATTATATGCCGGGAATGCGGAAGCCATGAGCATTATTGGGACAAATACCACAAGCGGTGGAGGTGCAAAGAATGTGGTAGTGAGACCACCTTGACTTCAGGGACCGTGATGCAGGGGAGTAAACTGCCACTCATGTATTGGTTCACAGCAATCCATCTTTTGACATCGACAAAGAATTCCTTTTCGGCCAAGGAAATGCAACGTCAATTGGGTCATAAACGTTATCAGCCGATATGGGAAATGATGCACAAGCTTCGCAGTGTAATGGGACTAAGGGACAGCCAGTATCAACTGACGAAAGCAGTTGAATTGGATGAAGCATTCTTCACAACTGATAATGAAGAAATACAAAAAGCGAAGGATAAAGGCAAGCCATTGAAAAGAGGGGCAGGCAGCCAACGTCAATCAAAAGTGCTTGTTATGGTTGAAAGTGAGGCGACCATACCGACAAAAAAGTCTCACAAATCCCGTAAGGCCGGCCACATACGAATGGTACATATGCCTGATTTATTGTCTGAAACAGTAAAAAATGAAGCCATAAAAGCAATAGATAAAGAATCACAAATAATAATGGATGATTCAAAGTCGCATGTAAAATTAGACGGTGAATTTAAAGGGACGGAGAAAAAAGTCGTAAAACCGGAAGATGCGCCCAGAGTATTACCTTGGGTGCACATAGCCATATCAAATGCAAAATCGATGTTTTTGAATCTGTACCATGGAACCAAGGATGAATATTTACAATCCTATCTGGATGAATTTTGCTATAAATTCAACAGGATGTATTTTGGGGAACATCTTTTCGACAGGCTTATGATTGCCTCTGTTACTTATACACCAGCTTTCAAACACCGTATTTACAATAAAAATATTACGCTATCATGCGGATAATCATATAAATTAATGTTTAACCTGTAGCCATATTTTAGGACTAGACAATAATAAAAAGAGAAATTATCGTTGCGCAAACATTTTGATTTGATATTAAAACATAAAATGGTATCTTTGGAGATAACTTTTTTATCATGACAAGGCAGATAATATTTCACGGTGATTATTTTACTGATTTTTATAAAGAGCTTGATATTAAAGTAAAGCAAAAGATTCAGTACGTTTTAGAACTGATTAAGCAGGTTGATAGAGTGCCTGAAAAATTTTTAGCTCCAATGACTGGATATGAAGGGCTTTTTGAGATTAGGATTGAATATCAATCAAATATATACAGGATTTTTTGTTGTTTTGATTCAGGTAAATTAGTTGTATTATTCAATGGATTTCAGAAGAAAACACAAAAAACTCCTAAAAACGAGATTGAGAAAGCGATGCGCCTGAAAGATGAGTATTTTAAACAGAAAAGACAAAAAACATGAAAGATTATAAAGGGATTAGCTCATTTGATGAGCTTATTGAAAAGGAATACGGTAAGATTGGAACTGAGAGTCGTAATGATTACGAAGAAAAAGCTCAAATGTTTATTGTGAGTGAGATGCTAAAAGAGGCACGGCGACAAGCCAACATGACACAGGAACAACTTGCTGAAAAAGCCGGGACTAAAAAAAGCTATATTTCCAAGATTGAAAATGCAAAAGGAAATATTCAATTATCAACATTGATAAGGATTTTCGAGAAAGGATTAAATAGGAAAGTAGGCTTGACATTTTTATAAAATTACGCACCCCAATCGAGTAGACTGCCCCGCCAGTAATTAGCTGACGGGGAGAGCCTCTCACACCACTGTACGTACGGGTCTCGTATACAGCGGTTCATTAAGATGTGGGGCGACTTTCTCGTAGTGCGTTAGCAA
>JAAYAG010000070.1 GCA_012719495.1 Bacteroidales bacterium
ATTTTGCGTTTTGATTGAGCATGCTAAGATGCTCTGTCATAATATTTTTGTCGTTTCTGACAGCCGGTCCGGTTTGTGCTGCACGCGGAGTCATATTTTTAACTTTCGATGCGGTTTCTGCAATAAGAGGCCTGATAATATCGAATGGAAGATCTTTCTGCTGAAGCAGTTCGCTGGCAATAGAATACATGTGATTTACAAAATTACTGGCGAAAACTGCGGCCAGATGAAGTTGTTTGCGCTGCTCCGAAGTGATCACTCTTACATCTTTCGAAATAATTGACGCTAAATCAACCAATGTTTGTTCGTTTTCGGGAGTATTTCCTTCAATGCAAAAAGGTATCCTTGAGAAATTTACATCACGATATTTCGAAAATGTTTGAAGTGGGTAAAATACACCATAGTTCGACGAATATTTTTTCAAATCCTCCATTGGAATACTTCCGGCAGTATGGGCGATTAGTTTATTGTTGAATTTAATCTCCTTAAGTAACCCGGAAAAGGCCATGTCGCTAACTGAAATAAGGTAAATGTCCGAATCAGATGTAATTTTCTCAGGCCGGGTCACATAATTGCATCCAATAAGCTTTGCCAGAGTTAATGCTGAAGTTACAGTGCGGCTATAGACCTGAACTATTTCAACTCCCTGATTATGTAACTCAAGCGCTACGCGGGTTGCCAGGTTTCCGGCACCAATAATGGTGATTTTTTTATCCATACCTTTTCTTTCGTGTTTATTGCAAAGATAGCGGTTAATAGCCGAAATTTAATGACACTGGTTTCTTAATTCATGATAGTAATATCGTTTTTTGGTTTTTTTTCGTTAACAAATTCATGCTAAACTTTGTTAAACTTACATCGTTTTGTGTTGTACCTAAAAGGCATTTAACAAAGGGTAAATTTGGGGATATTCTATTTAAAAATTAGTAAAGAGATATAGCGATGGATTTTTTTTTCAGTTTTATAAAATCATTTTGGAGTTTATTGGTTGAAATGTCTCCATATTTATTGTTTGGCTTTCTATTTGCAGGATTGCTGCATATTTATTTGCAAACTGAACAGGTTGGACGAATGCTGAATAAAAATACTTTTTCTTCGGTACTAAATGCAACATTACTTGGTATTCCATTGCCATTGTGTTCATGTGGAGTTATTCCAGCAGGCTTGTCATTTTATAAGAACGGGGCATCTAAGGGGCCAACAGTTTCATTCCTTATATCAACTCCTCAAACCGGAATTGATTCAATATTAGCAACTTATTCGTTGCTTGGATTGCCGATGGCTATTATCAGACCATTGGTTGCGCTGACAACTGGCATTGCCGGAGGGGCTATTGCCAATAGGTTTGAGCATACAGCAATTGAGCAGTATTCAAACAGTAAAGAAGAAAAGCGGCTGAGCTTTTGGCCATCAGTTCATAAGGTTTTTCGTTATGGGTTTGTTGAATTAATTCAGGATATTTCAAAGTGGCTGCTTATCGGTTTGTTATTAGCCGCACTTATAGCCGTAGTCGTTCCCGATAATTTTTTTATTCAATATGCGAACTATCCATGGTTGAATATGTTACTGGTGTTGGCAGCTTCTGTTCCATTATATATTTGTGCAACAGGTTCGATACCGGTTGCCGCGGTATTAATGATGAAAGGCTTATCACCAGGTGCAGCCTTGGTTTTTCTTATGGCCGGGCCAGCAACCAACATTGCAACTATTACTGTATTGTGGAAGACTATTGGGCGAAAGGCAACGCTAACGTATTTGATAACCATTATTTTAGGTGCATTATTTTTTGGATATCTTATCGATCTGTTTTTACCAGTAAGCTGGTTCGAAATGTCAAATCACAACCATCATGGTCACAACCATTTATTGCCCGAATGGCTGGGAATTCTTTCGGCAGTTGTTCTTTTATTATTAATTGTGAATGGATACATTTTTAAATATCTCACGAAGAAAAAAGAAAAGCAGCGATTACAAAAAATAAATTTTATGGATGGAGTAAGAGTATTTAAGGTTGAAGGCATGACCTGCAAAAACTGCAAAGCACATGTTGAACGTGATGTTGCAGAAGTTTTTGGAGTTTCGGAAGTTATTGCCACAGTTGAAACAGGTGAAGTAAAGGTCTCAGGTAGTGTCATCGACCCTTCTAAAATTAAAGAGGCAGTAGAGCGGGCAGGGTACACTTTCCTTGGCGAAAAATAATTTATCATCTTTTTTATGAAATAAATACAGGTATTTTACGGTCTCAGTCTTTTGTATTTAGAATTATGACTTGTATTTTGCATTGAAAACTGGAAATAGGTATTTTTTTTTTCTTCAATAGTTTTAGTATTTTCCGTTTATTTGTAAAATAGATTGACAAACTAAAATCGCTTTTTTCAACGTGATAGAATAACCTTATTATATGAATAAAGCTTGATTTTCAATTTGTCAGTATCCTCATGCGAGTGAAAGCTATGAAGAAAAATTGCTTACAATACATAAAGAAAACACGAAACTGCAAGCCCCAATTTACCCCAAAGGTATTTTGTCTGGTATTGTTTTTTCTTTCTTTCAACTTGCATGCCCAGCCCACGATTTTAGATGCAGCTGATGTCATTTTTACTTTTATAGAATCTAACCGAATTGTTGAAATCAATGAAGGAAACAATGGGCTGAATGAAGGTTCTGTTCATCGGTTCTTAAATGTTGCCACAGTTGAAAACGTTGATTTAGATGCACTTATTTCAATTCAGCGAATGGTTAATGCCAGTGTTTTAGCCATCGACGAAGATTATTTGTATGGTAATCCTGTATGGCTTCAACCCAAAATAACTACTTCTGGAGCAAACGGAGGATTTGTTTCTTTTTCGATCAAATTTGTTCAATCTGGCTCTTCGGAACCGGTTTTCATAAAGAATTATTCATTGTCGGCTCTTGATATCGATGGGTTTGGAACATCTCAACGAGAATTTGTTGAATTTTCGGGTTTCCATTCATATACAACGAACAGCCAAACCGGAATAACGGTCGAGAGTGGCCAAATTTCTGGGGGAACACGATTTTTGGGAAAACCAAAATATGTTCAGGGACTTGCATTTGAGAATTCATCTTCGGTAATATTGTCGACAAATAATCCTGTTTCAGAGTTTTTATTTGCGATTGGGACAATGGGCGCATACCCGGAAGCTAATTTTTCATTTCAGATGGGGTTATCTGCCGGTATTTTTTCTTCTCCTACTACTGTGTCAAATAGTTTTCCCATTGCCGTTAATGATATTTTGCCTCCGGTTAATGCAGGTCTAAATGCTCCTAATTATTTTAATGTACTTCAAAATGATTTTTATCTCGGTCGCAATATTTCTGAAAGCGAGCACTTGTTGTCTATTGTTAAACCCGCATCAAATCTGGGTGTTACTCTGAATACATCTACGGGGTATATTTCTGTAGCAAAAACTACACCACCGGGAATATACGAAATTACCTATAAGGCGTGTGCTATCAATCCCGCTGGAAAGTGTGATACTGCGATCGCATTTGTACAAGTTGCTGCGGCCAATATTGAGCTTGCTCTTCAATCAACAAAATCATCACTTTTGGCTGGCGAAGGCAATTCATACCTTATTACGGTAAAAAATAACGGACCTCTCGATGCTTATGGCGTTCAAGTGATTGATACTTTTCCTGCAGGACTAACTGTGTTGAAAACACTGCCATCGCATGGCTTTTGGGAGGGGGCAAAATGGATGATTGGGCAATTACCTGCGGGCGCACAAGAGACTCTTCGCGTCGATACCAAGGTGGTTAGCAGCTACTGGGGCAATTTGTTAAATAGGGCAATAGCATCATCTCAAACCTTCGACCCAGATGCAACAAACAATCTTGGCGTAAGCATTTCAACGGTTGGAATTGCATACGATTTATCGGTTCAAATTGATGCTTCACAAGATATTATTAGCTCAGGAAATGAAATTGAGTATACAATAACCGCTACAAATAATGGTCCGTCTGATGCTTCGGGGGTTATGGTTAATACCACATTTTCTCCAGCACTAACCAATTTCAATGTTGAAAGCACAGCAGGCTCATGGAATAAACCTACATGGAACATTGGTTCTTTGCCCAGTGGTAAAAGTGAAAAAATGACTGTGCAGGCAAAGGTATTAAGCCATATTTCAGGAAGCATTTCAAGCAGCGTTTCGCTAGTGCCGAGTCCTTATACCTTAAACCCTGCCAATGATCAATCAACAGAGGTGACTTTTGTTAATTCGCAAGCAGATATTTCTATAACTCAACAATACCTTACAGATACCTTAATAGCAGGTAATTCGTCAAATTTTATTTTTTCAATTACTAACAATGGCCCTGGTGATGCTTCAACCCTTCAGGTTATCAGTAATTTCTCCGATGCTTTTTATCAGACATTGTATAGCGACGACAATGGCATTTCTTGGAATAACTGGGAGTCTCCGTTTGCAATTGAGAGTCTTTCAACGGGTAAAACAGTTACTCTTCTTATCAATACAAGCTTGAAAGCTGAATCGGTTGATGCGACTTCTATATCAAATGTTGTTTCGGTTGTCTCGCAAACCCCTGATCCGTTGTTAGATAATAACATTTCACAGATTACTATACCGTTACAAGTACAAGCTGATTTAAAAATTACCCGTAGTGGTCCGGATACAATTATTGCCGGGGAACAAATTACATATGCTATATTAATTGAGAATGATGGCCCATCTTCAGCAAAAAATATAATAGTTAGCGATACTTTATGTCAGGGAATTGAGAATGCTATGTTTTCGTTAGACAATGGGGCAACATGGGATCATTGGTACGGAAACTGCGAATTCGCTACAATAGGCTATAAGGGGAAGATTACCATTTTATTACGAGGAAATGTGGCAACTCATTTTTCAGGAAATTTGCAATCTGGCACCACTGTTTCTTCTGGTGCCCGAGATGGAAATTTATCGAACAATTCGGCTCAGAATATCACCATCGTTAATTCTGAAACCGACCTGAGTATAATTATTTATCCTCAAACATCAATTATTCAGAAAGATAGTGAAGCTGTTTTTACTGTAGAAGTACAGAATCTTGGTTCGTCATTGGCTCAAAATGTTGCCATTTTCGATTCCTTGGTTTCTGAATATTTTTCAACCTCTTCTTTCCTTCTTAATGATCAATGGGTTTCATGGTCAGATACGATGCTGATTGGAGATATCGAAGCCGGATATTCGGGGACTTTTGCCATTAAGGGAATTGTAACCCCCAATGCACCGGATTCTATAGTGCTTGCACTTAATGTAACATCGAATACATTTGATGTAAAAATTGAAAATAACCGGTTTGAATATAAATCATTTTTACATGATGAAGCTGATTTAGCGATTTATCTTCAATGTGACTCATCGGTTGTTGCAGGCGAAGTTTCGGAATTCTCATTGAAAATCAAAAATATTGATGGGGCAGGACATACAAATGATATTTGGCTCAACATACCGTCAATTAGTTCACAATTCGATAGCCTGTTATACTCGCTTGATAATGGGTTGCATTGGCAAAAATTGAACAGTAATTTGAATATAGCAGACTTGGCTCAGGGCGATAGCATAATTGTTAAATTAAAAGCGTTTATAGCATCTTCAGCCGAGGGCTTATGTACTTTTTCTGCTCGTGTATTTTCATCTTCAGGCGATTCATCGTTACTCAATAATTATATATCTAATAGTTTGGTATTCAAGTCTGTTGCCGACCTGTCTCTATCACATGGCATTATTTCAGCCTATGGAAACCCGGTGGCAGGTGAAAACATTGTTATGTGGCTGAATTGCGCGAATAATGGACCAAGTGATGTTCCTTTATATGTGATTTCGAATGTTTTCACCTCAATATTTTCAAGTGCTGAAGCTATTATAGGACAGAATGTTACTGTTCCATGGACCGAAGTTAACCGCTTTGGAATTTTGAAAGCGGGAAAAACCGCTATGCTGAAAATTGCAGGTAAGTTGCATGCCGACCTTGAAGGAATAGTAAGCGATAGGTACATCGTGACTAAACCAGTTGTTGATCCAATTAGCAGTAATGATACATCTATTATAACGTTTGCTGTTCAGCAACAGTCTGATTTAAAAATTATTGCAAACTCTCCTCAAAATCCGGTATTTGCTGGCGATACAGTTTATTATGCATTAATTGTTGAAAACCTGGGGCCTTCAGATGCCGATAGCCTTACACTATCAGGCAGCTTTATTGGAGGCTCTAATAATGTGAAATATAGTATCGATAACGGATCTACTTGGAATAACTGGCAAAATGTCAATCTTTTAGGTCAGATCGATTATGATGAAAAAATTAATATTCTGGTTGCCTATCCCGTAATTTCAACATTTATTAACGGTCAGGTTATCAGTAATACTCTTGAAGTTAGTAGCAAATCAATCGATTTAAATACGCTGAACAATTACTTTACACATACTAAAACCATTCAAGCCTGTTCCAGACTGAATCTTACTGCTCGTATTGGTGATAGTGAAATGAGTCTTGGAGAATCAGATACTCTTACCATTGCGATTCGTAATAATGGACCATCGGTAGCTAATGATGTGAAAATAAATACGATGCTCCCTGCTGGAATTCAGTATGTTTCCGACGATAGAGATGAGTATGATCCTGCGACTGGAGTTTGGAATGCAGGGGTTATTCAGTCCAATGAAACACGAACGTTAAAAATTTCATTTATACCAACAAATAAAGGTCAATGTGTCAATCGGATAGTGGCAAGTTCAACTGTTCAAGATGACAACATGTTGGATAATGTGCTCCTTTTTCCAATGGAAGTCGACAGGGAGTCTCAATATGTTGTTAATAAGCAAAATATCGATACTTTTGTGCCTGGGACTGTTTTTGCTTCTGCCAACGATAGTGACGGTGTTGTTGTATCTGCGTCAATACTTTCAGGAAGTCTTTCTTCGGGAATGTCATTCAACTCAGTGAACGGAAATGTTGTTGTAGTGAATCCCAATATGTTAATCCCCGGAGTATACAAACCAATTATTAAAACCATTGATAACCATGGTGGTGTGACGATTTCTGAAGTCGACCTTACTGTTCACCCCGAGAATGAGACGGTATATTATGTGACTTTTCCAAAACTGCGAGACAATTATGCAAACGGCGAAGTACTTGCTACTTCCGTTGATGCCGACGGTGCTGTTGTGTCAACGACATTTGTTTCAGGAACACTTCCTCCTGGAATCGGCATCAATCCTGTGAATGGTTACATTACAGTAATCAATAGGGATGTACTGCAGGCAGGCAACCATTCTATTGCCATTTCTTCTACCGACGAGAAGGGCGGAAAAACATCTCAGCAAGTTATTGTTCGTATACTTTCTGATAATGAAGCTGAATATACTCTACCTCAGGCTAAAAATGTAGATGAATATTTCCCTAACGATTTAATGGCATCAGTTGCTGATATCGATGGCGCAATTATTTCTGCATCAATTGTTGATGGGGTTTTACCGGCTGGGCTAAGCCTTAATCCGATCAACGGAGAAATTGTTGTTGCCGATACTTCTTTACTGATTATGTCTTCGCGCCCATTAATGGTTGAAACTATTGACGAAAAGGGAGGCCTTACCCGAAGTTATATCCTGTTGAAAATTGGTATTGAACAGAAAACTGTATATTCTGTAATGCCTGCTAAAAATGTTGATTTATATCGAGTTAATGACACATTAGCCTTTGCAAATGATGCAAATGGAGAAGTTATTTCTGCAACAGTTATTGCCGGGCAATTGCCTGCCGGAGCTTCGCTGGATGGGGTTTCTGGACTGATAAAAGTTGAAAATCCCGGGTTATTAGTGGCTGGGTTCTATAATGTTTCAATTCGTACCACCGACAAACAGGGAAACCAGTCGACACAACAGCTAACATTAATTATTCTTGCTGACAGAGAAGCACAATACTTTGTTCAAGCGTCAAAAAACGTTTCGAGCTACATCGATAACGACATTCTAGCTACAGTCTACGATCCTGATGGTGAAATAACTGCTGCAGAAGTAGTTTTAGGACAACTTCCTGTCGGGGTAGCCTTTTCTTCAATAACCGGCTCTTTTTCAGTAAGCAACAAGTCTTTACTTGTTCCCAAAGCTTATCCATTAACAGTAAAAACAACCGATATAACTGGCGGTATATCTTTCAATACAATTCAATTGTCATTTTTAGCAACAGATATTCAGTTAAACATGGTGTCATATACTGAAACTGTAGTAGCCGGTGACACAATCGACTGCCAGATTGAAGTAAGCAATAATGGTCCTTTCGACGCTGATAACATATTGATTACTTATATTCTACCCGAAGGCATTACTTCTGCACAGTACTCTAAGGATAGTGGAAGAACATGGATTCAATGGCCAATAGAAATGAGCCAAAATATAGGAAATCTGAAAAACGGCGAAAAAAAGAACCTTTTCTTTCGAATGATTGTTGATGGTCTGCATATTAATAACATAGTAAATACAATTTCAGTGCTTTCCAGTGTGGAGGAACTGAAAAATACAGATAATTCGGTAAATTTTACAGTTATAGTTTCTCCAGCTTGCGATTTGTTAGTAACCATTACCGACGAAAAACCGGGATATCTTCCTGGCTCTATCATAGAATATATCATGCAGATAAGCAACCAAAGTGCAGCTTCTGTCAGCGGTGCACGAGTTGTTCACACCCCTTCGGTTAATACCACAGTCACTGGTTGGGTGGCTACCGGTTCTGCCGGTACAATTTTCCTGCCCTCAGGAAATGGGAATGTCGACCAGCTTGTTACCATTCCTGCGTGGGGAACAATTACTTATAAAGTTTGGGTTTCGGTTCCTGACAACTATTCCGGAACATTATCGAGCAGTGCTTCGGTTTCTGCTCCTGCACCTTTTACCGATACTGATCAGACAAATAATGTTTCAACAGATAACAATGTTCTTAGTGATGAGTCGCGTTTAATACTCACTAAAACACTCGACCAAAGTGAAGCCTACGCGGGCGACACCATTGTTTTTACTATTAAGTTGCAAAACAATAGTCCAAACGAAGCTTCTAATGTTATTATCACTGACCAGCTTCCCGAGGGGTTGATTTTTGTAAGCGCATCTACTGGCGGGCTTCACAGCAATGGCGTGGTTACATGGTCGTCGCCATTACTTCTGCCTGGTTCATCATTAATTGCCCGCTTAGAAACAAAAATCAAGAGCAGTGTTAACGATAACAAAATAATACGAAACCAGGCAAAAGCAAATGCCGAAAATGCAACCGATGAAATTGAAAGCAATCCGGCAGATGTGCTGGTTCACAGGCAGTCAGTTCTTGTTATCAGCAAACAGTCAGAAAGGCAAACTATTGAAGCTGGTGTCCCTTTTAATTATACGATTGAAATTACAAACTATGGCCCGAGTGATATTGATAACGTAGAGGTAACCGACTATTTGCCGTCAGAATTACAATACGTTGCCGACAATAATGGAGGTGTTTTATCGGATAACGACGTTATATGGAATTCCGGAATTTTACCTGCTGGTGAAAACAAAGTATTTTTACTTACTGTTACTGCCGATGAAAAAATTCCAGATGGATCTGTTATTCAAAATGTTGCTTCAATCAACCCATCGGTTCCGGGGAGTGGAGTACTCAGTGATACCGTGAGGGTTACAGTGAATTCAAAAGCTTCATTTGAAATACTACTGGAAACGGAAGATTCAGTAATGGCCGGTGATTATATGGAATATCGTATCACGGTGAGCAATACCAGTGTAAATAAAGCAACATCAGTCGTTGTTGCAAACCAACTTCCCGAAGGGCTGAACTTTGTTTCTGCTTCAAACCAGGGGAGCGCCGACGGGAATAGTGTAACCTGGACATTATCGTCGTTGTATGCTGGGGAAATCAAACAATTTATCTTGAGGGTACAGGCCAGCGCTGGTTTACCTCATGGAACACTAATCCAGAATCATGTGTCGGTTAGTGCAACTAATTCGGGTGGCGATTTTTTGAGCAATCAGACTACAACCAAAGTGATTTCCATTCCACTTGTTGCTAACGACGATATCGGAACTCCGTTAATAGGAACCGAAGGGGGAATAGTGTTACCCAATATCCTTGAAAATGATTTATACGGAGGGAACACAATATCGTTATCCACAGTTTCTATTTACCAAGTATTTGCTACAGATCATAAAATAAACTTAGAAACTTCGACAGGCCGTGTAATGGTAGAAAAAGGCACCTCGGCAGGCAAATATGAATTAAATTATCGTGTTTGTTTGCTTTCTGTTCCTGCTTTTTGCGATACTGCAAAAGTAACTATTGATGTTTTGCAGCCAGCACTTCAAGCTAATGAAGATGTTGGTGAATTGATTGATAATATGCAGGGTGGAGAAGCTGTAGCTAATGTACTCGACAATGATATTTTCAATGGTTTACCTTGCGAAATTTCAGAAGTAACTCTTTCGGTACTTCAGCCAGCTCCTGTTGAAGGTATTGATTTCGACGTGCAAACTGGTCGGATCTATGTACAGCAGGGAACTTCTGTGGGGAACTATGAAATAGTGTATTCTCTTTGCGACGTTGTGAATCCATTAAATTGTGACAATGCAGTTGTTACAATCTCGGTGACCGACCAGTGTGATTTACTTGTTCCGACAGGTTTTTCGCCTAATGGAGATCAAATAAACGACCGTTTTATGATTCGTTGCATTGGACGTTACCCCAACGCCACTATGGCGGTATATAACCGGTGGGGCAACCTGGTGTATAGTAAATCGAATTACGGGAACACTGATATATGGGGCGAAGAAGATGCATGGTGGGATGGTACTTCAACCAATTCGCTTGCTGTTGGTGAAGAATTACCAACTGGAACCTATTTATACATTCTCGATCTGAAAAATGGCAACGATAAGCCCAAAACAGGATCAATATTTCTTAATCGATAATGATGCGGATGAAGGGAAAAATTCAACATATCGTTATTTCTTTAGGAATTATTCTATTTCTAATGGCACCGGCGGAAGGTTTTGCCCAACAAGACCCAATGTATACCCAATACATGTTCAATACCCAAACAATAAACCCAGCCTATGCCGGTTCTTGGGAATCTATAGGTTTTATGATAATGTCGCGCATGCAATGGGCAGGAATAGAAGGCGCTCCTTCAACGCAAACCTTTTCATTCCAAATGCCTTTACGCAACGAGAGGATTGGGATTGGCGCCAATTTGGTGAACGACCGGATAGGTTTGGAACAACGCCTGATGGTGAGCCTCGATTATTCTTATAAAATTGTATTCGATGGCTATGGGAACCTGCGAATGGGGTTGAAAGCAGGTTTCAGCAGTTATAACAATAACCTTACTGATCACATCTTGTACGATCCTGTTTCCGATCCATCTTTTATAGGCGACATCGATAACAAGTTTATGCCCAATATGGGTATCGGTTTTTTGTTCGATAATCAGCATTTCTATGTAGGGATATCAATGCCAAAGTTGCTCAATACCAGTGTAAATGCTGTTAATGACAAACAAGACAACAGTTTCCCTGTTAAAGGAGAGCTGCGGCATTTTTTTGCCACTGCAGGATACCTCTATCCAATCGACAACTCAATAAAACTGAAACCAACCATTATGTTGAAATCAATTGCGGGTGCTCCTTTACAACTCGACCTTTCGGCAAACGTTTTATTGAAAGACAAATTTTGGTTGGGTGCTTTGTATCGCACCGGTGACTCGTTTGGTTTTATTGCCCAGTGGGTTTTCGATAAAAAATTACGGGTAGGCTATGCCGTTGATTTTTCAACTTCTCAACTTAGAAAATTCCATTATGGGTCTCACGAAATAATGATTTCTTACGAATTCAAATTTTTAGAGCGGGATGTCATTTCTCCTCGTTATTTTTGAGGAACGAAATTTGCTTCGTATTTTTACCTCGATGATTTTTCGGGTAAAGTGCAACTCGTTGTTATTTAACTAATTTAAGTAATTTGCATTGTGAGATATATAACTAAGGAATTTGTTTTTCCACCTTTCTTTTCATGCTTTTATTTGAGCTCACGACGAGCTTTTTCAACACTGCTAGTCGCTGTCTCTTTTCTTATAACCGCTTCTGCAAAAGGCCAAGCCCCATCGTTCTTCATGTTCGAGATGAACGAATTCGACATTTCACATGTAGGTTTCAATACCGAAGCAAGCGATTTCGGGCCTTCGTTTGTTGGCGATGAGCTTTGGTTTTCGGCGTACTCAGAGAAAGATGCAAAGAAAGCTGTACGCGGAAAAACAAAAAACATTTATTATTCAATTTTCAGAACCCCCATCGATACCAGGGGATATACGCTTTATGAACCCCGTGTTGCCTTAAAAGATATCAATAGTGGTTTGCATGAAGGTCCAGTAGCTTATTGTGAGAAAACAAAAGAATTGTTTGTAACCCTCAGTAATACAGTTAATGTTGATGTTGTTGAGAATGGTAAAACACTGATAAAGGAACGAATAAGGCTAAGTATCGTTTCTTTTGTGAATGAAAATGGGCGATGGGTCAAAAAGGAAGAAATGCCGTTCAACGATAAAATTTATTCAGTGGGTCATCCAACTCTTACCCCTTCGGGAGATACATTGTTTTTTACGTCAGATATACCGGAACTTAGTTGCGGAGGTACCGATATATTCATGGTTGTGAGGCAAAATGGTCAGTGGGGGATGCCGGTTTCATTGTCGAAAAACATTAATACAAAAGGCAATGAGATGTTCCCGTTTTATCATCAGTCGGGAATGCTAATTTTTGCTTCAGACAGTTTGGGAAATACCGGAGGACTCGATCTGTTTTGCTGCGATTTGCAGCCTGAAGGTTTTGGTAAAGCATTGCCATTACAAATGTTTAATAGTCCCTATGATGATTTCGGGCTGATTATTCACCCGTCAGGCGAATCGGGTTATTTTGTCTCTGACCGCCCGGGGCAAAATGGCAGCGACGACATCTATTTGGTTAAGATAAAAAACACCTTTGCCCAGGTAAAAGGGAATGTGTACGACGATTTGGAAAACATTCCGGTTTCCGGTGCCGAAGTAACGTTGTATAATTGTAACGGAGACAAAATAGCGAGTCAGGTTTCAAACCATGATGGACGTTTTGTTTTCAAGGTACTTAGGGGTGGATGCTATGTTGCTGAAGTTAGTGCCAAAGACTATGCTTCAAACCGGGTGGCATTTGGAAATTCAGACAATGTGTCGGTTCCTTTAACCCACGATCGGACTCTCGAGCTTGTTATTGTTGATTATGATTCTGGAAAAGCAATTTCCGATGTGCGGTTGCAGGTAGATAGCCAGCCAACGGTTATGGTTCATGAAGATGGGGTGTATTCTAAAAAATTGTCGACCGAAAAAGTTATGAACCTCTACCTTACCGCTCCCGGATATTTAAACCAACCACTCGAAATAAATACGACCCTTGAGTATTTTACCCGTGACACCTTACGATTGAAAAAAATTGAAGTGGGACAAAGTTACCTTCTCGATGGAATAGGCTTTGAACCTGAAACTTCGGTACTTTTGGAATCTTCTCGTATGGCTCTCGATCGGTTTGTTCGTTTGCTCCATGAAAATCCGGCAATAAAAGCTGAAATTGGATCGTATACCCACACTTCATCTTCAGAGAAGGGCAACCTGAAACTAAGCCAGCAACGGGCCGAAGCCCTTGTCTCATACATCCGCGATAATGGCATTCGCAAAGAACGTGTTGTTGGCAAAGGATATGGAAAATCGAAACCCCGTATTCCCTGCGAACCTTGCACTGTTGATGAAATCTACATAAACGAACGCATCGAATTCAAGATAGCTGCTTTTGTGCGATAGTAATAAAAGTTCGTGGTTTTGTGTTTTAGTTCTTGTTTTTAGGCCTTTTGCAGGCATTTTATAACGACTTGCAGATTATATTTTCTCTTGGTTTTCTGGTTATTGATCTTTGTTTTCAACATAAACACAATTACCATGAAAACACAAACTAAGCTTTTGTTGATCCGTTTAGCCGGAATCGTTTCTATCTTTTTTGCGGCATTTCATGCTGGTTTCTATTGGATATTCAATTGGTCACAAACGCTAAGTACAATGAATACTACCGATAGGGGTATAATGCTTACCTTTAATTTAATATGTATTATACTACTGGCTTATTCTGTTGTGCTTACATTGGGTTTTACCCGTTATTTAATTGAAGAAAAAATAGGTAACTCATGGCTGATTTTTTTCACGTCTTTTTACATTCTTCGAATTATCAGCGAATTTGTCTTTTTTGGTTTTAGCATTCCCGGTTCAATTTTGATAATAACAATGTGCTTATTGCCTGCTATTTGCTTTACACTTCCGGTCTTTTACAAAACGAAACAAACACAGTTAAATCATTAATAAATAACGAAATGAGACTATATTCGATTGCGACTATCGGAACGTCGCTGCTTTTCTTGTTCCTTTTTATACAATTGTTTTTTACTCCCGACGCGTTCGTAGAAGATCTTGGCTTACAAACGTCAGTTCCAATACCCATTCTCGGTCGGCGAACGGCTATGTTTATGCTGGGTTTTTCGGTACTACTTTTTGGCGCACGCAAATTAATCCATAGCGAAGCAAGACAATGGATTTGCTTATCGACGGGAATAACCATGTTCGGATTGGCTTTATTAAGCACTTTTGAAATGATCCGGCAAACAGTGAACAATTCAATATGGACAGCTATCATTCTGGAAACAACGAGTGCATGTCTTTTCTTTATTTTGTATATAAAAGGTTTGCGAAATAGTAATAAATCACTAAACAACAACCAATTAAACATAAGTATATGAAAACGCAACTTAGAACTCTGTCGAAAACCGCAGGCTGGATTTCGCTTTTGTTGGGCGTAATTCACAGTATAGCAACTGTAGTTGTAGCACCAAGTGCAACATCACTTGGAAAAGATTGGTTCGGGACTTTTATTTTTATGTATGTTTCAACCGGATTAGCTTGTTTACTTGCAGGGGGAGGTATGCTTATGTCAACGGCTAAATCAATTGAAGATACCAAGACGGCGAATCAACTTTTTTTGTTTTCAGCACTATTTATGTTAGTTTTAGGCATTGGTGCGCCAATAGCCATGAGCAACAATCCATTCGGATACATATCGCTTGTGCTTGGTGTTTTTTCCATATCAATTGCTTTGTTAAGGTTTAGAGAACACTAACGGAATGCCGAAGATGTACTGAGAATGAACAGGATAATTAAAATCATATTGCATTTGTTCTACTGGCTTGTATTTTGCCTTCTCTCAGGTGTTATAAGTTTCAGATTGTCAGAGGAATTTGATTTTATTTCGGCAAATATTCTTCAGTTTGTTTATAACTTGGGTTGGGCTGCAATTCAGTTTTACCTGTTCTATTTCATCTTTTACAAGTTTATTGAGCAGCAGAAATATGTTCGTTATTTTATCTTTTCAGCATTGGAGTCGATTGTGTTGTCGATTTCGTTAACGGTATTATTTGCTGTTGTTTTTCGAATTAAAGAACCGTTTTCGTTTATGGATTATGTTCCTCAAGCTGTCGGAACTTTCGTAATCGGAAACACCGGAAGTTTGCTGAAGGGTTTTATCCGTTGGTTCGATGATATTCAGCACAAACAAGAAATAGAAAAAGCCATGTTGCAAAACGAACTCGACATGTTAAATGCGCAATTAAACCCTCATTTCCTGTTCAATACCTTGAATAATATCGATTCGCTGATAGTCTCTAATCCTGAAAAAGCATCGGAATCGTTGATTACCCTTTCCGAAATTATGCGATATATGCTCTACGAAGCAAAGAAAAAAACTGTTCTGATAATTAATGAAGTTGCACATTATCAGAATATTATTAAAATGCAGGCACTAAGGATGAAAGATCCTTCGAAAGTGAAATTTGTTGTGGATATTGACAACGAAGCGGCAGAAGTTGCCCCATTAATTTTTCTTCCTTTTCTTGAAAACGCGTTTAAATATGCTGTATTCGAAAACATGAATACCGCAATCGACATTCGCCTGAAGTCGATAGAAAACAAAATTGAATTTTCTTGTTCCAACTATTGCGATGAAAGTAACGAGCATAATAACAAAAAATCGGGTGGGATAGGACTGGCTAATTTAGAACGAAGGCTGCAACTCTTATATAAAGGCAAATACCGCTTGGATATTCACAACGAAAATTCCTATTTTTCGGTTTATTTAAGTCTCGAAACATGAAATACACATGTATAGCTGTTGATGATGAACCGTTGGCTCTCGAAAAAATTGAATCATTTATCAACCGGATGCCGACTTTAGTGCTGGAGAGATCTTTCGACCGGGCTACTGACGCATTGGCCTATTTGTCTTCGCACAATGTCGATCTGATCTTTCTCGACATTCAGATGAAATCGATGACCGGCCTCGATTTGCTGGCTGCCATGCCCGTGCGTCCGCAAGTGGTTCTCACCACGGCATATAGTGAATTTGCCCTGAAAGGTTATGAATTTGAAGTTGCCGATTATTTGCTAAAACCTTATTCTTTCGAGCGTTTTGCTCAAGCGGTCAACAAAACCCTGAAGCGTATTCCCGAGTTAGCAGTACCGACAAATACTCCAGATTTTATTTTTGTTAAAACTGACTACCGTCTGGTAAAAGTAACATTGTCTGAAATCATGTATATAGAAGGAATGCGCGATTTTAGGTGTATTCATACCCTGACAGGCAAAATCCTAACCCAACAAACTTTTGGTTCTCTTGAAGAACAGCTTCCAAATCATCAATTTGTTCGAGTCCACAAATCATATTTAGTCTCATTGCTGCATGTTGAATCGGTTGAAAAACACAGAGTGAAGATTGGCAAAGAATTACTGCCGGTAAGCGAAAGCTACCGCGACCGGTTTTATCGACATTTAAGTTGACAAGAAATTGGGGGAATACGTATGATTTATTTGATTTATATACCCAATTTAGGCACTTTCAAAAGCATCAGGAGAAAGTATGGGCTTGCCTTGGTAGCGCATAAAAAGCTGAGCTAACGCAAAAACATCTTTTTCACAATATTTTACAATCCGGTCGAGATCATTTTCTGTGTAATAGACCTGTGCAACCTGACTGCCATCAATATCGTCCTTTGGCGTGGGAATGTTGAAAACAGCGCATAGTAATTCTAGCGATGTATAATTTTTATAGTCACCAAACTTCCATAGTTGCATGGTATCTAGTAACGTATCTTTTATGTCCCATGGTTTTGCACCCGCAATATCAAGAATTTTAGGAACAGGAACCGAATTGATAAGGCAACGTCGGGCAATATAAGGATAGTCAAACTCCTGGCCGTTGTGAGCGCATAGTTTTACAGGTTCGCGGCGCGAGAATCCTTCAAGCATATTTATAAATTCATAAAGTAATTTTTTCTCGTCGTGATTTGCGTACGACTTAACCCTGCAGCGGTATTCGCCTTGTTTTTGGTATATTGCACCTACCGAGATGCATATAATTTTACCAAATTCGGCATAAATCCCTGCTCGTTGATACACATCTTCCGCTTTTTCATTTTCTGAACGGAAGTGTGACGATTTCTTATCCCATAGTTTTTGAAATTTTTCATCGAGGCTGTCATAACCTTCAAATTGCGGTACGGTTTCAATGTCGATAAACAATACCGATTCAATGTTTATTTGTTCGAGCATAGTATTCTTTTTTTTCAGCTAACTGTTTCTCTATAAATTGGGTAAGTATGTTAATGGCAACAATATTTTGTCCGCCCTGAGGTACAATAATGTCAGCAAAATGTTTACTTGGCTCGATAAATTGCAGGTGCATTGGGCGTACCGTTTTTTCATATCTGTCGAGGGTTTGGTCAACCCCACGGCCTCGTTCAATAATGTCGCGCTGTATTACTCTCGAAAGTCGTAAATCGGCTTCACAATCAACAAAAACCTTGATATCCATAAGTTTTCTCAATTCTGGTTGGGTAAGGCACAAAATACCTTCCACAATAACAACGTGCTTTGGCTCAACTTTAATAGTTTCCTGGTGCCTAGAACAGGTTAGGTATGAGTAAATTGGCTGCTGAATAGATTGTCCGGTTTTCAATATTTTCAGGTGTTCAACCAACAGCTCAAATTCTATTGAATCGGGGTGGTCGTAATTCATTTTTTTCCGCTCTTCCAGCGGAATATCTTTGTTGTCGCGGTAATAAGCGTCTTGCGGGATAATTACAACGTCATCTTTTGGAAGCCGCTTAACTATTTCATTTACAACAGTTGTCTTTCCAGAACCGGTTCCTCCGGCAATTCCTATTATTAACATGTTTAACCTTTTTTTCAAAATTACATTATTATCACAAAAATATGAGCAGTATATTTGTCAAACTTTTCAAAAATATAGACAAACAATAAATTTCTGCAAAATGATTAACCATGTTGTTCTTTTCAAGGTAAAAGATTTCGCTTCTGATGAAGAAAAGAAACAAGTGCTGGCTCAATTTAAAGCACAATTGCTTGCTCTGAAGGACGTTATTTCCGAGCTAAAATACATTGAAGTGGGAACTCACTATCTGAACCCTTCGCCTTCGTTCGATTTGTGCCTCATTTCCCATTTCGATAATGCTGATGATCTTCAAAAGTATCAGGTCCATCCTGCGCATCTTAAGGTTGGTGAGTTTGTAAAACAAGTCACAACAGCACGTGCGGCTGTCGATTTTGAATTTTAAGAATAGTAGTCTGAATATCATGGAATTATATCCGTTAAAGTTTACCCCTATATTTAAAGAACGCATTTGGGGTGGGAATAAGTTGCAGACCCTGCTCGGAAAAGATATTGGGGTTGAAACACCTATTGGCGAGAGTTGGGAGCTTTCATCAGTAGAGGACAATATTTCAGTAGTTTCCAATGGTTTTCTCGAAGGAAATGACTTGCAGGAACTTATCGAGATATATATGGGCGATTTAGTGGGTGAAGAAGTCTTTGAGAAGTTTGGACTTGAATTTCCGTTGCTTGTAAAACTTATCGATGCAAACGATGATTTATCTATTCAGGTTCACCCCGGTGATGATATTGCACGTGAACGCCATGGTGCTTTTGGAAAAACTGAAATGTGGGTAGCTCTTGATGGCAACGAAAACTCGCGCCTTATTTCAGGTTTTAACAGAGATACCAATAAAGATGAATTTCTTGAAAAGCTTGAAAATAATACACTTGTCGACTTATTCAATTTCGAAACAGTGAAAAAGGGAGATGTGTTTTTTGTTCCAGCGGGCAGAGTCCATGCAATTTGCGCAGGAAACCTTGTTGCCGAAATCCAGCAAACATCCGATGTAACCTATCGTATCTACGATTATGATCGCCGAGACAGTCAGGGGAACAGCCGTGAGCTTCATCTCGATCTTTCGCTCGATGTGATTGATTATACAAAGGTGAAAGATACAAAAATTAATTGCGAAAGTAAGGAAAATGAGCCAGTTGAATTGGTCTCCTGTAACTACTTTACGACCAATAGGCTTTTAATCAATAAACCGTTGGGACGTGATTATTATTCTATCGACAGTTTTGTTATCTATTTATGTACCGAAGGAAGTTGTCAGATTGGAGAACCTGATGGAATTAAAGAAACCATGAAAAAAGGGGATACAGTGCTTATTCCTGCAGCCCTAAACTCGGTAGAAATTATTCCATTTTCCGAAAAAGCAGAATTACTCGAAATATATATAGAGTCTGAATTAGATTGATTAAATTGTATAATTGATTAATTACCCATAGTTTAAATCCTTAAAACCCATTTGCATGATTATAAAGTCAGCCGAATTCATTATAAGCAGTACCGAAGTTGAAAAATGCCCCAAAAACAATTTTCCAGAATATGCGTTTATCGGGCGGTCTAATGTAGGCAAGTCATCGCTTATAAATATGCTTACCGGTTTTAATAGTTTAGCAAAAGTTTCGGGAAGGCCTGGAAAAACAAGGTTGATAAACCATTTTCTGATTAATAAAGAATGGTATTTAGTTGATCTTCCAGGGTATGGTTTCGCTCAAGTAGCCAAATCTGAGCGAGAAAAGTGGGAAAAATTCATCAGAAAATACCTTACTCAGCGCGAAAACCTGTTTTGTGTTTTTGTGCTTGTCGATTCGCGTCACGAACCACAAAAAAACGATCTTTCGTTTATGGAATGGTTGGGCGAAAATTCTATTCCTTTTGTAATTGTATTTACCAAAACCGACAAACTGGGCAAACAGGCAATGAAAGAATTTCAGGATAATTACGCCCAGAAAATGCTTGAAACTTGGGATGAACTGCCCGAAATGTTTGCATCGTCGGCCGACACAGGTGCAGGACGCGACGAAATCCTCGACTTCATTCAGCGAGTGAATAAATCTTAAAGCTTCAGAATATAAGCATTTCATAGTTAGAGAATTGTGTTTGATAAATTTTGAACAATCTCAAAGTGAGATTTGGATTCATTGTAATTTCTAAAGCATTATCTTTGTAAAAAAACAAGCACGATGGGACAAAAAAACGATAAATCCTTGCTGAAAATTCTCGACATACCTGCAAAAAGCGAACCGTTCAATCCGCAACTCGAAGGTTTTGTAACAGCCGGTTTTCCATCGCCAGCTAACGACTATATTGAAAATGAACTTGATCTGAAAATGCTATTGGTTCGGAACGAAAGTTCTACTTTTTTTGTGCAAGTCAGGGGCGACTCAATGAAGGATGCAGGAATTTATAATGATGATATTCTTGTTGTTGACAAATCGCTCGATCCGTCTGACAATTCCATATTAGTGTGTTTTCTCGACGGAGAGTTTACTGTAAAGCGGGTAAGTAAGATTGATGGTGAATTTTATCTTATGTCTGCCAATTCAGATTTTAAGCCAATAAAAATCAATAAATCATCAGATTTCAGGCTTTGGGGCGTTGTAACGTATTCCATTCATAAACACAGGTAGAGATGTTTGCGCTGGTCGATGGGAATAACTTTTACGTATCGTGCGAAAGGGTTTTTAATCCGAAACTAGAAGGGCGGGCAGTGGTTGTTTTGTCGAACAACGACGGATGTGTTATTTCACGTTCAAACGAAGCTAAAGCATTGGGAATTAAGATGGCAGAACCTTACTTTCAACATAAGGATTTGTATGCTTCGAATGATGTCACTGCGTTTTCGTCGAATTACACCCTTTATGGTGATATGTCGAACCGAATGATGGCAACATTGAGGAATTTTACCCCTGATTTGGAAATATATTCAATTGATGAAGCGTTCCTGAATTTGGAGGGCATAAATGCCAATATGCATGACTATGGAAAAATTATTCGTGCAACCATATTAAAAAACATAGGCATACCTGTTGGTGTTGGCATTGGTCCAACTAAAACACTTGCAAAAGTGGCCAACAAGATTGCAAAAAAAACTAACGGAGTCTTTTTAATCGATTCAGAAGAAACTCGTGTTTGGTCATTAAAAAAAACATCAATAGAAGATGTGTGGGGAATTGGCCGCCAATATGCTCGAAAACTTCAATTGATGAACGTAGCTACAGCTTACGACTTTTCGCTGCTCGATTCGAACTGGGTTTTGCACAATATGACAGTTGTTGGCCATCGCACATGGGAAGAGTTAAACGGAAAACCATGCATTCCCATTGAAATAATGTTTCAACCGAAGAAAAATATTGCCACAACGCGTAGTTTTGGGAAACGGCTCAATAATATAGATATAATTGCCCAAGCCGTTGCAACACATTCTGTTCGATGTGCAGAAAAATTGCGGAAACAACACTCGGTGGCTAATTTTGTAACTGTTTTTATTCACAACGACCCGTTTTCGAAAACTGAAAAATATTTTTTCCAAAGTATCACGATTACACTTCCTGTTGCTTCTAATTCTAATAATGATATCGTTAATGCAGCAATAAGCGGACTAAAAAAGATATTTAATTCAACTATCTTTTATAAAAAATCGGGAGTAATTGTAAGTGGCATTTCGTCCGATGATTTTGTACAAGGAAATTTGTTTGAAACAGTCGATAATTCACGTCAAAAGAAAATATCGCAATTAAGCGACCGAATAAACTATCGCTATGGACAGGATACCTTAAAGTTGGCAGTGCAAGGAGGCAACAACGATTGGAAACTTCGTCATGATAAATTATCGCCTTGCTATACAACCCGTTGGAATGAATTATTAAAGGTAAATAGTTGAGTGAGGGAAAAATAGACATGATAGATGTCAATATGTAATACATTAAGTGTAAGTATCAGTATTCCATTTTTGCTGAAAATAATCGACCGAATTTCAGTCACTTGAATGTTATTGTGCCTCGAGAAACTTCTGGTGATGCAAAAAACGTTAATAAGAAATCAGAACTTTTATAAGTAACGCTTTCGATATTTTTATATTTTTGCCGCAGTTGGAATCAATAAACTACTAGACGCATGCCACGCAAAGCACCGCTTAAAGTTTTTACCGGAACAGCGACTTCCTATCTTACCGAGAAAATCTGTGCCCATTTGGGCGTTGAGTTGGGAAAATCATCTTGCCCAAGGTTCAGCGACGGAGAGTTCGAACCCTGCTACGAAGAAACCATCAGGGGTTCCTATGTTTTCATTGTTCAGTCAACTTTTCCATCAGCCGATAACTTATGGGAATTATTGCTGATGATTGATGCCGCCAAACGAGCATCAGCGTACAAAGTAATTGCAGTGATCCCATATTTTGGGTATGCCCGTCAAGACCGTAAAGATAAACCCCGTGTTTCTATTGGGGCAAAAGTAGTTGCCGATGTGCTTTCAAAAGCCGGTGTCGACAGGGTTATCACGGTTGATTTGCATGCCGATCAAATCCAGGGATTTTTCGATGTGCCAGTTGATCACCTCTATTCATCGTCGTTGTTTATTCCATATATAAAGCAAATGAATTTGCCGAATGTGGTTATCGCTTCGCCCGATGTTGGGGGAACCAAACGAGCCAACACGTATGCAAAATTGCTCGAGACAGACCTCGTAATTTGCCATAAAACACGCAGCAAGGCAAATTACATTGATAATATGACAGTTATTGGTGATGTAACGGGCAAAGATGTTATCATTGTTGATGATATTATTGACACCGCCGGAACAATAAGCAAAGCCGCAGACTTGTTTAAAGAACGTGGAGCAACAAGTGTCAGGGCTTTTGCCACACACCCAATTCTTTCGGGGCCAGCCATCGAGCGAATTGAGAATTCTGCTCTTAGCGAAGTATACTTTACCGATACAATTCCATTAAAAAAAGAATCGGGAAAAATTAAAATATTATCTATTGCCCCGTTGTGTGCCGATGTGATAGAAAAAGTATATTATTATAAATCAATCAGTTCTATCTATACGCAATAACATTTTGTGTTATCGCATTAAAGATATGTCAGTCTACCTTTATTTTATTGGTAGACTGTTTTTTTGATAAAAAGATTTATATTTGCACCGCTTTAAAAATTAGACAATTATTAATCGTGTATGCGGTTTGTCCCGTACCGGGATCTCCGGGAATATCGGGAAGGGCTGAGTACCACAAAACAAAAAGAAAATGAAAAGTTTTGAATTAAAAGGAAACCTTCGTGAAGCGTTAGGAAAAAAAGATTCAGCAAAGCTGAGAGCAGAAAAGAAAGTACCATGTGTGTTATATGGTGTTGATGAGCCTGTTCATTTTTATACTGAAAGCGCCGATTTAGCCAAATTGATTTATACTCCCAATGTGTATATCGTAGATCTTACTATCAATGGGAAAAAATCGCAAGCGATCATGAAAGACATTCAGTTTGATCCTGTTAGCGACGAAGTAACTCACATCGACTTCTTGAAAATTAGCGATAGTAAACCGGTAAAAATTGAAGTTCCCGTTAACGTTACCGGTTTTGCAAAAGGGATTCGTGCAGGGGGTAAATTGCAAATTGAAGTTCGCCGTTTGAAATTATTGGCTTTACCAAAATATTTGCCCGATACGATTGAAATCGATGTAACAGAACTCGATCTTGGTCAAAGTTTACGCGTTAGCGATATTCACCTTGATAATGTAACAATTCTCAACGGTAAATCAATTCCTGTTGTTCGCATTATGGTAACCCGTGCTGCACGTGCTGCTGCTCAGGCTGCTGAAACAAGTGGAAAAGGAAAAAAATAACCTATAGGGTACTATACCCGTAAAAAATGCAATTATGAAGTATCTGATTGTTGGCCTTGGTAACATCGGAGAAGAATATGCAAAAACTCGCCACAATGTTGGCTTTCAAATATTGGACGCTCTGGCTAGGGCGTCCAATATTGTTTTTGATGTAAACAAGCGGTATGGAGCAATTGCAGAATATAAGTTTAAAGGGCATATTTTCATCTTACTCAAACCTTCGACCTATATGAACCTTAGCGGCAATGCCGTGCGTTATTGGTTGCAGAAAGAAAACATAGCCCCTGAAAACTTAATGGTTTTGGTCGATGACCTTGCTTTGCCTTTTGGCGCCATTCGGATAAGAACCAAAGGCAGCGATGCCGGACACAACGGATTAAAACACATCAACGAGACTCTTGGCTCAAATGAATATGCCCGTGTTAGGTTTGGTATTGGAAATCAATTCAATAAAGGACAACAGGTAGATTATGTATTAGGCGAATGGTCAGAAGAGGAATTCAAATTGCTGCCTGAGAGAATCGATAAAGTAGTTCAGATTATTAAATCGTTTGGCACTATAGGTATTGAACGCACCATGAATCAATTTAATAATAAATAGACATGATGGCCGGTGTTCGAATAGACAAATGGTTATTTGCCGTGAGGATATTTAAAACCAGAACTATTGCTACCGACGAGTGCAACAAAGGGCGCATAACTATTGGTGGAATAAATGTTAAGCCCTCTAGGGAAGTGAGGGTTGGCGATATCATCGAAATAAGAAAACCACCAATAACTTATAAATTCAAAGTGCTTCAATTGGCAGAGAAACGCATGGGGGCAAAGCTTGTACCCGAATTTGTTGAAGACCTTACCCCGAAAGAACAATTTGAAGTTATTGAAATGCAACGAATGGTTCAGTGGAGTGGACGAGAAAAGGGAACTGGCAGGCCTACAAAAAAAGACCGTCGCGATATGGAAGATTTTCTCGACTGGTAGACCGTTGATCATTTCAATTAGATTATACATTGAATCTTCTATTTATTAGCCATTGGAAACTAATCGGTTGCTACTTTCTCTCGTTATTTACTTCAATTAAAAAATTGCCTTTCCAATTGTTGTTTGGTGATCATGGTTCTTTTCTTTCTTGTTTTATTTTATTATCTTTCTACTGTAGATTTTTTGCTTATGCAAAATTCTTTTAAAGGTTTAGGGGAATGAAGAGGGGGATTTTATTTACGTTTCTTGTGTTGCTATTGCTGTCTTTCAGCTTGAATATAAGGGGTCAGAACCGAATGATTTTTGATCAGATTACTACGAAAGATGGTTTGTCGAATGGCATAATTTATGACATTATGCGTGATTCGTATGGCTTTATGTGGTTTTGTACCGAAGATGGTTTAAACAGGTACGATGGGTATAGTTTTAAGGTTTTCCGGTCTGAATCAAAAGATGCGAACATTACTCGTAATATACAATTTAATAGTATTACCCAAGACCAATTTGGTCGAATTTGGGTGGCAACATCTGATGGCTTGTATTTTTACGACAATAACTCCGAGACAATTAAGCAATTTGTCCGGTATAATAAACTTACCGAAAACAGCTTCTTTCTTGATCAGACTGCTGTAAAAACATTTATCGATTCTCGTGGATATCTTTGGGTTGGTACTTTTTATGGGTTAATTAAAATTGATATCCGAAAGCCTGATATAAAGCAAATTACGAAAAGTGACATTCATTTATTTTATGTCGAAGAGCCCGAACCTTCTCGAAGGATATCAAACGATGCCATAAAATCAATCGTTGAAGACAAAGACGGGAAAATATGGATTTCTAATGATTCGCCTTACCTCGATTGTTATGATCACAATACAGAGTCCTTTTCTCACATTCTGGTCGATATGCCGCGAATTCTTCAATGGAAAAATATTACGCTGTATTTGCAAATCGACGAAAAAGACAACTTCGTAATTTATACAAGAGGCCTTGGAATTGTGTATTGGGATAGAAGGCTCAATACGTTTTCAGAGTTTCAAATTCCTGGAGAAAAAAATAAATCAGTGAAATTGTTTAATGCCCACAACATGCTACTTGATAAAAACAATCGGTTATGGATTGGTAGCGATGGGAATGGGTTATATGTTTATGACCCAGCTAAAGGAACCTGTGAACATTATGAAAAGAGCGTTCACGACCAATCAAATTTGAGCAGTAATGCTATCTATTCAATTTATGAAGACATTGATGGAACAATTTGGGTTGGTACATATTTATCGGGAGTAAACAAATATGCAAATTCAAAAACCCAATGGGGAGTACATTACAGTAACCCGTATTCTAACACATCATTAAATTCAGATAAAGTCACCAATTTTTGCGAAGACAATAATGGCGATATTTGGATCAGTACCGATGGGGGTGGGGTTAATAAATGGGATCGCAAAAATCACGTCTTTAAAAGTTTTACTCAAAAAGATGGACTGACTGTTAATGCAACAATGTCGTTGCTTTGCGATGAAGCTAACCGGCTCTGGATTGGAACATACAACGGAGGCTTGAATATTCTGAATATCAATACTGGTTTAGTTCAAAAAATATTTTATGAACCAGAAGATCCCTCTTCAATTAATAGTAACAGCCCTTGGGGCTTTGCAAAAGATAAATGGGGAAACATGTGGATTGCCACTGTGAATTCGGGATTAAATCTTTTAAAACATGGGGAGAGCTCTTTTGTAAGTTATACAAATACAGAAAATTTAAGTATAGGTTCTAATCAAATATCTAGCTATTCACTTACTTATCTTTTTATTGATAAAAAGAGCAGACTTTGGATTGGCACCGAATCTGGGTTAAATATGGTTGACCTTACGCTTGTCGATTTTTCAAAAGAGAAACCAAAACTAAATTTCAATCATTTCATCGCATCGGCAACTGAAAACAGTATCAGCAACGATCGCATATCGTATATTTCTGAAGACAGCAAAGGAATTATTTGGATTGGTACTAAAGGCGCAGGCTTGAACGCGCTGAATACCGAAACGATGAAATTTACTACTTTCACTGTAAGCGATGGTTTGCCGCACAACATTATTAATGGTATTTTATTTGATGATGATGATAACTTATGGATTAGCACTAACTATGGTATATCATTTTTCGACCGTAGGAAAAATCAATTTCACAATTTCAGTTCGAGCGATGGATTACAGTCAGATCTTTTCTACAAAACGGCTTGTTTCAAAACCAGCGATGGGATGATGCTTTTTGGCGGAATCAATGGATTCAATGCTTTTTATCCGTCATCAATTCAAATTAAACAGCCAAACTTAGTTGCTACTATAACCGGGTTCGATTTGTTTTCACAGCGCATTGAAGCCGGAGATTCAATTGATGGTAAAGTGCTTCTAAAAAAGCCTGTTTATGAAACAGATACGATTTTCCTTAATTACAAACAAAACAATATCTCTTTCGAATTTTCTACCCTGAATTACCTGTCGCCCGACAGGGTTATTTTCTCCTATAAACTCGATGATTTTGATAAAGAATGGGTTACAACAACAGCAGATTACCGTATAGCGAAATATACAAATCTCAATCCTGGTGAATATGTCTTCAAAGTGCGCGTTAAAACGCCCGGATATGAATGGACTGATCAATTTTCTGCAATAACTGTAATTATATCACCTCCATTTTGGCAAACAATCTGGTTTATGATGTTCTTGGTACTTTTCTTCTCAATTCTATTTTTCTTGATATATTTTATTCGTATTAGAACATTACAACATCAGAAAAAAGCATTAGAGAAAGCGGTTGATCTTAAAACATCACAATTACAGGGCGCTATAAATCAGCTGAAAGAAGCCAATAGCACTAAGGATAAATTTATGTCAATTATAGCGCACGATCTGATAAACCCGCTACAAACCATTATGGGCCTTTCTGAATTATTACTCGATGAAAGAGATAAAGCCGAAAGTACAAATAGAAATGCTATCATAAAAAGTATAAATCTGTCTTCAAACGATTTGTTTAATTTACTCGAAAATCTGCTTCATTGGTCACGTTCTGAAAGGGGGCTTCTTGAATATGTTCCGCAAAATGTAGATCTATCAGTTGAGTTGACAAAAATTGTTTCACTGCTTGCCCCAACAGCAAGAAACAAAGAAATAAGTTTGGAGCTTAAATTGCCTGCTAACGAAGCATGTATGGCAAAAGCAGATGTGAATTTTGTTAATACTATTGTAAGAAACCTGATTAGTAATGCCATAAAATTTTCTCATGAAAAAGAAGTCATTGTTATTGATGTTCAGGAAGATAGAAATCAATTCGTAATAAGCATTATCGACCAAGGCGTTGGGATGTCAGAAGAAAAAATGGCTCAACTATTCGATAAGGGGAAGCACATTACTACCGTTGGTACAAAAAACGAGATAGGTACCGGCCTGGGTCTTCTGCTAGTAAAAGAACTGGTTGAAAAGCAGGAAGGTAAGCTGAACGTCAATAGCAGTGTTGGAGAAGGGAGTACTTTTTCTTTTACCTTAATGGCTTACAATGAGGTTGACAATTTAGAATAAATAAAAAAGGAGGTTCAAATAAAACCTCCTTTTCTAGTGTTATTCTGCAACTAATCCCCTTTTCTTCAGAAGTGGTTCTATCGCTGGTTCTTTCCCCCTAAAGGTTTTGTACATAGTCATTGCGTCGCTAGTACCACCTTTCGAAAGAATATTTTCACGGAACGATGCACCGATGTTCGCATTGAAAATATCGCCCGATTCGACAAATGCCTGAAAAGCATCAGCATCGAGTACTTCGGCCCAGATATAACTGTAATATCCAGCAGCATACCCTCCGCCCCAAATATGGTTGAAATAAGTTGATTTATAGCGAGGAATAATTTCTTTAATAAGGCCAATCTTCTGCATTTGTTCTGTTTCAAACTTGTCGACATCCAACCCTTCTGCTGTATTCAGCACATGGTAATCCATATCGAGAATAGAAGCAGCCAGGTATTCAACAGTTTCAAAACCCTGATTGAATTTTCCTGAAGCCACAATTTTGTCAATTAATGCCTGCGGTATAATCTCACCCGTCTGATAGTGCTTTGCAAATAAGCGCAGCATTTCTGGTTGGCTGCACCAGTTCTCCATAATTTGCGATGGAAGTTCAACAAAATCACGGGGTACTTCGGTGCCCCCCAGACTTTCGTATGTGCAGTCGGAAAGCAATCCGTGAAGCGCGTGGCCAAATTCATGAAACAAGGTGGTTACTTCTTCAAAGCTCAACAATGCTGGTTGGTTTCCAGTGGGCCTGGAAAAGTTGCACACGTTGGTAATTACTGGCGACACTTTTTTACCGTCTGTTGTACGATACTGATTACGGAAACTATCCATCCAGGCACCGCCCCGCTTGCTGTCGCGCGGAAAATAATCAACATAATAAACACCGATATGAGAACCATCGCGATCTTTTACTTCGAAAGCTTTAGCATCGGGATGGGGTAGTGGTATGTTTTTGATTTCTTCGAAAGTAATACCATACAACTTGTTTGCCAATATAAAAGCGCCTTCACGAACATTATTTAATTCGAAATATGGCCGTAGCTGATTCTCATTGAGATCGTATTTTTCTTTCCTTATTTTTTCGGCATAATACCACCAATCCCAACTTTGTAAAGCGATGTTTTCACCTTCTTTGTTGGCCATAGCTTGCATTTCGGCCAATTCTGTTTTTGCATTTTTCAATGCTGGATCCCATAGTTTATTGAGCAATTCAAATACATTCTCAGGTGTTTTTGCCATTTTATCGTCGAGAGTATAGGCTGCATAATTTTGGAATCCAAGAAGTTGAGCCTTTTTAGTGCGCAGATCTAATATTTTCTTTATGATTTCCTTATTGTCGAATTCGTTGTTATTATTTGCGCGGTTATACATGGCTTTGTATAGTTTTTCACGCAAGTCGCGTTTTTGCGAGTACTGTAAAAAAGGAGTCCAGCTTGGTTTTTGTAAGGTAAAAACCCATTTCCCCGGTTCGCCAGCTGTTTCTGCAGCCGCTTGAACAACGCTTTCAGGAAGTCCGGCAAGGTCTTCTTTGTTATCGATCACTAATTTGAAATTATTAGTTTCGGCAAGCACGTTATCTCCAAATTGTAAGGTGAGGATTGAAAGTTCTTCATTAATCTTTTTCATTTCTTCTTTCTTTTCCTTTGGGAGATTGGCCCCACTGCGAACAAACTGTTTGTATGTCTCTTCAAGGAGTTTTGCCTGTTCGTTATTCAAACTCAGGCTTTCTTTTTGAAGGTACACGGCCTTAACTTTTTCGAAAAGGTTTTCGTTTAGATAGATTTCATCAAGGTGAAGTGAAAGTTTTGGTGAAATCTCTTTGGCGATAGCCTGTAATTCATCATTGGTGTTGGCTTCAGTCAGGTTAAAAAACACACGACCAACTTTATTGATCAAACTTCCTGAATATTCCAGGGCTTCGATGGTATTTTTAAAATTGGGCTCTTCGTTGTTAGAAACAATTTGATCAATTTCCTTTTTTTGCTGTTCTATTCCGGTTTCAAAAGCGGGCAGGTAATGTGAATTGCCAATTTTGTCAAACGGAGGAACACCAAATGGGGTTTGATACTCACTCAGAAATGGATTTTCATCACTCTTTCTGGTTTCAGTGCACGAAACTATCGTTGCCATAAGTAGAATGGTTGAAGTAGTTAAAAATGTAATTCGCATAATCATAAAATTTAAAACTTGTAAAATAAACAACTTAAATGCTCTTTTTCTTTGAGATTAGTCATAAATCGTTGTTTAATTCAGAATTGGTGACGATTTTATTCTGCAAGATGTTTTTAAAGAAAGGAAAAAATGCGTTTGTTATATTAAATGAAAAAGCAGGATAAATGCTTATCCTGCTTATAGTTAAAATGGAATAATTGATTAATAATTTTCTTCCGATACTTCGAAATAGGACTGAGGGTGTTGGCATGCAGGACATTGCTGAGGAGCAACGGTCCCTTCGTGAAGGAAGCCACAATTACGGCACTTCCAGGTGACTTTGCCATCTTTTTTGAACACTTTTCCTGATTCAAGATTTTCGTATAATTTACGGTAACGGGCTTCGTGTGCTTTTTCTACTTTCGCAATAAGTTTAAAAGCCATAGCAATTTCTTTAAAGCCTTCTTCTTCAGCAATTTTTGCAAATTCAGGATACAGTTCTTCCCATTCTTCGTGTTCTCCATCGGCAGCAGCTTTCAGGTTTTCGAGTGTGGACCCGATTACACCCGCAGGATATGATGCCGTAATTTCAACCATTCCGCCTTCTAAAAACTTAAAAAAGCGTTTGGCATGTTCTTTTTCATTGAGAGCAGTTTCTTCAAACAAAGCAGAAATCTGCTCCAAACCTTCTTTTTTTGCCACACTGGCATAGTAATTATAGCGCATACGGGCTTGCGATTCGCCTGCAAACGCTTTAAGTAGATTTTGTTCTGTTTTAGTTCCTTTAATACTTGACATAATAGTAAAATTTTAAAATTATTGTCCTAAATATAATGTTTTTTTGAAGGTTTTCTTTAGATTTTTATTCTTTCGCGCTTGAATTTTAAAAAGCCGCGGGCTTTGTTAAATTCAAATATTTTATTGTTTTTGCAATATTTATAGGAAGCTAAATTCCATATCTTTTTTTTTCTTAGCTTTATTCAAACTTATTATTCAACCTGTAGATAAAACCGAATGTGTATGAAATTTAAATTACTTATTACCTTTTTTCTTCTTATCTCACTCATGGCGTTTTCTCAACAAACAGAGAAGGAAAAACAAATTAAAACCGGTTGGAATTTTGGACTTTTGCCTGCAGTTAGTTACAATACCGACCTTGGTTTTCAGTATGGTGGATTAGTTAATTTCTTTAATTACGGCGATGGGTCAAGTTATCCCGATTACCTTCACAATATTTACCTTGAAGTGTCACGCTACACCAAAGGAAGTGCTATTTATCGTTTGGCCTACGACTCTGAATACCTCATAAAAGGAGTACGAATAACTTCCGACTTAGCTTATCTGCCCGACGAAGCATTTGATTTTTATGGATTTAATGGGTATCAATCGTTTTTTAATTCGTCGTGGCAAACCGATTCTGATGCTGCCTATAAATCAAGGATGTTTTACAAATACAAAAATCAGGCATTTCGTTTCAAAACCGATTTTCAGATTCCGCTTAGAGACAAACGTTTTCTTGTGCTCTTTGGGTTCAACCTTCAATCGTACAAAATATCAACCGTTGATGTCGATAAGATGAATAAAGGAAAAGAAGACAATCTGTTGCCAAAGGTTGCCACACTTTACGATAAATATATCGACTGGGGAATTTTATCGAGTGAAGAAAAAGATGGGGGTTTAGTTCCGTTATTAAAAGCAGGACTTGTTTTCGACACCCGTGATAATGAGCCTAATCCAATGCACGGGATGTGGACCGAAGCTTTTCTTTTTGGAGCTCCTTTGGGTGCCGAATCTAGTTTTCTTAAATTGAACATTACTCACCGACAATATTTTACAATTATTAAACGCGATTTGTCGTTTGCCTACCGATTAGGATATCAGGGAACCTTGGCTGGTGAAGTGCCTTTTTATTATCAAACCCAAATAGAAACCTCACAAATGAAAGATCAGTTAGGCTTAGGCGGAAGCAAAACCCTTCGCGGGGTAAGTCGTAACCGTGTGGTGAGTGATGGGTTTGTGTATGGTAATCTCGAACTTCGATGGAAACCAGTACACTTCAGGTTCATAAACCAAAACTTTTATATTGGGTTGAACGCATTCCTCGACGGAGGCCAGGCAATTCAAAAAATTGATATTCAGGATAAAATTAAGAATATCGACTTTGGGCAGGAAACTGAAGCTGACTATTTCAACCTTTCGGGAAATGAAAAACTACACCTTAGTTATGGGGCGGGTTTACGAATTGTCATGAACGAGAATTTTGTAATCTCATGCGATTATGGCCGTGCTATTGATCCGCAAGACGGAAAATCAGGGTTATATATAGGCTTGAATTACTTGTTTTAGTAACAACATGTTACCAGCAAAAAACCTTTGTCATTGTTTGGCAAAGGTTTTTTTTTGCGTCTTTGCTAATTCAATATATTATTTCAGCTATTTTTAACACAGTAAACACAACGTTCACCATGGAAAATAACACAGTACAACAGCAAATAGAAGAACTTCGCAGCAAGCTTCATCATTATAACTACCTCTACTATGTTCAATCTCAACCTGAAATTTCTGATTTCGAATTTGATAGTTTGATGAAACAACTCGAAGCTCTGGAAAATGAAAATCCCGAACTCGACGATCCAAATTCACCAACACATCGGGTAGGTAGTGACATTATCTCTGAATTTAAACAAGTTACGCATAAGTATTCCATGTTGTCGCTCAGTAATACATACAATGAAGGTGAATTGCGCGATTTTGACAACCGTGTGCGAAAAGATATCAATCAGGAGCCAGAATATGTATGTGAACTGAAATTCGATGGGGTTTCAATTAGTTTAATTTATGAAAACGGGATGCTGAAACATGCTGTAACCCGTGGCGATGGTGAACAAGGCGACGACGTAACAGCCAATGTAAGAACCATAAAAAGTATTCCGTTGAAACTCCGGGGAGAAGGCTGGCCTGCAGAATTTGAAATTCGTGGAGAGATTGTTTTACCTTACGAAGCTTTTAACAAACTGAACGAAGAACGATTAGCAAATGGTGAAGAACCAATGGCTAATCCGAGGAACACCACTTCAGGAACCATAAAAATGCAAGATCCTTCTATCGTGGCTCGTCGCGGTCTCGATGCTTATTTTTATTTTGTCCCCAGCCAGATACGCCTTACCGAAAGTCATTCACAAAACCTAATTTTAGCAGCTTCTTGGGGGTTTAAAACATCGGAACATACACGCGTTTGCAAAAACATTGATGAAGTACTTAATTTTATTCATTATTGGGATAAAGAGCGTCACAACCTTCCTGTGGCTACCGATGGAGTCGTTATAAAAGTGAATTCAATTGCCATGCAAAACAATTTGGGAACAACGGCGAAAAGTCCGCGATGGGCTGTTGCCTTTAAGTTCCAAGCTGAACAAGCCGAGACCCGGCTTTTGTCTGTTTCGTACCAAGTAGGCCGCACAGGAGCCATTACTCCTGTCGCTAACCTTGAACCTGTTTTGCTGAGCGGTACTGTGGTTAAAAGGGCTTCGCTACATAATGCCGACATTATTTCATCACTCGACTTACGAATCAATGATATTGTGAAAGTAGAAAAAGGAGGTGAAATTATCCCTAAGATTGTTGGGGTTAACCAGGTTGAGCGCCATCCAATGAACCAACCGGTAATGTTTATCAATGTTTGTCCCGAATGCGGTACTCCACTTGTTCGCGACGAAGGTGAAGCAAAACATTTTTGTCCTAATGAAAATGGTTGTCCTCCTCAAATAAAAGGTAAAATAATCCACTTTATAGGGCGAAAAGCTATGAACATAGACGGGATGGGAGAGGAGACTGTTGAACTATTTTATAATACGGGACTTATCAGGAATGTTGCCGATTTGTATACATTACAGATTTCAGATATGGCCCAATTGGAACGCTTGGGTGAGAAATCGGCCCGGCGTATTGCTGATGGGCTTCAGGCTTCAACCCAAGTTCCTTTTGAGAGGGTTCTCTTTTCGTTGGGAATTAGGTTTGTAGGCGAAACTGTTGCTAAGATTCTGGTCAAAAGTTTTAAAACTATCGATGCTTTATTGGCAGCTACTCTTGATGAATTAACTCAAGTTAATGAAATAGGAAGTCGCATAGCCCAAAGCATAACCGATTGGTTTTCAATTGAAGATAACCGAATATTAATCGATCGTCTGAGAAATGTAGGACTACAATTCGAAATGTCAGAAGACCAAATGGCCGGTTCATCGACTAAACTTGCCGGACTATCTATTGTGATTTCGGGAACTTTTGCCCAACACTCGCGCGATGAGCTGAAAGAACTCATAGAGAAACATGGCGGAAAAAATGTGGGATCAATTTCGAAAAGTACAAGTTACCTGCTTGCCGGTGAGAATATGGGTCCAAGTAAACTCGAGAAAGCACAAAAGCTGGCCATTAAGATCATTTCTGAGGATGAATTTATGACGATGATTTCCGAATGATTTAAAATTTCATTAAAATACTGTATGTCAACACTATGTGGTTAATGGCTGTTTCAGGAACAAAATATTTACAGGAAACAATGAGGATTAATTCACATTGTTGTTCCTGTTATTTTGAAAATTGAATAGTAAACAATATTTTTAAAAGATCAATCGTGAATATATGGAGGAGTTGGAGGGTATTTTTGTTGATTTATTTCTTTTTGTCGATGAGCTTATTAAGGATTATGGGGAACCTGTGGAGCCTGATGAAACTGAATTAGAAAAACTAAAGAATATTATCATTACGAGTCCGGCTTCCAATGATCATCATTTATCTAAAAATTTTTACTTAATAGAGCGGGTTGCCGGGGAAATATTGTTTTCGCACTATGTTGACAAATATCTTGGTCTTGAATACGACTTTGACCTTATGACATTTCATTCAAGCATACGCGATGACATTCATGGCTGGCATTACTTAAGGGAATATCTCACCTGGGGGAAAGTGGCTTACCTCTTTTTTCGTGAAATTAAAGAGAAGAACGAAATTCATCGTTACTCTTTCAAGATAAGGTTGCCAATGCGCCTTAAAGATGGCCAAATATACTGGGTACTGCAAAGCAGCAGCCCACTTGAACTCGATAAAAATAAAAACGTTATCTCACACATTAATAGTTATACGATTGGCGAACTTTTCGCCGAAAAAGATATTGTGCCTTTGGTGGGTGGAATCTTTAAAGATGGTTTTTACTGCAACGAATTCAGCCAGTTATATCTTGAAAATCGCTATGCAGTTAGCCCGTTCGTTTTGTCTGCACCACAAAAATCAATACTTAAGTATTTTTATAAAAACCCAGATAAAACCTTGAGGAGTTGTTCCGAAACGTTAAAATATCCGGTAAATACGTTGAAAAAATACATTTCCGATTGCCAGCGTAAACAGGGCATTATCAATAAAGCTAAGACTTCTTTTCCATCTATCCCTTTTGTTCACTTGAAAGACGTAATATCATACCTGGAGCGTACCGGGTGGTTCAATAATGGTTGAAATTTTCGGCGGGGTATAAAAAAAGCACTTTTAGGGTATAAAAACAATTTGGAATAAAATTAATATGGGAGAGTTGATATTTTTACAACTCAAAAGATGATTATTGTCATTTCTGTTAATTATGATTTGTACATCCAAAACATACAATCGTTGTTTTCCCAAAAGACGATATATTTCCCTTCTCCCCGTTTAATTTTTCTGGTACGCACACGACCCGCAAATCCCTCCTGGAGTCGAACTGACAGATTACCTAAATTTTTTTAGTCCAGGTCATCTGTCAGGGCGTACTTTTATGTTTAAATTGCTGGTATCATTATTGTGTTAACCTAAAATAGTACGATTTTTGCATTTATGCAGTGTACATACTGACAATATTCTACGATGAAACAGCCCATAAAAGTCGTGATATTTAAGTATAAAATGCTAATTATAAGCAAAGTGAGTTCTATTCTACCATTTGAAAACTAATTATTTACTATGAAAACGCATTTCATTTTAGTCGCCATCTTCTTATTGATTGGTATTCATTCAACAGCCCAAAACACTTGGTACGAGTTCCGGTTTGACCAAATAGATTCTTTGTTGAAAGAAGGACTACCACGCGAAGCTTCTGTTATTTATGATTCGATCTATTCGAAAGCAATGGCTGAAAACAACGATATTATGCTTGTCCGATCAGTTATTGGGCAATGTGAAAGTCTATTCTCGCTCGAAGAAGAACCACTTGTAAAAGTGATCGATCGCCTAGAAGCTGATGCGGGGAAAGCTAAAACACCAATTCATCAGATATTTCATAGCGTTATTGCCGAAAGTTATTGGAAATATTATCAGCAAAACCGCTGGCGTTTCCATAATCGTACAGCAACAGAACAACCGATTGGGAACGATATAACAACTTGGGATTTAACGAGAATTGCTCAGGAAGCCATAAAACACACCCAATTATCACTTGTTGATGATCTAAAATTACAAAAAACCACCGCCAACGAATTTTCTTCGCTACTGATTGGAGATTCAACGCTGCGAAATTTAAGGCCTACATTGTACGATTTACTGGCACACCGGGCATTGCAATTACTTGCCAATGGCGAGATTGGCTTACTTAAACCAACAGATACTTTCGCATTGAACGATCCCAAATATTTTTTGCCTGCTAACGACTTCGCCAAAATCGAAATTAGCACAACCGACACAACATCAATGCGCTATCAATCTATTGATTTATATCGAAAACTTACCCAATTTCGATTAAATGATTCAAATTTAGAAGCACTTATCGAACTGGAGATGAACAGGATTGATTATGTTTTTTTAAATAGCTCACTTGATAATAAAGATTCTTTGACGATTCATTTCTATGAAAAACTTCTTTCTCAAAAACATTCTGACGAAACTATGGCCGAAGTGATGTTTCGGTTGGCTGAATTTTATTTTAATAATAGACAAGAGAATAGCCAGGATCAGCTTATTAAATCCATGGAATTGATTGACAGAATATTAACTCAATTTCCTTCGGCGAAAGCTGCATCCTATGCTTCAACCATGAAAGAAACTATTGAACAGCCGTATCTTAACCTTTCTGCAGAAAATGTTGAGCGTCCGGGACTTCCGTTTCGTATGCTTATAAATTGGAAAAATATTGACAACGTGCATTTTACGGCATATAGGTTGTCGGGATCACAAGTATTAAAATTTCAGCAACAATGGAAGTTTACATACGATAGCGTTGCTTCGTTGCCCATATTCAGGTCATGGGACGAACCCCTGTTAAAACAAAAATATTACATAAACCACAGTGCCGAAATTGCCGTAGATGGTTTTCCTGCCGGGATTTACATTATTGTAGCCTCGGAAACTGCTGACATTAAAAACAGCCGGTTCCAAAATGCCGCTTTGGTTCAGTTTTCTTCACTTACAGTAATGAGCAGGGGAGATAAAAACGGAAAAATGTTTGTTGTTTCTGACGCTTTTAGCGGAAAACCTGTGGCAAAGGCAACGGTTCAACTTTCGAAATATGAATACAATTATAATGATAGGAAACGGACCAAGCATAAAGTTACAGATCTAATTACCAATGAACAAGGAGAATGTCACTACGTTGCTGGACATAATGATCAATATCTGGTAACCGTTGTAAATGGTAACGATACGTTGTTGGCCGGAAACGAATATATTGGACAATTTTATGACTTCGACAACTTTACCAATCAGCAGCAATCCATAACATTTTATACCGATCGGGCAATATATCGCCCTGGTCAAACGGTTCATTTTAAAGGAATTGTACTGAAGCGAATCAGAAAAGAAACCCATATTGTCGATAAATATAAACAAACAATCAAACTGATGGATGTGAATTGGCAAGAAGTATCATCGCTAACGTTGACTACTAATGAATATGGTACATTCAGCGGCAGTTTTGTGCTTCCATCGTCAGGTTTAAATGGCTCATATACAATATTTACAGAATTAGGAAGCACAAATATTCAGGTAGAAGAATATCGCAGGCCTTCATACGAAATGATTTTCGATGAACCGCTTAAATCATATTCGTTTAACGACACCATCGTGGTAACTGGTTGGTTAAAAGCATTCTCTGGAACTCCTATTCAAGGCGCTAATGTGAATTTTCAGGTTGTACGAACTGAAGCAAATTATTGGGGCCGCTGGTTTAATCCAATTCCCGAAAAAGTAATATCCACAGAAGAAACAGTGAGTAAAGACGATGGTAGTTTTTCTGTCTCATTTATCGCTATGAGTAACGATATTGATGATTTAGACAGAATTATACAATACACAATAAAAGCCGATGCAACCGATGGCAACGGAGAGAGTACACACAATGAATTTTCTTTGCGTATCAGCAACTCAAATTTATTGATTAATTGTGATTTACCAGAGGTGGTTCATGGCGATACCTTTAGTGGTGCAACCATAAAAACAACTAATCTTAACGGGAAAGAAGTTGCCGCGACCGTTTCAATTTCAATTTCTCAACTGAAGGCACCGTCTTATTTTATACATAACAGGCATTGGGTAGCTCCTGATACTTTCCTTTTAGAAGAAAAAACATTCAAAACTAAATTTCCAACATATCCCTATCGCAATGAACAATTGCCAGAGAATTGGCAAGTTAAAAACGTTTCTTATAATCAATCAGTTATTTTGCCGATTCCCGATAAATTGCCATTAAAAGAGTGGAGAATCTCCGAGCCCGGGTATTATCGTGTCGACATCGAGGCTTCGTCGACTGATGGAAAACAAAAGGCCAAATGGTACCGAACAGTAAGGCTCATCGGACAAAAACCTTCTCCTGCGCAATGCACTGAAGATTGGGTTACTCCGGTAAAATTGACAGGAGAGCCGGGCGAAGTTGCTGAGATTTGGATTACAGCTCTCAATGCCGAATCACCTGTACGTTATGAACTAGTAAACGGACAAGATATCATTACCAAAGAAATATTTTATCCAGGCAAAAAAGCATTTAGGCTACAAATTCCTATAAATGAAACATATAGAGGTAATATTACGGCTCAATTTACCCACGTTGCCAACAACCGTAATTACACAAAACAACTTGAAATAATAGTTCCGCATACAAATAAAATGCTTGACATCAACTTTTCATCATTCCGCGACGAATTATTACCTGGTGAATCGGAAAAATGGGCATTGAAACTTACCGATAAAACGGGCAAAGGTGTTGTTGCTGAAATGGTTGCTGCCCTGTATGATGCTTCTCTTGAACAATTTGTGCAACACTCATGGTCGACTAATTTTCTGCAAAATAATTACAATCGGTACTACACTTGGAATACAAACATTGTTGTCCCCAATGCTAAACAACTTAGCTATTCAAAAAATATCGAAGGCCCTTTGTATTGGGAAAAGCAGTATGAGATGCTTCAGCTACTCGATTTTTATGCACAACAGAACTATAAGGTAATGAAGGGGGAAGGACGAGTTATGATAAGGGGAATTCAAATCCAAAATGACGCAGTAGAGGAAGAAGTATTTTTCGCCTCCTCGCCCAAACTTAAAGAGACTGTTTCTGTAGCGTACGAGACGACTGGTGCTGTTGCAAATATTAGTGTTGCTGCTGATGTCGATTTAGATGTAAAACGAGAAGAATCAGTTCCAAGTCATCAAGGAGAAAAGCCGGATTTTTCGTCAGTTAATGTACGTACAAATTTCAACGAAACGGCGTTTTTCTATCCCAATCTGTATAGCGATGTCGATGGCAGCCTTGAATTATCGTTCACTATACCCGAAGCAATTACCCGGTGGCGAATGATAGGGTTTGCCCATACAAAAGATATGATGCAGGGAGAAATTAGCCGCGAATTGGTAACCCGTAAAAAGGTTTCTGTTTCTGCGTATGCTCCACGTTTTTTGCGCGAAGGCGACACTGTATCAATTTCGGCCAAAATTATCAACCTTACTAACGATTCGCTCGCCGGAACAGCCATGCTTCAGTGGATTGATGCCGTAACGCTGCAACTGATATCTGAAAAATTGCTAAAAACCGACTCGTTACTGAATTTCTCAATTGCCCCGAACAACAATACTGTTGCCCAGTGGCAGGTAATAGTGCCTGCTGGTTTGCAGGCGGTTACTTATAAAGTATATGCTATTGCACAAAACCATTCCGACGGAGAACAAAAAACAATTCCTGTTCTCACTAACCGACAATTAGTTACCGAAAGTTTGCCATTTATGGTCAGAGGGGGTGAGCAAAAAGAATTTGTTTTCGAAAAAATGCTGAATAATAAGTCAGAAAGCCTTGTAAATAATTCTTATACGCTCGAATATACCTCAAATCCGGCGTGGTATGCGATACAGGCTTTGCCTTATTTGATGGAATATCCGTATGAATGTGCAGAACAGGTATTTAGCCGTTTTTATGCCAATGCAGTTTCATCTGCCATGGTTAACAGTTCTCCAAAAATAAAAGCAATTTTTGATTCATGGAAAAATCTCGATGCCAGCGCATTGTTATCAAATCTGGAGAAAAACAGTGAGCTCAAATCTGTTCTGTTGCAGGAGTCGCCATGGTTATTGAATGCACAAAGCGAATCGGAGGCAAAAAAACGCATCGCCTTATTGTTTGATTTAAACACGATGGGTAACGAACTTTCGAGAGCGTTGACCCGCTTAAAGCAAATGCAAACTCCCAATGGCGGTTTTCCATGGTTTAGCGGAATGCCTGACAACGAATTCATTACCTTGCATATTGTGAAAGGAATGGGAGAGATGAAAACAATGAATTGCGTCGATAAAAAGTGGCAAAACGATTTCGACAATATCCTTCAAAAAGCCATTGTCTATCTCGATAAACGAATGGAAGAGTCATATAATGAGCTACTTATTCGGTCAAAAAAAGATTCAACTTTGCTTGCCGAATACAAACCTTCCATGGAAGAAATATATTATCTGTATGCACGAAGTTTTTATCCTGAAATTGAATTGTCTGGAAATGCAGCTAAAATATTTCAATATTACTATGTTCAGGTAAAGAAGAATTGGCTCACATATAATGAGTATGCACAAGGGCATATTGCCTTAACTGCCAATCGGCAGAATGACAACTCCATGGCACGACGTATTTTAAAATCGTTGTCAGATAAGGCTATCCATTCAAAAGATGATGGTATGTTCTGGAAAAATAATGTTGGCGGGTATTACTGGTATCAAGCGCCAATCGAAACACAAGCGTTGCTCATTACTGCTTTCAACGAGATTAATTACGATGCGAAGGCTGTAGAGGAAATGAAAATATGGCTTCTTCGCCAAAAGCAAACCACGCATTGGAAAACGACAAAAGCCACGCTATCTGCATGTTATTCTTTGTTGTCAAAAGGATACAATTTGCTTGCCGATCAGAAACCCTTATCTGTAAAACTAAATGACAAACCGATTGAAAAACTGCGAGAAATTAATCCAGAAGCGGGAACAGGATATGTGAAAACCTCATTTGCTGCGGCTGAAATAGCCCCTGAATTAGCTAAAATTTCCGTAGAAAATCAGAACAATGGCATTGCCTGGGGAGCTGCTTATTGGCAATATTTTGAGCAACTCGACAAAATAACTGCGGCTAAAACCGACGTGCAAATAAAGAAACAACTCTTCTTAAAAATGAAAACCGAAAAGGGGAATGTTTTACGGACAATTTCGGAAAAAGACCCGATAGCCGTTGGCGACGAGGTGGTAGTGCGAATTGAAATCACTACCCTTCGCAATATGGAGTATGTGCATTTAAAAGACCTCAGGGCTTCAGCTTTCGAGCCTGTGACTACAATTTCGGGATATAAATGGCAAGATGGGCTAGGCTACTATAGCGAAGTTAAAGATGCTGCGATGAACTTTTTCATTGGCTACCTGCCTAAAGGAAGTTATGTATTTGAATACTCATTGCGCGCTGCGCATTCCGGTCAATTTTCTAACGGGATTACCACAATGCAATGCATGTATGCCCCAGAGTTCACAACCCAAAGCGAAGGAATACGAATCAAGGTGGAACAATAATGATGCACTTTTGAATTTGCTGATAATGAGAATTATTTTTTGTTAAATCTGTTTGTTGGAAAAAAAGTTTGGCCTATTTTTATGAGATAAAACAACGGTCGACCAGCTTGGCTCCCGGATAATATAATTCATTATGAATGTTATATTTTTAATTATAGGTGCAATAGTTGTTTTCATTATTGCATATAAATATTACGGCACATTTCTGGCTAGGAAAATTTTTTCAGTCGACGATAGTAAAGTAACTCCAGCTGTTTCGTGTGAGGATGGGATAGACTACGTTCCCACTAATCCGAAGTTCCTTATGGGGCAACATTTTTCGGCCATTGCCGGCGCTGGTCCAATTACAGGACCAATTATTGCCGGAATCTTATTTGGCTGGGCTCCTGCACTTTTATGGATTATCCTTGGATCGATTTTTATTGGTGGGGTTCACGATATGGGATCCCTGATCGCTTCGATAAGACATAAAGCATTGTCGATTACCGAAGTAGTACGAAAGAATATTTCAAAAAGGGCTTGGATTATGTTTCTCATGTTCGTATGGTTTGCATTAGTGTACGTTATTGTCGCGTTTACCGACATAACCTCAAGTGCATTTATTGGGACAATAACACTCGAAAATGGAGAAAAAGTAGGAGGCGGCTCCATTGCAACTTCTTCTTTGCTTTATCTTATTCTTCCACTTATTATGGGGTTATTGTTGAAATTTACCAGAATGTCGTTAACCTGGGCAACAATTATTTTTCTTCCCTTAGTAGGATTATCAATTATTATGGGTCCGTATATCCCATGCAATATTGAGTCGACCTTTGGCCTGTCGGCAATCTCTGCACAAAAGGTGTGGAATGTTTTTCTTTTGATTTATTGCTTTATAGCATCACTTATTCCGGTTTGGCTTCTTCTTCAGCCCCGAGGTCATTTAGGTGGATATTTTCTTTATGCTTCGCTCATTACGGCTGCGTTAGGGCTAATGTTTGGAGGCTTTGAAATTTCTTATCCTGCATTTATTTCATCCGATGCTTCAGGGAACCAATCATCGCCTATGTTCCCAATGCTTTTCATTACCGTAGCATGCGGGGCTTGTTCTGGTTTTCATGCCATGGTAAGCAGTGGAACAACTTCGAAACAGTTAAAGAGAGAAAGTGATTCGAAAGCGATTGGATATGGGGCAATGTTGCTCGAGGGGCTAGTTGGGGTAGTTGCTCTGGCTTGCCTTATGATAATTTCGAAAGATAATGAACTGGTCAATGGATCGCCAAATTTTATATTTGCTTCTGGCATTGGCAGTTTTGTTGAACTTATTGGAATTCCGGCTGCATTTGGTATTTCGTTTGGACTAATGGCTTTCACAACTTTTGTATATGATACCCTGGATGTTTGCACTCGCTTGGCCCGCTATGTTTTACAAGAACTCACAGGTTGGCGGGATAAATACGGAAAAGCTTTTGCCGCAGCCATTTCAATTGCTGTCCCGATTTTTCTGGTGAGCATGCGCCTTACTGATGCTTCGGGGGCTGAAGTGCCTGTATGGAAGGTTTTCTGGAACATTTTTGGAGCATCGAACCAATTGCTCGCAGCACTTGCTTTATTGGGAATTTCGGTATGGCTTTTCAAAACAGCTCGTTTCGCCTGGGCATGGATCATTACGTTTATTCCGGCTCTTTGGATGTTTATTATGTCGAACTGGGGATTGTTGCTTCTCATCAAAAATAATTGGTTTACAGGCCAATCATTTACACCAAATGCTAACCCGGTGCCCATCATTTCACTTATTCTGTTACTACTATCGATCTTTATGGCTGCTGAAGTTGCATACACTCTGATGAGAGGGAGAATAACGAACACTATTCTTGTTGAAGGAGAGTAATGAATATATGGCGACTCACAATGCATATATTCAATGAATTTCCAAATCTTTTGATTGTGCCATTCGTTGAAAAATTAGACACTAATGCACATGATGTCTAATTTTTTATATTTTTGTGTCACTAAAAACATTGGATGCTTAATCAAGTATTGGATCGTGTGAAATAAATAACCTCTGGTTTTTAACAATCAAGGTTATTCTTAATGCAAACCCGGGCAAATTCTGCTTGGGGATTTCCTTTATATATAAATTCAATCATAACCATATCGACAACAACGTTTTTTTTACGTACGTTGTTGGTATACAAATAAATATTACTAATCATGAGTAACGAAAATACATCAATACACGATTTCGATTTTAATCTTATTTGCGAATATTTCTCAATTATAGAGCGACAGGGGCCTGGTAGTCCTGAAGTTACAATTCAAGCTCTCCATTTTATCGATGGGCTGAATGACAATTCGCGCATTGCCGATATCGGTTGCGGAACCGGTGGGCAAACGATGGTGCTGGCAAAAAATGCTCCGGGAACCATCACTGGAATAGACTTGTTTCCCATGTTTATCGATCTGTTCAACGCTAATGTGGCTTTTCACAAATTGCAACATCGGGTAGAAGGGTTAGTTGGCTCAATGGACAATTTAACATTCAGTGACGGTGAACTCGATGTAATATGGTCTGAAGGTGCAATTTACAATATTGGGTTTGAACGTGGGCTGAATGAATGGCGAAGGTTTTTGAAACCCGGAGGCTATGTTGCTGTTACCGAAGCTTCATGGTTTACCAACGAGCGTCCTATAGAAATCAACGCGTTTTGGAACGATGCATATCCTGAGATCGACACGATATCGAACAAAGTTTCAATTCTGCAAAAAGCTGGCTATATTCCAATTGCAACGTTTATTCTTCCTGAAAACTGCTGGATCGATAATTTTTACGTCCATCAGGTGAAAGCTCAGGAATTATTTCTGAAAAAGTATGCAGGCAACAGTGCTGCCGAAGCATTAATTGCAAACGAACGCCGGGAAGCCGAGTTGTACAATATGTATAAAGACTTTTATGGCTATGTTTTCTATATTGGCCGTAAAATCTGAAAAGCTGGCGTTAATACGTAGATTGTGATACACCTTGCTGCCATGTAGTCTGTTTGTATTCAACGGAAAAGGGATTGCCGCATATGCGCGGTAATCCCTTTAAACTATCTTATTTTACTTTTAAACTATTCAAAATCATTCAAAACGAAACAAATTCATAATACCATGTGCTATTTTGGTCCAGAAACTGACTGTCTGTTGAAAGTATAACCAAGGTGTTGTCATTCTTTGCCAAAAAGGAATATCGAACAGTATTGTATTGAAAATTATTTATTTTCGATGGAAATATTTTTGTAATCTCCGATGCACTATTAAAATCCCATAACAAAATATATGACCAAGACGTGTTGCTTGTATAGTCCCCTTGAATAACAATATTAAGCATGCTTTTTCCTGAATGCTCACTTACGTGTGCAATTTCACCAGTAATACCATCTATTGTGCCGTAAATATTTAACGACAATTCATCGAAATAGTTTCCTGTTATTTTCCTTACATCCCGTTGTTTTGACACTGAGAAATTTCCGTTATCAACAAGCCAAAGCCCACCTGCCGATTCTGTATTTTCAAATGATTTTATTCGGTCTGAAATTGTATCGTTGCTTAGGTCGAAGAGAATAATCCTGCTTGGCGACAAATGAGTTGTATACCCCAGAAGCAGATCCTTTTCAGGGACTTTAATTAGTTTCGTATACTCATCAAATTTGTATTGGTTAGGATATGAAAATACGTTGCCCGAAGTTAGGCTTACACTACAAATCATCGACGTATACCCTACATAACCAGTAGTTATGTAGCAATACCCGTTTTCACCGTATTCCAGGTCATAAGGAATTATAGGTAATTCATATTCTCTTATATGATTGTTTTTAGCTATATCAATAGTCAAAAAAGAGGCAATGGTATTGCCAATAAAAACGGTAGAAAAATCGGAAGAAAAATCCATGCACGAAGGCTTCTTTGGTAAATCTATAACAGTTTTGCTACTATCATCAAGGTCAATAATTGTTAAGCGATTTGGTGTTGAAGTCAATAAAAATAGTTTGTTCTCATTGCTATTGAAATCAGCCTCTACAACCATTCCTTCAATCAAAGTGTTGCTGGCCGTTTTTAGCTCGTCCACTTTAAAATAAACAGGAATAGTAACATCTCCATAGTTTTCAATATTGAAACCAATAGATGTTGAATATTCTCCGGGAGATAACCCCTCACGGTTAAGCATAAATGTTAATAAGAAATTAGAGTTTGGAATGATGGTGCCCGAAGAATTTGATAGGCTTATTTCACTTGGTTTAGAAAATATATTGAAACAAACAGGGTTATTACCATCATTATATAGCAACAGCGCTCGCATTTCAGTGGTGTCAAAATTGATTACATCATCAGAGAATCTAATTCCATTAAAACTATGCAGTGAATTTTGAACATTAACAGGGCACGCCACAAGTCCATAATTATCTACGCCTAACAAGAGTTGAGTTTCATATGCTTCTTGAGAATAAGTACTTGAAACAGCCCATTCTTCTGCAGACAAATGATAGGTGATGATTGCTTTTCCATCAATTAGTTTGCCTGTCATTGAATTGAATTCAAAGAATTTAGGATGTTTTACAATGGTGAATTTTCCATCATTTTGCTTACTCAAGTTTAGTGTTAAAACTTGTTCTCCCTCCATGATGTACATTGTAACAAGCGTGTCGAGTTGCTCTTTTATTTGACTTTCGTTATGTAAAAAGTCATTGGAGCATGCTGGAAATAAAATTATTGATCCAACGAACAGAATAATGAGTAAATTTTTCATAGGATTAGAATTTATACGAAACGCCCAGTTGCATCGAAAGTTTCAGCAGTGATTCAAACTGATTTTCAGGGAAACTTATTTTTGTTGAAGTATACGCATTCCGAAGAGTAAAATGTCTCATCATTCCGCCAGTAATTCCTCCCGACAGGTCGATCCAAGTGTTTTTAAAAATCATTACACCAAAACCAATTTTTGAATCAAATCCCAATGTTTGGCCTGTAAGGAGCGAAGCATCTGATCCTCTAATCATTTCATTTCTGTATGAAAGCAATCCTTGACTGCTTTCCATAAAAATGGTAGTAATTTTTTTTCTGTCTGGATAAAATGAAAAACGGAGCAGAAAAGCGTAAAGGTTTGTGTAAATATCCTCTGAATAAATGCCATATAGGTAATTTACACCATCCTGTGGGTCAAGCCGACCTTCTTTTTTGCTCCCGCTAATTGTATTTGTGTACGAAAGACCAGCTCCAAATGTTAGCCAATCTGTGTTTACAATATTGTATTGAAAGCTTAAGCCTGTAAGCAACGAATTACGGTATTCCTTGTAATATTCGGTTGCCAACTTTGGGTCTAAACCCATTCTTATCAGTTCATTACGTGAATCATCTGAGTTTCCAATCAAAAACCCATATCCAGATGAAAGTCTAACCGAAAATCGTTTTGATTTTGCTGTTATAGTTTGTTGATCAGAAGATAATGGCTGTCCCATACCTATTGACGCCGACATGATAAACAATGTTGAGAGAATTATTTTTTTGAATAGCATATTGTTAATTATTTTGATAAAAGTAAAAAACAAACGGAAAAACACAAATTTATATTTCACGATAGTGCTTTTTATCGGATATCCATTCTAATCCGCCAATCTTTCGGATATAAATTATTGTAACGTGTTCCTGCTTTTTTCATAAAACCAAGAGGCACATTTGAATAGGTAAGCAGGAGATAGTCATCACTATTATTGAATTTACATTCTTCTTTTTTCAAAAAAGTGAGTGCAATATTACGATCAACTTCCACTGAAGAAAATGCCAATTTCTGAAGAATTGACGAAACTGCAAGCGCATGTGAAGGGATAAAATCGCGACCTTTTATCTCGCAAACTTCAGTACCAGCTTGTACAATCGACAGGTTTTCGGTAAGCATAAGCAACTCATTCGACCAGCGTGCAGGAAAAGCGAGCACTTGATTGTGAAATGTCCATAAAGTAATGTTTTCATCAGAATTGATCCACCGGGAGACCGAATTGACCACGGATGAAGGGGCTTTAGCTATTGGTGGTTTTTTTATTTTAATTGGGCAGAATTCTTGGCCGACGGTCTTTTTCAACGCAGCAATAAAGAACCCTTCGCCTTTAATTTTATGTGGGTAGAAATGATAACCAACCGGAGAATCAGTTTTAACAATTCCAGTAAACTGAGAAATGTCGATTGGTACAGATTGAGCCTGAAATTCATTGCAAATCCATTGTATCATTTCTTCATCTTCCCGACGATTGTAGGTGCAAGTTGAGTAAATCAACATGCCTCCAGGTTTTAATGCGTCCCAGGAATCAGCAACAATCCTCTTTTGCCGGGCCGAACATCGTTCAACATTCTCGGGCGACCATTCATTAACAGCTTCTTTATCTTTTCTGAACAGTCCTTCGCCCGAACAGGGAGCATCAATTATCAAAACATCAAAGAAACCCGTAAACTTTTGAAAATCTGAGGGGTCATTACTTGTAGCTACAACATTCGGAGTTCCCCATTTGCTTACATTCTCCGCCAGTATTTTTGAGCGACTTCTGATAACTTCGTTGGAAACAAGCAGCGAATCCTTTGTTAATAAAGAAGCTATGTGGGTTGTCTTTCCGCCGGGAGCGGCGCACAAATCAAGTACTTTCAACGGCAACGATAAGTCAGTTGTTTGTTTTAGAACCTGCTCCAGAAACATCGATGACGCTTCCTGTACATAGTAAGCACCTGTATGAAACAATGGATCGAGCGTATAAACCGGTCGTTCTGCAAGATAATACCCATTTTCACACCAAGGCACTTGTTCCAGATTTTTAGGAACGAAAGATTTGCGTGGGTTGATTCTCAAGGAGGAAGGACTATTTTCGTCCAATGAAGCAAAAAAATCGCGTGCTTCATCGCCTAACGATAATTCTAACTGTTCAACAAATATTTTGGGTAATTGTAACATGTTGCTTTGCATTGTTTTAAATGTAATGAATGAAAAAAGCCTTTTGCAGGGGGTGTTATTTTAATTCACGTTTAAAGTTAAAAACAGATGAATCTTTTATTGAAGCGGACTCTTTTATGCTATTAATAATCAGATCAATATTTTCTTTTGATGGATTCAGAAAACTAACATCGACAAAAAACCTTTTAAACCCAAATCGTTCAAGTTTTTCACGATACTGAGTTGTCGAAACTGGTTTTTCAGAAGTAATTATTGTCATTCCATCACGCACATGTTTTGCGTAACGCTCGTTGTTTTTGTCGCTAAAGTATTGGTCTTTAGTTAATTTTACCGGCATTCGCGAATAAAAAAGGCTAGGGAAGAAGAATAACGGTACAATACCGTTGCGATCGGTACCGCGGCCAAGGTTTGCAATATCATTCTCGAGCGGATAAATGAAATGCTGTATTCCTTCTTCCTTCAAGAAGCGAACTGCGGCATCGTTGAATGCATATACATTTTCATTGGCCGAAACTTTTGCTTGTGCGGGTAAAAGCAATTTTTGTGATAAATGGCTTACAAAGAAGGAATTAATTCCTGTGTCAAAGAGTTTTTTTGCCAAATCACGATAATACTGTAGCTTCTTTTCCGGGATAAACTTTGGAAATTCTGCATGAAGTAAATGCCTGAACTTCGCGATTCGTCCTTTGTTATTGAACAATTCGTCCCATTCTGTTGACCTTAACTGTAAAATAATTCCAGTAAAATCTTTAGGATCAATCCATTCAAGCCAACAAAAGGAATCTATTCTCAAGAAAACTTCACGTTTTTGCGGGTTCCCTTTCATTTTGAGCGACGAGGAAATATTGCTGATTTTGCTAGACGACATGAATTCATTGAGTTTTATACCATCGGTATTTAATTTCTTTGGCATATTAAGTTTGTTTCCAGCGAGATAAACCTCATACGTTTGTTTTATTTCCTTGGTATCACCTTCGATCGAATATTGCCCGGCTGCATAGGTGAGCACATCGGCCTTTATGTCTATTTGTTTATCGTTTTGCGGGTTTCGGAAACGCAAACGGCACCCGTTATCTAAGATCAAATTACTGGTAAAACTGATTATCCCGTTAACCGATTGGGTAACCTTACCAACCAAAATGCCTGTAGTTGCAGCTTGGGTAATTGCAGTAGCTACATCTTTACCCAAAAAGTAACTGGTTTTTTCGCGGCCTAAATCATTTTCGAGTAATCTATGGGCTTCATCAATTTTCTCAGGTGCATCAATAGCGACGCGATATGCTTTCGTAACGCGATGCACGTATTCGCCCGGTTTCAATCGTCCTTCAATCTTGAGTGAGGCAATCCCCATCGATTTAAATTCAGCAATGTGATCGATTAATTGATTGTCTTTTAGACTAAAAAAATAAGCCTCTTTCTTACCTTTTTCGTCCTTTTGTTTGTACAGACGACGGCATGGTTGAGTACACATTCCACGATTAGCACTTGCACCGCCAAGATAACTGCTAAACAAACACATTCCTGAAAATGAATAGCATAAAGCTCCGTGTACAAAGAGTTCAATTTCAATATTGCTTTTGGCTGATATTGATTTAAGCTCGTTCAGTGTTAATTCGCGTGCCAGGACGGCTCTTTTTATGCCTTGTAAACGGGCATATTGCAAGCCATCGGAATTATGTATGGCCATTTGTGTGCTGGCATGGATCTCAAGATTGGAAAAATATTTTTTTATCAAATAGAGTACCCCAAAATCCTGAATAATTATAGCATCTGGTTGTATTTGTGTAAGTTGAAAGAGGGTGTGCAATAAATCGGTAAGTTCAAAATTTCGGATAACAGTATTCAGGGTAATGTAGCTTTTGCAATTCCTTTTTCGAGCTTCTTTCACCATAGCAGCAACTTGCCAAGCGGTAAAGTTCATTGCCCGGTTGCGCGCATTGAAATTTTTCAGTCCGAGATAAATCGCATCGGCTCCTCCATCGAGAGCTGCATAAAACGATTCGACATTACCTACAGGAGACAATAGCTCGATTGCTTTCAGATTGTTAACTCTCATTATATATGTTTGTTACATTGTATTGTAAATTGCAAAAACAGTTATTCATTTTTGTCGAACTCCTGTTGTTTTTTGTTGTAATATCCCTGAAGTATATAAAATGCCTTTTTCTTTTCACCTTTTTCCGAGAAAAGGCCTTTACGGTTCCATCCGTCCTGTATTCCGGGCAATAACCTGCGGGGCGAACGGAAGTCGTTGAGAATCCAAGGGGTCATTCCTCTGAGTTGAGGTATTTTTTCAAGCATTTTAATATTCTGGATGTAAAGTTCTTCTTGAAATTCTTCGCTCCAGCGAGTGTCTTTGTCTGCATGATAGCCATATTTCGCGCCACCACCAAATTCACTGATAATCATTGGTTTGTTGAATTTGATGGTCCATTCGGAACGGCTACATTTTTCAGGCAATCCATCATACCAACCCATGTATTGATTAACAGAAAGAATATCAACATATTGAGCAAACGGATCTTCAACTGCAAAATGTGGTGGAGTATTGGAGAGTGTATGCTTTTCAAGTGCTGCACTTACAAGGCGTGTATTATCCAGCTCCCGTGTTTTATCAATAAGACTGGTCAAAAACCTTGTGCGGGCATCGCTTACAGGGGTTTCGTTAGCTACCGACCAAACAATAATATTAGCCCGGTTCATGTCACGGGTGATCATATCTTTAAGTTGATTTTCAGCGTTTCTATAGGTCGATTTATTGTTCCAGTCAATTGTCCAGTATACCGGAATCTCAGACCAAACCAGCAAGCCTAGCTGTTCGGCTACTCGTATCATATTCTCATTATGTGGATAATGAGCAAGTCGTACAAAATTACAATTCAGTTCTTTAGCTCTCGAGAGAATCATTTGAGCATCTTCGATCGACCATGCTCTGTCGCCTCGTGAGCCATTTTCTTCGTGAATACTTATTCCCCTCAAAAAAATAGGTTTGCCGTTCAACAGTAAATCAGATCCTTTAGTTTCAATTGATCTGAATCCAATTTTGTCTGTAATAACCGATTCTCCAAAACGAATTTTCACTTCGTATAATTTAGGGTTTTCAGGGCTCCATAAAATCGCATTATTTAATGTGAATGAAATTGGTGCGTGGCCGTTACTGTCAATAGTAAATTGTTGATTTATTTTTAATTCGGGGATTTCAACAGTAACTTTTCCTTTGCGATTGGCTCCATCAAGGTTTACATATCCTTCGACCTTTGAAAGGGAATTTTTTGTAAGCTGAATACGGTAATCGCGCACAAAAGTCGAAGAAACTTCAATTAAAAGCACATCACGTGTTATCCCCCCATAATTGAACCAGTCGGTATTTAATGTAGGTACACCTTCGCGTTTTCGTTTATTGTCTACTTTAATAACCAGAGAGTTATCTTTTTCTTTCAACATCGAAGTTATTTCAAAATTGAAAGGGGTAAATCCACCTACATGCATCCCCAACTTCTTCCCATTCAGATAAATATGTGCTTCGTAGTTGATAGCTCCAAAATACAGGAAAAGTCGATTGGAAGAGGAGAGGGTATAATCAAATTTTTTACGGTACCATATTGTTCCTTCGTAATAGAAAAGTTTATCGTCCTGATAATTCCAGGAACCAGGGACTTGAAGCTCCTCAGATTTGTCGAAATCATATTCTACACGATCAGTTTTATCTGTCGGATGATAATCGTAGAAAATTGCTTCTGCAGAACGAGGGTTAAATGCTTGCTGATCCATGGGTTCATAACGGTAATTATAATACCCGTTTTCGTATTGATCCAGAATATATTTCCATGCTCCGTTCAATGAAGTAATATTTCGTTGCTGAACCGAAATTATTTGTGGCTCTTGCGCCCTGATTTGTCCGGATAGTGCGACCGAAATAATCAATAAGAGAATAATTGCCTGTTTCATCTTGTGTCGTTATAATGCTGATTTAATAATAATTGAACTTCGTGAAAAATATTTCCTCACGAAGTTTAACGGGTATTATAGGAAGCTAAAATAGCAAAAAACAGGCAGAAAATGGACTAGAACGAGCTCGAACCGTCCCAGCAATGCGTGCAAAGCTTTTCTTTGGGTAATCCAATAGCTTCGACTAAGTCATCAAGTTTCTGAAATTTCAACGATGTAAGCCCTAAATCAATGCAAATTTGTTCAACCATACGGGCATATTCTTCTGTGGTCGGGTCAGCATATTTTTCAAGGTTAACATCTTCTTTCCCTTCTAATTTCAATATTGCTTTTCGTGTAGCCAACTCAAGCGAAGTACGCGAACGGCTGAAATTAAGGTATTCACATGGATAAATAAGAGGCGGACAAGCTATTCTCATATGCACTTCTTTAATCCCTGCGTCATGAAGATCGATTACATTGTCTTTTAGCTGAGTCCCTCGTACAATTGAATCGTCGAGGAAAACCCCAACTTTATCTTTAATTAGGGCATTATTGGGGATCAGTTTCATTTTTGCAACAAGGTCGCGCATTTTCTGGTTTTGGGGCATGAAACTACGTGGCCATGTTGGGGTGTATTTTGCATAAGGCCTCATGTGAGGAATTCGGGCTTTATTGCTGTATCCAATAGCATGACCAACTCCTGAGTCGGGAATGCCGGCAACAAAATCGGCTTTAACATCATCGTTTTCAGCTAGTTTTTCTCCGCATCTGTAGCGACATTCATCAACATTAATATCTTCGTAGAATGATGGTGGATAACCATAGTAAACCCAAAGGAACGAACAAACCTGCATTCGCTCGTTGGCTGGCCGCAATATGGAATAGCCTTCTGGATTAATCTCAACAATTTCACCAGGGCCAATATATTTTTCCACATTATAATTCAAATTCGAAAAAGAGCAGGTTTCAGAGGCCACACAAACTGCACCGTCCTTTTTACCAATAATAATAGGGGTTCGGCCTACTTTGTCGCGGGCTGCAATTATCTTGTTTTCATGAAGAATAAGCAAAGAACATGAACCCTTAACCGAATTGTAAACATTCTCAATGCCTTCAACAAATGAAGATTTTTCGCAAATAAGCATGGCAATTACTTCTGTTGGATTGAAGCCTCCCTGGCTCGTTTCTGAAAATATCTTGTTTTGATCGAGAAAACGTTTAGCTAATTCATCAACATTATTAATTTTTGAGACAGTACAAAGAGCAAAACGTCCTAAATGTGAGTATATTACCAAAGGCTGTGCTTCAGTGTCGCTAATAACGCCAATGCCACTTTCACCTTCAAAGTTAATGATATCGTGCTCAAATTTGTTTCTGAAATTTCCATCTTCAAGACTGTGAATTGCGCGTTGATAACCTTTCATTGAAGAGAAAATTGTCAATCCCGCGCGTTTGGTTCCAAGATGAGAATGATAATCAGTTCCGTAAAACACATCAGCAACACTATCGACTTTTGTAACCGTTCCAAAAAATCCGCTCATGATTTGTTTCGTTTATATTGATGCGGCAAAAATAGAAAAATCTTATTCGTTAAAAAGCCCATTTTAAATACTTACGTGATTTACTGGTTAAGAGTTAATGTTATCACTCTGAATCAGCAATTTATACAGTTAAAAATTTAATAATTCTTTGAATATTTGGTTATAATGAGTACCTGAAAGATAAAGAATGCTATTGTTAAGCATTTTATTTTAACCCGTCAGTTTGATTTTCAACATCGTAGAAAATACAGGAGCGATTTCCATGCCTTTTCGTAATGTTCATTTGTCCGATATTTTGCATCTTTGCATCCGAAGTAAAATTCATCAATTAGATCACGTATAATAACAACTTGATATGAAAACATTACGTTATGTTGGAGTTTCAGCGCTTATTTTCTTATTGTTAACCGCTTGCCAACCGGTAAAAAAAGAATATCGAAAAATATCGGGATTTGCACAAGGTACCGACTACCATATTACCTATGAGACCGATAAGGGAAAAGATTACAGCGAAGATATAGCTGAAATCCTTAAAAAATTCGACAAATCGCTTTCAATATATGATTCAACTTCTATTATTTCCCGAATCAACAGGAACGAACCGAATGTGAAAATTGATAACTGGTTCGAACGTGTCTATAATAAATCAATAGAAATCAATCAATTGTCTGGCGGGGCCTTCGATATTACTGTTGGTCCGGTTGTACGGGCATGGGGCTTTACAACAGCACCGGTTGCGCGCTACGATTCGGCATATATCGACAGTTTGCGTCAATTTGTAGGCATGGAGAAAATCAAGCTTGAAAATGGTACGATCGTAAAGTCAATGACAGGAACAATGATCGATGTTAATGCTATTGCTCAAGGTTTCTCTGTTGATGTTGTTTGCGATTTTCTCGAAGATGAGGGGGTGGATAATTATCTTGTGGAAATTGGCGGCGAAGTTCGCGGAAAAGGGGTCAATGCCAAAGGAAATTTTTGGCGCATTGGAATTGATAAACCTGCCGATGGGAACATGGTTGCTGGACAGGAATTAGAAGCTATCGTCGAAATCCAAAATAAATCTATTGCCACATCGGGAAATTACCGCAAATTTTTTGTCGAAAACGGGGTGAAATATTCCCATACCATCAACCCCAAAACAGGAAGACCAGCTATGAATAAATTATTAAGTGCAACCGTTGTCGCCGACGATTGTATGACAGCTGATGCATTGGCTACTTCTTTTATGGTTTTAGGAACAGATTATGCAAAAGAACTACTCACAAAACTTCCTGGAATTGAAGTGCTCTTTATTTCCGACGGTTCGAATGGCAAGTACGAGCTTTATTATACAGAAGGAATGAAAAAGATGATTATGGAATTAGCTCAATAGATTTTTCCTGCAAATAAAATCACCTGATTTCAAGTGACATATATATAGGGAAGTGATCACTTATCCCTCCGTAATAGGTTTTTCCATACGTCCGGTTTGGTGTAATTTCACCACGATCGTTAACGAATTCCATAAACTTTTGGTGGAATATATGGCCGTCATTCAATGTGGTACCTAGTCCTTTTTCTTTAACTATCAAACTTCCCGAAACAATCATATTGTCGATCATGTCCCAATTTCCACGATAATAATACGAACCTTCTTTGCGTATAGATTCATCATACATAAGGTTCACTAAATCGTTAGCAATAGGCTCAGTTGTGTTGGGTTTTGCACCAAGAGTCTTGGCAAGACTTTCATTTTCAGGCTCATCATTCATGTCACCCATAATAATGATATTAGCCGTAACATCAATCTCGAAAAGCTGATCTACTTTTTGTCTTACTACAGCAGCAGCAAGGTTGCGTTTTTCGAATGATACTTCTTCTCCTTCTCTTCGTGAAGGCCAGTGATTTACAAATACATAAAATTTCTCTTTGCCCATTACCCCTTCAGCCAGAATCACGTCGCGAGTAGTAAAGGCGGTATCATTAGGGTTAACCACAGGAATCATTTCAACTTTAACAAGCTTGAAAACAGCCGGATTATATAATAATGCACAATCAATACCTCGCAAATCTGGGCTATCATTCCAAACAAATTTATACCCAGCCTTTGAAATGTGCCTGTTGGCTACCAAATCATCAAGTACATGGTTATTCTCAATCTCGGCCAAGCCAACCAGTACTGGAAACCCTTTTTTGTCGATAACAGAAATGACCGTGGACAGATCGTCAATTTTCTTCTTGTACTTAGCTGTATTCCATTGTTTTTCACTATTAGGAGTAAATTCAGAATCTAATTTGACACCTGAGTTAATCGTATCAAATAAGTTCTCAACATTGTAAAAAGCGACTGTAATTTGGTGGTTAACAGTGCACGATGTAAAAAACAAGGTGCTGATTACCACAGAAAAAATAAATGACGTTTCATTCAATAAAATTTAAATTGTAAATAGTGTGTCACCCAGAAAATAACTTTTTTTAAAAATGAATTTAAGCAAAACCAGATTCGCAGTTCTATTTAAATATCATGTTTCTTTCATATAGTCCCCCAAATTGAATCTTGCTATAAATATCTTAATATAAAATAATTACATCGAATCAAAGAATCAATTTTAAAATGTACAGACATCGTAACATATCAATAGCTCAATAATACAGCATTTTTCACGAAAGAGAAAACAGGAAGCTGGCTAAAATGTTTTATTTTTGGCATTCACATCAACGCTTTTATCCATGATTTCAATAGATACAATAGAAGTTTTATTACGAAGCATTCCGCAGTACTTTCTTTTTGCTGCACTGGCTTTTTTCATTTTTAGCTGGATCAACAAGAAACCACTTTACAGCATGATTGGGGAAATTATCTTGACTGTTATTGGTGCGTTAATGCTTTATGCCTTATTCGTTTATATTCCATCACCCAAGACTCCGGGGCTCGAAGCCAGTCATATTGAAAAAGTTGTAAAAGTTGCAATCTTCTTTGTAACCTTAGGCGGATTATCAGCATTAAGCCTGACAATCAGATCGATAAGAAAGAAACAATTTAACGCGTTGGTATTAGCAATATTTGTGCTGAGCGTAGTTTTATTTTTCCAATCAACAAGCTTGTCGAAGATAAAGTTTGAATTTAATCAACCAGCAGTAAATATCACTGATACAATAAAATAAACTTCCATTACAGTTTAGTAATAACTTGAGTTCGACTTTATTTTTGAGTTCAGACCGCTTGTAAACAGTAAGATTCAATGCAAAATCACGCAGGAATAACGGGTTATTTTAAGTGATTTTAAAGCAGAAGATTGCTGTTTACAAGTGGCTGA
>JAAYAG010000071.1 GCA_012719495.1 Bacteroidales bacterium
ATATCTAATAATCAATTCGAAACTGATCATAAGATAGTGATTTTCAAGGATTTAACCAAATTTAATCGCTTAAAATTCAACTATTTAATGAACTTTTTTTATTGTATTTTCAACTCTTGATTCGCATTAATAAGCAAACCGTTCGAAAATTTCGATAGAATTTGCCGCCCAAAATACACGTGGAAAAGGTGTACGTTTATTCATGATGTTTCTTGTTTTTTCGTTATGACTCAGAAGGCCCAAAATAGTCATTAAATGGCAAAAAATGTTGATTTGAAACTAATTTTAGCGTTGATATTTAACAGGAAGAAATCAATCTGCACCAAAAATCTTTATAAAATCTTTATATCCTAAGCCCTAATCTTTACATCATATTTATGAAAAAGCAGACAAATTTGCCCGCAGAAAAAAGATTCCAATTGCCTTTTTACAAGAATAAAAACATGGTTATATACACTTAAATATCTGCGAGATAAAAGCGAACTATGAGAGAAAAAATAAATCATCGGCTTATCATTGGGGTGCTCAGTAGAAGTTTATTCATCCTTGCCATATCATTCATTATATGCATGGTGGTAGCCATCATATTTAACGAGCCCATAAAACTATTTTTTATTTCGATGGCCATAGTGCTCATACTAAATGGTCTTTTTTTACTTCTGGGAGGAAAAATCAATAATAATAAGCCACTAACAAGACACGATGCCTATCTTACGGTTACGTTAACATGGCTTTCAATGAGTTTAGTAGGATGTATGCCATACATAATTTCAGGCAGTATCCCCGATATAACCAATGCCTTTTTTGAATCAATCTCAGGATTTTCAACGACCGGAGCTTCAATACTTACCGACATTGAAATACTACCAAAATCAATACTCTTTTGGAGAAGCCTTACCCACTGGATTGGTGGAATAGGAATTATCGTCTTGGTAATAATTGTAATGCCTTCCTTACAAATGGGCAGCTATCACTTATTTACTCTCGAATCGTCGCTACAGAACAAAATTCAACCACGAACAATTTCGGTGGGGAAACGTATCGTGCTCATATATGTACTGCTAACGTTTGCCGAAGTTATTTTTCTTATGCTTGGGAAAATGAATCTTTTCGAAAGTGTATGTCATGCATTTGGCACTATAGCTACTGGAGGTTTCTCTCCAAAAAACACAAGCATTGCAGGCTATTCGCCATACATTCAATACGTTATTACAATATTTATGTTTCTGGCAGGCACTAATTTTGTAGTTCATTATTATGCCTTTAAACTTGAATTTAAAAAAATTGCCTTAAATGAAGAATTTTGGTTTTACCTCAAAGTGGTTCTCTTCATAACAGCGATGGTTACTGCCATACTCTACTTCAAATTAGGCCTGCCATTGGAACAATCGTTCCGCGATTCGGTCTTTCAAGTTGTATCTATAATAACCTGTACCGGATTTGCGTCAGCCGATTATTTGCAATGGCCAGTTGTTGGTTGGGGAATAATCTTCTTATGTATGTTTCTGGGCGGAAGCACCGGTTCAACTGCAGGAGGAATAAAGATGGCCCGACACCTTTTGATCCTTAAAAACATTAAGCACAACATGCAACGCCAGCTTTCACGTAACGCCGTGATTCCTATAAAAATTAACGGCAACACCATTAATGAGGAAACGAATCTTTCAATAATCACGTTTGTTTCGGTTTACATGCTTGTTTTTATTCTGGCGACCACTGCATTAATTGCGTTGGGGCTAGATGGCAAAACTTCGTCAAGTTCAGTAGCAACATGTATGGCCGGAATCGGCCCCGGACTTGGCACGGTTGGCCCCGTTAGCAATTTTGCACATCTCCCAATACTGGCAAAGTGGATATTGAGCTTCATGATGTTACTCGGACGACTTGAGATTTACACGGTTTTAATTCTGTTTTCTCTACGGTTCTGGAAAAAATAAAAGCAACGAAAAGTGAATGTAAACCATTACATTTGTTATAACAAAGAACAATGAAACCGACAAAAGGCATAGATAAAAAATCGACTTCGCAGCCTGCAAAAACTGCCGGGCACTATGCTTTTTCTATTCTGGTCATTGGGATCACTGTTTTAATATGCATTCCTCTTTCTTCGAATCAAGGCTACCATGTAGTTTCGTACTTGTTACTGTCTGTGGTATCTCTTTTGGCCACGTTCATGGGAATAGGCCCAGTGTTTGTAGCCTCCGCGTTAAGCGCTTTGGTTTGGAACTATTTCTTCATTCCACCCAACTACACTTTTCATATCGACAAGGCAGAAGACATACTCATGTTCGGGTTATTTTTCATAATTGCAATGCTGAATGGGATTTTCACGACACGTGTACGTCGACAAGAGCAATTGGCATTAGAACGTGAAAACCGAACACATACGCTTTTTCAACTGACCAGAAATTTATCAAAAGCCAGTGGAACGAACGAGGTACTCAATGTAGCTAATGCAGAAATTGAAACACATTTCGGAATAACGCCGTACTTCATTTTACAAAACGGGATGAACAAACTCATTATAAACCCAGAAAAAAAAGACAGCACATTCCTCACAGAAAAACAACACAGTATAGCAGAATGGTCTTTTACTCATCTACAAAAGGCAGGAGCATTCACACAAAATTTTACGGCTGACGAAAACACATACATTCCTCTTCCTGGGGCAAAAATCACCCCTGGAGTTCTGGTTTATAAAGCAAAAGAACAATTTTCGGGCAATAAAAAAACATTTTGGGACACTTGCATAACCCTGATTGCAAACGCATTGGAGCGCGAATTCCTCGAAGAACAAGCACAGAAAGCCCGATTCCTCGACGAATCAGATCGGCTTTACAAGACACTTTTCAACTCCATATCTCACGAGCTTCGTATTCCAGTGGCTACCATCATGGGCGCATCCGACACATTGCTGAACTCGAACAACTCTGCTGATACGCAGGCAGCCCTTTGTTCCGAAATATTTACTGCATCGATCCGGCTAAACCGGGTAATTGAAAATTTGCTAAATATGTCGAGGCTGGAAAGCGGACGAATATCTGCCCGCCCTAATTGGCACGAAATCAATGACCTTTTTAATAAAGTTACAGAAGATCTGCAAAATGAATTAAAACCGTTCAACGTAATAACAAGCATTTCAGAAAATATGCCCTTGGTTAAAATTGATTTCGGACTGATGGAACAAATCCTTTACAACCTTATTTTCAATGCAACCCAATATGCCCCGGTAACTTCTGATATAACACTTAGCGCTGAACATGTGAATAATTTCCTTGTGTTAAAGGTCTCGGATAACGGCCCTGGTTTTCCCGAAGATGCCTTACCCTGCGTTTTTAATAAATTCTACAGAGGCACTATCAATAAAACAGGAGGATTGGGGTTGGGCTTATCTATAGTAAAAGGTTTTGTTGAAGCCCAGAAAGGAATAATCACCGTAAAAAACAGAGAAACCGGAGGCGCAGTTTTCACCCTTACAGTTCCTTCTGAAAAACCAGATATTGAACATTTCGAAATAAACGAACCATGACCGGACCAAATACCATACTAATCATTGACGATGAAATACAAATCAGGCGTTTGCTAGAAATTACCCTAACTGCGAATGGATATAAAGTCTTACAGTCGGGCACAGGTAAAGATGGGTTAATTGATGCAGCCACATTGCATCCATCGCTTATTATTCTCGACTTAGGTCTCCCAGATGCCGAAGGCATAGAGATTTTGAAAAAACTAAGAGAGTGGTACTCAAAACCTATAATAATCCTTTCTGTCAGACAATCGGAAGATGACATTGTAACCGCCTTAGATTACGGGGCAAACGACTACCTTAGCAAACCATTCCGAAGTGCCGAATTACTGGCTCGTATTAGGGTCGCACTCAGGGCCTCTGACAATAAGAAAGAAGCAGAGATTTTACATTTTGGGACTCTCTGCATTGATTTACCGAACCATGCCGTTCGTAAAAATGATGAAATATTGAAACTTACTTCAACTGAGTTTTCATTGCTCAGCCTGTTGGCAAAGAATCAAGGCCGCGTTCTCACCCATCAATATATCTTAAAAGAGATTTGGGGATACAGTTATGTTGAACAAACACAATACTTAAGGGTTTTCGTTGCCCAATTACGAAAAAAAGTTGAAGATAACCCATCGAAACCCACCCTATTGGTTACTGAGTCAGGCATTGGGTATCGATTTGGAGAATAGCAAACGAAGTGTTTCTTTTGCCATGCTAATTTGTTCACTATGTCGATCTCATCTTTTGCCGGAATCCTTATTGGTATTGGTGCATTTCTCATAATAGGCCTTCTTCACCCGGTTGTCATCAAAGGTGAATACTATTTCGGAATAAAAATATGGCCATGGTTTCTATTTGGAGGAATAGTTTGCATTATAGGATCTTTACTGATAAGCAATATCATCCTCTCGAGTTTAACAGGAGTGTTGGGTTTTTCTCTTTTCTGGTCTATTCACGAACTTTTTGAACAGAAACGTCGTGTAGAAAAAGGTTGGTTCCCCCGGAACCCGAAAAAAAAGTAGCAGTGGAATTTACAGCCCAAGAACCAATTCATCAACCGTGCGTTTAGGTACATGATGCACCCCATTTTCATCGCGCCAGTATTTAAAATCGCCATCTTTTATTTCATCAATAACCACTTTTTCTATTGGCTTTCCGAGTGCAATTACATTGATAATTTGATATTGATCAGGAATGCATAACAACTCCATAAGCGTTGGCTTGTTGATCGTTCGAAAAATACACCCCCCTAAGCCGGCCTCAACTGCCCCCAGAAGAATGCTTTGCATGGCAATACCATCGTCGCAAAAGAAATTTGCCCCAATACTTGTATCGAGAAGCTGAACGATATAAGCAGATGGGCGTTCGCCTTCAACCGGGCCATCCCAATCTTTAAGATATGCAGCCCATCCAAGTGTGGAGAAAATTTTTCCATTCTTTTTACGATCAACAGAAAGAATATATTTCAAGGGTTGAGCATTTCTTCCTGAAGCCGATAAGCGAGCAAGGTCAATAAAGTCTCGCAGCTGGGTTTCAGTTATTTCAAACGTCTGATCAAAACGCCGATAACTGCGGTTTTTCGAAATAAGATCGAGTATCATAATTTAAGTTTTTCTGACAAAGTTAAAAATTGTAGACTGAATTGATACGGATAAGGCAGCTGCAAAAAATAGAAAAAAGGATTGGGAGGATTTTAAAAAAGACCAACGATAACCTGCAATAGAATGTGAGAAACTTCCCAACCCTTGCTTAAAAAACGGCACCAGCAATCGTTTATTGTATTGCTCTTCTAATGAACTATTAATTTTTGTCAATGCCAGCCAACATCTAACCAACGAGATACAAACAGATTGATCAGAATTACTGCTGAAGGAACCAATAGTCTTTCGTTTAAAGCAAATCGCTGGCCAATTCGGCAAGAAAGCTTCGTTCCCCTTTTACAAGGTTTACATGGGCAAAAAGTTCTTGTCCTTTCATCCTGTCGGAAAGGTAGGCCAACCCATTCGACTGATGATCGAGGTATGGAGAATCTATCTGGTGCAAATCGCCGGTAAAAACCATTTTGGTCCCCTCGCCTGCCCGTGTAATTATCGTCTTTATTTCGTGTGGAGTAAGGTTTTGTGCTTCATCAACAATAAAGAAAGAATTCGACAAACTTCGTCCCCGAATGTAAGCAAGTGCAGCAATCACTAAACGTTCTTCTTTTTCCATTTCATCAATACGGGAATATTCTACACTGCGTGGATTAAAACAGTGTTTGATTACGGCAAGATTATCGAAAAGCGGCTGCATATAAGGCCTTATTTTTTCATCGGCATCGCCGGGCAAGAAACCTATATCGCGGTTACTTAAGGCAACAATTGGCCTTGCAAGCATAATTTGCTCATAAATATCGTATTGAGCCAAAGCTGCGGCTAATGCCAGCAGTGTTTTTCCGGTTCCTGCTTTTCCGGTAACTGCCACTAATTTCATCTCAGGGTTCAGCAAAGCATTCAGCAGAAAAGTTTGTTCTGCGTTGCGGGGCTTTATGCCGTATGCACTCTTCTTGTCAACCCGTTCGAAATGCCGGGCCCCAGCATCGTAACGCACAAGAGCCGAAGCATTTATTCCCCGGAATATAAAATAATCATTAGCTGTAGGATCTTTATCGAAACAGGCATCGGCCAGTGGCAAAAAACGATCTTCGTATAATCTTGAGATTAAAACATCATCAAATTTATCGCGAACATTAACTCCCCGATCAAAAATCTCGGTATTGACTACCTTATCGTTTTTATAGTCCTCTGCATCGAGCCCTAACGATTTAGCTTTCATCCGCAGGTTGATATCTTTGGTAATGAGCACTACTTTTTGTTTCGGGTTATTCTCTTTCACCCACTCGGTTATTGCCAATATCCTGTGATCGGGAATATCTTCACGAAAAGAAGTTTTTAATTTTTCAGAGAAAGTTTTCCCAGTTTCAATTTTCAGTTTTCCCTTCCCTTTTCCCAACGGAAGGCCGCCATTAAATAAATCGTCTTTCACCAATTCATCGAGTAAGCGCACAAATTCCCGGGCATTATAATTCAATTGTTCGCTTCCGCGCTTAAATTTGTCGAGTTCTTCAAGAACCGTTATGGGCAACACCACATCGTTTTCTTCAAAATTAAACAAGCAGCGGTGGTCGTGTAGAATTACATTGGTGTCGATTATGAAAATTTTTGATCGTTTAATGGCCATATTTTCATTTTTTTTGGGTTCTTTGTAGAAAAACAAGATTGGAATAATCTTTTAAATGTATAAAATTTTACGTGTTAGATTGTTAACATAGACCCGTTTTATCCTATTTTTATATCAACGATTTGTTAATAACAATGGATTATCAGCAAACCATACATTACTTATACGAAAACCTGCCCATGTTCCACCGCATTGGGCCTGCAGCACTTAAGAACGATTTATCGAATACCAAAACCCTCGATAATGCCTACGGTTTTCCTCACCAGCACTTTAAGACTGTCCACATTGCAGGCACCAACGGCAAAGGCTCTGTTTCGCACATGTTAGCAGCTATTTTCCAAAGCGCAGGATATAAAACAGGGCTATTTACATCGCCCCACTTGATCGATTTCAGAGAACGCATTAAAGTTAATGGGGAAATGATCCCCGAAAACGATGTCGTAAATTTTGTCAGCGACTTTATCGAAAGAAACAAAATACTAAACTTGCAAGCTTCGTTTTTTGAGCTAACTACTATTATGGCCTTTGATTTCTTTAGAAAAGAAAAAGTAGATATCGCCATTGTTGAAGTGGGCCTTGGTGGCCGGCTCGATTCTACAAACATCATAACCCCCGAGCTTTCTGTCATCACCAACATAAGTTTTGACCACACAGCCATTTTAGGCCATACCCTCGACAAAATTGCCTCCGAAAAAGCGGGGATCATCAAAACTGGAGTTCCGGTTATCATAGGCGAATCACACCCGAAAACCTGTAATGTTTTTCTTGAAAAAGCATCGCAGACAGGTTCCCCAATAACATTTGCCGATGAAGAGTTTTTATCGAAAACTCAAAAGAACGGAGAACTGTCTATTTTCAGCCATTATAAAAAAATGTACGAGAACATTACTCCAGAGCTGAAAGGTGATTATCAACAAAAGAATATTTTAACAGTAATCGCCGCTATCGAAGTTCTCAAAGAGAAAATAAACATCACCGATGAAGCCGTTCGAAATGGAATAGCTCAAGTAACAAGCCTTACCGGACTACAGGGCCGCTGGCAGCAACTTTGTGAAACTCCCCGGATAATATGCGATACCGGCCACAACGAAGCCGGAATGCGCTGGGTGGCTGGTCAGTTAAAACGAGAAAAGTATAATCGCCTGCATATCGTTTTTGGCATGGTTAGCGACAAAGACACCAGCTCTGTGTTAGCTTTATTACCCACATCGGCTGATTACTATTTCACTAAGGCCCCCATTGAGAGGGCATTAGATGAAATTAATCTCAAGGAGAAAGCGAACTCTTTTGGATTAAATGGGAATGCCTATCCTACCGTAAAAGAAGCACTTGATGCTGCAAAAAAACGAGCAGGAAAAAACGACCTCATTTTCGTGGGGGGTAGTACATTTATTGTTGCCGAAATACTGACCAACAATAACACTTGCCAGCCACTAAAAAGCCAATAAGCTACTGATATTTCACATTATAAGACTCAAAAACGTGAAACTAACTGTACACCCAATATATAAACTTATTGCACAAGGCGAGCATCAGCAACAAGATTTCAAATATTGCATTAACGACTCTCGCAAAATAGCCCGTTCTCTCGTTGCTTTTGCGAATTCTGATGGAGGACGTCTGCTTGTTGGTGTAAAAGACAACGGAAAAATTGTTGGGGTAAGCTCTGAAGAAGAATATTATATGGTTGATGCTGCCGCCAGAATTTACAGTAAACCAAAAATCGAATTTACAGCCCAACAATGGGATGTCGATGGAAAAACCGTATTCGAAGTAACTGTAGCGCCCAGCCGTCAGCGCCCATACTTTGCCCAGTCTGATGACGGGAAATGGCTTGCTTACATAAGAAAAGACGACGAAAATATATTGGCAAATAATGTTCTATTGAAATCATGGGAATTAAATAAAAAAACCACTGGTCTCTGTTTCCAATACGATGAGCCCAGAAAAATCATAATCGAATATCTAAATCATAACCAAAGCATTACCTTAACGAAATTTACAAGGTTAGCACAAATTACAAGAGGCTATGCCGAAAATATCCTGGCAGAATTGCTCGCGATGAAATGTATCGACGGAAATTTTGATCAAATTCCTGTCACATATCAACTTAACGGGGAATTCGATATAACCAGTTTAAAATAGCCGCAAAAAAGACATTGATTACACTAATCTTTTAGTCTAACAATTGCATCAAAAGAAAAATGTTGAACCAAAAAAAGATAATTATATTTGTCGTTCACCGAAGTTTTTGTAAGTGAAAATTTGTTATTTCACAAACCAAATTAGTATTAAAAAAGATTTACATGAATTATACATATCTCATCCTTGCATTTGCAGGTTTTGGACTTTTGTCGACAAGCCTTAGTGCTCAAAACGATTACCTAACAAACAAGAGCGAGTCGGTAAAGAATTTTACCCGCATAGAACAAACTTATCCTGTTGCGATTGTAACAGAACCCAACACCACTAACAAACCCAAAAATGTTATTTTTCTGATTGGCGATGGGATGGGCGTATCTCAAGTTTTTTCTGGGATTGTAGCCAATGGAGGAAATCTTCATTTAAAGAATTTCAGAAATATTGGCTTTTCTGAAACGCAATCGGCCTCCGATTTTGTTACCGACTCTGGTGCCGGGGGAACAGCCCTTTCCACCGGAGAAAGAACTTACAACGGTGCTATTGGGGTAAATGCCGATACAGTTGCTATTCAAAACATACGAGAGAAAGCGGAACTGAGAGGAAAAGCAACCGGAGTAATTTCAACCTCATCGATAACCCACGCCACACCCGCATCGTTTGTTGCCCACCAGCCAAACCGTGAATGGCTGGAGACTATCGCTGCCGACTTTCTGAAAACAAATATCGATGTGTTTATTGGCGGCGGTTCTAAAAACTTCACCCATCGCAGAGACAAAAAAGACTTGACAGTCGACCTAAAACAAAAAGGGTATCAAGTGGCATATGGCATTGAAGAAATTGCGAAAATAAACAGCGGAAAACTTGCCGGTTTCACCAGCGACTATCATAACAAAAGCAAATTAGAAGGCCGAGGGAACGAATTACCCATTGCAACATCTACCGCCATCAATATTCTCAATAATGATCCCGACGGTTTTTTCCTTATGGTTGAAGGCTCACAAATTGATTGGGGTGGACATAACAATAATACGGGGATAATTGTAACCGAAATGCTCGATTTCGATCAGGCAATTGGAGTTGCACTTGCCTTCGCTGAAAAAAATAAAGAAACTCTGGTTATTGTAACAGCCGACCACGAAACAGGAGGATTCTCTATAGAAAATGGAAATTTCACTACAGGAAGTGTAATGGGCAACTTTACGAGTGACGACCATTCAGGCGTAATGGTTCCCGTTTTTGCTTTTGGGCCCGGAGCTGATTTATTCAGGGGATTTCTTAAAAACACCGATATTCCCAAAATCATTAGTGAACTATCGGGGTACTAAACCATTTTCCTAGGATAGAGGAAATTTATGACATGGAACTTTTTCTTACACAGCAAACACAAAATGCTAACATACAACACATTTAGACAACAAAAGTGTTAGAAAAGCAAAAAAATATCGAATTCCTGGTTTAATGATATTTTAATACTTCGATATTATACTACTTTTGTGCATTGATTAATATGGGAAAATTATCTTTTTATTTTTTTTAAAAATGTCATTACGGATATCTTCATTTATTCTAAAAAATAAGATTCTTTTAATCATCCTCCTTACTGTTTTTACCTTATGTATGGCGTTTTTTGGCAGAAATGTCAAGATGTCGTACGAAAACACCATTCTATCAGATAAAGACACTTCTGTTGTTGTCTATGAAAAATTTAAAAAACTTTTTGGCGACGACAAAAGCATCGTCGTTGTTGGAATGGTTAATCCTGACATTTTCCAACTTGACCAATTCAATGCATGGTACGATCTTGAGAAAGAAATAAGAAAAATCGATGGGGTGCTTGGAGTGCTTAGTCTTTCAAACTCTGTGAACCTCACAAAAAACAATGCAACACACCAGTTCGATATTCTACCATTAACATCCGAAAAGCCTAAAACACAAGCTGAAGTTGATAGTCTTAAATCAGTAATCAAAGGATTAAAGTTTTTCGAAGGGCTAATTTACAACCCTGAAACCGAGGCTACGCTGATGACTATTACCCTCGACCACGAAAAAATACTTGACGAAAACAGGACCATCATTATTAATAAAATCAAAGACTTATCGGAAAAATTCAGTAAAGAAAATAAGGTTGAAATCCATTATTCGGGCATGCCGTATATCCTTACGGTTACCATGACTTTGGTAAAACGGGAGTTGTTCATATTCGTCATTATGAGCATCTTAATCGCAGCCCTTATCTTGTATTTTTTCTTCCGATCGGTGAGGGTCGTTCTCAGTTCGTTGCTCGTAGTTGGAATAAGCATCCTATGGACCCTTGGTTTACTGGCTCTTTTCAACTTTAAAATAACCATACTTACAGGGGTAATCCCATCGCTCATCGTTATCATTGCCATTGAAAACTGTATTTACATTCTTAATAAATACCATTGGGAATACCGGCTTCATAACGATAAAGACCTGGCATTGCGCAACGCAGTGCAACGGATTGGGGTAGCATCGCTAATGACCAATATGGCAACAGCCCTTGGTTTTGCTGCATTCATTCTTGTTCCAAGCCAAATGTTACAGGAATTTGGCATTGTCACATCCATAAGCATTATGGTTGAATACGCCTTAAGTATTATTCTGTTACCAATCATTTTCAGCTACTTGCCCCCTCCATCTGAAAAACACACCCGCCACCTCGACAACGGGTTCTTCCGTAAAATTGTAGAAAGGATTATTTTCTTGGTTGAACATAAAAGGAGACCGATTTATCTCACCTCACTCATCTTGTTAGTAATTGGTATTGTGGGCGTTAGCAAAATGAAAACCTCTGGGAAAATCACTGATGATTTCCAGCAAAAAGACCCCATTTCAATCGATCTTAAGTTTTTTGAAGAAAACTTCGGGGGAGTAATGCCATTCGAAATATCAATAGATACGAAAAAGAAAAACGGGGCTATGGCCATGTCCACTGTTTCAAAAATTGAAAAGCTTCAAAAATATATCGATTCTTTCCCTGAATTTTCGAAACCAATTTCCATTGCCGAACTTTTCAAATTTTCGAGACAAGCGTATTATGGAGGCGACTCTGCAAAATACTCGATGCCAAGTTCAATGGAGAGTAGTTTCATTATGAGTTATTTGCCCAAGAACACAAGCAAAGGAAATACTGAATTATTGAATTCATATATCGACACCACGTATCAGATAACCCGGGTAAATTACCATATTGCCGACTTGCCAACCAATCGTCTCGATTCTGTTATGGCAAAAATTCAGCCACAAATAGACTCGCTATTTCCGGCAGGAAAATACGAAGTAAAAATTACAGGTAACAGTATTGTTTATGCACGTGGTACAAATTTCCTGATCCGCCATCTTTTCGAAAGTGTAACTATTGCCATTATCCTCATTTCACTTCTAATGGCTTTGCTGTTTTCTTCATTCCGAATGATCCTCGTTTCGATGATTCCCAACATTATCCCGCTCATTATTACTGCAGCAATTATGGGCTTCACTGGTGTCCCAATAAAACCTTCGACCATAATAATTTTTAGTGTTGCCCTTGGTATTTCTGTCGATAATGCCATTCAGTATCTTTCCCGTTACAGGCACGAGCTAAAAGTTAACGGAGGAAAAATCAAAGAATCGGCTATCAATGCGCTCCACGAAGCCGGCTTTAGCATGATATATACCAGCATTGTACTAGTACTGGGATTCAGTGTATTCATTGTTTCCGAATTTGGTGGCACTCAAGCTTTGGGGATGCTAATCTCTACTTCACTTTTTATCGCAATGTTTTTCAATATACTTGTTCTTCCTTCCTTATTACTAACATTAGATAAGCGGGTTACGAACAAAGGGTTCACAAAACCAATTATTGAAATTTATGACGGTGACGACGAAGAGCAAAACACCTCTAGTGTTTCAAAATAACGCTGAACCCGTTAGATATTAATTTTCCCGAAGCCGGAAATAATAAGATAAATCGAAAATCCGACAAGAAAAAGGGCGCAGAAAGCAATTAGCATGCGGTAAATTTTATCGGTAAAGAGTTTCCTCCCTTTTCCTACCGCTAGCGAAATGGCACTATACCAAAGCAAATCGCCAAAAATATGACCAGCAAAGAAGACAATAACTCCAACAATACCAAGCTTCTGTGAAAGAACAATGTACCCAATACCAATTGTTGCCCACCAAATAATCCAATACGGATTAGCCAGACTCATAAAAATACCTGTCATCAATAAATTCCCTTTAGCCTCGCTTTTGCCAGAATACGAAACCGAGAGGGTTGGCAACGACCTGAACATACCCAATGCCATCCAGAGCATGAGTAACCCTCCAACAAAAGCTATTACAATAAAAAAAATCTCGTTCTCGAGTAACGGCCCCAAGCCAAGCAACAATGCCACAACAAGTGCTAACTCAAGAACCGCATGACCGGCAATAAGCATTGGACCAGCCATTGCCCCCCTGCGTGTTGATTCACTGATGGTAATAGTAAGCAAAGGGCCAGGCATTATGGCGCCGGAAAGGGCAACTACTAACGAAGTGAAAAAAATAGCAAATAGAGAGTTCATAGAATGTTATCTTCATTAATCCTGAAGATTTCGGCATCTGCATCAGACCATTTCAAATCGGAAAACATTGAAATGCGCTGCCAGCGAATGGTGTGATGTTCAACCGGGGTAGGATTACCAGCAGTTATTTGGCAAAGAAAAGGCATAAGATAAATTTCCTGCTCGGGATAGGAAAAACTGACTGGGGTTAAGGGCTTAATAATCTCAATTTCAACCCTTAGTTCTTCCCAAATCTCACGAATAATACATTCTTCGGGCGATTCATAATTTTCTTGCTTTCCCCCCGGGAATTCCCATTCGTAGGGATGGCTCGAATTTGGCCTCCGTTGACAGGCTAATATTGTGTCGTTTCTGACAATTATGGCACACGTTACAGCAATCATTGTATAAAAAGATCAATAATTAGATTTGGTAAAGGTACGAATTTAGCGTTACGTATAAAATGTGCTAAAAAAAAATTCAAATTACTTAGTGTGAAAAGTTTCTACTATATTCGCAGATTAATTGGTTATTGAACGAAAAAGTGAGCAATAAACCACGCGTCAACAAACTTAAATAATTCAATTTCAGATGAACTACAAAAAGCTGAACATTGCAGTTGGATGGTTAACATTTCTGGTTGCCACCATTACTTATATCTTAACCTTAGAACCCCGCGCCAGTTTCTGGGATTGCGGTGAATTTATTACTACAGCGTTTAAACTTGAAGTTGGTCACCCCCCAGGTGCCCCATTTTTCATGCTTATAGGGAGGTTTTTTACCCTCTTTGGAAATGCACAAAGCGCTGCTTTCTTCATGAATGTTATGTCGGCATTGGCCAGTTCGTTTACAATACTATTCCTTTTCTGGTCAATCACCCACCTCACTAAGAGACTCATTACCAGTGATGAAAACCCATCATTAGGGCAAACAATTGCTATCCTTGGCAGCGGTCTCGTTGGAGGGTTAGCTTATGCATTTTCCGACACGTTTTGGTTTTCGGCCGTTGAAGCCGAAGTATATGCAACTTCTTCGCTTTTTACAGCTTTGGTTTTTTGGGCAATCCTGAAATGGGAAAATGTTGCTAACGAAAAATACTCTAACCGGTGGTTGATTCTAATATGTTATTTAGCAGGTCTTTCGGTAGGAGTTCACTTACTAAACCTGTTGGCCATTCCGGCAATTGCCCTGATTTACTACTTCAAGAAATTTGAGCCAACTAAAAAAGGTATTTTCTGGACTTTAGTCATTTCAGCGATCATCTTAGGAGCAATCCTTTATGTTATTATACCCGGTGTTGTAAAAGTAGCGTCTGTTTTCGAACGCTTATTTGTCAACGGGATAGGCATGCCAATTAACTCTGGCTTTTTCTTTTTTGTTTTGTTACTTGTTGCCGCCATTGCTTATGGTATTTATTATACGCTCAAGAATAATCACGTACTGCTTAACACATTAATACTTGGGCTCACTGTAATTTTGTTGGGAATTTCCAGCTATATGATTATTCCTATTCGCTCTAACGCTTTCCCACCCATGGACCAAAACAGTCCGAATAATGCTTTTTCCATGCTTTCTTACCTCAACCGTGAGCAATATGGCGATCGTCCACTATTTTATGGACAATATTACAATTCACCTCTCGACCGCAACGAATCATCAAACCCTGGAAAAAAAGAATGGCGCGTTAAAGACGGTAAATATATAGTGACAAATGAAGGTTACGAGCCTAATTACGACGATGAATATTGTACATTTTTCCCGCGTATGTGGAGCAAAAGTGATCCACGCCACGAACAGGAATATAAAAGATGGGGCAAAATAAAAGGGACCAAGAAAACAGTTCGCGGACAATCAGGCGAAACCGAAACAATTATAAAACCAACATTTTCAGAGAATTTTAGGTTTTTTGTCAATTATCAGATAAACTTTATGTACTGGCGTTATTTTATGTGGAATTTCGCCGGAAGACAAAACGATATTCAGGGACATGGCAACAAAATTGACGGAAATTGGATCAGCGGCATAAAATTCATCGACGAAGCCCGCCTTGGTGACCAAGATAAACTGCCTGCAAAATATGCCGATAACCCCGGCAGAAACACCTATTTCTTTCTCCCATTGTTACTTGGTATTCTTGGTATTGCCTTTCAATATAAAAACGGCAAACAAGGTAAACGCGACCTTTGGGTAGTTGGATTGTTATTCATTATGACAGGCCTGGCCATTGTAGTCTACCTCAACCAGTACCCGCTTCAGCCCCGTGAACGTGATTATGCATTTGCAGGTTCGTTCTATGCCTTTGCTATATGGATTGGAATGGGGGTAGCTTTCTTGTATCAAATCCTGAAAAAATTTACCTCAGAAACAGTTTCTGCATCGAGCGTTACCGCTGTGACTTTATTAGCTGTTCCAGTACTTATGGCAGCCCAAAACTGGGACGATCACAACCGCGCGCACCGCACCTCTGCTCCTGACTTCGGATATAATTACCTCGCTTCGGTACAGCCAAACGGCATTATTTTTACCAATGGAGATAACGACACGTACCCCTTGTGGTATAATCAAGAAGTTGAAGGCGTTGGCATTGACAAAAGGGTTTGTAACTTAAGTTATCTTCAGACCGATTGGTATATTAAACAAATGCAGCGCAAAGCGTACACCTCAGAGCCATTGCCAATTAGCTTTAAATACGACCAATATGTTCAAGGGAAACGTGACATCGTGTACATAATGGAAGACCCACGCATGGCCGGGAAAAGCATTGAGCTTAGCAAAGCGCTGGAATTTATTAAAGATGATAACCCGAAAACAAAAATTACTCAATATGACAATGCAGCATATTTGCCAGTAAGAAAATTATTCTATGTGGTGGACAAAGGAGCGGTTAAAGCAAACAACGTTGTTCCGGCAAAAGATTACAACCGGATTGTAGACACTATGTACATCGATTTGCCCGGAAATTACATTACTAAAGACCAATTGATGGTTCTCGATATGCTGAATACTAATAACTGGAAACGTCCGATTTATTATGCCGTTTCAGTGAGCAGCGACAAATACATGAGCCTCGACAAATACTTCAAAGTAGATGGAATGACTTACCGGATTGTTCCAATACTTACCCAAAATGCTAATTTTCAGAAAGGGTACGAAGATGTTGATGTAATGTATGACAACATGATGAACAAATTCCGTTGGGGCAACCTGAAAAAACCAGGTGTATATGTAGATGAAAACAATCGGAGGATGCTTACCAACATGCGAAACAACTTCCAGCGACTCGCCGATGCCCTTCTCCGCCAAGGAGACAAAGGCCGTTGCATAAATGTTCTCGACAAATGCATGGAAGAGATTCCTACCAGCAAAGTACCAAATGATTACTTCTCGCTGCTTATTGCTCAAACCTATCTCGATGCCGGTGCAACCGGAAAGGCTGGTGCAATGGCAAGCGAAATGTCGAAAGAATTTACCGACGAACTGGCTTATTTGTTCTCTCTAAAATCTGATGATGTTCGTGATGTACAAGAAAATATGCGTAGTAACCTCTATTATCTGAATGAATTGATGACCCTTGCAGAAAAACTTGGCAACAAGGAACTGCAAAGCAAAATTAAAGCTGATTTTGAGTTGTACTATGGAAAATTCATGGCGATTTAATCAGGAATTTGCGGAATAAGATAGTAGCACCAAGCAACATCGGATGACAAAAAGAATAAACTTACGGGTTCACCTCCCTGAATGGATGAATCGGCTTTATCCTAAAGCAATTTGGAGAATGCCTACGGGGGAAAAAACGGTTTACCTTACATTCGACGATGGGCCAATACCCACCGTTACCTTTGCCATTCTCGACATCCTGAAGGAACGGGGTATAAAAGCTACTTTCTTTTGTGTAGGCGACAATGTTGTGAAGCATCCCGAAATATTTTGTCAGATTTTGGAGCAGGGACACGCTGTTGGCAACCATACCCATAACCATTTACACGGGATGAAAACCAGTAATGCCGACTACATTTCCAACATACAGAAAGCTGCTCAACATATCAATTCCAGGCTTTTCAGGCCACCATATGGTCTGATGAAAGGAAAGCAATATAAAACAATTATCAACCAGTATGATATTATCATGTGGGATGTAATTAGTTGCGACTACGACCCGGATATTAGTCCAGAAAAGTGTTTTCAGAATGTTGTTGACTTTGTTCGCGACGGTTCAATTATTACTTTTCACGACTCCATAAAATCAGAAAAGAATGTTCTCACTGCCCTACCCAGGGTAATCGACTATCTGCTTAGCCAAGGATATTCATTCCGCAAAATTACGTCTCAGGCCCCACTACCCGAAAAAGTTAAAAAACCGGACGAACACTTCAAGCAACTTCAAAAATCAACAGAAAAAATAAGAAAAAGCGCATAACACTTTTGATAATGAAAATATTAATAATTGGTTCAGGAGGAAGAGAACACGCCCTCGGATGGAAAATAAAACAAAGCACCAAGGTGGAAAAAATATATTTTGCCCCCGGAAATGCTGGAACAGCAACAATTGGAGAAAACCTTGCCATTGGGGTATGTGATTTTAGTTCCATTAAAAAAGCAGTTCTTTCGAACCAAGTAGACATGGTGGTGGTTGGTCCCGAGGTTCCTCTCACCGAAGGTATTTTCGATTTCTTTGCCTCAGATTCCGAATTAAAAAATATTCCTGTAATTGGTCCATCAAAAGATGGGGCAAAACTCGAGGGCAGCAAGGACTTTGCCAAAGAGTTTATGATGAAATACAACATTCCAACAGCACGTTACCAAACATTTTCTAAAGGCGAAGCATCATTGGGTGCCGAATTTATGAAAACCCTTACTCCTCCTTATGTTCTGAAGGCTGATGGGCTAGCTGCCGGGAAAGGGGTTGTTATTCCAGAAACCATCGGCGAAGCGATATCAGAGTTGGAAGAAATGTTGAGTGGCAAATTTGGCGAAGCAAGTGACAAAGTGGTCATCGAAGAATTTCTTTCAGGAATTGAACTCTCAGTTTTTGTAATTACCGACGGGAAAAACTATAAAATACTTCCTGAAGCAAAAGATTACAAGCGAATCGGAGAAGGCAATACCGGACCAAACACTGGTGGTATGGGAGCCATTTCGCCAGTCCCATTTGCCGACAACGACTTCATGTCTAAAGTAGAGAAAAATATAATTAAACCAACAATCGAGGGATTACAAAGAGAAGAGATTATTTACAAAGGCTTTATCTTCTTTGGATTAATAAATTGCAACGGCAACCCATTTGTAATTGAATACAATGCGCGCATGGGCGATCCTGAAACCGAAGCCGTTATGCTTCGCATAAAATCAGATTTTGTGGACCTACTTGAAGGGGTTGCCAATGAGAATCTTGATGAAAAAATGATCGAATTCGATGAACGTGCTGCGGTTACTGTAATGATGGTATCTGGGGGCTATCCCGGTGATTATGAAAAATGGAAAATCATATCAGGAGTCGACCAAGTTGCTAACAGCATTGTTTTTCATGCAGGCACTAATTTTAAAGATAACGAAGTTGTCACTGCCGGGGGCCGTGTTCTATCGATAAGTTCATATGGAAAAACAATTTCCGATGCATTAAAGGTTTCGTATCAAAATGCTTCGCTGATCCATTTCGACAACTGTTATTTCAGAAAAGATATTGGGTTTGAATTTGAGTAAAATCTCTTAACTGCATTTATGTGTTGCTAAAAAATGTTGCGGATTTTTAATGCTAACTACTTTTATAACTACCTACTCTTTCCAATAGTGGGAGCATTACTTTTGCTGCCTGCTTTTCTGAGCCCAGGCACTTTCGAACTTCAACCAGCAAAAGATATCAATCCGTTGCTGCTGCCGCTTTATGCAATTATCAAAACAAAAGCAACAGCTCTTTTTCTCAACTATCTGGCCGTCATGGTCATTTCAGTGTTATTCCTATATATAAGCTCAACATTCTCGTTTGTTGGTGAACGCTCTTTCTTGCCTGTTTACCTTTTTATGTTTATTGCCCTAGCACACCCTTCGACGCATAACTTTCAACCGGTATTTATCGCAGCAATATTCATGCAAATAGCCATTATTAACCTGCTCGCTTCGTTCGAAAAAGCTAAAGTAATAGCAAATGGCTTCAATGCGGGCTTTTTTACCGGCATAGCAGGACTTTTCTACCCAGCCCTTTCATGTCTATTCTTTTTAGCCCCCATGAGTCTTTATAGTCTCAAAAATAAGGTGGGATGGCGAGAGTGGACAGCATCTGTCATCGGTCTTTTATTACCACACATTTATGTATTTTCTTATTTCTACCTCACCAACAATTTGAATTCTTTCTATAGTATTTATTTACAAACTTTTGCACCTAAAAACTTATCCAAATTCGCACAACTACCGACTATTGTACACTTAGTATTTATCACCATTATTTCCATTGCAGCCTCAATAACCATGTTGAGACACTATGGCGAAAAGAAAATAAACACACGCAGGTTTTACAAAATTGTCCTGCAATATCTTTTTTTCGGTCTACTCCTTCTCTCTATACCATCAATTTCATATGAGTTACTAATAATTGTATCACTTCCTCTCTCTTTTATTTTGACAAATTATCTTACCTTTATACGACGCAGAATATGGGCAGAAGCAATTTTTATGCTGATCATCATATTTTCTGTTGCACTACAATTCTTGGTAAAATGAACGAGGGGAAGGGAACACTGGGAATATATGCCATTCAAGACCGGATAGACACGAATTATCCGCAATATGTACACGATCACAACTTGGCGTTGATGAATAATGGCGAGGTAAAAAAGTTTCTTCAACTAGAAAGGATCAGCCGTATCAAGCGCGACAACAAACTATATGTTCATTTGCCAGAACTCATTAAACACTCAGGCCTTGCAGAAGCCGATGTCGACGTAGTTTTTGTTGACAATGTTGTTGGCCGTGCAATGATTTCTTCGAGTGGGCAAATACGCTTTGAAGCGCCGTTAAACCCCAAATTGACCAAAGATATTGAAAAAGGAAAACTTTGGTGGATTTATCGCGAACCCGACAGTTACATCCTCAATCACGAACTTGCACACATTTTTTCATGCCTCCCCTTCTATGGTAGTTTCGAAGAGAACAGCCTGCTTGTACATTTCGACGGCGGTGCCAGCTTATCAAATTTCTCTGCCTGGATATACAAAATGGGGAAAATTATTCCAGTTGAACACCATTGGGAACTGAAACCATTCACTTCACTATTCAATGCCAACGCGCTTACTTTCGGGATAATTGGAGCTACAATTGAAGATCAAAACAGTGTTCCGGGCAAACTGATGGGATATGCAGCGTTAGGCACATATAACGAAGAAATTGATTTCTGGTTAAGGCAGAATAACTGGTTCGAAAACATTTGGGGGAAACGTTCGGCTTTCTTCGAGAAAGCAAAAGCAGACTTTGGTATTGACCTTAAATCGTTCGACCAACGCAGTACCTTTTTGCAAGATATTGCCGCTACTATTCAGGAACTTTTTATGCGAGAAGTTTTGCTGAAACTCGACGACCTACAATCGATAACTGGCTGTAAAACTCTTTATTATACCGGAGGTTGTGCATTAAACATCCATACCAATTCAGCAATAGTTGAAAGCCGCATTTTCGAAAATGTTTATATTCCCCCTTGCCCCGACGACTCTGGCTTGTCAATTGGTGCCGCTGCCTTTCTCGAATGGAAAAAAGGGCATACAATACAAATCAATTCTCCGTATTTAAACAACTGGGGAATTGAAAGCAACAATTTTGAATATACTCAAGAAGATATAAGCCAGCTTGCTCAGCTACTTTCTGAAGGAAAAATTGTTGGAGTGTGTAACGGCAATGGAGAAGCCGGACCACGAGCATTGGGAAACCGTTCAATCTTGGCTCTCCCGACAAAAGCCCTGGCCAACAAAGTAAGTGTTGAAAAAAAGCAGCGCGAATGGTACCGGCCTGTTGCCCCAATTATGCTTGAACACAATGCAAAATATTTTACAGGACAATCATCAATTCACCCACTCACCCGATACATGCTTCTCGATTTGAAAATCCCGGAAAACAAACAAATTGAGATTTCGGGAGTAATACATGCCAATGGTACCGTCCGAATTCAAACAATTTTTGAGAAAAAAGAAAATCCATTCCTTTACGAGTTACTTTCGCTCCTCGATGAACAATACAACATAAAAGCACTGATTAATACATCATTCAACAACAAGGGGAATCCAATTGTACACACTGCCCAAGATGCAATAAAATCTGCACAGGAAATGGACCTTGATGCGATAGTAATTAATGGCAAAATTACAATCATCTAATTAGTCAAAATGAAAAGCCCTGATTTTACAGTGAAAAACAGGGCTTTATATGTATTAATTCAAAGTCGTTAGCTGTAAGCCAGCTTCCTCCTCTAATTTTCAGCTTAACTCAAGAAGGAAATAAGTACACCAGCAGCTACTGCAGAACCAATAACACCCGAAATATTGCTCGACATACAATACTGAAGAACATGGTTGTTTGAATCATATTTCAGGGCAATCTCATTAGCAACACGCGATGCCATTGGCACAGCGCTTAGTCCTGTAGCCCCAATAAGCGGATTAATTTTCTTTTTAGTGAACAAATTGAAAACTTTTACCGCAGCAATACCTCCAAAAACAGAAATTGCAAAAGCAAAAAATCCTCCCACAATAATTCCAATAGTTTTTGGATCGAGGAAAACATCAGAAGTCATTGTTGCACCAACAGTTAATCCCAAAAATATGGTTGCTGTGTTCATAATTGGGCCACTTGCAGCTTCACTAAGGCGCAGGGTATTTGCACCAATTTCTTTAATAAGGTTTCCAAAAAGTAACATACCGAGCAGGGGCACTGCCGAAGGAACGAAGAAAGAAATAACTATTCCCAGAACAATCGGAAAAGCAATTTTCACTGCTCTAAGATTTTTAATCTGGTGTTTAGGCGGATAAAGTTTATCCATCTGCTTCATGTTAATCTTCAACTCCTTTGGGCTACAAGTCAATTTAACAACCAACGGTATAATAACTGGCACCAGCGCCATGTACGAATAAGCCGCAATGGCAATTGGTCCTAAAAGGTGCGGTGCTAACTTAATGGTTGTATAAATAGCAGTTGGCCCATCGGCTCCACCAATAATTGCCAATGAAGCTGCTTCCTTGGGAGTAAAACCAACCAAAATAGCAATTAACAACACTGTAAAAATTCCCAACTGCGCAGCTGCTCCGAAAAACGACAATCGCAAATTGCGCAACATCGGCCCAAAATCGGTAAGGGCACCAACCCCCATAAAAATGATAGGGGGTAGTAAACCTGTTTTTATCAGCATATAATACAGAAAATTCATAATTCCGTATTCATGAGCAATTTCGAAAAGGTTCATATAACGATGCTCCATTTCAAGCTCCATCAGGTTCATATCGGGGCTCGCAGCTTGCTTCAATCCCTCGAGCTGGATGAATTCACCTGGAACAACGCCCATTCCACCTCCAGGCAGATTGGCCAGAATTACTCCAAAAGCAATCGGTACTAACAAAAGGGGTTCGTATTGCTTTCTTATACCGAGGTAAAGCAATATGGCTCCAATAGCGAGCATTAGTAACGATCCCGGGTTCTCGATAAGACTGCCGAAAGCAGTCATTTCATATAATTTTTGTAAAACGTCCATAACTAAAGTTTTGAAAAACCATGGCGAAATTGGTTTCGCTAACAGTTTTATTGAATTACTACCAAAACATCGTCTTCTTCAACATCCTGACCTATCGATTTCTCTATCTTAATAACAGTTCCGGCTTTATCGGCACGGATAGTATTCATGGTCTTCATTGCTTCAATATACCCAATTAAATCACCAACTTCTACTTTATCGCCAACTTGTAATGGCTTCTCTGTTGTATTCTTTGTCAAATAAAACTTTCCTTCGAGAGGTGAAAGAATTTTCTTCTCTTCGCCGGAAGCTATTGGTATTGCCACAGGATTGGCTTCGCTTTGTTTGCCTGTTTCATCTCCGTACGAAACTGTTACTTTGAATACTTCTCCATTAACATTTACATTGAGAGTAGTGGGAGCAAATGCAACATCAGCAACATTCACTTTAGTGGCAATAAGTCCTCCACCTTCGTTTTTCTTTTTAGCAAGATCTTCTTCGAACGCTTTTTTAGCTGCTCCCGATTTATACAAACGGTATTGTTCCGGGTGCATGGCTAGCTCGAAGAGTTCTTCGTCGTCGGGACCAAAATCCCATCCGTTATCGTTCATTTCCTTACGGAATTTATCGAGTGCATCGGGATACAATGACTGTGGATTGTCTGAAAATTCAGTTTTCCCGTTTTCCTGAGCCAATTTTACAATTTCGGGAGCAAGTTTTCCTGGCAATTTTCCCCCCTTGCCCATTAACATATCCCATATATTATCGGCAATCATGCTCCAGCGTTCCTTACCTTTTTCAATCTGAATAACATTCATCATTGCCAGGTTTTTTACATACTGGCTATAAGGGGTTACCAATGGCGGATAGCCTACCATTGGCCAAATGTATTCAACCTCGTTAAAAAGCTTAACCAATAAATCGTCCTGTGTAAGTTCAGGTTGATTATTCTTCACTTTCCATTTATTGATGTTTTCTAGGTTACTCTGCAAGTCTGCCATTAAAGACCCCATCATACCACCTGGTAACCCAGGGCCAATAAGCAATGAGTTCATATAGCGGTTTTTGCCGTCAATATAATATCCAAGAAAATCATCGATGAAACTTTGCGTAAGGCTGCGAACTTTCATATATGCATCCATATTAATTTCGGGGACATCAAATCCGGCATCTTTAAGCATTTCTTGCACAGCTAACACGTCAACATGTCCGGTTCCCCAAGAGAGCGGTTCCATTGCTACATCAACATATTCAACGCCTGCTCTACATACTTCTAAAATAGAGGCCATTGCAAAACCAGGACCAGCATGAGAGTGATATTGTAATGGAATATCTGGGTGTAGTTTCTTAATCCCCTCAACAATTTTTCCAAGCCACATCGGGCGACCAATTCCGGCCATATCTTTAAGGCAAATTTCATCGGCACCACCTTTTATAAGTGTATCGGCCAATTGCACATACGATTCAACAGTATGCACTTTCGAATAGGTTAAGCTCAAGGCTGCTTGCGCAATCATACCTGCTTCCTTGGCGTATTTTATTGAGTCAAGAATATTTCTGGAGTCATTCAACCCACAAAAAGGACGGGTTATATCGGTTCCCTGAGCTTTCTTCACTTTGTACATTAACCTTCGCACATCGGCCGGTACAGGGCTCATGCGCAATCCATTAAGTGAGCGGTCAAGCATATGGGTTTGTATTCCAGCTTCTCTAAATGGTTTTGTCCACTGGCGGACGGCAGTATTTGGATTCTCACCAAACAATAGATTAATCTGCTCGAACCCTCCCCCATTAGTCTCAACACGGGCAAAACAACCCATTTCGATAATGGCCGGAGCTACTTTTTCTAATTGGTCTACACGGGGCAGGTACTTACCCGATGATTGCCACATGTCGCGATATACCAATGAGAATTTTACTTTTCTTTTTTCCATATACTTAACACTTTTCAATTTTAACAACTTTGCCCTTTCCTTGTGTCACAATCTGTATCGCACTTTCAATAGCTGCCGATTTTTTTGGATCTATGACCGAATTTTCTTCTAAAACAATTGGCATTTCTTTCTTTTCTTCCCCTATGAAACGGTTGACAAAAAGAACTATCGCGTCACCAATAAAAACAACAAGAAACAAAATGGCGAAAACAGTAACCATTCCGACCCCGAGCAGTTGTAGGGCTATTTCAAAATTTTCACTCATAACAATTTTGATTTTAGATATTAAATGATCCACACATGGTTAAAAACGAGTGCAAATCAGATTCTCTTACGCTAAAACAATAAAGACAGAACAGGAATTCAACGTGTAATAGCAGGGGAAGGTTTCGAGAAAAAAATACTACCCATTTTACTAAATAGCCTAGCAATAATACCAAAATAAGCCCAACTATCTGGTAAAAATGCAATACACAATAACTGACAATTATCATTTTTTTAACATTGATCCAAAAAAAAGGGCTACCATTTTGGCAGCCCTTTATAGGTATTTTCAAGAATAATTAAGCTAGAGGAATATTGCCCCCTCCAAAACTAATAGGAGGAATGTGTGGGTCGTTCCCCATGTTCATTTTAATGGGTCCGTTTTGTTGCTCAAACTTCTTTACATTATCTTGCAAGGCAAGCAACAAACGTTTGGCGTGTTCTGGAGTAAGTATGATCCTAGATTTAACACCAGCCTTAGGAATTCCGGGCATGACCCTTACAAAATCGATCACAAACTCAGAAGTTGAATGTGTAATTATCGCAAGGTTCGAATAAATACCTTGAGCAACCTCCTCATTCAACTCAATATTGAGTTGATTCGCATTTTGTTTCTTCTGATCTTCTGCTTCCATTATTCGTCGTCGTTTTCAAAGTCGTAATTCCGCTGATCAACCAACCTGTCGTATTCTTCTTTCGAACCTACAACAAGATTTTTGAACTCTTTTATACCAGTTCCGGCCGGAATAAGGTGACCACAAATAACGTTTTCTTTCAAACCTGCCAAGTCGTCAATCTTGCCATTAATTGCAGCTTCGTTAAGTACCTTGGTTGTTTCCTGGAATGATGCAGCAGACATCCAGCTTTTAGTCTGTAAAGCTGCACGGGTAATACCCTGCAGAATTTGGCTCGAAGTTGCAGGAACAGCTTCACGAGCTTCTACCAGCTTCTTATCTTTTCTTTTAAGTTGTGAGTTTTCGTCACGCAAACGACGTGCAGTAACAATCTGACCTTCACGGAAAGTTTCACTGTCACCCCGATCGATAACTACCTTCTTGGCAAAAATCCAGTCGTTTTCAGCAAGAAAATCTAGCTTATCCACGATTTGTTTTTCCAAGAAACGAGTATCGCCCGGGTCAACAATCTCTACTTTTCGCATCATCTGGCGAACAATCACCTCAAAGTGCTTATCGTTAATTTTCACCCCCTGCATACGGTACACATCTTGAACTTCGTCAACGATATACTCTTGAACTGCAGTAGGCCCTTTTATGGCCAAAATGTCACCAGGAGTAATAGCTCCATCAGAAAGAGGGGTACCTGCCCTGATATAGTCATTTTCCTGAACCAAGATCTGACGTGATAGCGGTACTAAATACCTTTTCACATCACCACCACGTGAAGTAACAACGATTTCACGATTACCACGTTTGATTTTCCCAAGGGATATTTCGCCATCGATTTCTGAAACTACGGCTGGGTTCGAAGGATTACGGGCTTCGAATAGCTCAGTAACACGTGGTAAACCACCAGTGATGTCCCCAGCTTTACCTGATGCACGAGGAATTTTAACCAAAATATCGCCGGCTGCTACCTTCTGCCCATTATCTACTGAAATGTGACCGCCAACAGGTAAGTTGTATGAACGAATAAGTTCCCCTTTTTCGTCTACAATACTTAAAGTTGGGTTTTTGGTCTTATCGCGAGTTTCAATGATAACTTTCTCTGTATAACCGGTTTGTTCATCCGATTCTTCACGGAAAGTAACCCCATCAACGAGATTTTCGAATTGAACACGACCAACATATTCTGTAATGATAACTCCATTGTATGGGTCCCATTCACAAATAAGCTGATCTTTTGTTATTTCTTGACCGTTCTTTACAAACAATTTCGAACCATAAGGTATACTGTGGGTCGAAACGGCAATTCCAGTGTTTTTATCAACTATGCGAAGTTCAGCCAAACGGCTTACAACGATGTCAATTTTTTCGCCATTTTCAGTTGTATGTTCAACAGCTCTAAGTTCTTCAATTTCGGCAATACCTTCATATCGCGATACAATGGTAGACTGTGACGATATGTTACCTGCAATACCCCCTACGTGGAAAGTACGAAGGGTAAGCTGGGTTCCTGGTTCACCAATAGACTGGGCAGCAATAACGCCAACAGCTTCACCACGCTGTATCATTCGCGCAGTGGCGAGGTTACGACCATAACATTTTGCACAAACTCCAATACTTGATTCACAAGTTAACACCGATCTGATTTCAACACGCTCGATTGGAGAGTTTTCTATTTTACGGGCAACATCTTCGGTAATTTCATCGCCTGAGTGAACCAATAATTCACCAGTAAGTGGGTGATATACATCATGAACCGAACAACGACCAAGAATCCTTTCATAAAGAGAGGATACAACTTCTTCGTTTTTCTTAACAGCAGTTGCGACTAAACCACGAAGTGTTCCACAATCGAGTTCCGAAATGATTACATCCTGTGCAACGTCAACTAAACGACGGGTTAAATAACCAGCATCAGCTGTCTTTAGTGCGGTATCTGCCAACCCTTTACGGGCACCGTGAGTAGAAATAAAGTATTCTAGTACAGATAAGCCTTCCTTAAAATTGGAAAGAATCGGGTTTTCAATAATTTGTGCAGTTGTTGCACCAGATTTCTGTGGTTTGGCCATAAGACCACGCATACCACAAAGCTGACGGATCTGCTCTTTAGAACCACGGGCACCAGAATCGAGCATCATATAAACAGGATTGAAACCCTGCCGGTCATTACTTAAGGTATGCATAACCGATTGAGTCAGCTTAGCGTTTACGTGAGTCCAAGTATCGATAACCTGATTATAACGTTCGTTATTGGTAATGAAACCCATGTTGTAGTTCGACATAACCTCTTCAACCTCATCGTATCCTTCCTGAACCATTGATGTTTTATCATCAGGGATAATAACATCATACAGGTTGAACGACAAACCTCCGCGATATGCCATCTTATACCCAAGATCCTTAATATCATCAAGGAATTTTGCAGTTACTGCATTATCGGTAAGGTTAAGAATGAACGAAATGATATCGCGCAATGCCTTTTTAGTCAGTAGCTGATTGATAAACCCAGCTTCTTTTGGCACTTGCTGGTTGAATAGAATTCGTCCAACAGTAGTTTCAATAGTATGATTTATTGCTTTTCCATTTTCATCAATATCATCTACCTTGCAATTAACAATGGCGTGCATAGCTACTTTTCCTTCATTGTAGGCAATCACTGCTTCTTCAGAAGAATAGAAACGCAATCCTTCTCCCAGCGAGCCAGGACGACGTTTGGTCATATAATACAAGCCAAGAACCATGTCTTGTGAAGGCACTGTAATAGGTGCTCCATTCGACGGGTTGAGCAAGTTGTGTGATGAAAGCATTAAAATCTGTGCTTCAAGAATAGCAGCATTTCCCAGTGGAAGGTGAACTGCCATCTGGTCACCGTCAAAGTCAGCATTGAACCCAGTACAAACAAGCGGGTGTAAGCGAATTGCTTTACCTTCGATAAGTTTTGGCTGGAATGCCTGAATTGACAATCGGTGAAGAGTTGGTGCACGGTTTAGAAGCACCGGATGGCCTTTCATTACGTTTTCTAAAATATCCCAAACTACGGGATCTTTTCTGTCAACAATTTTCTTTGCTGATTTAACCGTTTTTACAATTCCTCTTTCAATCAATTTTCTGATAACAAAAGGTTTGTATAACTCAGCAGCCATACCCTTTGGAATACCGCATTCGTGTAGTTGAAGACTTGGTCCTACAACAATAACCGAACGGGCAGAATAATCGACACGTTTACCTAATAAGTTCTGACGGAAACGACCTTGCTTGCCTTTTAAGCTATCGCTAAGAGATTTAAGGGCACGGTTATTTTCTGTCTTAACAGCATTCGATTTTCTTGAATTATCGAACAAAGAGTCGATAGCTTCCTGAAGCATACGCTTTTCATTACGCAAAATCACTTCAGGTGCTTTTATTTCGATCAACCGTTTCAAACGGTTGTTCCGAATTATTACCCTGCGATATAAATCGTTGAGGTCAGAAGTTGCAAACCGACCACCATCGAGGGGTACAAGCGGACGCAAATCAGGTGGAATAACAGGCACAACTTTTACAATCATCCATTCAGGACGGTTGAGTTGTGTGCTCCCTCTAAATGCTTCAACAACTTGTAACCTTTTCAGCGCTTCATTTTTACGCTGTTGTGAGGTTTCTGTATTGGCTTTGTGACGTAAATCATACGACAGTTCATCAAGGTCAATACGTTCAAGCAATTTATATAAAGCTTCTGCTCCCATCTCGGCAATAAACTTGTTAGGATCATTGTCGTCGAGCATTTGATTTTCTTTTGGCAATGAGTCTACAATATCAATGTATTCTTCTTCGGTCAGGAAGTCGAGATATTGAACTCCTTCTGCTCTTTTTATACCCGGGTTAATCACCACATAACGTTCGTAATAGATGATTGAGTCGAGTTTTTTAGTTGGCAAGCCTAAGAGGTAACCTATTTTATTGGGCAACGATTTGAAGTACCAGATGTGAGCTACGGGAACTACCAATGAGATATGTCCCATACGTTCACGACGTACTTTTTTCTCGGTCACTTCAACCCCGCAACGGTCACAAACAATACCACGGTAACGGATTCTTTTATATTTTCCGCAATGGCACTCATAATCCTTTACCGGACCAAATATTCTTTCGCAGAACAGTCCGTCACGTTCAGGTTTATACGTACGGTAGTTAATCGTTTCCGGCTTTAAGACTTCACCATGTGATCGTTCAAGAATCTCTTCGGGTGAAGCCAAGCTGATAGAGATTTTGCTAAAGCTACTCTTTACTTTATTGTCTCTTCTAAAAGCCATTTATCTTATATTATTCGTTTACAAACTATTATAAAAAACACCAACGGAAAACTTATTCCATATTTACACTAAGGCCTAAACCTCTGAGCTCGTGTAGGAGCACATTAAGCGACTCAGGTATACCTGGTTGTGGCATCGGGTCACCTTTCACAATTGCTTCGTAAGCTTTTGCCCGGCCAATTACGTCGTCCGACTTAATGGTTAATATTTCCTGAAGGATATGAGATGCACCGAAAGCTTCGAGTGCCCATACTTCCATTTCACCAAAACGCTGTCCCCCGAATTGAGCTTTACCACCAAGTGGTTGTTGAGTAATGAGCGAATATGGTCCAATGGAACGAGCATGCATTTTGTCTTCAACCATATGACCCAGTTTAAGCATGTAGATAACACCAACTGTAGCTGGTTGGTCGAATGGTTGACCGGTTTCACCATCGTAAAGAACAGTACGTCCAAAATCGGGTACTCCTGCTTTACGTGTATGATCTGTAATTTGCTCAAGTGTAGCTCCATCAAAGATTGGTGTAGCAAACTTAACTCCAAGCTCTTTACCTGCCCATCCCAACACGGTTTCATAAATCTGTCCAAGGTTCATACGTGATGGTACCCCCAGAGGGTTAAGCACGATATCAACAGGACGGCCATTGTCAAGGAACGGCATGTCTTCGTCGCGAACAATACGGGAAACAATCCCCTTATTCCCGTGACGTCCTGCCATTTTATCCCCAATTTGCAATTTGCGTTTCTTGGCAATATATACTTTTGCTAGTTGAATTATTCCAGCAGGTAATTCATCTCCAATTGTTACATTGAATCGTTCTCTACGGGCTACTGCTTCATGCTCTTTAAACTTCACAACAAAGTTGTTTACAAGATCACGAATCATATCGTTTTTATCCTTGTCTGTAGTCCACTTATTCGGATTTACAGTAAGATAATCAATTTCCTGCAATTGCTTCAGTGTAAACTTGATTCCCTTTCCAATGATCTCAGCACCGTAATAGTCGCGAACTCCCTGCGAAGTTTTCCCGTTCAGTAATTGAAACAAACGATCTTCAAGATCACCTCTAAGAATATTTATGCTTTTTTCGAAAGCTTCGTCAATTTGCTCAAGTAAAGGTTTAGCTGAAGTGCGGCCTTTTTTATCTTTTATTACTCTCGAGAATAATTTTTTACCGACAACTACACCATTTAATGAAGGCGTAGCTTTCAACGATGCATCTTTAACGTCACCCGCTTTATCGCCGAAAATTGCCCTGAGCAGTTTTTCTTCTGGCGATGGATCTGATTCCCCTTTCGGAGTAATTTTCCCGATAAGGATATCGCCGGGTTTCACCACGGCACCGATACGAATTAGACCATTTTCATCGAGATTCTTCGTTGCGTCTTCGCTAACATTAGGTATATCTGAAGTAAATTCTTCCATACCTCGTTTAGTTTCGCGTACTTCCAATGAATATTCATCGATATGAACAGAAGTGAATACATCTTCACGAACAATTCGCTCCGAAATCACGATAGCATCTTCGTAATTGTAACCTTGCCAAGGCATAAAGGCTACCATAAGGTTACGCCCAAGGGCCAATTCTCCAGCCTGAGTAGCGTATCCTTCTGTTAATATTTGTTTTGGAACCACTCTGTCTCCCTTGCGAACCAACGGACTCAAAGTGATACAGGTTCCTTGGTTTGTTTTTGCATATTTAGGAAGCTTGTACGATTTCAAATCTGAATCGAAGCTTACAAAACGCTGATCGTCGGTGCGGTCATAACGAATTACTATTTCATTAGCATCAACGTATTCAACCACTCCGTGACCTTCAGCATTAATGTGTACCCTTGAATCGGTAACAACCCTACGTTCGAGGCCAGTTCCAACAATTGGTGATTCAGGCTTAAGCAATGGCACAGCTTGACGCATCATGTTAGATCCCATGAGGGCACGGTTGGCATCGTCGTGTTCAAGGAAGGTAATAAGTGACGCTGCTATTGATGCAATCTGATTCGGTCCAACGTCCATGAGTTGAACATTCTCTGGTTCAACCAATGGATAATCGCCTTCTAGTCTTGCTTTGATTTTTGGATTGATAAAGCGTCCTGTATCATCAATCTTCGCATTTGCCTGAGCAATTACCTGTCCCTCTTCTTCTTCAGCAGTCAAATATATTACGCCCTCGTCAGTTAAATCAACCACACCATTATTTACTTTTCGGTATGGTGTTGAAATAAAGCCGAGATCTGTGATCTTCGCAAAAACGCACAATGACGAAATAAGCCCAATGTTTGGTCCTTCAGGAGTTTCTATCGGACATAAACGGCCATAGTGAGTATAGTGCACGTCACGAACTTCGAAACCTGCTCTTTCACGCGACAAACCTCCAGGTCCCAATGCCGACATACGGCGTTTGTGAGTCATTTCGGCCAGCGGATTGGTTTGGTCCATGAACTGCGATAACGCATTGGTACCAAAGAAAGAATTAATTACCGAAGAAAGTGTCTTTGAATTAATAAGATCAATCGGTGTAAACACTTCATTGTCACGAACATTCATACGTTCGCGAATTGTGCGGGCCATACGGGCCAAACCAACACCAAATTGTCCAAACATTTGTTCGCCAACTGTACGCACCCTACGATTCGACAAGTGGTCGATATCGTCAACATCGGTACGGGAATTGACTAACTGGATAAGATATTTTATAATTGCAATGATATCATCATTCGTAAGGATACGAGTATCGATATCAATTTCAAGATTCAATTTTTTGTTGATCCTGTAACGTCCAACATTCCCTAGATCGTAACGTTTATCTGAGAAAAATAAGTTCTCAATTACTTCACGGGCAGTAGATTCATCAGGCGGTTCTGCGTTACGCAACTGTCTGTAAATATGAAGAACTGCTTCCTTTTCAGAGTTACATGGATCTTTTTGAAGGGTATTATATATTATCGCATAATCCTGAAGATTAGTTTCTTCTTTGTGCAAAAGAATTGTTTTTGTGCCAGAATCGACAATCATATCAACGTGATCGTTTTCAATAACAGTTTCGCGATCGATAATGACTTCATTCCGTTCAATGGATACTACTTCACCGGTATCTTCGTCAACAAAGTCTTCTACCCATGTTTTCAAAACACGGGCAGCAAGTTTCCTGCCAACAAGTTTTTTCAAGGCAACTTTTGAGACTTTAATCTCATCGGCAAGTCCAAAAATTTCGAGTATTTCTTTATCGCTTTCGAAACCGATGGCTCGTAATAATGTTGTAACCGGTAATTTCTTTTTTCGATCGATGTAAGCATACATGACATTATTGATGTCGGTTGCAAACTCAATCCATGACCCTTTGAACGGAATGATTCTAGCCGAATACAATTTGGTTCCGTTGGCATGCATGCTCTGCCCAAAGAAAACACCTGGCGAGCGATGCAACTGCGAAACTATAACACGTTCAGCACCGTTGATAACGAAAGTACCTCTTTCGGTCATGTAGGGGATTGTTCCAAGATAAACATCCTGTACAACAGTATCGAAATCTTCGTGTTCGGGATCGGTACAGTAAAGTTTCATCTTGGCTTTCAAAGGCACACTGAAAGTTAATCCTCTTTCAATGCACTCTTCGATAGAATATCGTGGTGGATCGATGTAATAATCGATAAATTCGAGAACGAAATTATTACGGGTGTCGGTGATGGGGAAGTTTTCCATGAAAACTTTATATAGCCCCTCTTGCTTCCGAATTTCGGGAGTAGAACCTAATTGAAAAAACTCGATGAAAGACTTGATTTGAATCTCAAGAAAATCGGGGTATTCGAACATGTTTTTCGATACCGAAAAACTAATTCTCTGACTAACAGTATCCAAAGACATCTAAATAATGTATTTATTGAACTTAAAACATAAAACACAAAAAGGCTTAATCCCGATAGCTATCGGGACTAAACCATTGTAACCCTTTTGAGGGGTTGTAGACCTTATTTAAGTTCAACCTCAGCTCCTGCTTCAATTAATTGTGCTTTAAGAGCTTCAGCCTCTTCCTTAGAAACTTTTTCCTTGATGGCTTTTGGAGCAGCATCAACGAGTTCTTTAGCCTCTTTAAGTCCAAGACCAGTTAATTCTTTAACTAACTTAACTACAGCAAGTTTTGATTGTCCTGCTGATGTCATAATTACATCGAATTCAGTTTGAACAGCTTCTTCGGCTGCCTCAGCAGCTACTGGTCCTGCAGCAACTGCAACAGCTGCGGCAGCAGGTTCAATACCATATTCTGATTTCAATATACCTGCTAGTTCGTTTACTTCTTTAACAGTAAGGTTAACTAATTCTTCTGCAAGTTTTTTTAAATCTGCCATTTTAACAACGATTTAAAATGTTATCAATAATTTATTATTCTTTCTCTGATAAAGTTTTAAGAATCCCGACGATTTTCTGTCCACCGCCACCTTGTAAGGCAGAGATGACATTTTTGGCCGGAGATTGAAGAAGAGCAACGATATCTCCAATGAGTTCTTCTTTGGATTTGATGGTTGCCAAAACGTCGAGTTGATTTTCACCTACATAAACACATTCTTCAACAAAAGCTGATTTGAATTGTGGTTTTGAAAGGCTCTTGTTCTTCTTGCGGAAATCTTGAATAAGTTTTGCAGGAAGGCTCCCGTTTTCGCTAAACATCAATGATGTATTGCCCTTAAGAGTCACAAAAAGCTCATCGGCATTTTTTCCTGATGCCTCAAGAGCTTTTTTAAGTAGCGTATTTTTAACTACAATCAGTTTTACATCTTTCTGGAAGCAGACACGGCGCAATTCGCTCGTTTTTTCTGCGTTCAGGTCAGAAATATCTGCCAGGTAAAAATGATTGTATGAATTGATCTCCTGTACGAGATTGTCGATAATCGTTTGTTTTTCTGATCTCTTCATAATTCACAAATTAATCCTGTGCTGATTTTGGGTCAACCTGAATGCCTGGGCTCATTGTGCTCGAAAGGTAAATACTTTTAATGTAAGTTCCCTTCGCTGCCGTTGGTTTCAGTTTCACGATTGTATTAACAAATTCCTTAGCATTGTCAACAATCTTTTCGGGTTCGAATGATACTTTCCCTACAGATGTGTGCACAATACCATATTTATCGACTTTAAAGTCGATCTTACCTTGCTTAATTTCTTTTACAGCTTTACCAACTTCCATTGTAACAGTTCCGCTTTTAGGATTCGGCATCAAACCACGAGGACCAAGGAAACGGCCTAACGGGCCTAATTTTCCCATAATTGGGGGCATAGTGATAATAACATCAACATCAGCCCAACCACCTTTGATTTTTTCAAGGTAGTCATCCAAACCTACGTAGTCTGCTCCAGCTTCGGTAGCTTCTTGCACCTTATCTGGAGTAACCAAAGCTAAAACTCTTACTTCTTTCCCAGTCCCGTGAGGCAGCGAAACTACGCCACGAACCATTTGGTTAGCTTTTCGGGGGTCAACACCTAAACGCACGTCGATATCGACAGAAGCGTCAAACTTAGTAGAGGTAATTTCCTTAACCAATTTTGATGCAGCTTCGAGCGTAAAGATTTTGTCCTGACCGATTTTTTCTAAAGCAAGTTTTCTATTCTTAGTAATTCTAGCCATTTTAATCAATTTTAAATGTTTAATTAAATGGAGAATCACCTGTGATAGTAATCCCCATACTACGGGCAGTACCAGCAACCATTCTCATAGCAGATTCTAACGTAAAGCAGTTTAAGTCACTCATTTTTACTTCAGCAATTTCTTTTACCTGATTCCAGGAAATTGATCCTACTTTCTTAACATGAGGTTCAGCTGAGCCACTTTTAACTTTAGCTGCTTCGAGAAGTTGAATAGCCACAGGGGGTTGTTTTACGATAAAATCGAATGATTTATCGGCATACACAGTAATAACAACAGGAAGCACCTTACCGACAAGTTCCTGCGTACGGGCATTAAATGCCTTGCAAAACTGCATAATGTTTACCCCTTTGGATCCCAATGCTGGTCCAACCGGTGGTGACGGATTAGCCGCGCCACCTTTAATTTGGAGTTTGATAATTCCAGCAACTTCTTTAGCCATAACAAAATATTAATTTTTGTTTTTACTCCTTTTCAACTTGCATAAAACCAAGTTCCAAAGGTGTTTTCCGACCGAATATTTTGACCATAACTTCCAACTTTTTCTTTTCTTCGTTTACCTTTTCGATAATACCGTTGAATCCGTTGAAAGGGCCATCGATCACTTTAACTGTTTCACCTACTACAAATGGTATTGTTAGTTCTTCATCGCTTTCTGAGAGTTCATCCACTTTCCCAAGTATGCGGTTAACTTCTGACTGACGCATCGGGACGGGTTCTCCGCCCTTTGTATCGCCTAAAAAGCCAATCACATTCGTAACATTTCTGAGAAGATGGGCCACCTCACCGACCAATGCAGCTTCAACTAAGAGATAACCGGGGAAAAAGTTCCGCTCTTTGCTGATTTTTTTTCCATTACGTATTTGGTAAACTTTTTCCGTAGGTATTAATACCTGCGAAACATAATCCTGAAGTCCTGCAGCAGCAATTTCTCCTTCGATATATTCCTTGGCCTTTTTTTCTTTTCCCCCTATGGTTCGAAGAACATACCACTTTTTTTGAATATCACTCATTTCAGACCTTCAGATGATTAATAAAATAGACTGTAAATAATGTCCATCAGGTTTTCAATAATGAAATCCATGACGAAAATTACCAGTGCGATTATGATGGAAGCAATCATAACTATCGTTGCACTACTCTGCAGTTCTTTCCAGGTTGGCCAGGTTACTTTGTGTACCAACTCGTTATAAGACTCTTGAAAGTACGTTTTGATTTTCATCATTCAATTTTTAGTATAGAGCGAATGGTAAGAGTCGAACTTACTAATTTCTCCCGACTTGAGTCATTCGCAAATAATCCCGGACCAAAATCCGGGATTTATATGAATCGCAATTATGCAATAATTTCAGTTACCTGTCCTGCACCTACGGTACGACCACCTTCACGGATTGCGAAACGGAGACCGATATTCAAAGCAACTGGATAGATCAATTCTACATCGATTGTAACATCATCGCCTGGCATTACCATTTCACGTCCTTCAGGAAGTGTAATTTCACCAGTAATGTCGAGTGTGCGAAGATAAAACTGTGGACGATATTTGTTGTGGAATGGAGTGTGACGTCCACCTTCTTCTTTCTTCAATACGTATACCGAAGCTTTGAATTTGGTGTGAGGTGTAATTGAACCTGGTTTTGCCAAAATCTGACCACGTTTGATCTCTTTTTTGTCAACACCACGAAGCAACAAACCTACGTTGTCACCAGCTTGACCTTCGTCGAGGATCTTGCGGAACATCTCAACACCAGTACATACAGTCTTACGACCTTCTGCACCCAAACCGATCAATTGAAGCTCGTCACCAGTGTGAACAATACCTGTTTCGATACGGCCTGTTGCTACAGTACCACGACCAGTGATCGAGAATACGTCTTCAACAGGCATAAGGAATGGTTTGTCAACTTCACGTGGAGGAAGTGGAATCCAAGTATCACAAGCTTCCATCAATTCAAGAACTTTTTCTTCCCATTGAGGTTCGCCATTCAAAGCACCTAATGCAGATCCTTGAATAACTGGAGTATTATCACCGTCAAAACCATAGAAAGATAACAAGTCACGAATTTCCATTTCAACAAGTTCGAGGATCTCTGGATCATCAACCAAGTCTACTTTATTCATAAATACAACCAATTTAGGTACGTTTACCTGACGAGCCAAAAGGATGTGTTCACGAGTTTGAGGCATCGGACCATCGGTTGCAGCTACAACAATGATCGCACCGTCCATCTGGGCAGCACCAGTAACCATGTTTTTCACATAGTCGGCGTGACCAGGACAGTCAACGTGCGCATAGTGACGAGTAGCAGTTTGGTATTCAACGTGTGACGTGTTGATGGTAATACCTCTTTCTTTTTCTTCAGGAGCATTGTCGATTTGGTCGAAAGACTTAATCTCGCAAAATCCTTTTTTTGCTAATACGGTAGTAATAGCGGCGGTCAAGGTAGTTTTACCATGGTCAACGTGGCCAATTGTTCCAATGTTAACATGGTCCTTGTCCCTTACAAATGTCTGTTTAGCCATAACTCTAAAATATTAGATAACGTTAACTAATTTTATTTTAATTTTCTTATTCGTTTTGAGCCGATGGCGAGAATTGAACTCGCGACCTCTTCCTTACCAAGGAAGCGCTCTACCCCTGAGCTACATCGGCAATCTTGAGCGGGAGACGGGATTCAAACCCGCGACCCTTAGCTTGGAAGGCTAATGCTCTATCGACTGAGCTACTCCCGCTTAAGCCAAAAGTATTGGTCTATTGCCAACGGCTTTTGGTAGTGTGGGGAGAGCTGGATTCGAACCAACGAAGGCGTTGCCAATAGATTTACAGTCTACCCCATTTGGCCACTCTGGAATCTCCCCTTTTTTCATTCTTGCAAAGAACGGTGCTTATCGTTTACACTAATCGGACGATCTTGATATTTCAAAATCGTCCTGTATAAAATTGATATACAACCCTTAATAAAGCACAAACCCTTATCAGTCATAAAACTTCCTGAAAAGGGTTTGCAAATGTATAAATATTTTTAATTAAAACGCAAAAAACGTTTCTAATTTTAAATTTATTTATCCTGCATTTTTTCCTTGAGCTTTGAAAGCTGTCGTTTCACTGCTTCGATAGCCAAATCGAGTGCTTCTTCAAAAGTATCAGCTTGTTTTTTGGCAAATAAATAATCTTTTGACGGGATAGATAATTTCAACTCAACTTCTTTGTTGTTCGATGTTTCTGGTTTGATCACCTTTAATACTATTTCGGCTGAAATTATTCCATCGAAGAATGTTTCAAGTTTTGATACTTTTTTGTTAATAAAGTCAACCAGTTTCTGGTCGGCAGTAAAATGTACGTCATTGATCTTAATATTCATAGCTTGTCCTCCTTTTATGCCCTTGGGTGGGCTTGATTATAAATTTCTTTTAATCTTTCAAATGTCGTATGCGTATAAATTTGTGTGGCCGACAAATTGGCGTGTCCAAGCAACTCTTTTACCGCATTCAAATCTGCTCCATTATTTAGCAAATGGGTAGCAAAACTATGCCGCAATACATGCGGGCTTCTTTTATCTAATGTAGTTACTTTCCCCAAATGCTCTTTTACAACACGATATATTAATTTATCGTAAACTTGTTTACCGTCTGAAGTTAGCAATAGAAATTGATTTATTCCAGCAATTTCTTCTCTTAATTGTAAATATTCATCCAACAATACTTTCATACTATGGGGAAAAGGCACAATGCGTTCTTTGTTTCTCTTGCCTAAAACCCTAACTGTAAACCCTTTCAGATCGACATTAACAAGCAGCAAGTTCTTCAGTTCTGCCAACCTAATCCCGGTACCATAAAGTAAAGAAACAATAACCTTATCGCGTGTCCCAGTGAAATCGTGACTAAAAAGATCGAGGTCGAGCAATTGGTCAAGGCTCTTCTCCTGAACAAAAACTGGTAATTTCTTATGTGTTCTTGGTGTTTTAACTAACTGCACAGGATTTGTTTCTATAATTTCCTGTTTCATTAAGAATTTATAGAATGAGCGAAGGGTAGCAATTTTACGGGTTACACTGCTTGACGATATTCCATCTTCCATCATTTCAACAATCCATGAGCGAACATGATTCTTTTGAACAGTAACAATGTCAAAATCCCCGATCGACTCACTCAAGAAATGAATGAATTGATCGAGGTCTTTTTTATAAGCTACTATTGTGTGCTCTGAGTAGCGCTTCTCAAACTGAAGATATTTGATAAAGTCATCCTGAAGAGCCATCGTTAAGGGTTTTTTCTAATAACAATAATGCCGGGATAAAGTTCCGGACAAAACCCTCAATTAATCATCTTCGCGTTGCAGGCTCTGGATATAGATAGCTTTCTTAATTTCTGCTCTTCTTATAACAGAAGGTTTTTCAAAAGCCTGGCGGCTGCGTAATTCTTTGATTACACCTGTTTTTTCAAATTTACGTTTGAAGCGTTTCAACGCTCTCTCAACATTCTCGCCTTCTTTAACTGGAATAACAATCATATTTCTTTACTGTTAATTTCTTTTTTCTTTCAAAACGGAGCGCAAATTTAGTAATGATTCAATTATATTCAAATTTTTTCAGAAAAAAGAAAATGTCTACTATTCGATTTTCAAATAGGCGTGTATTTTATCATATGCTTGCTGGTCGAGAATTGAATCACGAAGTAACACATCCACTGATTTTATAAAGCCTTTGCTGGAACGGTAATCGACAATTTTCCGGGCCATTTTATAATCGATATAAGGATGGTTCTTCATTTCGTTTATGTCGGCAAAATTAACATTGATTTTCTTTGCCAAATTGGGATCTACTGTAAGTGATGGAATAACTGCATTGTAGGTTTCATCAGAAAACTGATAAACTTCTTTTAGCTGTTCTAAGCGAACAAATCCGCCCAGCTGTTTCCTGTACTTGCAAATACGAGAAGCCAGCTTGGGACCTATTCCATTAAGCGCTATCAAGGATATTGAATCGGAAGAATTCAACTCTAAAAGAATCTTCTGTTTGGAAGCGCTTTCAACTGTTATATATGGTAAAAGAACCACAAACAATGCGGAGTCAACACCGTAAATCTTTTTCACGTCTTCGGGTTTATTGAACTTGCCCCCTTTTTCTCTATAGTTTATTAAGTTCTGAGCGGCATACTTAGAAAATCCCAAACTATCCATCTCAGTCAATGTTACATTATTAGGATCGAACACAAACAGCACCGAAGGACTACGCTGAAAATCTTTGTTCCCAACTTGTTTCGCTTTGTTGGCTGAATTATCGGGATAATTTGAATAGGATTTCTTTTTCTTAGGGCGTAAAGCATCCAGACTATCGTTTTGTTTTTGAACTAATTCCAAGCGTTTCTCCAATACAGGAATATCTTTCCCTCCCGGTTTAAAGAAGCGAGGCAGAAGGATCCTTGTAATCATAAGCACCCCAATAATTATTAATAAAACAATGGCTCCGTTACGTTCGGCTTTTGACAACAAGATGAATGGGTCGAGAAATCTTTTGATCTTCATACTAGTTTTTTTCAAAAGTCGGAATTTTTAGGATAACTTGCATCGGTTATAAAAAATTTGTTAAGGATTGATTTCCAAATCATGCCTAAGACAAAAGCACGAAGTTTTTTAAACATTAATGACTAAACTTGCAGAAAATGCAATTAAAGATAAAATTGAGTTTTTCAAGCTTATTCGTATTTTTGCATTTCTTTAGAAAATTTTGTTAGTACTAATTAAATAATATACAAAATGGCAGTAAGTTATAAAGAACTCGGTTTGGTGAATACCAAAGAGTTGTTCAAAAAAGCAATTGAAGGAAAATACGCTATCCCTGCATTCAACTTCAATAACATGGAGCAAATGCAGGCAATTATAGCAGCTTGTGTTGAAACAAAGTCTCCTGTAATCCTTCAGGTTTCGAGTGGTGCACGTAAATATGCCAACCAAACCTTGCTTCGCTATATGGCACAAGGTGCAGTTGAATATGCAAAAGAACTTGGATATGCTATTCCAGTTGTTCTTCATCTCGACCACGGCGATAGTTTTGAACTTTGCAAAGATTGTATCGACATGGGTTTTTCATCGGTTATGATTGATGGTTCTCATTTTTCGTACGAAGAAAATATCGCCTTAACAAAAAAAGTTGTTGAGTATGCTCATGCTCACGGCGTTACAGTTGAAGGGGAACTTGGTGTGCTGGCTGGCGTTGAAGATGAAGTATCTTCAGACCACCACACATACACTCGTCCTGAAGAAGTTGTTGATTTTGTTACCCGCACTGGTGTTGATTCATTGGCTATTTCAATTGGCACATCGCACGGAGCAAACAAATTTACTCCTGCCCAGTGCACCCGCGATGAAAATGGTGTTTTAATCCCGCCACCATTGCGCTTCGACATTCTTGAAGAAATTGAGAAACAAATTCCGGGCTTCCCAATCGTTCTTCACGGAGCATCATCGGTTCCACAGGAATATGTTGAAACTATCAACAAATATGGTGGCGCATTGAAAGATTCTATTGGAATCCCTGAAGAACAACTTCGCAAAGCAGCTGCATCTGCTGTATGCAAAATAAATATTGATTCTGACGGCCGGCTTGCTATGACTGCTGCAGTTCGTGAAGTTATGGCTACTAAACCAGGAGAATTCGATCCTCGTAAATACCTTGGTCCAGCACGTGACGAACTGAAAAAACTTTACATGCACAAAACCGTAAATGTATTAGGTTCAGCTGGGAAAGCTTAATATTAAGCATTTCAACAATAAAAAACCGTTTGCTGATGTCTTTTGGCAAACGGTTTTTTTATTGTCCTAGAATAAAAAAAATTTAGAATGGATACCCAATTGCAATATTGAAATTCAAATCGGACCACTGGTAGAGGCGATTACCTGGAATCCAGCGAGCACCTTCTGGCATAGACGGATCACGTAGCTTAATTCCAACATCTGTACGCAAAATGAAATAATTGGTTACCAGCCGCAATCCAACACCCGAACCAACAGCAATTTCCTTATAAAAACGATTAAACTGAAAAACAGCTCCATCGCGGTTATCATCACGATTTATTGCCCAAACGTTCCCAGCATCGACAAAAAGAGCACCTTCCAACATCCAGAAAAATTTAAACCTATACTCTAAATTTGCTTCTAACTTTATATCTCCCGACTGATCGATTTTTAAAGAATCGGAAGAAATATTGCTACCTGGTCCCAACCGCCTCACAGGCCAGGCTCTTATTCCATTAGCTCCTCCGGCATAATACACGCGTTCGAGGGGAGTAACCGGATAATTTCCATAAGGATAAGCTGCGCCTAAGAAACCACGGGTAGCAATAAGATTGTACTTATCGAACCTATATCCATAGCGAAATTCAAAATCGCTTTTAAAATATTGAGCAAACCGGATATTAAACAACTTATAATATGTTGAATTAAATTCTGGAGAGGCTTCATTTGAATTATAGGTTGGCCGGCCAGTTGCCGAGCTCAACAACCATAAAGCATTCCCAGCCAATTCAACATTAAACCTGAAGTATTTATATGCTGGTTTTTTGGTTGAACTTTGATCGTTATAAACTAGACTATACGATGTTGCAGAAATAATATGGGGGGTGAAACTGCTTTTGATGTACAAATACTTCAACTGGTCAAACCACTCTTTATCTATACGATATATGTCAATTGAATTAATATCGAACAAACTTAGTGAATGACTTAGTTTTTCGCTCGATCTCCACTGATATCCAAACCGGGCATTCAGTATTGTGCGTGTGTAATTTACTCGTTCTTCGAAAGTATATGCTGCAGAAATGGTTGTAAAAGGCATTGAATATAACCTCAATCTGCGCTCGTTACCCGGAATTATAAGCCCTGGAAATGAGAGTTTTGCTTCACTACTTAGTTCATTCATCACAAAATTCAGGGTTTGACGTTCTGTCGCTCCTTTTATCCTGAAATCGAATATTTCTCCTCCATGAAACAGGTTTCTGTGCTGATAATTCAGATTTAAAGCTACCCCTAAATATCCTGAGGTATGTGTTACTTCACCATCAACCGAATAATTCTGTTTAATTTGCATCGGCAAATAAATGTCCCCGGTAAGTTTACCAATAAGACTGTCCCGATACTGCTCCATCTCTTTAAACTGAATGTTCACATACTTAAACTGCCTGATGGAGTAAAGATTGTTATAGGTTCTTTCTTCATTATCACGACTATATAATTGACCAGGGACAACTTCGAGGGTCTTAGCAATAGTTTGTGCCTTAATAGGGATTTTCTTATCAAAGCGATAAAAAATACTATCATGGCGAAGCGAATCTTTAAGGTTTTGGAAATCAATAGTGCCAGTACTTTTCTGAGGACCAACCACGCTAACTGAATAATTGTCTATATAAAATCTTTTATGAACTCCTTCAGCTGTTGGGTTTGAAGCATCAACAGGGTTAGAAACAACCATCTCTAAATCAACTTGATTCGACATTAATGAAGAATCAATATTGAAATAAATATAATCTGCAACAAAGCGAAAATACCCGTTATCATTCAAAAGCTTTGTTATCCTTGTTCTTTCTAAATCACAAACATCGACATCGAAAATATCGCCTTGATGGATCAATGTTTCTTCCTGTCCTTCATTTATGATATTTAATATTGAAGTGTCCTTAATGCTAAAAGAAATATCCCTGATCAAATAAGGATTGTTGGCTTCTACGTTATAAGTAACGAACGCTCTCTTTTTTCGAAAAACAACATTATCACTCACATTAGCATTATAGTATCCTTTATTGTAAAGGTACTGACGCATTTGCTCAACCGATTTGTTTTTTAACATCTCGTCATAAATGACAGGCGGCTCGCCAATCTCTTTAAACCAACTTTTTTCATTATTCTTCTTAGAAATATTGTAAAGCCACAAGTGAAATTTAAAAAAACCAAGGATTTTCAGGTTTTCTTCCTGCCTGACATACGACGATAATTCATCCTTATTGATTTGCTTATTATCAATTTGATAATCGATATCATTCAACAAGTATTTGCCCTCAGGGACATAACGGGTTGTTTTGCAGCCAGCAAGAAATGCAAGACCAACAATAGCTGTAATAATCAGTAAAAGTTTATGTTTTCCCATGGTATTTACTCTTTTACAAAAATAACAAACCTATTGTTTTGAAATGAAACGCAACAAGCATATTTTCGTTGTGAAAACAATAATAAATGATAAGCAAAAATAAGACCAAGTATATTCAATCTCTTTCGAGGAAAAAAGAAAGGGAGGAACTGGGGATTTTCATCGCTGAAGGCGAGAAACTAATAACAGAACTAATTAAAGCTGATTTTTCTATTGACCTTTTGGTGACAAGCTCAGCGGATTTGGCAAAAAAAATGAATCACATAAGTGAGGTCATAATTGGCGATGAATCTGAAATGAAAAAAATTAGTTTGCTTAAGACCCCTTCTTCCATCCTGGCAGTTGTCAAAATTCCTGTCAAGAACGCTTTGCCTGACCCACTACCCGATGACCTGATTATTGCTCTTGATGGCATTCAAGATCCCGGGAATATGGGAACCATTATTAGACTTGCATCTTGGTTTGGAATAAAAAATATTGTCTGCTCAACTAATTGTGTTGAATGTTTCAACCCCAAAGTAGTGCAGGCAACAATGGGAGCAATTGCACATGTTGAGGTAACTTACACAGAATTAGATTCGTTTATTATGCGTGCTCTTAAAGAAAAGCGGACTGTTTATGGAACTTTGCTCGAAGGGCAAAATATCTATACAAGCGACCTTGAAAAAAATGGAATTATTGTTCTGGGAAATGAAGGCAATGGAATTTCGCCCGATATTGAAAAACTCATCATCAATAGATTGAGTATACCCTCCTTTGGACCAAAGAATAAAACGGTTGAGTCACTTAATGTATCAGTAGCGGCAGCAATTGTGTGTTCAGAATTCAGAAGAAGATAAAACTTCAAAACCAAGTTTTTGAGCTATTTTCTCAGCACAACGTTCACCATCTACTGCCGAAGAAACAATTCCGCCAGCATAGCCAGCCCCTTCTCCACAAGGATATAAGCCTGAGAATTTCACATGTTCAAGTGTAGTTTCATTCCGAGGAATGCGAATTGGAGACGATGTTCTTGATTCAACGCCAACAATAATGGCTTCATTGCTCACAAACCCTTTTGCTTTCTTTCCAATAATCTGAAGCCCTCCCTGTAGCCGTTGCCTAACTTCGGCAGGCAGCCATTGATGCATATCTGAAGATTGAATCCCCGGATGATACGATGTAGATGGCAAACTAGATGAGTGGACATTGCGAATAAAATCAGCAACTCGCTGGGCAGGAGCTATCTGAGAGTTATTTGCCTGACGATAACAGTTTTTTTCTATTTCCATTTGAAACTTCAGTCCGGCAAATTCACGATGATTACTATACCTTTTCAGATCTTCAATCCTGATTTCAACGACCATACCCGAATTTGCCCATTTCCCGTTACGAGCCGATGGTGACATTCCGTTAACAACCAATTCATCAGACGATGTAGCCGCAGGAACAATCATTCCACCCGGACACATACAAAAAGAATACACTCCCCTGCCCGACACTTGTTCGACAAAACTATAAGAAGCAGGAGGTAAATATTTTCCTCGAACAGGACGTTTATACTGGATTTCGTCGATCAATTGCTGTGGATGCTCAATTCTAACCCCTACTGCAAAATTTTTCGCTTCCAAATGTATTCCGTTGTCTCGTAACATTTGGTAAACATCTCGGGCTGAATGACCGGTGGCAAGGATAACAGCTTTTGCCAAAACTTCTTCACCTGAATGTAGTTTTACACCGATTACCTCATCTCCAGATGTTACCAAACCTGACACCCTACTGTTAAAATGAATTTCACCTCCAGCGTCTAGAATCGTTTTACGCATATTGCACACAACACGTGGCAACACATTAGTTCCAATATGCGGGTGTGCATCGATGAGTATTTCTGGTTGCGCTCCATGAAAGTAAAAACGTTCGAGAACTCGCGTAATGTCTCCTCTCTTCTTTGATCGTGTGTATAATTTTCCATCAGAAAAAGTTCCGGCACCACCTTCTCCAAAACCATAATTCGAATCAGGATTAACGCCTTCGTTCCTATGAATAGATGCGATGTCGCGCTTCCTCTCTGAGACTTCTTTCCCACGCTCAAAAATGATAGGCTTAAGACCAATCTCTAACAACCTAAGTGCTGCAAAAAGCCCGGCAGGCCCTGCACCAACAATGATCACGGGTTCTGCTTTTGATCCATTTTTATATTCGAAAGATATCGATTGGTTATCTGATGGCATTTCGCCTAAAAATACTTCAACACCAACATTGAATTTTATATTTCGGCTACGAGCATCAACAGACTTTCTTACAATGCGGTAAAAAGTAACATCATCAGCAGGAAGAGACAATGCTTTCGAAATGGCAATTCTAATTGCGTCATCATTTGCAATTTGCCATGGTTCTATTGAAATATTTATGAGACGTACCAATGCTGTCTATGTATAGGCTATTTTATTCAAAATGAAAACTCAAGGTAATAACATTCGACGTTAATCTCTTAAATATTAGATGATACTGAGGATATTGAGGGAATGAAGGGGGCTTGGAAGAAAGATTGTTCCCAATTCCAAAACTATATTTGAGCTCTGTCGACAACCTGAAGAATTGTAAATATAAGTCCCATCCCATCCCTGCTTCAACAGAAAAAACCGCTTTATTTAACTGCAAAAGATTGTCTGTTGCCGATTTTGATATGTCGTAGCGTAAGGCAAGCCCTGCAATGGTATACGGTCTGTGGTTCACAATTCTTTTCGCTTTATATTTTATCATGAGCGGAAAATCGAGGAAAGTTGCCCGTGAATTGTAATAAGGTTGATCGCCTTTATCGGCATCATGAATTGGGATGTTATAAACTATCTTACGGTTTCCAAATGATAAGCCCGGAATAAAACGCAAGTCGAGATTTTCAGTTAATCGTAAATTTGATACAATCCCCACTGTAAAACCAGGTGTTAACGACGCAATATCGGCACGTATCACACCTCCAACGGAATCAATCTCGTTCCGAAAATTATGGATGCTGTCTGGACTATAAAGAGGGTTACCGTAAACTGAAGCATAGTGTTTAAAACCAAAATCAAGGGTATTAATTCCCAGCGTAAAACCAAAATGAAGGGTACGGTCGTCAAAAGTGGTCAAATTGGGTACTGCACTCCATTGCGCATTGGCTGATCCTAGAAAAAGAATGAGGATAAATAATAATACGCTTTTCTTCATTAGTTTTTCTTTTATTAACACCGAAAATATTGAATTATTGTTGAAGCACTACAACTTCTGTGCAATGTAAATAGATGCAACCTGAAAAGTTAACGGGATATATCGACATTTTACAAAACCGTTCTTCTCCAAAACAGCAAGCATATCCTTACCATAAGGAAACTCATTGATCGATTCGGGCAAATAAGAATAAGCCCTGGGATCTTTTGATATTATCCTTCCAAACAGCGGAAGTATCTTAAACGAATAAAACCGATAGAGTTGTCGGAACGGTAACTTTGTCGGTTGAGAGAATTCTAGTATAAAAACAGATGACCCATTTTTTATTATACGCTGAATCTCGCTTAAACTCTTATCCAAATCTTCAAAGTTGCGAATACCAAAAGCGACCATAGCCGCATCGAAAGTGGCATCAGGAAAAGGCATTTTTTCAGCATCTGAAACGATAAGATCAATCGAATCGGTCAACTTCTGATCGGCAACTTTTTGTAATCCAACAGAAACCATACCTTCAGAAAGATCAATTCCAGTTACCTTAGAAACGCCCTTATTCACAGCAAGAATTGCCAAATCAGCTGTTCCTGTGGCAATATCGATTACATGTGCTGGTTTCTTTTTTAACAGTTCTCTAATAAGTTTCCTTCTCCATGAATAATCTATTCCAAAAGATAAAAAATGGTTCAAAAAATCATAACTCCCGGCAATTGAATTGAACATTTGCCGAACTTCACTTTTCTTACTTGAAGCTGTTGAATATGGAGTTGCCAAAACAAAAAAATTAAATTGATCCTGTCATCTTATCAATATACCCAAATGATTCATCGTCGATACGAATTTCGCCTTTGGTCACATGCCCCAAGGTAAAGAATGGAACTTGTGAGTCGAACATAAAATCAACAAAATCATCTTCCTTATCTTTCGACACACCAACAATAATTCTACCCATTGATTCACCAAATAAGAAAGAATCAGTTCGGACTTCAGCAGCAGTAGTAATATCGAAACCGAGACCATTCAACCAACATGAACGTAATAATGTAAAGAAAACACCTCCTTTAGCAACAGGAGTGGCACTAATTACAAGATCCTTTTCAATTAAACTATTGACAACATTAACAACCTTTGACTCGAATTCAAGATCGAAATCCGGAAGGGGTGAATCACTAACTCCATGATAAAATTCAAGGTAATCAGAAGTAGAAATGTCGTCAGAAATATTTCCAATCAGAAAAATATTATTGCTCTTTTGTCTGAAACTGGGACTTATACATTTAAACTCACCCTTTGAATCTTTTTTCATTGAACCCAACAAGCTGACAATCATAGTAGGAGCATGAGAACCATGCTCACCAAAAAAGTCAAACCGTATTTTTCTATTCGATATTTTAAGATCATAAGCTCTTGCCGCATTTTCTAGGCCTACTTTAGCGCCGGCTGCAATAAACTGCTCTTTCGAATCACTATAATTTATATGATAAAGCATTGCAGAAACCGCAATCGGTTTAGCTCCATAACAAACCATTTTACGAACGGCCCTCGAAACGAGAATTTCTGCTGCTTTTTGAGGGTCACTCTCCAAATGATGATGCAATGCATGTGTTGTCATTGAAAGTAAGCGGGTACCATCTTCAAGTTCGAAAACCCCAGGCTCTTCTGCATCAGTACCAGAGCTGGACGGATCAGGTACAATGTCTGAAAAATCATTAAAATAGTTTATCGGAGTAAGGTTTGGGTTAACCATTAATGAATAAATTACCTCCTCAATATTTTCGGGCTCAGGAATCTGGTTGATATCAAATTCCATGAATTCGTTTTCTGGTTCCATAGTATAACTTTTAAATTCATCGCAAAGTTAATCAAAGCTTTCTATTAACCTGAGTTTGATTTTATTTTTAAAGTTCATAATAGAATAAAACGCAGTTTTGCAATCCAAATATCTAAATATTAGCAAGCTAAATTGAATAACTTTAACTCAAGGAAACGGTGTTTTACGCAACGCGCTTTGTTTGCCACTTGTAAACAGAATTTCCTAATTTCGCATCAAATTAGATACTCACAATTTTTTACAAATACGTACACAAATGAAAACAGCAATAATTACCGGCGCAACATCAGGCATTGGGAAAGCTACAGCATTAAAACTTGCTTCAGAAAATTGGAATTTAATAATCACAGGCCGAAGAATAGACCGATTGACAATGCTTACTGATGAAATAAAAAGTAATCACCATGTAGATGTATTAGCTTTAAATTTTGATGTAAGAAACCGCGATGAAGTAATTGAAGCATTTGATTCACTTCCGGAAAAATGGAGAAAAATTGATCTCTTGGTAAA
>JAAYAG010000072.1 GCA_012719495.1 Bacteroidales bacterium
CTGTTTGCTATAATATGTAAAGTTTATTTGTATTTTTAAACTTTTTCAACAGCTTACAACAGGTGCGCGCTGCTCATGCAGGGCGCACACAAAAACTATATGTCAATTGGGGTTTCGGTGCGGACAAGAAAGTTCGCAGCCCGCAACAACGGCATCGGGGTTCGACAGGAAAGCAACCCGCAATCCCCAACTGCATATAGTTCCGTCCGTTATGCACAAAATTAGCACCTACACAACCAGACAATTAACAAAAAAATGAAGAAAATTATTGGATTTACACTTTGCCTTTCGACACTACTACTTGTTGGATGTGTAAAACAAAAAGGAACTGGAATTTTACCCAAACGCACAGTTATTAGTGGTAAAGTTCAACACATGGAAATTTATCCTACAACCAAAGAGTTATTTGCAGAAGTTACTGATTTCAGTGATCGAATTGGTGATTCTAAAGGTTCGATAAATGAAGATGGCTCGTTCAAAATAGTATTCGACTTGTATGCAAATCAGGATATAAAAATACGTCCTTTGATTGACAAGATAATTTTACATCCGGGAGACAGTATTTACATCGAAATTGATTTTAACGATATTGGCAATGTGCGTTTTTCAGGCGACAGAGCTGAAACGAATCGGATACTAAGTAAGTACTTATGGAGTAATGCAGGCACTGTTAATTTTTTCACTCACGACAAACTTAATATGGACGCGTATAAATTATACTGCGACAGTATGCGTACCGATGCTCTTGAAAAACAAAAAAGGTTTATTCAAGAGGTTAATCCTCCAAAGGAGTTTATAGAGTGGTCGAGCGATCTTATCAAAATAAATTACTACAAATCACTCCTTTCCTACCCTCGAAACTATTTCAGGAGAGATGTTGAGGGATATAATAACTGGTTCTATTCCACCTCTTATTTTGACTTTACAAAAGACATAGATGACGATTTTAAAGAATTTGGCAACACTATTGTTAATTCTGATATTTATAGAATGCTCAAAAGCTATGATGACTTCATTTCATGGAAATTGCGTAGAAATAGATCGAAAGATTATCAGCTTCCACTCAGTGAACGTATTGATGAAATAATCAATACGCATAAAGATGGCGTTTTTAAGCAATTGCTCTTAGGTAATTTATACTACCAATTTTTTTGTAGTAACATAATTAAAGCATTTGACACATTCAAAGATGTTTTTGACGAAAATATTAAAGAACCATTTATAAAACTTCCATTGTACGACCATTACAACTATTTAAAACAGACCATCGAGAATCCTAAAGTAGCTTCAGATGCCATATTATCTAAAATGGGAGTATCTGGCAAAGAGTTGTTGGACTCGATAATAGTTTTAAATAGAGGAAAAGTCTTGTTTGTTGATTTATGGGCAACCTGGTGTGGGCCATGCCTAGAAGGGATGAAAGCATCGAAAGAAATAATGCCACAATACAAAAACAAGGAGATTGAATTCATTTTTATTTGTGTGAGTTCGACTGAAGAAAACTGGAAAACAACTTTGTCGCGTTTGCAAATTGGTGGGAAACACTATTTCTGCAATCAGGAGCAAAGTGGAGCTATTCGAAGAGGCTTAAGCGTGAAAGGAATTCCCCATTATTTAATAATCGATAAAGAAGGTTTTATTGTTGAAACTGATTGTAGCGGGCTTGAACATCAAGCTACTCGAAATCAAATTGAAAAACTATTGACAGATAAATAAAAATTCTGTGCATAATCGAGTAGACTGCCCCGCCAGTAATTAGCTGACGGGGAGAGCCTCTCACACCACTGTACGTACGGGTCTCGTATACAGCGGTTCATTAAGATGTGGGGCGACTTTCTCGTAGTGCGTTAGC
>JAAYAG010000073.1 GCA_012719495.1 Bacteroidales bacterium
AAAATGGTCTGTTGAAGGAAAAGAAAAAAGCACTTCAACGAACAAAAAAATGGATCTAGTGCAAACAAAAAACGTGGATAGGTTAAATTAAGAATCAATCTCAAAAATAGGTGGACGCGATCATATGATATGATTATCTATGTTGTACCTATTCAGTACTACAAATATCGTCTTTTCTTTGCACTGATAACCACAGAAATATGAGCAATTCACCCCGGCAGGTAGGGTGCTCAAAACTTGATTCAAAATCTTGCTCAAAAAGATTAGCATTTAATATTTTTTCATATAAAATATTTTCATTTTTTATTTCATAATTCATTGATTATTAATAAATTTACATTATTAAATAATGAATTATGACAGATAAAGACATCGAAATAGAACATCTCAAAAAGGCTCTTGAAGAGAGTAAAAAAGAGAACAAAGCATTAAAAGGCAAACTTAAGACTGCAAAAAGCAAAAAAGATAAAGCACAACAGGAGCTTAAATCTCTCAAAAAAAAACTTCCAGAACAAACAGACACGACGGAGGAAACTATCAGTCTGTTAATGAATACGTTAGACGACACCAATATCCTCAAACGCTGATAAAGCTTGCCATCTTACTGAGATCCAGACTGACAGGAGGAACTCGATCCATTATTAATGCGATGAGAGCTTTCAATGAGGTATACGACAATGTCCTTGGAGAAATACCTTGTGCAAACACAATTGATCTATGGGTGCGCAAATGTGGACTAAGCACTTATGAACAAAACATATCTGATTTGTCTGGTGAAAAACATTGCTTAATCATAGATGAAAGCATGATGCTGGGAAGCAACAAGCTGTTGCTGACACTAGCTGCACCTGCTGTCCCTACGGGACATCCGTTACGTCACTCTGATGTAACGCTGGTAAGCATAGATACTGCGGAATCTTTTAATGCTGAACGCATATCCAAGTCTGTAATGAAAACCGCAAAAAAAGCCAAGCGAAAACCTGATTATGTTATCACTGACAATGCCAGTGTCATGAAGAAAGGCGTCCGTCTGACAGGTTTCAAACACCACTTCGACCTCGGTCATTCTTTAGGAATGTTTTTGGAACGAACCTACAAAAAAGCTCCGGATTTCCAAGAGTATTGCAAACTCATGTCAAATGCGCAGGCTTCGCATAACATGAAACGAATGGCCTATCTGTTGCCACCAAGACAGAGGACAATAGCTCGGTTCATCAATCTTGACAATTGGGTGAAATGGAGCGGGAAAATGCAGGAGGTTTACCATACACTTAGCGCTGAAGAACAAAGTGTCATGAGTTTCATACCAGCAAATGCCTCATTAATAGACGAATTGTCAGAAGTCATGTCGTGTGTTCATTACATAGAAAACATGTGTAAACAAAAAGGCATATCGAAAGAGAATGCGCAGAAATGCACAAGACATATCAAAAACACCATATTGCATGGTAACGAAAGAATGCGAAATCTTGCTCTTCAGATAATCAATTATCTCCATGAAGAAACTGCTTGGATGGCAGAAAATGAGACACACAATATCTCATCGGATATCATAGAGTCTACGTATGGAGTTTACAAGAGCCGAAAATCCCTGAACAAACTTTATGGTGTAACAACTCTGATACTGGGCATGCCTGTTTTTGAAAAGTTATCAACCAGAGAATCAGCAAGATTGTATCAGATTAAAAATCATATAGAAAAGACAAGGGTCAAAGATATCAAAATATGGAAAAGCAAAAATCTTCCTGAAAATCTTGTGTCAAAACGAATAAAAACTCTATCAAACCAAGCATGTTTTTAGACCCAAGTTTTGAGCACCCTACCCTTCAGGGTCGGGGGTCAACCAATCAACCTAAAGCTACAAATATTCGACCACCTTCGGGGTCGGCTGTGGCACATTAGTGAACGGCATCGAACCCTCTTTTGAGCATCCTAGCTTTCAGCCCGAAAAAAGGAATTCCAACTATAGGAAAACTCAATTTTCAGAATCACATTTTAAATTCCCTGCTTTTTTAGCTGCCAACGTATGTCTCTTGACAAACTCGGTTTTGGCGTTTGTGTAACCATCGCGGTCGTGTTCAAAACGTTTCCATAACGATTTC
>JAAYAG010000074.1 GCA_012719495.1 Bacteroidales bacterium
AAACTTGCATAAAGAGATGTATTGTAGTAAAAAATGTGAGAGTAATGTCTTTTTAGTTTTTTAATAATGGTCTTTTGTCTTTGATACGTTCATCCGCCTCGAGAGGAGCGTTCCATGAAGACCACCTACAACAGATGAAACATACAAATCAACTTTGGTGATACATGCTGCGCAAAAACTGACAATGACCACTCGAGATTAGAGTGTTAGTCTGGGCTGGGCTTTTTGTCACAGAAGAGTCAAGGCAAAAAAGTAGAAGCAAAGAGTATGGGCACAACAAAATATGTCAGTGAAAAAAAGTTGGATTTTCCAAATGATTTCCTGGATTTATAAGCTTGAAAATATTGCACACAATAAGATTGGTCGAAGGTTGTATAGGGGGGTTGAGCAATGGGCCATGAAAGAATTGGCTTTTTGCCAAAACGTAAACAATGGAATGCTATTGTTCATCAGCTTTCCGAATATCAACCAAATGACGAAACCGTCGCTAAAATTGCGTTTAATACTTTAAAATGTATTCGATCTAACTACGAACAAATGCCTTTCAATGAGTCAGTTTCAAAGGCAATGCGATTTTTGGTCACGCTTTCTGTTTCAGCCAATCAAGGCAGTCAATCTGATTTTTTAAAAAATAATGGGTGTGTTGTTGACGACAATATATCTCTTTTTTCGTTGGTCAATTGTGCGAAAGATTACATAAGCACTGCATATGGTTCTCTTGAAACGAATAAAATTGCACGAGATGCCATTCTACATACCATTATAACTTACCAACGTAAGCATACTTCAGATCAATTAACTCTGTTCGGTGGTAAAAGTGAATCGATTTGGAGAGGTGCGGGTTCGGGTGCGGCTTTCTGTGAATTGGCAAGGTCATTTTTTGCGGCGTTTACCGATAGGCAAATTAAATACTATATTGAACGTTCGGCCGCAAGCGAAATAAATGATTATGCCGCACTGCAATCTTTTACAAAAGGAATATCAAAGACTGCGGAATCGATATCACACCACGCTTTTGAAACATCAAAAATCATGCAATCATATGCGGCTGGATGGTTCAATAAATTCGCAGTTACAGACATACCAACAGACAGTCACATAACCGACTTCTTGAGAATTTCTTTCGGAAAAATGAGAGAGGAATTTCGAAGAGAGGTTGCCGAAAAATGAATGGCCAACCTTCAAAATCTATTGATTTTACAACAGTATACTGTGATGAACTATGCGAATCCGATGTATGTAAAAGTAAAAGTTTAAATTTGCTCTATCGTGATATAAATTGTTTGAAAGCGAATATTACCATTGCATTTAATAAATTCGTGCATAATTCTCAAAGTCTTTCTGTGCGAATTTTAGATTTATTACGAATCGCTGCCTACGTTTATTGTGCGGACAGGCTTGTTTTCCGTGGAGAGAGAGATAGTCTAAACAATTCAGCTTGGTCAAGATCATTTGACTTTCACATCCCAGTTTCTGATGTTGACTTTTGGTCGGATGGTAAAGTTTCGTCCAAAATGAGTGAGGCTTTGGAATTTATGACAGGTGATCGCAATTTTATATTTAATTTTTCAAAAGCCAGTTTGAATCCGGTTACTTATGATACACAGCTATCATTGTTCAGCACTGAATATGTAACACTTGATGAAGCTGAAAAAACAGATGTCATGCTTTTTTCTGGAGGATTGGATTCATTATCCGGTGCGATTCAAAGGCTTAATGACTATACTGAAAGAAATTTATGTCTCATCAGCCATAAGGCTAATAATTGTATAATTAGAACTCAGAACGCCATAGCAAAACACCTTCGCGAAAAGTATTCTAACCGAGTTATTCAATATGGTTTTGAATGCCATAATAAAAAAATTCCTAGCCGGGAAGAAACTCAACGATCAAGAATGTTCCTCTTTTCCTCGATAGCATTTGCTATATGTAATTGTTATGAGAAAAAAGAATTCTTTGTCCATGAAAATGGGATAACCAGTATTAACCTACTGAAGCAAGGTGACGTCTTTAATGCGCGAATGAGCCGAACGACTCATCCTAAAACAATGAGTTTGTTGCGGGATTTTTTTAAGCTATTTGATAAAGACTTTAACATTCTCACTCCATTTTATAACAAAACTAAAAGTGAGGTTCTTAAAAATTTCAAAATCTACAAAGAAGAAAACATAATATCAAGCTCTGTTTCGTGCAGTTCTACACGAAATAAACCTAAAAATCCTGTCACACATTGTGGTTGCTGCTCTCAATGTATTGATAGAAGATTTGCTGTCTTTGCTTCTAATCTTGAAGATTATGACGTTGAGTATTCTGATAATATTATCGAGAAAATTCCAGATGAAAAAACTTCGCAGCTTATTTACAATACCCTACGCCTTGCCTGTGCTGAATCCAGTCGTACTAAGGATGAATTGTTCGGAAATTATGCCGATGAGATTGCTGATGTAATAAATTGCTGGCCAGAAGATAATCCTGATGACAGCCTAGAGCAAATATTCCAATTGTATGGTCGTTTTGGAGATTCGGTCATAAAGGCTATAAAATCAATGCAATTAAAGTACGAAGACCCTTGTACTCCAGTAAATAAGGAGTCTCTTTTGGGTATTGTGTCTAGTCGTGAGTACTTGAAAACTCCAATACATATCAGGGTGAATGAAATAGATATTGAGCTTCGCAAGGCTATCCCTTTATTGTTTCAACGCGAGAAGCCAAAGGATGAGAATGACATGAACGATAAAGTCCAGGGTTTGCTGAGTACCAAAGGAGGATTTTCAAGGGAGTATCCATCTCTTCAATTCGGAGAAACTGCGTATAGAGCGGACCACGCAAAAGACGGTTTAATCATTGAATCAAAATATCCAAGAGGAAAAACAACAAAAAGCGCTGTTTCAGAAGGAATTGCGGCTGACATCACAAAGATACCCGTTTCAGTAGCTGGAATACTATTTATTGTTTATGACCCTGAAAGAAAAATAACAGACGATGATGTTTTTGTAGATGCTTTTGAAGCCAAGCGGCAAAACTGTTTTGTGCGTATATATAGATAATTATTGAAGACGGGAGAGGAATTTTACTTTGCACCTTATGAATCCAATTTTTACCATACAAGGCGGTTAAAAATGGAGTCATTGCTTGTTGAAAATGAATGGATTGGCCAATTTTTTTTACCGGATCAGTTTGAAAACCGTTTTTTGGGTAGGGTTTCTTTTTCACCAGAGGATGGCGTAAAACTGTCATTCTGTATATTAGGAAATGATCTTCCTCCAAGTTCAGACATTTTACACGGGGTACTGACTACTGGGGAAAAATGCACACTGGTTGGTCCGTTTTC
>JAAYAG010000075.1 GCA_012719495.1 Bacteroidales bacterium
TTGCATAAAACACTGTTTTCCTGCATTAAATTTCCTCGATTTAGCCCGCTAATACTCAAAAATTTGCTTTGTAAAACAGCGTTTTATGCTAATCTGAACTTTAAAAATAAAATCGAACTCAGGTTAATACATTATTAATAATTACACAAAACCATTATACTTCTTTAAAATTAGCCGGTAAAAAATTCTGTTAAATACTTTGATATCTCAAAAAAAAGAGGCAAACCTAAGTCTGCCTCTAAATAATATTCCTTAAATGTTCTACTTAAACAATTTGAAATCAACCCTACGCGAATTTTGAAGTTCTTCGGGTGTAAGATTTTGTTTTTCGGAGTTTTCCTCACCCATTGCAGCTTTTAAGAAGCGACTACCATTGATTCCTTTCGACTGGAGGAAAGAAATTGTTGAATCTACACGGCGTTCCGAAAGTTTTTGGTTTGCAGTTGCATCACCTCTAGGATCGGCAAAACCAAACAATTTTACTTTATATTCGGAATTGTTCAGCATAAGGCGAACCAATTTTTCCATTCTTTCTTTCGAGTAGTCTGTAATGGAGCTACTATTCGTATCGAAGAAAATTGAATTTACTTTTTCGTTCAGCCAATTAAGGTTGTCATCGGTAAGCGGGCAACCGTTGTTTGAAGCAGGGCCTTTAACTTCAGGACATTTGTCGAGGCCATCGTAAACTCCGTCTCCATCAGTATCAATTGGACAACCTTTTGCGTCGACTTTGGCTCCTTTAGGAGTATTGGGGCAAGCGTCGTTTTTGTCGGCAACGCCATCATCGTCAGAGTCAGGGCATCCGTTGAATGCTCTAATTCCAAAAATGGTCGGGCACTCATCTTCATTGTCTGAGATCCCGTCTCCATCGCCATCGGGGCAACCTTTAGCCGATTTCGGGCCAGCTACTGTTGGGCAAGCATCATCTTTGTCAGCAACGCCATCGCCATCAGTATCAGGACAACCGTCGAATTCTTTCACGCCTTTAACATCGGGGCAATCGTCTTTGCTATCAATAATACCGTCACCATCTTTATCTGGACATCCTTTAAGTTGAAGTAGACCAGCCACTTTAGGGCAGTCATCATCTTTGTCTGCAACGCCATCTCCATCGGTATCGGGGCAGCCATCGAGTGCAACAAGGCCTTTTTCTTTCGGACATTTGTCAACAGCATCGAGAATACCATCGCCGTCACTATCAAGTGGACAACCGTTTTTGTCGACTTTCACACCCTTTTCAGTTCCAGGGCATTTGTCATTATGATCAGCTACTCCATCGCCATCGGCATCTTTTTTAGGACCAAAAGCGAATTCAATACCCACAACAGCCTTTAAAAAGTTGTCGTGAACAGGAACAGGGTCTTCGCCAGCTACAATTCTTCTGGTTCCATCAACCCCGTGAATATAACCGACCTCACCAAACAACGACCATGCTTTGCTCAACATAAGTTTTGCACCAACCCCAGCATCAAAATTAACCCCGGCTCCACCGTTATCGCTTAAATAACCTGGCCCGGCAAAAATGAACGGCTGAAATTTGTTGTCTTCGGGAAGGAAATTACCATTGTTGAACTTATAGCGAAGGTTAAGGAACAGGTTCCCAATATCGATCATGCTTTCTTCTTTGCCGGTAAGGGCATTAAAAGTATAACCAATATTCCCGTTCACCATAATGTCGAATGAAGGAGAAAGATAACGGCTGAAATACAATTCAGGTAAAAGCCCGTCGGCTTCTGAGGCATTAAAGTTATGGTAATACCCAGCACCAAGACCAATTGCCCATTTCTTATCTGCATTCTGAGCCTGCAACAAACTCACAGAAAATAGAAGGATTAAAAAGAGAAACTTTTTTTTCATGTCGTCAAATTTTATTGAATAATAATCTCTGAAATGGTTAAAAAAACCAAAATCTTAAGCAAGTTAAGGCAATTGTTCTTTTCTTGCACCATGTTATCTTCTCTTTTTTTTAAAAATGTAATATTTAATACGTATTTTTAAATTTGAACAAACCAAAAAAATAACTACTATGTCTGTTGCACGTTTTGGAATATCTATTGAGCAAGAGCTACTTGAAGCTCTTGACGAATATGTTAAAGAGAACAAATTTTCGAACCGTTCTCAGGCAATACGACAATTAATAAACCGGAACATTATTGAACACAAGTGGATATGTAATAATTTTGTTGCAGGCTCGGTAATGCTCATTTACGACCCGCATAAGCGCGAGATAATGAACCAAATAAACACGATACAAGAAGATTTTATTGATGAAATTATTTCATCGCAACGATTTATACTCAGCAAAAACAAATGCCTTGAAATAATTGCAGTAAAGGGTATTGCCAACCGTTTAACATCATTATCTGATGCACTTATTTCGGTAAAAGGAGTACTTCACGGCAAACTTTCGATGAGTCGCGCCGATTAACATTGTATTCTTTTTATTGTATTTCATTATCCTTAGCGCACAAGGATAAAAATAAGGATTACCTTTGTATTCGTTATGAAAGAGATTATAATCATTTCAGTACTTTTTCTGCTCAATGGCATTTTCTCGATGTATGAGACAGCCTTACTTTCGTCACGCAAAACCAAGCTCGAAGAAAGAGCTCGTTCAGGCCATTCGGGAGCAAAAACGGCATTGCATTTACTGCTTGAACCCGAAAAAATACTCTCTGCCATTCAGGTGGGCATTACCTTGGTTGGAATTGTATCTGGTGCTTATGGGGGAATTGCATTTACTGAAGATGTTGCCCCGGTCTTTCGTAACATTACCTTTTTAGCTCCATATGCCGATTCACTGGCCATGATTCTTGTAGTGGGGCTAATTACCTATTTTTCAATTATTATCGGAGAGTTGGTACCCAAATCTATTGCACTGAACAATCCTGAAACTATCGCATCTTTCTTGTCGCCGGCAATGCGCATGGCGGGTATTTTTGCCTACCCTGTAGTTTTGCTCCTCAGTATTTCTACAAAAATGGTAATCAAGCTATTCGGCATTAAATCGGAACGTGATTCAATTGTTTCGGAAGAAGAATTACGGATTTTGCTCAGACAAGGTTCAGAAAACGGGGTTATCGAAAAAGAAGAGTCAACCATAATTAACGAAGTTATCCGGTTTGGCGAGAAACGTGCTGGAACAATCATGACCCATCGGCTTGATGTGAAATGGATCGACATAAACTCACCGATTGATGAAATTATTGAAACCATACAAAACATTCCGTTCTCGAGGTTGCTGGTTTGCAATAAAGACATCGAAGATATAAAAGGAGTGGTGGCCATTAAAGACATCTTTTCGAGTTATATAAATTCGAAAAATATTGATTTTGAAAATATTATGCACGATCCCGTATATATTCCAGAGCAACTTCCTGCAGTAAAAGTTCTCGAACAATTCAGGGAAACCAGAAATCATTTTGGGGTCGTTGTGAATGAATATGGCTCGCTCGAAGGGATTATTACCCTTCACGATGTTACCGAAAACATTATGGGCGACTTGCCTGCGATAGAAGACCAAGACGAGCCCGAAGTTTTCAGGCGCGAAGATGGATCATATTTAATTGATGGATCAATGCTCATTGAAGATGTTGAAGACCTCCTCGATTTACCTTCGCTTTACGATGACAACGAAGACGAGGCAAACGTAAATACCATTGGTGGGTTAGCCATGTACAAACTCAACCGGATACCCAAAGCCGGTGACAAATTTACCATAAAAGACCGCGTATTCGAAATTGTTGACATGGATGGAAACCGTGTCGATAAGCTGAACGTGATTTAACCCTTTTGTTGGAAAACCTTCACACACAGCCCTTTATCATTCTAACATCAATACATAAAACGCTATAGTTCTGTTGGTTCTCAGCAAGAACACTCCTATTGTTTGTTGACAAATACAACACGTATTGAATACAAATCAACAACATCCACTTTAGCAATTTTAAGTAATTATGCTTTAATAACGAGAGCACGATAATGCCTTCATTGACAAACTGTAGCTTCACCTCCAATTTCCTGTAATAATTATTGAGTAATGAAGCTTCGTCCCCAACGCAGGAACTAATCGGCCTCAAAAACGATAGAAAATCTAATAATCTATTAATAAACAGCAACAAAATCTAAATGAATCTAATGAAACAATCATCAACAACCGGTATGTTGAATCGCTGGATGAAACAGGGAATAGCCCTTGTTTTTGTCAGCCTATTCACAAGCCTCGCGCTGTATTCGCAAGAACGGACCATAACAGGTACCGTACGTGACGCATCGGGTGAAACACTCGTAGGGGTTAATATTGTAGTGAAAGGCACTACCCAGGGAACCTCAACCGACATCGACGGAAAGTTCAGCCTGGGGGGCATAAAAAGCGACGCTACTCTTACCGCCAACTACATCGGGTACAAAAGCCAGGACATAAATGTTGGCAGCCAGTCGACTTTTGAAATCACTATGGAAAAAGACGTAATGGATCTCGATGAAGTAGTGGTTGTAGGTTACGGTGTACAGAAAAAGAAGCTGGTCACCGGAGCAACTGTCCAGATTAAAAATGAAGAATTTACAAAGAACAACTCAACCCGAATCGAAAACGCGCTGCAAGGCCTGACTCCTGGTATGCTTATCGTGAAACAATCGGGGCAACCTGGCTCAGATTACAATATCACTATCAGGGGGCTTTCTTCAATCAATGGCAACAGCCCATTGGTACTTATCGACGGGGTACCGGGCGATATGAACATGCTAAACCCTTCTGACATTGAAAGCATTGATGTTTTGAAAGATGCTGCTTCGGCTGCAATCTATGGATCGCGCGCTGCCAATGGGGTAATCCTTGTGACCACCAAGAAAGGGCGCTCGGGCGAAGCGACTGTAACATACGATGCTTACATCGGAATTTCGAACCTTTCGAAGAAAATTGATTTGCTCAATGCCCGTGAGTATGCTGAAATTATGAACGAAGCCTCGTTAAATTCAAAGCCAACTAAATTACCCCCTTACACCGATGATTATGTTGCCGGTTTGGGTGAAGGCACCGACTGGATTGATGAAGCACTTACAAAAAACGCTGTTTCACAGAGCCATTATGTAGGAATTACCGGAGGAAGCGATAAATCAACATATTCAATATCACTATCGTACAATGCTGAAGAAGGAATTTTTAATTTCGAAGACAAATCGAAATACAGCCGCGTAGGATTCAGGATCAATTCTGAACACCAAGTGAAAAGATACCTGAAGATTGGAGAAAATTTAACCTACGCCAATCGCTCCAGCACCTCTATGGCAACTGGCAACATGTACAGCAACTTCATTCACGACCTTACCCAGGCCAGTCCGCTCATCCCCGTATACGACCCTGCAATATGGGATGGCTATGGAAGAGCAAAACCAGTAAATGACAACAAACAAAACGGTGATGTCGACGCACAATCAAACCCAATTGCATCGATGCATTACAATCACAACGGAATTAACAAATACGATGATCTTATCGGGAACATCTATGCAGAAATCACTATTTTCCCAGGATTGAAATTCAGAACCGATTTCGGGGCAAAGCTCAACTTCAACAACTATAAATGTGCCACCGATTCGTTTACTCTAACCCCGTATACATTCAACACCAAGCCCGATTACGAGCAACGGATGGGAAAAACATTCTTCTACAATTTCGACAATGTGATATCGTATGAAAAAGATTTCGGAAAACATCACGTATTGGCGATGACAGGGATGAACGCCCAGGATGGTACATATTTCAACATGCGCTCGGTACGCGAAGGATATCTCACCAACACGGCTCCCGTACTTTCGAATGTAATGCCCGATACAATGATCAACAGCTACACCGTTCAGGGCGACTTTGGTGAAGGCGACAGCCGTTCATCGTATTTCGGGCGAATAAGTTACGATTTCGACGAAAAATATATGGCTACCATATCGTTGCGACGCGACGGTTCTTCACGTTTCGGGAAAAACAACCGATATGGCTACTTCCCTGCCCTTTCGGCTGGTTGGGTAATATCGCGCGAAGAATTCATAAAAAATACTTCATGGCTCGACTTTTTGAAACTGCGGGCAAGCTGGGGACAAAACGGGAAAGAACCCTCCGATAAGTTTGTGTATATGGCACAAATTGGCAACAGCGATCGCTACTATCAGTTGGGAGGAGCAGAAAAAACCGGGGTCTCGCCCATCATATTTGCCAATCCTGAACTAAAATGGGAAGCTTCGGAGCAAATAAATATTGGTTTCGATGCCCGTTTCTTTAAAGATTTCCGCTTTGCATTCGACTGGTACCAGAAAAACAGCAAAGACTGGATTATGCAAAAAGAGGTTGCTGCCATCTCGGGTATTGCCGGGGTAAGCACCTCCGATCCCTGGGTTAATGGGGGAAATGTAGTAAACTCAGGCTTCGAATTCGATTTGGGGTATGAAAAAAATATTGGAGACTTTTATTTGAACCTCGGAGCCAATTGGTCATTCAATAAAAACAAGGTAACCGAAGTTCCCGACAGCATTATTAAAGGAGCATCGGGCTTGTTATACAATGGTTGCGAAGAATTTTTCAGAGTACAGGAAGGTATGCCAATGGGGTATTTCTTTGGTTTCAAAAATGCAGGAATTTTTCAAACACAGGAAGAAATCGAAGGTTACGTGAATGCAGAAGGGAAAGCCTACCACAACGTAAAAGCTACTAAACCTGGTGATGTAAAACGCACCGACGTGAACAACGACGGCAAAATAACGAACGAAGACAAAGTATTCCTTGGTGACCCAAATCCCGATTTTATCTTCGGTATCAGGTTGAATGCAGCGTACAAAGGTTTCGACATAGCCGTAAATATCCAAGGGCAAATGGGCAACCAAATTGTACAGTCGTACCGTGCACAAGAAGCTTATTATTTCAATTACACCACTGAAATATTGAACCGCTGGCAAGGCGAAGGCTCAACAAATAAGTATCCTAGGGTGACGCTTGCCGACGAGTCGAATCAAAACTGGCGCAAGTTCAGCGATTTATACATCCACAATGGCGATTACCTGAAAATCAAGAGTGTGAACCTTGGATACGATTTCAAAAAATCACTATTGAAGAATACCCCTATCGGACAGCTCCGTATCTATGTTTCAGCCACAAACCTCTTTACCCTCACCAAATATAATGGCTGGGATCCTGAAATTGGGTATGGCTCGTCTTACGATTCATCGGGCAAAGTAATCGATGCATACGCTTCGGGTATCGACGCCGGTTTTTACCCATCGGCCCGAACCTATTTGTTTGGTATCAATGTAACATTTTAATCAACAGAAACTATGAAACAATATATCATACTCTTTGCTACGACCCTGCTCATGATTGGGTGCAGCGACAGCTTTCTTGAAAAAGAACCTACAACGTCGTCGGTAGTCGAAAATTTCTATTCAACACCAAACGATGGAGACCAGGCACTTACCGCAGTGTACAGCATGCTTTTACGCGACGATTACTGGAGTAAGTTCATCCTTTCGGAACAGGCATCAGACAACTGTGCCGGAGGTGGCGGATCAGGCGATGGTGGCGGTTACCAGCTTACCGACAGGGGGTTAACCCAACCTGACGATATTGCAAACCAAAATCCATGGCAATATTATTATGGCGCTCTTTACAGGGCAAATACCTACATCGAGAACGAATCACTTATCGATTGGAAAGGAAATGAAACCCTTCAGAAACAATACCTTTCCGAAGCCAGGTTCCTGAGAGCCTACTTTCACTTTTACCTGGCACAGATGTTTGGTGAAATTCCGGCACTTACACAATTGTATGCGCCCGATTACATTCCTCCACGTACACCAGCTGCCGAACTATACAAATTCATTCTCGACGACCTGAAATATTGTGCCGACAACGGCCTTGCCGCCCCTTTCAATTCGATGGATCCAAAAAACTGGGGACGTGCAACCAAATGGGCAGCCGAAGCCTTAATGGCCCGCGTATTTTTATATTACACCGGATATTACAATCAGGAATCGCTTGGCGAATTCACCAATGCGTCGGTATTGGCCTACATAGAAGACTGTATCAACAATAGCGGCCATGCACTGGTTACTGAATTTGCCAGTTTATGGCGGGTTCCATCAGTATCAGAACTTGGTGGTATTGAATACTATGCGGGCGAGATAACCCCCGAATGTGTTTGGTCTGTCACCTACGATATTCAATCATCGAACAACTGGGATAAAATTCAACGAATGATAGGCCCCCGCAACACCAATATCGAGCCCTACGGACAAGGATGGGGTGCTATTCCTGTACTTCCTTCGTTATGGAAGCTATACAACGATGCCGATTCGCGTAAAAAAGCCACTATACTTTCATGGAACGATGAGGGATTGGTGTATGACCACATAACCCAGCAACAAGCACAATATACCGGATACAATTCGAAAAAATACATGCTTGGGGCAGTAGGAACTACAAACGAGATTACCGCTTTGGGGGGAACTTCGTGGCAAACCAAACCCTTTGAAGATGTAATGATGATCCGCTTTGCCGATGTGCTGCTTATGGGAGCAGAATTACGTTCGTTGGTGAATGGAGCAGGCGACGGTGTTGCATTAGGTTATCTCAACAGAGTACGTGAGCGGGCTTTTGGAAGCAGTTCGTACAATTATAATTCAGCTTCTATAGAAAATATTATGCAGGAACGCCGACTGGAACTGGCTTGCGAAGGAATCAGATATTACGACATACTGCGCTCGTGCAAAGGCGATTTCTCAAAATTGGCAACTATTCTTACGTATGTCGGTGATACTGATGGAGGCGACTATTCCAACTCGGCCGACACCGAAAGTCTCGATGTTGATGGCAACAACTTTGTAACACGCAAAGGATTATTTCAGATTCCGCAGAATGAGCTCAATCTGATGGGAGGAATTATCGAACAAAACCCAGGATTCAATTAGGCTTTTTATTATATTGTAATCATTCATTTGTTAGGTTAATGAAATCCCCGGGAGGCTTTCCCGGGGATTTATCATTTTTTTTCATTAGTAACCGACAAAAGTTTTTAGGATAAAAGGTTGGCCAACCGAAGCCGACCAACCTGTATCTTTACTGTGTAAACTAGCAATTTATACAGTATGAGCGAAAATACGAATAAAAA
>JAAYAG010000076.1 GCA_012719495.1 Bacteroidales bacterium
TCGCGATACATTTCCTGAACGGATCAGGTAGATGCCATTTTCCTGTCCTGAAAGATCAATGCTTATTGTTTCTGAATCTGCTGTTCCTCTCATAATGACTTTTCCCTGAAGATTAATTACTTCGTAGTCTTGGCTCTTCTCCAAGCCGTTTATTGTGATAGTGTTTGTTGTTGGGTTTGGGTAAACTGAGAACAAATTGTTTTTTGAAAGAGTTGGTACACTAACCATTTCTGCAACAGGAATCAATTTCCAATTTTCACCAAAATGGTTGTCTACATCGAAACGGGTCAGGGTAATGCCTTCGCTTGATTTGGAGGGCAGAGGCCAAGGGCTTTTGTTATTGTACACAACCTGATCAATTACCTTCCCATATTTGTTCGACAATTGTATTTTTTCCCCTTCATCGGCAAGGCGGCCACTTTTCCATTGATGAATAACAGCAACCTTTCCTTCCCAAAATGGCGAAACAGCATTTGAGGTTATGTATATCTTTCTTTTAGGTTCTATTGACGTTCCCACCGGAAACGTATAGGCAATGCCTTCGGTAAATGAACAACTATCCAAGCTAATTGATGAATTGCCCGGGTTGTAGAGCCCGATAAATTCAAGAATATCAGTGCCTTGTTCGGTAACGTAGGCAATGTCGCTTATCATTACAGAAACAGGGAGCGCCGGAAGTAAGAGGTTGGCACCAATAGTTGTTCCGTTGGTTCCGGCACCAATAAGCGGCGACTCTGGTAACAATGAAAAATCATATTCTGTTGGGTTTGTGAAGAATGGATTTTCATGGATATTATTATTCCCTGAAGGTAATTTTTCGGTGTCATCGAGAGAATTTGAAATGCTGATGGCTGAATATTCATCGTTGAAGTAGCCTAATTCATAAGAGTTTGAAAGAACTGAATTGGTTACTGTCAAGTTGGAGCCTGCATCGCCCGGGTGCTTTTGATAATTGGCCAGTGCATAAAAGTTCCCGTAGTAAGTACAATGATCGATATTTACGTTGCTCGAATCTTTCATTCCGGCACCCATTCCGCAGTTTATGAAGACAGAATTCGAAATTTTTGCCGAAGATTGTTGTCCTATCGAAATTCCTTTATCATCAATATTATACACGATAATGCTGTCGATAATTACATTTTTGGCATGGTCGCCCAAATCAATCGCGTCGGAGTTATAGCCTTCAAAATCATGAAAATAGCTATTTTTTACAATGGCATTTCCCGAGGGCATTTCTCCAAAATCGAGTGCATCTGAATCAAGACCGTTGTTTCCTCTGAAGTCGCAATGATCGATTAAAATTTTACCCCGTTTTATGTTGATCCCGTCGCAGCCTTCGTAATTGGAATGAATGCGGCTGTTGCTGATTGTTGTTTGGCAATTATACACGTTGAGCGGGTTTTCATGAACTTCTTCAATATAAATACTGTCGAGTACAGCGGTTGAATTGTCGATGCAAAGTGCGGCAATATCGCGAACCGGGTTTGGCCCGGCCGACGCATTTTCAATAATCACATTTTTTAAGATGATCGTATCTTTTGCGTTTTTGATGTGAATGATGCCCCATTTTTTTTCAGCACTTTGCGGGTTGCTCCTGAAAATAACAGGCTCCTCGTTGGTTCCTTTTGCATGAATGCTGGCCGATGAAAAAATGGAAACCCCATCCGACATCCACAGCTCAACACCGGGCTCAATAATCAGCTTCCCGGTTGACGTGATATTCACATCATCGGGCACAAGATAGGGCGAGCAAGCTTTTTGAAGTGTTGTTTCCGTAGTAATTTCACTTGGTAAAGTACATTTTCCATCGCTTTCAAAAACAGCCGATATGCTTAATGCTGATTGGAGTGTAGTGGTAAATTCTTTATTGGTTGAAATAACCTGGCCTTTACCTGCAAATGTTGCCGATAATTCGAGGTCAAAGCTTACATCTGTGCTGCTTGCCGACGACTGGTGGACTTCAACAGCAATCACATTATTGCCGTTCACGAGGAATTCGTTGCTAATAGGAAAGCTTATGAATCTTGATTCGTCTGTTGCTGAGGTTGAGGCTAATGTGTTGTAAGCAATCGTTCCATCGGGCATGTTGTGCCGAACTATTTCGTTTCCATTAAGATATACCACAGCGCCATCGTCAATTTTCATCGATAAGGTTAGGCTTGTTATACTCTGTTTGTTTTTCAATGAAAAGCTTTTTCTGAAGTAGCTGGTAATGAATCGGTTTGATGTGCTGTTCCCATAGTTTATAACGGTCATTTCGTCATCGTCGCCATATCCCAATTCGGCCTGCCCCGATTTCCATGCGGTATCATTAAAATCAGCGTTTCGCCACGATGTTCCCAAATTGGTTCCCGTATCGGAGTATTTCCATACTTGTTCTTGTGCAATAAATGTAGAATCGATAACCACAGTGGTTTCCCAATTTTTGAAGGTATAGCCGGCTTTTGCTTCAGCAGTTAATACTACTCTTTCGCCCTTCGGGTAGCCTCCATTGCACATGTCGACAGGTATTTTCATTCCATTAAACGTTAACACTCCAGCTTTTGCCGGAAGTGTTGTAACCGAAACATCGACAGGGCTTTGGAAACCATAATTAGTTAAATCGTCCAAGATTACGCCAGGTCTGGCCTTCGCAAATGTTTTTAAGACTTCGACTTCTGAAAGCCAATACTCCATTGATGAAATTGCATAGATGTTGCTATAATTTCCCAACCCGTGTGTGCCGGCCCATCGTTCAATATGATTAGGCATTTCAGCTTCAATCGTTTTTCTGTGTTTTTCAATTTGAGAAATCATTCGGTCGGGATTGAAAGTGGTAAACAGAAGATCGGCCAGCCTCAGCCCAAACTGTTTTTTGTAATTGGCATTGTTCATCAAATTTCTAAACGGCCAATCGTCGTTTGAAACATTATTGATATAGTAATTGATCAGGTTGCTGTTGATTCCTTCAAAACCCCGGTCAAAATCCATGAGTATCCATTTCCATTTGCCAGTATCTTTTGGTTTGTATTTCATTAAGTTATGGCTGACAGAGTTGTTCCCGCTATACACTTCGGTACAGACCATGTTGGTGAAGTTATCAATATCCATCTCTGCGGACAATGCATCGTAATTTGCCTGAATTGTCAGGTCTTTTTTGTAAAGGCTTATGAAATAGTCGTTGGCGGTAAAATCTCCTTCCTCGGCATAATGTCCGTCGTCTGTCTCTTCAATCATATCGAAAGTGCCTGGTTCAAGGCCGTGGTTGCCAATAATATAATCTTTGTCGATTTTTTCGCGGATGTTGTGGATGCCCATATACTCGCCGTTTATGAACACCACACAAGCCCTAAAACCAGAGTCCTCGTTATTGGTGTTCAATACCGACGATGACTGAATCATCCCATCCCTGAACATGGTATTTCCCCAGTCGCTCCCCGATGCCCTGAGCGAAAACGTGTCGTAAACGTTGCGGGCTTTACCAAAAATGAGCGGATAGTCGAGCTTCCCGGTGCCATATTCTTTTCGAAATGAGACGCCTAGCATTTTCTCGGGTAACTGCCATGAATACAACCCGGTTGATTTAATGCCGGCTTTTACGTTGAATGCGGCCCCGGTTCTGCCATCATTCTCATATAATTCAATGTTTACGGGGATTTCCCAGTTAGGTTTTTCGCTGTGAACGGTATAGATGCCTTTTTCCTGATCCCAAAAGTTAATCGGGTCGGATGATATGCAGACAATGGGCAGGGGCGTGATTTTATTTTCGCTATCAATCAGATAAGTATGGGTATTTACAGGTCCGGGAATTTGCCCCGATTTGAAAATCCTTGCCCTGACAACTGTGTTTTTTGATATGTTTATTGCCGACGAAGCCATTGCTGACTTTTCATTCGGTTCGGTTCCATCGAGCGTATAGCGAACCTCGCCGCCAAAAATCGTTTTTATTTCTACCGAAACAGGACTATTATAAACCCCTCCTGGAATTGAAAAGCTGGGATCACTTTTGACGATGTCTGAATACCCGATAGTGTTGTTTGGGGCACCGGGAGTGGAGCTTGTAAATAATAGCCAATCATTGCTCCCGTCGGGTTTTCTTCCCATGGAAATATTGGCATCGGGAATCCCAAGTAGTGTTGTGTCAACTACATCAATAGCACCGGCGCCATAATTAGATAGTGCATTATCTTGAACCCCATATTCAACGGAGTCGATCAATACGCCCGATTTATCGGAAAGGCCAATTTGTTCGCCCGAAGCCGAAAGTGCAAAGTTGGTGTGGAAACCGGAATTTGTAGTGTCGGCCCAGAATATCAAATATCCATTGGCTGCAAGTTGGGTGCCGGCCGGAATTTCCCATTTCGTCGTTTTCTTTAAATTATCGGTGAGGTGATAGCCACTGAGGTCAACCGGACTGTTGCCTTTGTTGTAAAGTTCAATCCAGTCGGCTGTTTGTTGATTATCCGGATCAACAATTGCCCCTGTATTGGAAGCCATAAATTCGTTGATAACTATCTGTGCCAACGAAATATAATGGCTGAAAGTAAGTGAAAATACAAGGAAAAATGGGAAAATGAATTTTCGTCGCATACAACTTACTATTAAGGTGAAGACCAAAAGTAATCATTGAAACAAGTATAATGACATTTCAGTTGCATAATACCCCTAAAATTTGCTTATAGACAATGTTTTTTCAGGGGATCAGTTTTTATTTTTAAATAGCTGATTTTATTTTACTTTCGATTGAGATTTTTTTAATAAACTGGTGAGATTATTAACTTGTTCAATGTTGGTTGAGTGCTCTTTTAATTCATTCAGATACTTGTTTGCTGAATTGAAATCGCTCTTCATTATCGACAATACACATAAATTGTTTAGCACGTTGGCATCTTTGGAGTCCAGCAGATAGGCTTTTTCATAATATTTTAATGCCATTGCTTTGTCAGTTTGAAAATAAATGCTTCCCAGCATAGAACAGGCAAACGAAGTTTCTTCAATTTTCAGCGATTTGTTTAGCAATGCAGTAGCTTCAGTGAGCCTGCCTGCACGAGCAAAAACAACGGCACTATCGAGCAACGGCTTAATTTTTTGGCTTGTCATAACCACTTTTACGTTTTGCTCGTTATCTAAATTCTTATGATTTGGGTTAATTTTTATCAGTTCTGTTAAAATCTTCCGGGCATTTTCCTTTTGCGATGCTTTAAGGTATGTATCGTATAATAATACAAGTGCCGTTTCTTTATTATCGGTTGGCTTGCATACATTTACAGCTTTTTCCAATAACACGATGGCCTTATCCCAACGCTCCATAATTCGATAACATTGGCTGTTTTTTATCAATCCATTATAATCAGTTATATAATTTGGCATCGATTCTAAAACAGAAGCTGCACGCAATGGTTCGTTTGATTTTAGTAATAAATCGGCAGCATCATAGTAATACGACGATTTGTGAGGTTCTGATTTAATCAACGCGAAGTATTCCTTAAAAGCATCATTAAACCGGCTTTCTGTTTCATATTTTTTTGCCAGTGCAATGTGCTGACCTGTCACCGAAACATTATTATATTTTATACACATAAACGCCATAGAATCAATATATGAAACCGGATGGTAGGTAAAACGGAATTGGTTGACCACCGTATCGGGTTGAAAAGGCCATCCGGCCAAAAGTTTCTTAATCAACAAATCGGCGGCAAGGCTGTCTAAAGCAGTGAATCCCCAATTGGAGCGGTAATAACTCATTGGGTTACATAAATCTTTATTCCATGTTTTCTGGATAAATCCATTTTCCTTCATTGCGTTGAAATAAGCTTCTGCCAATAAAAAATAGCCATCGACATTCGGATGCAGGTGTTCCAACATCAAATTATTGCCAATGATGCCATTGGGCGAATATGCTTCAAAAACCGACTTAACAGGAACAACCGGAACCTTATGTTTTTTCCCAAGCTCATGAATAACTTCATTGATTGCCTCGGGTGCCCTAAAGCGGATACCATCAAGATCTTTAGCTTTGTAGTACAACTCTCGTGCTTGCTGGTATGAACCCGAAATGTCGTAATGCAACGCTTGTTTATAAATGCTGTCGGCTAGTGGATAATTCTCTGTCACCATGGACTTAAATGGTTTAATGTCGCGAACATTACTAACCACTTCGCCAATGAGAACGGGTATTTTCTTCTTATTCGCTTTGGCTAAAATTTCATTCATGTTCATTCGGAATTGCTCCACGCCCTTCCTAAATAATTCAGAGTCGAACCCTATGGCTTTGTCGTTTGCAATTTGTTCCATCAGGGTAGCCGTTGGGTTGTCTGTGATGTCACGGGAAAGAGACTTGAAACTTTTAGCAATTATCTGTTGTAGTAACTGGTAAGTCCTTAAGTGCACCAACTTTAGATTCAGCTTTTTAAGCCATGGCACGTTGCCCCCGTTTTCAATTGAGCCAACTCCTAATGCCCCATAGTACTCGTTATGCCCGGCATAAATTAAAATTGCATCTGGCTTATATTTTAAAACCTCATCAATAAAATCGGCTTGAGTATATGAATTAGTAGCTGACATTGAAAGGTTTACCACTTCGATGAGCTTGTTGGGGAAGGCATCCTGAAGCCTGTAGTTAAGAATTCGGCCAAAAGAAACGCCGCTCTGATACGGGAACCCTTGAGCGGTAGAGCCTCCCAAAATAAAAACACGATAGCACGAATCCGGTTTTTCAATAAGAAAAAGATCATTTATCGATGAAGTAGCTTGAAGTTTGTTAAAAAAGCGTTTCCCTACCGATGGGTTTATTTCGTAGTAGCCGGAATACTGAGGAGATTTTTGAAATAGTGAGAGGTCTTTCCCAACATGAAACAGGCGAAGAGCCAACTCAATAAATAAAATAAACAGTATTGTGAAAGAAAGTTGTAGTAAAATGAACACAATTTTCTTTCCGTATGTCAGCTGTTTTTTCTCCATGCTACCTTAAAAATTGAAAAAAGTTGTTGCTTTAAAGCAACAACTTTTTTTACATTATAATGAGAGTTATTTGTTATTTAATAACAATACGCTTGTTTGTTATTTTGTTTTGGTCGTTAACCCGAACAAAATAGAGACCCTTTTGCAACGTGTTGATATTGATCATTGAAGAACCTTTAGATTGAAGCATTATTCTACCATCGATAGATAAAATGCTTACAACAGCTTTTTCTGAAACATTCTGAATATAAAGCACGTCTCTTGCCGGGTTCGGGTAAACCATTGCTTCGCTTATCAATTTCTTTTCACTAACAGAAACAAAATCGTAATCGTTAACAATTTCGGTATTTGACAAAACAATAACCCCAGCTTCGTCCAGGTTGTCATACGATTCTGTGATATCGCCCCAGTTAGCCCAAACTAAACGATCTCTAAAATTGCGTGTTGAAGCAAGAGAATCCCTGTCGTTGTCGATAATATAAACATCGAAGCCAATTTTCATATCTTTAGCAGGAGTTAATGCTACACCGGCACTATCTTTTAAATCGGCCCAGCTTACAAATGTTTCCTTAATATAACTTGATTTGTTGGTAAGATATGAAATAACTGAGCTTGTAGCCCATTTACTTGTGCCGTCTTTTGCTAAACCTGCAACTTGGTAATGCCCTAAATTTTCTTGTGGGCCTCTGCCATCTTTAAGGTTCCCAACATTTGCATCGAAGTAAATTTCCACCATATCCCAAGCCCAGTTAGGTCCCTGAGGGCCAGTGACATTAGTACTGTCGTCGGTAACAGTTACTGCAATGTAAATACCATTTTCGTTCCAAACAGTTTGGAAATATCCTGAACAGTCTTTAGCGCCTCCGGTAATTTTTTCGCCTTTGTACACTTGTTCAATGTTGATCTTTGCAGCGTCAGCCCAAACACTTTCGTCGAGTATGCCATTCGCAACAATTGTATCTCCGGTTACTTTTGAAATTGTAGCCACTGCCGGATTCACTGATGCAGCTGTAGTCACATCGAATTTCAAGATACCGGCATCGTTCATGTTGCCATACGCTTCGCCGATTTCACCGTTGTTTGACCATACTAAACGATCGCGGAATTGACGAGCAGAAGCAACAGAGTCCCTGTCGTTATCAACAATATACATGTCGAAGCCAATCTCAACTGAATCGGCTGGAGCAATTACGTTGCCATTAGCGTCTTTTAAATCAGACCATTTGATGAAAGCTTCTTTCACATAATTTGAACCAGTTGTTTTGTATGCGTAGCTTGAGTTAGTGCCAAATTTAGCAGCACCATCCTTAGCTAAACCGGCAATTTGGTAATGTCCTTTGCCACCTTGTGGTCCTAAGCTATCTTTAAGATTGCCAGCATTCATGTCGAGGTAAATTTCAACCATATCCCAAGCCCAGTTTTGTCCTTGAGGACCAGTGACATTTGTGCTGTCATCGGTTACTGTTACTGCAATATAGATCCCTTGATAATTCCACAATGTTTGGAAATAACCAGAACAGTCGGCTGCACCTCCTGCAATTTCTTCACCGTTGAAAGGTGTTTCTATCTGATATTTTTCTGCATTCTTCCATACGGCTTCGTCGAGTACTCCATCAACAGTCAATGGCATACCTTTTACTTTTGAAGAAACAGTTACATATGGATTAACTACAGCTGAATCTACGTTGAATTTTAAAATCCCGGCATCGTTCATATTGCTATAGTTTTCGTTGACGTCGCCTTTGTTCGACCATACTAAACGATCGCGGAATTGGCGATCCGAAGCAACAGAGTCCCTGTCGTTATCAACAATGTGAATGTCAAATCCTAATTCAAGTGAATCGGATGCAGAAACAATATTTCCGGTTGCATCTTTTAGATCTGACCATCTTACAAATGTTTCTTTCACATAATTTGAGCCGTCGGTTTTATAGGCGAATTTTGAGTTGGCACCCCATTTAACAGCACCATCTTTGGCTAAACCGGCAATTTGGTAATGGCCCTTGCCGCCTTGTGGTCCAAGGGTATCTGCAAGATTGCCAGCATTCATGTCAAGATAAATCTCAACCATATCCCAAGCCCAATTTTGTCCCTGAGGGCCTGTAACATTTGTACTGTCATCGGTTACAGTAACTGCAACGTAGATGCCACTGTTGCTCCATGCTACTTGAAAATAACCGGAACAGTCGGCGGCTCCACCTGCGATTTCTTCACCGTTAAAAACTGAGTCAATTTGATATTTCTCAGCGGAAGCCCAGATAGCTTCATCAAGAACGCCATCAATCTTCAGCTCCATGCCACTTGATTTAATGGCAACAGCCTCAGGCTTTTGAGCGCTTGCCCCTGCAACTATTGCCAAGGCGAAAAATAAAAGTAGAATTGTTTTCATATAAAATTTATTGGTTATAATTAGGGTACATGCATTGCATGTAAAATTAGTTAATTGGTAAAATGCGAACCGAAGATATGGAGTTTTATTAATTTAGAAAAGGTTACATTCTCTTTTTTTAATAAAATATTATTTTTTATTTTTTTTCATTAGTAACCGACAAAAGTTTTTAGGATAAAAGGTTGGCCAACCGAAGCCGACCAACCTGTATCTTTACTGTGTAAACTAGCAATTTATACAGTATGAGCGAAAATACGAATAAAAA
>JAAYAG010000077.1 GCA_012719495.1 Bacteroidales bacterium
CAACAGCTTACAACAGGTGCGCGCTGCTCTTGCAGGGCGCACACACGCGGTATAAAAAATTGCCGGAATAGTAGGTTATTCAAGGCTTGTAGCCCCGCATCAACTTTTTGCAACGGTGGATGCGAACGCAGCCCGCTCACCCAAACGTTTCATACCTCAAAACCGTTAGCAGCAATCATCCTACTGGTTTAAAAACAGTTGAGTTTTACTGCTAACGATATTATCTTTACAGGGATAGACTCCTGGACAAGGCCGGTTTTAGCAATGGTGCTTTAAAAGCCCGAGCGCAATCAAAGTTAGAATGTAAAAAGTCATATTCTTTTATGACTTGGGTTAGAGTTTAATGGTGATCCGTCATATGACGGAATCCCGATCGGAATACTGTCAAAATTAGAAATTACATTCCATGGAGTTTTTTATATAAATTTCTAAAAACACTTGATGTAATGAGTAGTGAAAACATGACATTAGAAGTGGTCAATCCCAATGCTGCAGGAATTGACATAGGCAGTCGCAGCCATTGGGTGGCTGTAGGACAAAATGCCGAAGATGTAAAAGAATTCGGCGTTTATAGTGAAGATCATGAGGCTTTATGCCAATGGTTAACCAAACACAAAGTGACCAGTATTGCCATGGAAAGTACTGGAACTTACTGGCAAAACTTGTTTTCATCGTTAGTCGCCCATGGCTTTGACGTGATTTTGGTCAATGGCAGGCAAACCAAAAACATCAAAGGCAAGAAGACCGATATCAAAGATTGTCAATGGATTCAGAAATTACATTGTTTAGGATTGCTTTCGAGTAGCTTTTTGCCCGATAGTACAACCGACATAATCAGGACCTACAGCAGGCATCGTCAGAATATTCTACAACAATCAGCAAGGACAGTCCTTAAAATGCAGAAATATTTACGATTAATGAATCTGCGGTTAGACGTTGTGGTAAAGGATATCGTTGGTGAAACGGGCACCAAGATCATAAGTGCATTCATCGCAGGAGAAAGGTCCGGTAAAAAGCTGGCAGAAAACCGACACTATAATTGCCGCAAATCAGAAGAAGAAATAGCCAAAGCCCTTCAATTCAACGGACGGGCTGATTATGTGTTTGCCCTAAAACACGAATGGGGAACTTATTTGCACCTGCAACAGCAACTTAATGAAGTCGATGCACAAATTAAAGAATTGCTCACCGACATCATTGATAAAGATGACAATAAAAAACAGCATGTGGCAACCCAAAAAACACATAAAAGAAAAAACAAAAATACGCTTCGGGGAACCGATATGAACCAGATGGCCTATCAATATTTTGAGGGGATTGACCTAATGGCCATCGAAGGTGTCAATGATGCTACTATTATGTCTATAATCAGTGAGATTGGATTAGAGGGAATAAAAAAATTTGAAACATCCAAACAATTTACAGCATGGTTACGCCTTGCTCCCAATAACAAAATAAGTGGGGGCAAGGTATTGAACCATCATATTCCAAAAGGAAGTAGTAGGTTAAAAATAGCATTACGAAATGCAGCAAATGCCATTGGTAATTTAAAAGAAGGACACCTGTCCGACTTCTTTAAAAGAATCTGCTATAAAAAAGGGAGGACAACAGCGATTAATGCAACCGCAAGAAAACTTGCCGTAATCATCTGGAATATGTTGGTTAAAGAAATGCCATATGAATCACCAACCCAATATTTATTCCTCGATGAAAAAAGAAAACTTGGATTGGTTAAAAGGATCAAAAAGCAAATCGCTAAATTTGAACTGCAACCCGATCAGCTCGGATTTGCGATAACCTAATATTTAGCTATTTAGATCTGACGTTAGTCGGAAGGCAAAAAGACACAGCATTTGACAGTTTATAGGTTTTCTTCTTGCTAATTCTTTTGGAGTACAATTGCTAATTAAAACCAAAATATTTGATTTCTTATCCATTTGAATTATTGCATTTTGTGTATATTTGTGCTAATTACTCAGTAAATACTTAGTAAATAACTTTTATTGATTATGGCTAAATTTAAGCATTCAGATATACGACTAGTCCAACCGACTTTTGACTCAAGATTAACCGACCTGGTAATTGAGTTAGACCATCTAAGAAAAAAGAGACTTGGTGGAACTACTCATCCGCATGTTTTTTTTCAACTTAAGAGTATTTTTCAGACACTTGAGAGTATTGGTTCTGCAAGAATTGAAGGAAACAATACTACAATCTCAGAATTTATTGAAACGAAACTTGAAGAAAGGGAATATGTTAATGAACAAATACAAGAAATTCGAAATATTGAGAAAAGTATAAATTATATTGAACAAGAGTCTGAACAAATTCCAATTGGTAGATTTTTTATTAGTAATCTTCATCAAATGATAGTTGATGGACTGACACCTCCACCAAAAGGTGAAGGTGATTCAAATCCAGGCACCTATCGAAATCATGCTGTGGAAATAAAAGGGGCATCACATAAGCCACCTGAAACTCAACAGCAAGTCGATAGCTATATGCAAGAACTCTTTGATTTTGTCAATGAGGAATCTTCCCCCAAATACGATTTGTTAAAAATGGCAATAGCTCACCATCGCTTTATGTGGATTCACCCATTTGGAAATGGTAATGGTCGAGTGGGCAGATTATTTACTTATGCCTTACTTGTTAAAGCTGGATTTAATGTTCATGTTGGTAGAATTTTAAATCCAACAGCAATTTTCTGTAATGATAGAGACCAATACTATAAATTTCTTTCTGGTGCAGATACTGGTAGTGATGAAGGATTAATTGACTGGTGTACTTATGTTTTAGAAGGTTTAAAAGCTGAAATTGATAAAATTGATATGTTGCTTGACTATGATTATTTGAAGAGCTCAATTCTTATTCCTGCTTTAGATTACTCAAAAACAATGAAATATATTGATAATAGAGAATATAAGATTCTTAAAGTAACAGTTGAAAAACAAGTTGTGCAAAATTCCGATATTCAAGCGGTTTTAAAGGAGAATCATATGACATCTATTTCAAGATACATCAGGGTTTTGAAAGAAAAAAAGATGATAGCTAGTGAAAAGGATAATGTCAGAAAATACCATATAAACTTCACAAACAATTTTTTGATTAGAAGTGTAATTAAAAAACTGGAGGAAGAAGGATTTATACCAATGAATAATGCCCAATAAAAACTATATGTCAATTGCCGTTTTAGTGCTGACAACAAGCCGCATAGCCCGCAATCCCGATAATTATCGGGAGCGATGGGGTTCGACAGACAAACGACCAGAGGGAGTTCAGCAAAGCTAAAGTTTCACGCACCCTGCCCCTAATCATATTGGCGGAACGTTAGGGGCAAGTGTGAAAAATGATAAGAACACAATGACAAATTATAAGTTTACAGGGAAGCTTGGTGAATTGATTGAAAAAGCCGAACACGGAAGTGAATCAGATGTGGACTACATAATGAATCATTTATCGAAAGACTCTTCTTTAGCTATGACGAGATTTGTTGACTATGCACTAAGTCATGTAGAAAATCAGAATGGCATTAAGCGCTTAGAATACTATTTATTTAACGGAACTCTTATACAACGCAATTATTCTTCACTGTTTTTCAATAGACGGTTAGATTACGAAATTGTACTGCAAGCATTTAAAGAAGGACGAATAGATGAAATTCAAGCATTCGCCAGATAAGGAAAAACACCAGCCCATAACATAATAACACCTACCTAAAAGTGACGGTTCAGTGGTTAAACCAAGTTTTGTGCTTCTATCAAAGTTTCTGCTTGGTTGACAGAGCTTTACCCCGAAACCGGCTACCTTTGGGTAGCTTTGCAAAACATTGCCCGCTAGTGCTGATTTACCTTCGCTGATTGTTGATTCCGCTCAGAAGGATAACAGGCATGTCAGGAAATAAAATGATCCCTGTAACTAAAAAAAATTTAATAAAATCAATAAATTAGCAACTACAAAAAATAGATCAATATGAAACGAGTATGTAAAATACCTATATACTAGAAATGATTTAATACATGCAAGTTCCATACGATGCTTAAAATAAACAATTTAATCTTATGACTAAAAACACAATTTTTCGTTCACTTATTGCCGGGGCATTCCTTTGTTTCTCGGGATGGGCAGTGGGTCAGCCCGGAGGCTTTGGAAGATCTCCGCAGATCAATCCCGATAAAACGGTGACTTTCCGCATTAACGCGCCAAATGCACAGGATGTTAAACTAAGTGTACAATCGGAAAAAGGGCCTGTACAAATGGTTAAAGGCGAAAGAGGCTCGTGGAGTGTTACCGTAGGGCCTGTGAAACCCGACATTTATCCCTATTCTTTTATTGTTGATGGTATTCAGGTTATGGATGCGGGTAATATGTACTATTTCCCAAATGAACGGTTCAAAGGCAGCCTGCTCGATGTGCGTGGCGATTCTTCGCTGATCCATTCAATAAGGGATGTACCTCACGGAACTGTTACGTATGAGTACTACCCATCGGCTGAAGGGACAACGGGTACCGTGCTTGTTTATACCCCACCGGGATACAACAAGAACCCTGGTGTGAAGTACCCGGTATTTTACCTCGTTAGCGGAACTACTGATACCGAAGAAACATGGTTTAAAGTAGGCAAGGCTAACCTAATCCTCGATAACCTTATTGCCGAAGGGAAAGCTAAGCCTATGATTATTGTGATGCCTTATGGTAATATCGAAGCTAGAATTGCAGAACAAAAGGGAGGGCTTAAACCTGCCGACCCAGCCGACAGGGAAAGTGCTGAGGCCATTGCGCGATCAAAGACCTTTGAACGAGACCTGGTGGACAATCTTATTCCTTATATTGAAAAGAATTACAGGGTTATTGCCAACAGTGAAAACCGTGCCATAGGGGGCTTTTCGCGCGGAGGAGGCCAAACCCTTAGGACTGGATTCGGAAATATGGACAAGTTTGCCTGGATATGCTGTTACAGTGCATACCTGTCAACTACCGAGCTGGAACGTGATTTCAAAAAGGTAGTTGGAAACCCGAAAGAAACAAACCAGAAGCTCAAACTATTGTGGGTTAGTGTAGGCACCGAGGACCGCCTTTACAATCCTACAACCGAATTCATCAACTATTTAAAGGCAAAGGACATCAACTATAAGTCGCTTATAACATCAGGTGGCCATACCTGGATGAATACCAAAGCCTATCTAGCCAATACGGCACCTTTACTTTTCAAATAACAATCGAATCTTATCTGTAAAGAAATGAAGAACATACTACTAACATTATTCATATTGGTTTCTTGCGGCACTTTCCTTATCGCCCAGAGACCTTCCGTTATATCGCCTGAAGTACATCCCGACAATAGCGTTACTTTCCGGTTTTCTGCCCGTAACGCCAAAAGCGTTTCTCTCGATACCGAGATACTCCCAAAGCCAGTTGAAATGGCGAAAGATTCTTCCACTGGGGTATGGTCGATAACCATTCCACCTGTAAAGCCCGATATTTATCCTTATAGTTTCCTGGTTGACGGCATTGAAGTGAACGATCCCAACAACACGTATCTGTTCGCAAACGAAGGCTTTAAACACAGTTTGGTCGATATTAAAGGCGACAAACCGCTGGTACATTCGCTTCAAAATGTTCCTCATGGCAAAATAACTTATTGTAGTTACCAAACTGCACAGGACAGAACCGGAACGTTGTTAATATACACCCCACCGGGATTCGATGCCAACGGTAAAACCAAGTATCCGGTGCTCTATCTTATTCATGGCGGATCGGATACCGAAGAAACCTGGACTAAAGTTGGGAAAGCCAATCTGATTGCCGATAACCTGATTGCTGAAGGGAAAATGAAACCGATGATCATTGTAATGCCGTATGCCAATACCGGGCTTATGATGCAAAGCGCATTCGGAACCGACATGATCAACAAGATTATACCCTATGTTGAATCGAATTATCCAGTTCTGACTGACAGGAACAACCGTGCTATAACCGGCTTTTCGGTGGGTGGCGGAGCAACGCTCAATATTGGCCTAATGAACCTTGATAAGTTTGCCTATGTATGTGCTTATGCACCCTATGTACAAACCCCCGAGTTCAGGGCAAACTTTGGCAACTGGAACCCCGATGTAGCGGCTTATAATAGCCAGCTTAAAAAGCTCAGTATCTATGTTGGCGAAAGCGATCAGTACATTGAAATCGTTAACAGTGCTGTAAAATTGTTCAAGGAGAAAGGCCTCAACCTGGAGACCATGTACGTACCAGGTGGGCATACCTGGATGAACTGTAAACTCTTTCTGGCAACCACTTTGCCGCAGTTATTTAAGTAAGAATAATTGAATTGAATGAAACTTAAACAAGCAAGGAGCCGCTTTGGCTATTCCTTGCTTGTTTTTTTCTTACAGCTCTGATGGACTTTGTGAGCCGGGATTATACATGACCCGCCGCACCTGTGCGATTGTATTGCGTAGATGCTGCGGGTTGCATTTATTGACCCTTGGAGGTATGTGCTCTCTTTATGATTGTTATTACTACTCTGCAAGGGATTATGATGAGTTATGGCAAATTACCGTGATGCGGCATCAAAAACGCATAAAGAAATCCCATGTTTCTTTTGCTATCCAGTTGACATCCGATCCGGGATCTTTCACGTTGTCGGTATGACCACCAACGAATGAACCAAACATGACAGGATATTCTTCTGGAAGTCCTTTAAATTCTGTCGTAACATGAGTTGGCGTTGTGGCTAATGGTATTTCTGGCAATTGTTTTAATCCGTTATCTTCGATGTGCGTCAATACGCAATACTTACCCCCCTGCTTGCGTTCATCGGAGTTAACATACTTGCAAAGTCCGTCTTCTGTACCTGTTGTGCTAAAGAAAGCAAGCGGTTCGTGTTTGTTCTCTGGGAGATAAATGTTCCAGTTGGCCGGTGCATAACAAGCTACCGCACGAAGATCTTTCTGAAACTCCAATGACAACGAGTAGGTAACCATCGCGCCAAAGCTAAAGCCGCAGCAAAATACGCGGGAGGTGTCGATACTCAATTTCTCTTTAAACAGTTTAAGCATATCGGCAAAGAAGATGTGGTCTTTGTCATCAGCTCCACGCCAGGGAGAACGGTCGGTGTATCCCTGAGGCGCAACAAAAATAACAGGGATATTATCTCTTTCGGCATACGTTTTAAGCCCATAATAGTTGTTGTCAACCATTGTTTTCATACTCCCCCCCATCATGTGCATTGCAAAAATCAAACGGTAAGGTTTGTTCTTGTCGTAGTCTTGGGGAATTTCAATGGTGTATTGGCGGGTAAGCCCTGCACTTTCCATGGTATAAGTCCCACTTTTAAGATCTCCAAGGTCTTTACCGTAACCGGTACTGAGCGTTGGCGGATTTTTCAACTTACGGGTAACGTCGGCTGATTTACTTGGTTGTGCCTGAAGCGCAAAAAATGAAGCCAAAAAGATAATGATTACAACTATTTTTCTCATCGCATATAATTTTAAATAATTTCTGGTTTTTTCTTGGTATCAGACGACTGATTTTAATTTTAGTTTAATCTGCCATCTTTGTTTGAAATGGAAACGAGTTAAGCGGCATATTCATATCAGGAAACGGCTATTTTCTATCCTAATATTGATGGATTTTATACCCGTGGATGAATGGATGCGAGCTTGAATATTTCCATTCGCTACCGGGCGAAGATATACATAATCCTGTTTGGGTGTTTGCCAAAAATCTGCTTATCTTCTTTTTGCGACAAGGTAAGCCTTTCAATTCATCACAAACCATTGTTTCCTGCGCCACGCTTAATAAGGAAGATGCCGTCAGGCATTCAATACGGATAGCAATTCGTATGATCGGAAATAATCTTGTCTGGATGGTGACAGAACGGCAACCTTTTCCAACCTAACTCCTCCCCCTCATTGAATCTTTACCGGATGGATGGTATTCCTTCAAACAAGCAAAAGGGTACCCTTTGGAAAAAACACGTACCATTTTTCTCTTATGTAAAGTTTATTTGTATTTTTAATCTTTTTCATTAGCTTACTTTGTGTCAGATAATAAAGACCGTGCATAAATTCAAAAAAAGGAATAACATGGATAAAGAAAAACTACATAGCTTAATTGAAAAAGAACAACCAAACATCTGTCAAGTAGTTATTTATAAAGACGGTAAAGAAATATATTCTGACGAGTGGAATAATTACAAAAAAAGTGATTGCACTCACATTATGTCGGCAACCAAAAGCATTGTATCATTATTAATTGGAATAGCATTAGACCAAGGCTTAATAAAAAGTATTGACGAAAGAGTGCTGGATTATTTTCCCGGCTACAACGTTAAACGGGGAGAGAAAACCATATACGATGTAACCATTAAACATTTACTTACCATGAAAGCTCCCTATAAATGCAAAGGAGACCCATGGACAAAAGTATGTTCCAGTAATGATTGGACTTTATCATCGTTAGATTTTTTGGGCGGAAGAAAAGGTATCACAAACGAATTCAACTATCAAACGGTTTGTTTGCACATATTAACAGGCTTAATAAATAAAGTAAGTAATATGACTCCTGCCGATTTTGCTAATAAGTATTTATTTGAACCTATAGGTGTACAAGGACACATTAATTACCTGGCTAAAACAGTCGAAGAGCATAAGGACTTCACAATGAATAAAAAACCGAAGGAAAATGTTTGGTTTTGTGATCCGCAAGGTGTTGGAACTGCTGGCTATGGTTTGTGTTTTTCAGCCGAAGATATGGCTAAAATAGGACAGCTTTGTTTAGACAAGGGTAATTTTAATGGAAATCAAATTGTGCCTTCTGAGTGGATTGAAGAGATTACAAAGCCAACATGTACAACAGGAAATAAATTCATGAATATGATGTATGGTTATCTCTGGTGGATAATTAATGAAGAAAAAAACATCTACGCCGCAATTGGTAATAGTGGAAATGTTATTTATATCGATCCGGAAAATAATCTGGCGATTGCTGTAACTTCTTATTTTAAGCCAACAGTGTTTGATCGAATTGATTTTATAGAAGGAATAATTAGGCCATTTATATTAAAATAAATAGTAACAGTAGGGACTCATCTCAAATGGAATTGCTCCGAATGAATTTGCTACTAAAATTTTCAGGCAATTTAAACTAAAACCCGGGTATGAAACCAACGGATAGTTTCAATTTTTAAAAAATGAAGAATGGATTAAATGATAAAGCCGAATACAAAGCATTTTGGATAAGTAATGGCAAGCAATGTGTTGAATTTAAAGGTTTGCAGCCCGCTCGAACTGCCAGTGGTTTGACAGAAAGTTAGCACGCAATTTGCCACGACTCATACATTTTAGCGTTATTGGCAAGTGTGAGTCGTGCATAGTATATAATTTTAATTTAATGGAAGATATTGTAATTGAAGAAATGACTGAAGATTCGTGGATTAATGTTGCACGGATTTATGAATCAGGGATTGCCACTAAGAATGCGACGTTTGAAAAGCAAGCACCAGACTGGGACTCATGGAATAATGCCCACCGAAAAGATTGTCGTTTAGTTGCAAAGATTAATAAAAGAATAGTTGGTTGGGCTGCCTTGTCGAACGTTTCGAGCAGATGTGTCTACTCCGGAGTTGCTGAAGTTAGTGTTTACATTGATTATGAATATAGAGGTAAAGGCATTGGTGATAAACTAATGGATTCATTGATAAAGGAATCTGAGGCGCAAGGGATTTGGACCTTACAAGCAGGGATTTTCCCTGAAAACACTGGCAGTTTAAGGTTACATCATAAGCACGGTTTTAGAACAATTGGAATTAAGGAGCGGATAGGAAAAATGGATGATAAATGGCGGGATGTAGCATTATTAGAGCGCAGGAGTAAGATTATTGGCATTGATTAACCATTATTTACATCCTGATTAAAAGCACAAAAATGGCACCAGGCAGCAACAAACAACATCGTTAATTAAAAATGTCCGTAACAAAATAACTATGTCATTTGCCGGCTTGCTCCACTGGCTTCCAATTCTGTTTAGCCATTTAGGCACTTTTGTGGGGCAACAAAAAAGTTAGGTGTTGCTAATGCAACCTGCAAAACAGACTTCATTTACTTTCACACATCTTGCGTTATGTAAAAAAGAGAAATCCAATAAAATAATCAAAAATACATTGGTGAATTAAAAAAAATGTTACTTTTATCGAACGAACGTTCGTTTGATAAATATGAATAATACAAGACAAAAAATTCTTTGGAAAGCTTTTGGAATCTTTTTAGAAAAAGGGTTTGACAGTGTCTCAATATCTGACTTGCAAAAGGAAATTGGAATGGGCAGGGCTTCGCTTTATCATTATTTTAAAGGTAAAGAAGACTTATTTGTAAATGTTGTTTTAGAATGTTATCTGGCTTTGGGAAAAGAAAAACACATAAAAGCTGATTTGGACATATCCCTGAATAAAATGATTAAACAAAACATTGAGGAGTATAAACAAGATTTGGAAAAACAGGATGCTCTTTTAGACCGTAAAATTAGCATTTTGAATTTTTACCTTTTTGCATTTCAAGCCATGAAATATTGCCCGGGGTTTAAAAATGAAGCACTTGAACTTCAGAAACAAGAACTTGAGCAATGGAAATCAGTGATCAAATGCAGCATCAGAAATGGTGAAATACGTAAAGATATCGATGTTGATGAAATTGCCAAATTGTATGTAAATGCAGAAAATGGAATTGGAATAAGATCAACTTATTCTTCAAACGCTATTGAAATTATTGCAGAAATAGACAAGATGTATAAAAATATTTACAACCTGATTAAAACATAAAATTTATGGAAAATCAAAATATCCTCACATTTCCAGTCGGTTACCACCGCTTTCATAATAAACAATTATTTAATTATCAGCTTAACCGATGGCACTCTTTAGGGTATCTGGCATATGATGACTTGAAAAATGCAGGAGAAAGAATCCGAAAATTCGATGACTGGAAACCCGTAATGCTTGAGCTGGCAGGTAGAAAGCAGGATAAAAAGAAAAACATAGAAGCCGCATTTTATTATCGTGCTGCTGAATTTTACACGCTTTATGGACAAGAAAATAAGGAAGCACTTTATGATAAGTTCATCGATTTGTTTTATTCAAACATGCCGTTAGATGGTGTGCTGGTTGATAAAGTTCCATACGACGAATCGTTCCTTCATATTTTGAAAATACCAAACAAGACCGGAATTAAAAAAGGAACAGTACTTCTTCACATTGGTTTTGATTCATTTATTGAAGAATTTTATTCTATAGCCTTGTATTTCACAATAAATGGATATGAGGTAATAGCATTCGATGGCCCGGGACAAGGAAAAACAATTAAGAAGTATAACGTTCCATTCAACTTTGAATGGGAAAAACCGGTTAAGGTAATTTTAGACTATTACAGAATCTCTGAAGCTGCTTTAGTAGGTATATCTCTTGGCGGTTGGTTGTGTTTGAGGGCTGCTGCATTTGAACCACGAATTAAATGGGTAATTTCTACAGGCGGTGCATACGATTATTATAAAATAGCCCCTGCAATGGCTCGTTGGACGATGGATTTCTTTAAAAAATATATGAGGGAGGGGTCAAATAAAGTTGCGTTGAAAGGAATTGAAAAAGGAGGAATGGAAGCATGGAGAAATAGCAACATCATGTACATTACCAAAATTGATGTCCCGATGGATGCATTTGAATATGCATGGCAGATGAATAGTGAGAATTTACATGCCGATAAAATTAAACAAGACGTTATGGTGATTACTGGCAGAGATGACCATTTTATACCATTTAGGCTACATGCACCGTTGATAAAATCATTGAAAAATGCAAAATCGGTGACTGATATTGTATTTACGAAAAAAGATCACGCAAGTAATCATTGTTCGACAGGGAATATTAAGCTGAGCCTTGATACTATGATTAATTGGCTTGATAAAAAAATTAAAGAAAAATAATGCACGATCACACAACGCTTGGTTTAGTACATAGGGGTTAGGCGCTGTAGATTTAAATTCTGAGGATTTAAAACCAATACAACTCGTAAAAAAAATCTATTTACTCCCCCACTACACCATTCAATCCACGTTGGCGCTAAAAAAAACGGCAAGCCATAAGACCCGCCGTCTGATTATTTAATTCGCGATAAAAGGAGATTTTTTAATAAACGTTTCATCTGATAGCTGGTCGATTAGGAAGCATGCCAGATCTGTTGTGCCTATTTTCTTCCCGTGACAATCACTGAGACTTGATTTAATTGTTCTTTTTTCATCCGTTTCTTCAATAAGCGGTAACCTGACAATTGTCCAGTTTAAAGTGCTTTCTGAGATTAAGGAATACTCTTTTTGCTTGTCAGCAATGATTGCAGGATAACTAAGTTTCATGATTTTGGAAAGCAATGTTGTCCTCAGACCCTTTTTATCAAAAGGTGTATCAATGGTCAACCCGGTGATTACAATGTACCTGCTGATATCCAGAGAATTCATCGCTTTTACAATATTCAGGGCAGACAGACTATGAATAGGGATTTCACCTTGGGTCTGTCCAAGTGTACTAATAACGGCATTGCATCCCTGAATAAGAGAATAAACCGTATCAAAATCAGCAACATCACCGATAACTTTTTCTATTAAAGGACTACTTATCTTTAACTTATCTGAATTTCGCAATAGAATTTTTATACTAAACCCCTGATTAACTAATTCTTTTACTAAAAATTTTCCTGCTTTACCGGTTCCACCGATTACTGCGATTTTATTATTTTTTTCCATGATTCTTTCTTTATAGAATAAATAACTGTAATTAAATAAAATAAGATGAACGACAGGCAGCCACTAAAGGCAATTAAATACCTGTCAAAACCGGGGTGGTTTCGAGTAAGAATTTAATGAATGATATTTTCTATAAAGATATTTCAATGAGGCAAAGATATTAATTGATTTCTGAATTGATTAATTTTACAATAAGAAATCTTTAGGCGTCTTTACTAATCAGACTGAAATAGCACCATACATGATATTTTACAAAATAAGAGTATTAGAAACCCAAATTAGCAACATGGTTCTCAGATCATTGAAACAGAGAGTTACATAAATCTTAATCTCCTTATCATTTTACTATAGCTAAAAAGATTACATGATAAGAACAGAACTGACGCACAACATGACAACACAAACTATGAAAAATGAAAGTATTCTTCATATAAAAAAAAGAACAGAATGGAGAAGTTGGCTTCAACAGAATTTCAATAAAGAGAAAGAAGCTTGGCTGGTTTATGCTAAAAAATCAACTGGAGAACAACGTATTCCATACAACGATGCCGTAGAAGAAGCCCTTTGTTTCGGTTGGATAGACAGCACAAATAAAACCCTTGATAAAGACCACACCATTCAGCGATTTACGCCAAGAAAAGCCAACAGCAAATATTCGCAACCTAATATTGAACGACTGAAATGGCTGGCCGAAAACAATTTAATTCACCCTACATGTATTGAAACAGTTCAAGTGATTATTTCTCAAGAGTTTATCTTTCCAAAAGACATTTTAGAGGAAATTGAAAGAGATAAAACAGCTTGGAATAATTTCGATTCATTTTCAGAGTCATATAAACGAATACGAATCGCCTATATTGACAGTGCAAGAAAAAGGCCAGAAGAATTTAAAAAACGACTGACAACCTTTATTCAAAAGACACGAGAAAATAAACGTATACCCGGATTTGGCGGAATTGACAAATACTATTAGCCCAAAAATAATCGTCGTTAAAACTAAAAACGCAGACACTTGGTTATTTTCTTTTGGAAAACAAGGTCATTAGGCAAGCATAAGGAAAAATCATCAGTTGATTGATTTTAAAAATTAAGCACTAACCACACACAACCGGTACAAAAAGCACCAGGAAAGTAAGGTTTTCGAAAGCTGCAGACCGCTCCTGTTTTCTGAAAAATTGAAAAAAATCGCCTGCAATAGGCCACTTTTCATGCCAACACAATTAGCAGTAATCGTTGACTAAGGATAATTAAACTCATCTAATCGGAAAGGCTTTAATCTATTTGATATTAATCATTTAAATGCGTAAATTAGATTAAACAATTAATACTTTCCTGTTATGAAAAGAAATATTCTCTTTTGCGGTGTGATTCTAATTGTATTCATCGCCAGTTGCACACAAAAAACAAAAGAAACTGAAGAAATTAATAGAGTCGAAAACACATTAAAAAGTGTTAGTTTTCTTGAAGACTCAATTGGTATTAGTTCATCCGAATTACTTTCCATTTTTGACAGAATTAATGAAAAAATTGATTCAATCGGCTATCCTGATGCAGGGTACAAATTGTGGGTAATACAGGGCGATTCAATTAAAAATTTGAGATTTATGGTTGAAGGATATTGGCCAAATCAAGCCATTTACGACACAATTCATAATAACAAATTGTACCAAACAACGATGACTTCAGCTGACCAACAAATCATGAATAAATTGAGAACGATCTCATATTACAGATTTTCAGTTGTTAAGTAAAACAGATCTTCAAGCATTAATGATAAACCCTAATATAGCAACATTACAAATTAATAACAACTGCAACCGACTTACGTTCTGGAAATAATCAAGCCGATTGTTCTAGTGGGCATTTTAGCATCATGTTCTACGCTAAGTTTTTATATAGGTTGATAGTGAGAAAGGCTAAAGACCCCTGCGCTCAATACCGACAAACGTTAGATAACAGTTACGAATTCGATACGATATGAAAAAAATTAAAATTGGAATATTATTAGGTATTGTTGCTGGGATTATTGATGTAATTCCAATGATTTTTCAAAATCTGACTTGGGACGCCAATATCTCTGCATTTGCCATGTGGATAATAGTCGGTTTTCTAATTGCGACAATTGACTTAAAAATCAATCCGGTTATTAAAGGTATCTTGACAGCTTTTTTGGTTTTATTGCCTACTGCAATTTTGATAGGATGGAAAGAGCCGGCTTCATTAATACCAATAGTTTTAATGACAACAATTCTAGGTGGATTACTCGGATTTTTAATTAAAAAAATCTTAGATAAAAAATAAGTTCATTAACAGGACCATGAACATTATGAGTTATGTTAAAAATATCTTTTCTTCGTAATTAGACTTGTAAATAAGTTGTTGCTCCCAATCTCATTAACCCAGCATCAGGATTAACAACAAACAAAATTTTATTTTTTACCCTTGGCGTAATTAACCTCCAGCATCTTTTCACCGTATCGTTTGCCCAACTTACGATATCCCTCAGCGTTAAAGTGCAAACCATCAGGAGCACCCGGACAACCTTCCGAAGAAACCACATGGGCATTAGGGATTACAGTTGGCAATTGAGCAATAAATGTGTTAAAGGCAAAACATTTCCCCTGATATTCGGCACTGAGCATTTCTCCTGCCAACAACGGTGTTTTCTTGGGATCGAGATTCAGGTCAGCCATCAGATTGTCGTAAACGCCTTTCACCTTCTGTGTCCAAAGAGTATCATTGGGGTTTGACTCGCCCTGATGCAATAATATCCCTTTGATGACTCCATCTTTTTGAGCCAGTTTGGCCATTTCTACAAGTCGCCCATAAGGATTACCTTCATATTCGTTTACCATTCCTCTCATCCAGCCAGGAGCTGTTTCCATATAGGTTTGATAATTTTCCTTGTCGAATAACTCAATTTTGCAGCCTCCAATTGAAACATTTATAATGCCTACCTTGACATTTTCCGGAAGATTAGCTAACAAAAAACGACCAAAATAGTCAGATGGAGTAAGTCCGGTACGACAACGACATAAGGGAGGAACTGCAGTATACCATGCCCCTTTTGATCGTCCTAAGCTGGAACAATCAATTGTTGACATGACCTTGAACCGTGCATCAACACCAACAGTATCCTGAGCCTCAATACGAGCGTTTCCTTCCATGTTCGATTGCCCGAAGCATAGGTAGATATGAAAATTCGGGTCTTGAGAGAAAGCTATCGTCCCCAATAACATTAGGGCCGCAAAAAACGATATTTTAATCGATTTCATAATTTTATAGTTTGATTGTTTGATTATTATTATTTAGCCCATTCTGCACCTTCGGCACTTCTTCTCCATGCGAAATAAGCATCTAACACGTTCAGCGAACTTTCGTCGGGTACCGAACCTACCCGGGCATCAGGGCCTAGGTACATGGCTTGCGGATTTTCGTTAGTAAAGGCAGGCCATTGGGTAACACCTTCCCCATTGGGATTTCCATTTTTTGCAAAATTAGTCCAATAGGTAGCCATGATCTCCGAAATTTGCAAATCGGATTGTGTAGTGTTCGCATTATTCGGGTCGAGGTTCTTGAACACGTATGGAACATCAACTCCATGCGGAGTTCCGTGGTCTGCTTGTGGTGAACCTTCTTCACGCTGGGCATGTTGGTCGAAATAATAAAGGAATACTTTCGACTGGCCTGTTTTTGTTTGTAGCCTTGCCCAGCTCCAGGTGTGCCATCCAAAAGCGGCGTCACGCATCAGGTTGCGGGCCTGACGCTTCACCGCATTATCAGTAAGCGGATAGGCTTTCAATAACGAATCGGCATAAGGTCCAAAACGACGTTGCACACTTTCAACAAACTCTTCAGGAGTGCGTCCTGCAGGGAAGCTCAGTCCTTCGTCAGAGTTATATCCAATAAGTACAGGGATATCATTGTATTTTCCAGCTTCGTATAACTTATATTGATCATCGGGAATAACGTATCCATCAACAATAGGCCAGCCACCTCCCATTCCCATTCCTTGAGGTAGCATATCAGCTTCAATATTCCTAAGATCAGAAATTGAAGACGCACCTAATCTCTGAAGGTATGTTACACCATCCTGTTCTGCCTGTTCTAATGTTTTCATATTTTCGCCAGGATAGGTTGTTGGGCGTGTTGGTCCAAACGAACCGCCACTTTGCGAAATGGCACCATGAATCAGCCCTTTGGTAAGGGGCGAGGCGCATAACATGCTCACCGAAATTGCTCCGGCCGATTCGCCAAAAATGGTCACCTTATTGGGATCGCCGCCAAAAGCCGCAATATTATTTTTGATCCACTGCAAACCTGCAATTTGGTCAAGCAACCCATAGTTTCCTGAAACTCCACTAGGATTTTCAGCACTCAGCTCGGGATGAGCTAAAAAGCCCAACTGCCCTACCCTATATGCAATACTAACCAAGACAACCCCTTTGCGAGCCAGGTGTTCGCCATTGTGAACAGGGTCGCTGGTAGAACCAAAGCTGAAACCACCTCCATAAATCCATACCAGCACAGGCAATTTTTCCTTAGCCGATTTAGCCGGAGTCCACACATTCAAATAGAGGCAGTCTTCACTTTTGCCCGATGCAGGATTTCCGCCTTGCATGGGCGCCGGCGCAAAATCAACGGTTTGTTTAACGCCTTCCCATTTTTGAACTGGTTGCGGGGCTTTCCAACGTAAATCGCCCACGGGTGGCGCGGCAAATGGGATGCCTTTATAAATTGTCAAATCTTCGGTTACAGTCCCTTGAATAATACCGCCTTCAACCTTTACTTGCCCGGGTTGAAGTTTAGTACAAGCGCCCAACAAAAAAACAGCTACTAATAGTAATAAAAAATTGATTTGCTTCATGTTATATCTAATTATTACGAAAAAATATAATTCAATGAATTGTTTCTCTCAGTTTGCAATGACTATTTGTTTGCTTTCATTCAATTATGATTGTCATTGATAGCATCGCAACTTAGTGTATCGGCTATTTTGTTCTCCACAAATTTGGCAAAAAACGGTAATATAAAAGGTGCCTCCAGGTATTCCAATCGTGACCTCCGTATCCACCGACATAGTACTCATGTACTATTTTATGTTTTTCCAATGCATCGCGTAACGCCAGACAACGCTGTCCCAGGAAACCAGTAGCTTCTGCTGAACCCTGACCGACAAAAAGGTAATCGACCTTTTCATTCACTTTTGGGTCGTTTAAAAACTGAGAGATCGTAGTCTCGGGATTTGTATCACCTGCGCTAAGGATACCAAAGTTTGCTATCAAATCGAGTGAACGGAATCCAACGAACATACTGTGACGACCCCCCATCGACAAACCGGAAATAGCTCTTCCGTGTGGCGTTTTAATTGTACTGTAGGATTTATCAACCAACGGAATCACCTGGTTACGGAGTTCTTTTTCAAAAATATCGAAGGTCAATTCGGTATGTTTTGGATGATTCCGGTGGATTACCTGGTTGTTGGGAATCGCAATGATCATTGGTTTGGCTTTCCCCTCGGCCAACAGGTTGTCCATAATGAAGTTCACCCTGCCGTCGTAAACCCAGTTGGATGGTAGTTCGCCACTTCCGCCCAACAGGTACAAAACCGGGTATTCCTTCTTTGGATCATAGCCCGGCGGTGTGTACACATACAGTTCGCGTTCGCCATTGGTTACGTCGGAGTGATAAACGTGGCGTGTTACGTTACCGTGGGGTACATTTTGGGCATCGTAATAAGCGGGTCCATCGCCATGAACAATCAATTCGCTGTAAGGGGGCATAGCCGTAAAAGCTGCATACGTATTGTTGGGATCGGGAATTTGAACGCCATCAACATTTAAATTGTAAGCGTACATATCGGGCTTGAGTGGTCCAATGGTCAATGTCCAAATGCCATCGGCACCTTTAGTAAATTCCAAGGGTTTGTTGCCCAAATTGTTGGCCGTATAAATGGCTCCGGTTGGAAGAACCACCTTTTGTGCATTGGGCGCTTTCAGCCGGAAAGTCACAGTATGATCGTCGTGCACCTCGGGTGAATTCACCTGGGCACTGAAAGGAATTAATCCTTCGGTATCCTTTTGCGGGTTGTAATCGAGGTTAACATTTGATTGCTGTGCCCTTAAACAAAAAGGAACCATCAAAATAATTCCAACAATATAAGTCTGTAATTTATTCATAGTATATATTTTTAACTGTTCTTCTGTGTTTCAACGGTGTTATATCTAATTAAATCTGGTGCAAAAAATTACTTAAAAACCCTGGAAGCAAAGTCGTTTAGCGATTTGCGCCAAACTTGCCACTCGTGGTCTCCAGGGAAGGAGTTAAATTCAACATTCAACCCTTTGTCCCTCATGGCAGCCACAGCCTTTTTTGTATGCTCTATTCTCATATCTCCTTCGCCGCACGAGATGTAAAACAAATTGAGCTTTTTATTGAACTCGGAAGATTTGCTCAGCAATCCGGGGATTTCTTTCTCGGCATCGAAGGTGCTGCCCGAAGCATTCCGGATGCCGCCAAAGATACCTGAGCTGAAAATTCCAACGGACCCAAAAACGTCAAGGCTTTCGAGCCCTACATAAAACGACTGACCACCCCCCATGGACAAGCCGCAAATGGCACGGTTCTTTTTGTCGGTAAGGGTACGGAAGTTTTTGTCGATAAAAGGCACAATGTTTTGCGTCATTTCCTTTTTGAAAGCGGCCATACCTTCGCTGCTGTATCCACCGCCGCCCGCACGAACATTACCATTGGCAATCACCACAATCATGGGCTTAGCTTTCCCTTCGGCAATCAAATTGTCAAGAATGAGGTCGGTTTTGCCCTGGGTTACCCAACCGGTTTCGTCCTCGCCACCACCGTGCTGAATGTACACCACAGGATATTTTGTATTCTTGTCCTGATCGTAACCAGAAGGTGTGTACACGTACAGCCGTCGCCAGCTTTCGCTAACATTTGAATAGTAATATTTTGAACTGATGGCGCCATGGGGAACGTCTTTGATGGCATAAAAATCGGCACCTTTTTCTGGAATATCGATACCGCTCGACATTTTACCCGTTCCAAAGAACGATTGACTGGCCGGATCGGCAACAGACACATCGTCGATCACCAAAAAGTAATAGTGAAAACCAGGTTCGACAGGTTCGGTGCGAACGGTCCAAACGCCGTCCAAACCTTTAACCATGTCGTATTTTTTTCCTAAATCAATTTGAATTTTTTGTGCATTGGGCGCCTTCACCTGAAAAACGACGCTGTTATCGGGCATTATGCACGGACACTGATTTTGATTAATGTTCGTAGGCGCAGGAATCGAGTTTTCAACCACCTGTCCCAAACTAACAATGCTTGTTTGAGCCAAAAGCGCCAATATCACAAATAAATTCTTCATCTTTTTATCAATTTTTATTTTTTCCTTACTTAAATAAGAGCTGGGCAAAACCGTGTAAGCTTTTACGCCATGTCTGAAACTCGTGAGCCGTGCCAGGCGCTTCGTAATAGACATTCTTAATGCCTGCTTTGTCGAGCGTTTCGTGGATTGAACGACCAGAGTTTGGACCTTCTTTCGACCCCATGCTAATGTAGAAAACTTTCACCTGCTTATTAAATTCATCCGGTTTTGTCAGTAAACCTTTGTATCCGGTTTCAACACCGGGGAACCCAAAAGGAGCACTGAACACACCAATGTTTGCAAATTTGTCGAGATTAGCCTGTGAAATCTGGTAAGTTTGCGTGCCACCGAGAGAAAGCCCTGCAATTGCACGGTTTTCGCGGTCGGCTAACGTACGGTATTGCTCATCGATAGCAGGAATCAGGTCGGTAATAATGGTTTCAGTAAATTCATCCCAAAAGTTAGGCCCTTGTCCAAAACCACCTCTGCGGCCTGGGGCCTGACCTTGTGCCTGAGGCTGTACTTTGCCCGATTTATCGCGGATTGGAGTACCAAATCCCCGGGCAATTCCACCATCTTCCATAACAATAATCATCGGTTTCGCTTTGCCTTCTGCAATCAGGTTGTCGAGGATGAAGTTGGCGTGACCTTGATGAGACCATGCACGACGGTCTTCGCCCATTCCATGTTGCAGATAAAGCACCGGATAACGGGTTTTAGAATCCTTGTTGTACCCCGGAGGGGTGTAAATATAAGCATGGCGGGGTTCGTTAAAAGATTTTGACCAATAGTAAAACGAGGAAACTTCACCATGAGGAACATTCTTTACGTCGTAGAAATCGACCCCTTTTTCAGGAATTTCCATACCACTCATTACACGGCTCGCACCATAAAATGTTTCACTCAAAGGGTCGGATACCTCCACTCCATTAATTTTTAGTGTATAATAATGGAAGCCTGGATCTTGTGGCCCAGTTATGCCAGTCCAGAAACCATCGTCGCCTTTGGTAAGCGGAACGTTGCCAAGGCTAACTGAGATACTGGTTGCCTCAGGGGCTTTTAAGCGGAAATAGACTCTTCCCAGTGAGTCGATACGGGGATAATCAGCGCCAATTATGTTGGTTGATGCTGGTTTTGTTCCGGCAGGGAAATCGTTACCTTGCGAAAACCCGACTGTACTAATTGCCAAGAAAAGTACTATTAATAAAAGATTCTTCATTACTTTTCGAGTTTAATTATTTGAATAATAACTGAGCATATTGATGCAATGATCTGCGCCAGGTGAGCCATTCGTGGGCTGTTCCAGGCGATTCGTAATAAACATATTTGATTCCCTGCTTGTCCATCATTTTACGGAAAGCTCCTACCGAGCCGGGGAACGGATCGGGTTCTTTCGTTCCTAATCCCAACCAGAAAACCTTGAACTGTTTGTTCAATGCTGCGCCATTTTTGAACGCTCCGTTAAGGAAAGTTTCCACATTAATTTCATCGGAACTTGGGTAATTAGAAGTACCACTAAACCCTCCATACGATGCAAACTTGTCGAGGTTGTTCATGATAATGCGCATGGTTTGGTTGGCTCCCATTGATAAACCTGCAATGGCGCGATGTTCGCGGTCGGTGAGTGTGCGGAATTTTGAATCGATCATGGGGATAATTTCATTGATCACCACTTCTTCAAAAACCGAAACCGGACGACCCTGGTTTTCACCTGTCTGGGCTTTGTAAGCATAACCGTTGTCCATCACAATAATCATAGGTACAGCCTTTTTTGCGGCAATCAGATTATCGAGAATCAGACCAGCTTTCCCCTGAGTTGGCCAGCCTGTTTCGTCTTCAAAACTTCCGTGTTGAAGGTAAAGAACCGGGTAACGTTTCTGTGGATTCAGTTCATATTCAGCTGGTGTATATACAAAGCAACGGCGGAATGAATTGGTTAGTTTGGAAAAATAGATTTTTTCGCTCACCAATCCATGCGGTACATCTTTCGTGGCATAAAACTCCTGATCGACTGCTGGAATTTCAATACCACTTCCCCAGCGACCAGCGCCGTAATAGTATTTTGTTCCGGGATCGGGAACTGATGCTCCATCGATATTTAGTTGATAATAGTGAAAACCTTCGTCTTGCGGTGCCGATTCGCCTGTCCATAAGCCTTTATCATCTTTGACCATGTCGTATTTTACGCCGCCAATATCAAGCTGGACTTTCTTTGCTTCGGGAGCTGAAATCTGAGCCCGAACCCGGCCTTCCGAATTCACCTGTGGAAATAATTTCCCCTGTTGGTTCACCTCCGAGGGTTTGAAATCTTCTTTCGCTTTAGTTGATTGACTAAAAGCGATGTTGCCCATAGCCAAAAAAAAGGCTATGGACAACAATCCTATTTTTTTCATTCTATGTCTTAAATACTATTTAAACAAAAGCGGAGCCAATTCATAAAGGCTGCGGCGCCATGTCTGGAATTCGTGTGCAGTGTTTTCAGAAATATAGCCCACAGCATTATAGCCAGCACCTTTAAGTGTTTCTGCTGCTTTCTTAATTGCATCAGGACCTTCTTTGCTACCACAGCTAAGGAAAATAAATTTGATTTTAGATGTATCTTTATATTTTTCTTTTAATTCATCAGGATTGTAAGTTCCACCACTTAAAAGAGCAAAACGTGAAAATACTTCAGGTCTGTTAAGTGTAATAGTGTGAGTTTCCATACCACCCATCGAAAGACCGGCCATAGCGCGATGATCCTGATCATTGTATGTACGGAAGTTTGCATCAATGTAAGGAATTAATTCATCAACAAGAACAGTTTCGAAGCCGTTGTTCATCATTGCAGCCATTCCACCAAAGCCACGAGAAGGTCTTTCGCCACCGGGGGCAGCAGCAGGTGCTTGTCCGGGAGTAGCAGCAGGAGCAGCAGCAGGAGCTTGTCCGGGAGCAGCAGCACCGGGAGCACCACCAGGACGTCTCATGCCCATACCACCAGGTCTGAAACCTTCATTGGTCATACCATAAGTCATTACAATAATGAAAGGTTTGATTTTACCTTCGGCAATCAAGTTGTCCATTATTAAGTTAGCACGACCTTGATTGCTCCATGCAGTTTCGTCTTCGCCCCAGCCATGTTGTAGATAAAGCACGGGGTAACGGGTTTTTGTGTCATTTTGATAGCCAGGAGGCGTATAAACAAAAGCCCTGCGCGATGTATTGGTGCTTTTCGATGGGAAAAGTACCTGTTGAACAAGTCCATGAGGAACGTCTTTCAGTGCATAAAAATCTTGGTCGTGGGCAGGTATTTCAATGCCGCTTTCCCAACGGGTTGAGCCATAATAATTCAACGCACCCGGATCGTTAAAAACACCACCATCGATGGTAAGGTGATAATAATGGAAACCTTCGTCCATAGGACCTGCAGTTGTTCCCATCCATGAACCGTCTTCAGCTTTGGCAAGCGGAGTTCCACCACGGGTTCCGCCTAAACCTAAACTAACCACAACACTTTGTGCCTGCGGCGCATCAACTTTAAAACGGGCATACCCTTGCGAGTTTACCATCGGGTACTCTTTCCCCGGTTGATTTAGGGATGAAGGTTTGAAATCTTCTTTGATTTCGGCTGGAGTGGTTTGTGCAAAGCACAATGTACCAAACATTACCAGCACCATTAAAATTATTGTATACTTTTTCATCTGTTTTATTTCTTATTATTTGAATAAAAGTGGGGCAAATTCATTAAGACTTCTTCTCCATGAATGCCATTCATGTGCAGTTTCGGGAGAAACATAAGAAACTCCTTTAATACCAACTTTTTCCCATTCTTTTGCTGCATCACCAATCCGTGCTGCACCACCTTCTTTACCGCCGAAGCTCATGAATACAAGTTTAACATTCTTCTTGAATGACTCGATGTCTTGAATTTCATTTGGAGTAAATGTTCCACTACTGAACATACCAACATGTGAAAATAGATTTGGATTGGCAATTACAATTGAGCGGGTTTGCATTCCACCCATTGAAAGTCCAGCCATGGCGCGATTTTTTTGATTTGCAATAACCCGGTAATTCGATTCAACAAATGGGATCAGGTCATCGATAAGGATTCTTTCAAATTGGCCGGCCATGTTAAATCCACCAGGTCCACCGGGTCCACCAAAACCTCTTCTTGGAGCACCTTCAGGTCCACCGGCTGGTGGTGCAACTTGTCCGGGAGCACCTGCTGGTCTTTCGCCTGCTGCTGGCCTCGGAGGACGAGGACCACCAAAATTAACCGCGCTGTTCTCCATAACAATTATAAAAGGAACAGCTTTACCTTCGGCAATAAGGTTGTCCATAATTAACGCTGCAAATCCCTGGCTTCCCCAACCGGTTTCATTTTCACCCATACCATGTTGCAGGTAAAGAACCGGGTATTGATCATTTCCTTTTTCGTACCCTGGAGGTGTGTATATATAAACCCTACGGTTACTATTTGATGTTTTTGAATAGTAAAAGGTTTCGCGAAGATTTCCGTGTGGAACATTTTTCAACGCAAAGAAGTCCTGATCGTTAGAAGGCACTTCTATACCACTACCCCAACGACTAGCACCATAATAATAAAGACTTCCCGGATCAGGAACTGAAGCGCCGTCGATATTCAGCTGATAATAGTGAAAACCTACGTCCTGAGGTTTCGATTCACCGGTCCATACCCCATTGGCATCTTTAACCATGTTGTATTTTACCCCGCCAATGTCGAGCTGAACCATGTTGGCATCGGGTGCCGATATTTGAGCTCGCACACAACCTTCGGAGTTCACCTGCGGAAATTCTTTTCCTTCCTGGTTTGCTCTCGAAGGTTTAAAATCTTCTTTTGCTTTAGTTTCCTGGGCAAAAGCGTTTTGACCAATAAATAAAGCAAATATCGATGCAAATAATAATTTGTTTTTCATTACAATAAAATTTCAGTTGATTAATTATTAAAAAGCAATTGGGCAAACTGATACAAACTTCTGCGCCAGCTTTGCCATTCATGAGCAGTTTGTGGCGACACATAGAAATGAGTGTTCATACCGAGATTTTTCAATTTCTCGTTATTTTCTTTTGGATCACCGCCGAAACCTTGACGTTGGTTTTCCAACTCACGACTTCCATAGCTAATAAAAACCAGTTTAACTTTTTCTTTGAAGCCGGGAGCTTTTTCAACATCTTCGACACTGATACTGCCTCCACTAAACATACCTACATATGAGAAAACATTAGGATTAGCTAAGGTAATAACGCGAGTTTGCATACCCCCCATTGACAAACCAGCCATTGCCCTGTGTTTTTGATCGGCCAAGGTGCGATAGTTAGCGTCGATAGTGGGAATAATATCCTTGATGAGAGTGTTCATAAACCCATCTGCCCAACTTTTAGGAGGCCATGAAGCTCCTTCTGTACGGCGCTGACCAGTCATGGTCCACGATCCGTTATCCATAACAATGATAAATGGGTTAGCTTTCCCTGAAGCGATCAGGTTGTCCATGATAAGACCTGCTTTCCCTTGAGCTGACCAGCCAGTTTCGTTCTCGCCCCCACCATGCTGCAAATACAATACGGGGTAACGCTTTTTCAGATTGCTGTCATACCCTGGAGGAGTATACACGAAACAACGGCGTAAGGATTTATTCGTTTCTGAGTAGTAGATATGCTCACGTACCTGGCCATGAGGCACATTTTTCAGGGCATAGAAATCCTGGTCATGAGCCGGAATTTCAATACCACTACCCCAACGGCTTGCACCGTAATAATAAAGGCTTCCCGGGTCCGGAACAGAAGCTCCGTCAATATTCAACTGGTAATAATGGAAGCCTTCGTCTTGCGGAGCTGATTCTCCGGTCCAAACACCATTGGCATCTTTCACCATGTTATATTTTACCCCGCCAATGTCGAGTTGTACCATTTTGGCATCGGGTGCCGATATTTGTGCACGCACACAACCTTCGGAGTTCACCTGTGGAAATTCTTTTCCAATCTGGTTTGTACTCGATGGTTTAAAATCTTCTTTAGCCTTAGCCGTTTGGGCTAAAACTACATTGCCCATAGCTAACATAATGGCTATGAACAATAGCGTTACTTGTTTCATGTGTTTATTTTTATGTTTTAATTGCCACATGTCATTTGCATGATTTGAAAAACCTTCAAACTGGCTGATGATGTTCCTGAAATCATGCTCATTTCATAATCAATAAATCAAGGATCGAATCAACTACTTAAACAGAAGCTGAGCAAATTGGTGCAAACTGCGGCGCCATGTATGAAATTCGTGGGCAGTGCCTTCCGAAACATACGAAACTGCATTAATCCCTGCTTTCTTTAGTGCCTCGGTCGATTGTTTCACGCCATCAGGCCGTTCCTTGCTTCCGCAGCTTTGGAAAATAAGTTTAACAGTGCTTTTGTCTTTTACCTCTTCGGGGTTGAACATTGCACCGCTGAACAAGCCAATGTATGAAAACACTTCGGGTCGATTTGTTGTAATCGATTTTGTTTCCATAGAGCCCATTGAAAGCCCTGCCATTGCACGGTTTTTCTGATCAGCCAATGTACGGAAATTGCTGTCAACATAAGGGATCAGTTCGTCAACCAAAACGGTTTGAAACGGCTTGATATCGAAATTACGCAAGCCACCAAACGAAATGTCATTGGTCATTCCGTAAGTCATAACAATGATAAATGGTTTTGCTTTTCCTTCAGCAATGAGGTTGTCCATAATAAGGTTGGCACGTCCTTGATTTGGCCATGAGTATTCGTTTTCGCAATAGCCGTGTTGCAAGTACAGCACTGGATATCGTTTCGACGTTTCTTTTTCATACCCCGGAGGAGTGTAGATAAATGCCCTGCGCGAAGTGTTGGTGCTTTTCGATGGGAAAAGAACTTCATGCACATGTCCGTGTGGTACATCTTTTACAGCAAACATATCCTGATCGTTAGATGGGATTTCGATGCCGCTACCCCAACGACAAGCGCCAAAGAAAAACAAGCTACCTGGATCGGGTACTGAAGCACCGTCGATGTTCAGCTGATAGTAGTGAAAACCCACGTCCTGTGGTGCAGACTCACCGGTCCACAGCCCATTCGCATCTTTCACCATGTCGTATTTTACAGCACCAATGTCAAGCTGCACTCTTTTTGCTTCAGGAGCTAAAATCTGTGTCCGTACCCTACCTTCAGAGTTTACCTGAGGAAATTGGCTACCCGGCTGATTAACAGGCGTTGGTTTAAAATCTTCAACAATCGAAGATGCTGTTTGTGCCCAACTATAAGAAACTCCCATAGCCAGGCTTAAAAGGGCAATTACGATTCTTTTTTTATTCATCTCTCATTTTTTAGGTTTATGTGATAATTAATAGAGTATCAATTTAATAGACAGATCCACAGGGAAGCTACGCACCAAAGCAGACATTAAATGGTCATTATTTCCCCCCAAGTCACCATCGCAAAGAGTGTCTATACTTTTCTGTGTACTTCGGAAACATGACTTGCACGAACGAATAAAAGCTGCACTGTTTAAAAAAATGCAGCAAAAATTTGAATCCGTTTTCAAAGCCAAATCAGAGTTAGCTACTTTCATTGTGTTCATTTAAAACAATAGGTAGTGAAATTAATACTGGTTAAAATTACTCATACACGTATTTCTGAATTGTTCATTTTAAGTATTTAAGTTGTAATTTCAGATAAAATATATCCAAGATCGAAAAAAAAGAGCAAGTGGAATTTTAGCTTTTATATATATAAAACAGGGGCATACGAAGATTTACTTCAACAAATTATACCTAAGTGGTTTTGGTCTGTTTTGAAATTGCACTTGGTATAAGAATACCGAACCTGTGAAAAAACATGGCTCGATGTTGATTTGTGTGAGTAAAAGGAAAACAGCTTACACCTTTTATCAATATCGCCGCTATGCGACTTGATTATAAAACAGGTGCAAGGCACTGACAGGATGGCGGCGGCACTATTGAATTTTATCACCCACAATGATCAACAAAGAGAAAAAAATGAAGACCTGTTTATCTGACATTCATCAAACAAACAGGTCTTCATCGTAATCTGATTTTATATTACCAGTAATAGCTGCAGAACAATTAAAAGACAACCATTTAATAGCTTACTATTTATAACTATTTCAAAACTTTTATTTTTAAATAGTTATCTACAGCCAAAATAACAATACAGAGAAACATCTTCCACTACCGAACAATCGCAAATCTTTTAGTCGCAGAATAGTCATTAGCCACAACCTTGTAAAAATAATTACCAGTTGGCAGCTGACTGCCGTCGAATTCAACGGTATATGTACCCGCCTTTTTGCTGCCAGCCACAACCGTTGACACTTTACGTCCAACATTATCATACACAATAATTTCCACATTAGTATCGACTGGCAAGGTGTATGAAATAGTTGTGATAGTATTGAACGGGTTTGGATAGTTTTGACGAACTTCAAACCCAGCCGTTGTAAGTCTTTCAACCCCTACTCCCGATAATTTAACCGAAACGAGTTCAATGCCTTCATTCAGCCCCAAATTCCGCGAATATTTTTTGTCGGTTGGATTGTTCCAATGCTCATGCACACCCAAACTTTTTAAAGCAACTCCATCACCATCAGGGGCATATACAACACCTTCAGGCCATAATGCAGGATCGGAAGCTTGGTGCAGATAATCGTCGGCAGCCGGTTTTTGCGGATATGTACCTGCCCCATCGTTCAAATTGCGAGTAGACTTGAATTCAGCCCTGAGAAAATCATACCCAACTGATTCGATAGCCACCGGATCGAGTGAAACAAACACAGACGACATCCAATCAGTGTTGAACGGTGCCATAGTGAATTTTTTCGGATAACTAACTTCCTGATCGGCAGACCACAATGCATCCATTATATACACTAGATTTTTCTTGCCAAGAAGTTTATGCCCCATTATATCCACTTGAACCCGATACATTCCATAGTCGGTACGGCTTACACCAGGCTTATTGGGAGTTTCCTGCGGGTCGACAAGCCCGTTATGTAAATGCGACGCATCAGAACGCGTATGCGAACCAAAATGGTTTTTGGCAAACATAGTTATCCCTGCCCGTTTATGGCCTTTAAGCATAGGTAGATTCAAGAGGTATTCAGCTTCTTCGTATACTGTATACAAATAATCATCGGTTACATTGTCACCTCCCGGGCGCATTGCATCCCACACATTTTCTCGCAACACAGTACCTTTATCGGAATAAAATATACGTGCGGTAGTGCTTGGAACAACCTTTTCGCGTCCTAAAGAAGCATAATCATCGTGGCTCATGTAATGAACATCGGGGAACTCATCATGCCACATATCATAACAATGTTTGTATAAATTCCGCATGGGGTCACCCACGTAAATATCGCTTTGATTTACCCCAATTACGTTAACCAAATGCCGAAGCACGGCAAGCACAACTTGTGGCGAAGTCTCTGATATTCCATACGATCCGTTTTCAGAAACAGATAAGTCCCGAGTACTGAAGTTTCCTCCCCAACCACTTACATTGTTAACTTTTATAAAAACCTTTTCGCCTTGGACATAATTCACCCTACCTTTCCCTCGGGTTTCATTATGAAACATAAATATTTCATTCCAGGCTGACTTATCGCTTGTCTCGCCGGTTAACTCCTGTATTGCCCGGCTAATCATTCTGTCAATGGCTTCCTGGTTATTATTCTCAGGCATCCACCACCCGTGGCCAGCTTTGCTTGGGTCGCATTTTTCATTTGTTGCATCGGGATTATGAACCCAAACTACTCTTCCCGGGTAAATACCTTTAGCCTCACCACTTGGAGCATTTGTAACATGTTCCGAATTTGGGAGGACAACATCAGCCTCTCCACGTTGTTCGTTAATCAAATAAGTGCCAGTGAAGCCAGTTAGCAAAAGTGTAAAACCAATCAAATAAGGAGACAAAAACACCTTCTTCTTAGTCTTAAAAAAGGCAAGCAGAGAAATAAGTAAAATAGAAAAGTAGGCAAGAAAACCAGAGGCAAGCGGAGTAGCTACCTGCATACAAGGATATTGAATCCGGCTTGGTTTTGGCACCACGCGAACAATAATCCAAAGTAATGCAATCAATCCAACTATTGGTAACAAAATGGTATAAATTCCACCCGGGTTGATAAACTTTCGTATCCTCCCCGTTTTTGGGCAAACTTTTACAAATTTTTTAAAAAAAGATTTCACCATGACAATTAATTTAATTACAGCCTATTGCAACAAAAACAAATTACGCAACGGCATTACTGAAAATATTATTACTTAAACAATAATTGAGCAAAATTAAACAGATTGTTTCTCCAAACAGGCCATGTATGCCCACCCGAATATTCGCTGTAGGTGTATTTGATGTTCATTTCGTCAAACTTGCCCATCATTGCTTGGCAGTTTTGCCAAGCAATATCTTCTTTGCCGCCCATAGCAATCCAAAACTGTTTCAAGTTTTTGTTGATGGTCACAGCATTGTTCTTCATAAAATCGTATTGCGGACCGGAAAGCTCATTGTTGTTACTCCACCAGCCCGAGCTGAACACCCCTAAATAGGCAAACAAATCGGTGTTGCGCACACCAGCATGAAGGGTTTGCAAACCACCCATCGACAAGCCTGCCAGTGCACGGTTTTTCGAATCAGCCTTAACACGGTAATTGCTTTCAACAAAGGGAATCACACTTTTTTTCAACTCATTTTCGAACACGTTCAACGCTTCCATTCCAAAGCCCGACGAAGGCATGTTGCCATCTACCATCACCACCAACATGGGAACTGCTTTTTTCTCGGCAATCAGGTTGTCGATAATCAAATCGGTTTTGCCTTGAGTTGCCCAGCCGCGCTGATCTTCACCACCACCATGCATGATGTAAAGCACAGGATATTTGTCGTTGATATTTTGATCGTACCCCGGAGGTGTGTACAAATAGAAATTACGCCAACTCTTGGTTACTTCCGAAAAGTAGCGTTTGATACGGATGTCGCCATGGGGAACATCTTTCACTGCATAATAGTCATCGCCGGCAAAGGGCACTTCAATTCCACTGGCCATGCGGCTCATTCCGTAGAAGGTTTCGCTGGCCGGATCGCAAATGGCAACTCCGTCAACAATTAATGAATAATAGTGAAACCCTTCGGAGAGCGAGTCTGTGGTTACTTCCCACACTCCTTCGCTGTTTTTCACCATGTCGGACTTCTTACCCAAGTCGAGCTGAAGTTTTTGCACTTCGGGCGCTTTCACCTTGAAAATAGCCCGACTGTCGGAGGTAATTTGTGGGTACTTTGCCCCACGGATATTGGTTTCTGCAGGAAATGAATTCTGTGCAGCAGCTCCTAAAGCCACTGCACAGAATACCATCAGCATGAATGATTTATTCATGATATTTTCTTTTTCTTTTTTCCAGACAAAGTATAAACTATTCTGCTTTATAGTTATTAGCCAAATCGATAAGTACCTGAATCACTGACTTTGGCTGATTTTTCCTGTCGAACAACAATGGATAATCGGTGCGGCCCCTTACCGGGAATCCGTTTTTCCAGGAAAGAGCGTCGTTAACGCCCCAAACAGTTACGCGGGTAAATGCGTCGTCATACTTTAAAAAGAGTTTAAAGAAATCGGAATAACGATTATCGAGCGCAACACGTGCCGAATCGGGCAACCCTTGAGTATAAGGATTCAATTTTTCCTGATAAGCCACATTCGTTGCAATATCGGCTCCACGCCCAAACTCGGGAGTTGGCAATACACTGATTTCCATTTCTGTTACCATCACTTTCACACCCAATGCAGAATACGTTTGGATAGCCTTTTCATAGTCTTCCAACGATGGGTAGTCGAGGCCAACGTGACACTGCATCCCTACGGCATCGATGCGAATGCCCTGGTCTTTCAGTTTCTTAACCATTCTTGCAATACCATCACGTTTAGCCGGAATTGCTTCAGAATAGTCATTATAATACAGTTCGCAATCAGGATCGGCTTCGTGAGCATATTGGAATGCATATTTGATAAAGTCTTCACCCAAAATTTGGTAGAATTTGCTTTTACGGAACGAACCGTCGTCTTCAATGGCTTCGTTTACAACGTCCCAACCTTTGATTTTTCCTTTGTAACGACCAACAACAGTATAAATATGTTTCTTCATGCGTTCTTTCAATACTTCGGGCGAAACTTCTTTTCCTTCGCTATCGGTAAAGAACCAACGCGGTGCCTGAGAGTGCCACACAAGACAATGGCCGGTAATGTGCATATTGTTTTGAATTCCAAATTCGACAAACTTATCGGCAAGGGCAAAGTCAAACTCACCTTCTTTGGGCTGAATCGGGCCGCTTTTCATGCAATTTTCGGCCACTACAGCATTAAAGTTTTCTTTGATAACACGAATCGACGAAGTATCAGTTCCATCGATCTGTTGTGCTGTCATGGCTGTGCCTATTACAAATTTATCGGCATAAGCGTCCTTTAAGGTTGTGGGCAACATAGAAATGGTTACCGGTTTGAAAAGCAGTTGTGCATATTGATAAAGGCTTTCTTTCCAAACGTTAAAATCATGTACCCCGCCTGGAATTACATAATAAATATGAGGTACCTGATTAGCTTTTGCATACTCGTGTGTACGCTTGCTGAAACTTATCAGACCGTCTTTATCTCCACAAGAAATGAAAAGTAATTTGAGCTGTTCCTTCGATTTTGCTGGATCTGGGAAAAGCTCTTGTGCACTTTTGGTGTTTGGTGCCGATGAAAAACCACCAACCCATGCAAAACGATCGAGGTTTCCCAACCCGAAGTTCAACGATTGACCACCTCCCATTGAGAGACCAGCAATAGCACGGTGTTCACGGTCTTGAAGAACAGGATATTTCTTTTCAATAAATGGAATAAGATCATTTAATAAGTCATTCTCGAATGCAGCAAAACCAGCTACTTTATCGGGAGCCATAATATTTCCTGTGGCACGATCGTCTTTTATTGCGCGGCCATTGGGCAGTACAACAATCATTGGTTCAACTTTTCCTTGTGCAAAAAGGTTATCGAGAATAACCTGAGGTTGCCCTCCGTTGAACCATTCCCTTTCGTCGCCACCAATTCCATGAAGGAGATACAGAACCGGGTATTTTTTACTCTTCGAATACCCCGGAGGAGTATAAATAAGTGCCTTACGGCTTGATCCCACAGTTTTTGACTTGTAAGTAATTGAATCAATTTGCCCGTGAGCCACCGACGCTTGGGGCACATCGTACCCTGCTGGAGCCGGTTTTAACTTGGTTTGGGCGAAAGTAGCAGCTCCAAAAACAAGAAGTAAAACCAATGTTAAAGATAATCGTTTCATTCTATTCAATCTATGATTTTAATTAATTTCCTTATTTAATGCTCTTTAGCCATGAAAGTAATGGGTCAATCCATCCTGCCTGGCCAAAAACAAACCCGTGTCCACCCTTTGGGTAAATGTGCATCTCTACCGGAACATTAGCTTTTCGAAGCGCTTCGAAATAAAAAATGCTGTTGTCAACATCGACCAATCTGTCATCGGCCGCATGGGTAATATATGCAGGCGGGGTATTTTGGGTAACCTGTAATTCGTTTGAAAAGCTTTTGATAGCATCATCTGAAGGTGAATTGCCCAACAAGCTTTTTCTCGAATCGCGGTGCGTTAGCGCATCGCTCATACTGATAACCGGGTAAACCAGGATTTGGAAATCGGGACGTAAATTAGTTCCCTCTTTATTCTCAACAAGAGCTTTGTCAAAGTGAGTAGCTGCAGTTGATGCCAAATGCCCACCGGCAGAGAAACCCATAATTCCTATTTTGTTGGGGTCGATGCCCCATTTTGATGCATTTTCACGAACTAATTTTATGGCTTGCTGAGCATCTTGCAAGGGGCCAACTGATTTATCTTCCATTGTTGCATCGTTTGGGATACGATATTTTAACACAAAAGCAGCGATACCATTCTTTGCCAATTGTTGGGCAGTAGAGATGCCTTCGCCCTGATAAACCACCACGCTATAACCACCGCCTGGAACTACAATAATAGCCTTTCCTGTAGCAGTTTCCTTTTCGGGAATGAAGGCTTGGAGGGTTGGACTGGTTACACCACGGTACATGCCTGATGTGAATTCTTCTTTTGTTTCACTTTGTTTAGAATTTGGTATTCCATTACTATATAATGAAATATAGTCTTGAGCCTTAACCGATAAGGAAAGGACTAAAAGCAAGACAAAACTTATTAAGAGATTAGTACTTCGCATTTTTCTTGAATTTTATTTTGTAACACTTTAAAAACATTTCATATTAATGGAAAACACCAGACGAATTACCTGTTTTTTTAACCTGGTACAATCTCAAATTACAGAATTGAAGTTTGTCAGAGCCAAACCTCAAATTTTTGAACCATAAGCCTGTAATATATATTTGGGTTAAAATTAGAGTAAAGGAACTCAGTAAATTTATTAATGCAGATAAAAAATGTCTAATTTCAGATACAAATTCCCATTTCAGCGACATAAACCTCTTACCATTCTTGATTTACAACTATAGTAATTAACAGAATAATTACATAATCATAAGAGAAACAATCAAAAAAAGAACTTACTAACACACTAAGGAACAGGGATTATAGCAATTGTGTCAAATAAGAAAAGGAGTACAAAAATAATTTTGCACTCCTCAACCCAATTCTGTAAACTGAGTTTCATCGAAAAAATCCGGTGTTAAAAAACAACATGTAATAAACTAACTAAACTATAAAACCGGATAAGAGTAACTATTAACTAAATAAATGTGAATATGAGATGAAATAAAAAATGCAATCCAAATGATTTTGAACCCTGACAAGGGGAAGTGGGATTTCCCCTTGCAGAGCCTCAAAAATCTAACTAATCAAACTATTCTATTTAATAACCATAGAAAAATTTTCAAACTTCACATCGCGGTCTCTAACCACCAATGTATCGGTAAACGTGTGAACCGATGTCCCAAAATCGACAGAATAATTAAGGTACATCACATCACGTGGTTTTTCGCCCCATTTGTCACCATCATTTACAAACTTGCCGTTTCCGGTAGCTACATAACTTGAATCATTAGGCTGAGCAACGGTACAATTTCCTTGTCCATCAACAGAAATCCGAATCTCGAAAGGAATGTTTTTTTCACTTCCGCGAACCCGGGTATCAAGAGTAAGAGACACTTCGTTCATTGAAACTGTCTTCATTTTCACCACTTGGTCACGTTCTACATATTGTTTCCGATATACGATTACCGTGTCGAGAGCTGAATTTCCATTGCTTCCTTTGCAATCATCTTTTCCACGTCTCAGATATGCACCATGCCATGGATTGATGTATTTTACTCCATACAAGATGAAATTTTTAGGAGCAATAGCCCAGTCATCGGCAACCCTTAGATCCGGATTTTCAACTGCAGCTTTTCCACTCAGAATAGAATCAATACCATCAACACTGGTAATCTTTAAGGGAATCACGTAGGTATTTGAAACCGATTTGCTATCGGCAAAGAAAGCATCAGTAAATTGCACTTCAATTCCCCCAGAAATTGATCCTGCCGGAATCACAATTTGCTTGTCAGCAGCCAACGAATAATATTCTGATGGCATTGCAATAACAGGTTCGCCATAGATACTGTCGAAATGAGCATCGAGACAAAGCGAATTATCGACTTCAACCTTCAATGTCCGATCCTTAGTATTTTCGTAAACACCGCCCATAGTTGCCATTATCTTCGATTTGTGGGCATTGTCGAGCGTATTATCATAAATATCTTCACCAAGAACCAAGGTCCTGACTGGATATTGATAAGGAAAATATACCGTTGTATAATCGTAATCGGGGAAATCCCAGCTTTGATTATGACAAGCCGTTAAAATTCCTGTCGATAGTATTAATAGATAAATTAATTTTTTCATTTCACTTATTATTATAACGTTACGCGATTTACCATCCCTGATTCTGGATTAATTTACCAGCTTTAAGAATTTCATTATATGGAATAGGTCCGTAAAACATGTGATTTTGATAGTTCCTGTTTTCAACAACCATCGGCTCAAATTTACCGTCTTGAATTTTCATTCCTCCGGCAGGAATAGTAATATCTTCCTTCCAGCGGCGTAAATCCCAGAAGCGGAATCCTTCGAAACAAAGTTCAAGGCGCCTTTCGTTACGGATTAAAGCCCTCATGGCTTCCTTAGAAGAAATTGATGCCAGATAATTATCGGGTTGGGTAATCCCTGCACGCTGCCGAATGGCTGCAATAACATCGCGAGCAGAGTATCCATTCGAGCCTGTTCCGTCAGGTCCCCAAGCTTCGTTTGCAGCCTCGGCATAAGCGAGAAAAAGTTCGGTGTAACGAATTCTTGCCACATAATGCTTTTGCTGTGTACTGCTCGTCGGGTTAAGGTTAACATCTTCGCGAAGGAGTTTTCTCATGTAATACCCTGTACGTGTTGATGTTGAAATAGCATTTAATCCATTACTATTTTCATTATTTTTACTAACCTGTGTAAGAATGGTTGAATTCTGTGGACCAAATTTGCTATTGTTGGTTACAATGTACATACTGAGACGCGGGTCACGGTTTGTATATGGACTAGCCGGGTCGTATCCACTGTTAGAGTCTCCAATAGGGAAACCATTGAGCATTGGGAAAGCATCTACAAGGTTTTGTGTTGGGTTAACCCTACCCTTTCCATACAGCGATGGCGGATACATTTCTGTTTCCAGATCTTTCGAGTCGCTCACATTTGTACGCCAAAGAATTTCCTGTGGGTTCCTCCCCAATGCTATGGCTGTAATCTCTGCATTGTTTTTCTTTGCATACCAGTACCCTCCGTTTGCAGCCATTCCCGATACTCCTCCAATCAGATTAAGAACTTCTGCGGCATCATTTGCAGCATCTTCCCAAGATACCGATGTACCTTCGCTAAATGCGGGACTAGCTGCCAACAAGCTTACCTGAGCCCTTATTCCTTTTACAATTCGTGATGTAAGGCGCTGACGGTTGAAAGCCCCAAAAACACGGTTGTAATCAGACATAGTGGTTTTACCAACATATTTTTCGAGCATACGTACCGAACTTGTATCGCTTACATCCTCAAAATCGAGAGGCAAGTAACTTTCGGCTTTGTCGAGATCACTATATATTTGCTGTAAACATTCTTCAAACGTGTTTCTTGGCAAATTAAAATCAGACTCCGCAGAGAGTGAGTTAGTAATAATGGGGACACCCAAAAGCTCACCACCTGAAGTCCAGCCGCCATGTGCCTGAAGCAAATAGTACATAAAAAGGGCCCGCAAACCATAGGCTTCACCTTTTGTACGGTCGTTGAACATTTCGTTAACATACTGACCAGTTTTAGCCCATTCCACTTTATCGGTTTCTTCAAGAATGATATTTAAATATTGAATAGCAGCAAAAGCGCCAGCCCATCTTTCAACGGGATTATTCAATGCCGACCATTTTCCGCCGGCCATCTGACGGTAACCGCTATTGGGATCATTCGAAACAGCATCGTCGGTAGCCACATCGGTGAAAGAATACCCCCCATTAGGCAAACGCACATATCCGTTCATCAAAAGCCCTTCGGCAAAAGCAGCATCGGTATAAATATCTTCTAACTTACGATTGTTCTCATCGGCCGGTAACAAATAATCGTCACACCCGGTTAAAAATGAAACCAATACAAGTAATATGATTAATTTTGTTTTCATATCCGTTATTATTTTTTTGAGTTTCAGAATACAGCTTTAACGCCCATACTAAATGTGCGCATTTGAGGCGTACTGCCTACACTCAGTTCCATTATATCTTTATTCTTCGACACGAATAACAAGTTTGATCCGTTCAAATAGATATCGAGACCTTTCACAAATGTCTTGCTTACAATTGCTTTGGGCAGCGAATAGGTTAACTGCGCATGAGCAAGGTTGAAAAGATCAGATTTATAGGTCCAATAATCTGAATAGCGGAAATTGTTATCACCACCAAGCGTAGTCAAGCGTGGATACTTAGCCTGTTCTTTGTTTTGCTCAGTCCAGCTGTCGAGTACAACTTCTGAAAATTTCTTGTTTCCCGAAACCCAGTAATAATCACCGCTTTTAATGGAGGTACCCCCAAACTGAGCAGTTCCATACACATAAAATGTAAGCGCTTTCCATGTGGCGGTGAGGTGAACGCCTGCAACAAAAGGAGATTGCCAATTGCCAATCATCACCTCGTCGAGTTCGTCTACAACTCCGTCGTTATTTTGGTCTTTATACTTGATATCGCCAGGTTTAACCTCGCCAAACTTTTGTCTGGCATGGTTTACAATTTCATCCTGACTCATAAATAGCCCTTCACTTTCCAGCCCGAAAATAGCACCAACTGGCTTTCCTGCCCGGTTGCGATAAGCATCGGCAAATAATTCTTCGCGAACTTTGGCTGTTGAAACAACATACGATCCGGCAACACCCACTTCTAACTTGACTTCACCCAGATTGCGGGTATAATCGAGCTGAAAATCAACACCTCTGTAACTGTTTGCATCGTAATTAGTGTAAGGCACAAACGATGTTTCGGGATAATAGGAATAAAAGAAGCTTGGATACTGGGTATACCGCTGAACCGGAATGCCATCTTTGGTTATCGTAAACGCATTGATGTTGAAATTAAGTGAATTATTGAATAAAGCTCCATTAATTCCTATGTTTACCTCTTTGCGCTTTACATAACCCAGATTTTCATTCCTCTCGTGCGACATAGTCGTTGTACGGTTAGTCCTGTATCCATCCTGCCATGAAAAATAGGCTGTTGAAGCATAGATTTGGTCGTACATATAATACTGTGGGAAATCGAGATCAGTATTTACCACCCCTGCAGAAGCATAAACTTTCAAGCGATTGACTACATTTGAGTTTTTCAGAAATTCCTCTTCACTAAGCACCCATCCTAATTCAAGTGTAGGAGAAAATGCTACGCGAGTATTGGCCGGTAACTTTGTAGAATTAACTATTGCCCCGCTAAAGTTTGCATAATAGCGATGTGCGTAATTATAATTCAACTGCACGCCCATGTTATTGTTGGTGCGGTTTTGAAATTCTCCGGTACGACGTCCACGAAAACCATTAACCAAAACCCTGGCCAACACATTGTGATCGGCATTAAAGGTATTCAGATAATCAAAATGCAAATTGAAATCGATGTTCTGATTGTTCCAGTTATCGCTCAAGTTCTGGTTTCCATTATTCGCATCTTTGTTATGCTTGGTTAAGCTGCTGATAGAATCGACATCATCGTACTTTTTCCAAGTAGGAACAAAAACGGCATAAGTATTATTAACAGACTGAACGTAACTATTTGAATAATCTACACTTACCTGCCCATGGAATGATAATCCATTAAGCACTGGTGAAAGATTTGCATTTAACCCAGCAGTATACTGAAACTGGCGGCTGGTGTATGTTCTGTGACCAGCAGCATACGCATCGGCAATAGGGTTTGTAAGGTATTCCTGTGTACCACCTAAAATGTATTTTCCATCAATAACATGTCGGCTGGCATCAACATAATTTTGAGCTTGTTCGTTATCCTTTTCAACCAAATCGATAGGAATTAACGGAGCATAACGATGTGGATGCAATGTTCCCGATTTTTCCCAATAATTACCGTTTGCAGTACGTGCATCGTAAAATACGGCCGAAACATCAACAAATGTGCTGATATAATCATTGATATTTAAATCGATATTACCACGAACATTCAGTCGAGTAATGCCTTCATTTTTACCTTCGCCAATCTTCAGCAACGAGTTTAGTCTCTCAAGGCCAGCTGATGCATAAAACTTTGCACGGTCATTTCCTCCGGTAAAATCGGTGTTCACCATATACGTGTTCGACATTTTACGTAAATAGTCCGACGAATAATAGTCAACATCCGGATATTGATATGGATTCAATTTGGAATCATAATTGCTAATCATCGTTGAATCGTAGAGCGGAGTTAAGCCATCGTTCAGGCTTGCCTGGTTATAATATCGCATATAATCAGCCGATCCGAGGTAATTTGGATAAGCTTTAGGGAGGTTAATCCCTGTATGAAGCCTAACATTAACCAAGTTATCACCTTCTTTTCCGCGTTTAGTAGTGATAAGTATCACGCCATTAGCAGCATGGCTACCATATAAAACAACCGCTTGAGCGCCTTTCATATAAGTAATCTGATCTACTTCAGAAGCTGTAATGTCGCTCGCCGAACGAGGAACCCCATTGACGAGAACAAGTGGATTGCCAATATTCCAAAGGTTAGCACCACCAACATAAGCATATGAGAAATCAAGGGCATAATTCGAAAAACTTTTATCAATGTAATTGTCAGGATCCATAACTGAAACAGTTCCGGGCAAATCGTTGATCTTAACCTTTCCGAACGCGATATGTATCAATGAATCTTTCGCAGAAGCCAGAGTATCGGTTGCTTCAATGGGTTGGGCAGTAACCTTAGATACAAAACAAAGGTAAACCCCCAATAATATCATTGCTATTTTTATAAGTTTCATTTTCATTCACTTTTAAATTTTCAAAACTTCGTGATTACCAACCTGGGTTCTGACCAAATGAAGGATACAAGGAAACATCATCGATCTTAATTGGCAACCAGTAATGTTTGCTTTCGAACGGACGGGTAAGGATAACCGTCTCTTTTATGTTGATAGGTTTCTTGGTTACCTGGTCGCGATCGAAATCGATAGAGGTTTTTTGCCTGTATTTCAATTCAGGAGACAACATCCACCTCCGAATATCGTTGAACCTGAAATCGCCTTCAAATGACAGTTCAACTGCACGCTCGCGAATGATTTCCTTCATGAATTTATCTTTATCGCCAACAAATTTTTGAGCAACAGGACCGGCACCACAACGGGTACGTACTTTATTGAAAGCTTCTTCAGCAGTAATATAGCCCGGATGGCTGCTGGTTGCTGAACCATATCCTTGTAACACTGCTTCGGCATACATAAGGTATACATCGGCAAGGCGCATATACGACAAATGCATGTAGTTATTCCCATATCCATTGTCAACATCGTTTACCTTCATGGGGGTTAATTTCCGCAACATATAACCGGTTCTTCCCACTTTCTGGTTATCGCGGCTTGCCCCTCCGTTATAAAGGTTTGCGTAGCGGAACTTCTCCATCGCTTCGGAAGCAGAACCTGAAATAATTTGGTCTCCATCGATAATTATATCATTATAAAAACGAGGATCACGGTTCACCCAAGGATCGGCCGGGTTGTAACCCGATTCAGGGTCGTCGATAGGCAGCCCGTTGGCCATCCCGTAGTTTTCGACATATTTTGCGTTTGGAGACGAATATCCACCACCAATATTCCCTTCAATAAAGATTGAAGAAGGTCCCCATGGACAGCCATTGAACCAAGTACTGTACACCGGTGCTTTGAAAACAGTCTCTGGAAAACCTGGAATAATAGAACGTCCGTTAGAATAAAACAACGTGCTGTAATCTTTGAAGTTAACCAGTTTAACCCAGCTTTGACCGTTTTCAACATAAGACAGCATCTCGGCAAAAGCAGCAGCTGCTTTCTTGCAATACTCAGTGTTGAACGTTGCACTTCCAGTCGATTCGTTGTTTAGCAATGGGCTCCCGGCATATAAGTAGTTTTTCCCCAGATAAGCCAAGGCCATAACTTTTGAAATACGTTGATAGTTTTGCCCCGGAGTACGCTGACCAGCTTCTGTTTTGTCCCAATCGACAGGCAACAAATCGGCAGCCTCACGGAGGTCTTGGGCAATACGTTCGGCTGTTTCATGACAATTCAACCTTGGTAGTTCCAATTTATCATCCGAATTCAACACATGATCAATATAAGGCATACCGCCCCAGTAAGTCATTAGTTCGAAATGAAACCATGCCCTAAAGAACAACAACTGACCTTTAATAAAATCCTTTTCCTCTTGAGTGGCATCGGTTAAGTTCTCGAGGTTTTCCAACCCGAGATTGGCTTTGCGGATAGCATACCAAGCATTAGGCCATAGCCCTTTTTCCCTTTCACCGGGATCAGAATTTGCAGCATCTTTATCGAGCCACGAAATCCAAGCTTGTGTAGTCCATCCCCAATAGTCACCTTTATCAAAAAGGTCATTCAGCCAAATACCTCCATCTTTGTGGAGTACTTCATCCCCCATATTCCAGTCGGTAGCCCAAGTACGGGTTGCAAAATCGGGGACACAGCAATACAATTCTTCTGTAAACCCCTGGAAATTGGTGAAGTTTATAAAGGCATCGGTCGACGATACTTCTGCCTCAGGCGACCTGTCGAGATACTCGGTACAGGAAACCAACCCGGTAACCACCAGAAAGGCAAAAATTTGAAATATTTTATATATATTTTTCTTCATAGCAAAATCATATTATAAAACGATATTAACACCCATGTTTATACGGCGAACCGTAGGATAAGCAGAAGTTTTTTCCATGTTTACTTCGCGGTCGTCGGGCATGTTAGTCCACATCCAAAGGTTGTTTCCATTAACGAAAACTTTAAGCGAACTCATTCCAAGCCTTCTTACGCTTTCTTTTCCAAAGGTGTAAGCAATTTCAGCATTCTTTAACCGCACATACGATGCATCGTACATGTAGGTTGTTCCTGAGTAATTCATGTGAGAATTCCAACGAGGCATTGGAACATCTGGGTTTGTATTGTCTTTACTCCAATAAGTGCCCTGCTCGTATACCCTGTTAAGGTGACCCGAGAAACTCGACAAATTGAGATAACGGTTGGCATTGTTCACTCCATAGAACTGTACAAATGCACTAAACCCTTTCCATTCGAAACCAACTGTAGCATTATAGGTGTTTTGTGGTCTTTCCGGATAACCGAAGGGTACCTGATCGTAATCGTCGATAACACCGTCGCCATTAAAGTCAACGATATTGAGGTTGCCAGGCAATTTTTCAGTGTCGTAAGTATTTAGTTTAGTGCTTCCATACACTTCGTCCCAAGTGTTATAGTAACCGGCATCGATCTGCGAACGGTTTTGACCAATTTGTTTTCCTGCTTTTTTCTTATAATCGTCTAACAATTGTGGATCGTCGGCTTCGAGAACAACATCTTTTGCATGCGACATACTGAGTTCACTCCACACTCTCATTTTGTTAGGGAATACCTTATTGGTTCTGATTTCAACCTCGTACCCTTTAACCTTTACCTCACCAATGTTAGCGGTAGCTGGTTTTCCCCCGAAATAGGAAGGAACCGATCGTTTGTCGCCTGCAAGCAAAATATCGGTACGGTGATCATTAAATACGTCGACACTACCGGCAATAAGTCCATCGAGAAACGAAAAATCGGCACCTACGTTAAATTTTGCTACTTTTTCCCAGTGAATCTTCTCGTTTCCAATTTTGGATTCTTTCCACCATGTATAGGGACTAGCATCACCTGGTGTTTGTCCCAACGAAGCATTCTGTCCGTATGCCCACTCAGTCATGTAAAGCCAACGTTCCCAAATGTTATCGTCTCCAACCTCTCCGTACGAAGCACGGAATTTAAGCATGTCGATAAATTCAAGACTCTTCATGAAGTCTTCGTTGCTGATCATCCAGCCAATTGCTCCCGATGGGAAAAATGCGAAACGGTAATCGGGTCCAAATTTTTCGGAACCATTATAAGCACCGTTCATATCGAACATATATTTCGATTGATAATTATAGGTTAAGCGGAAAACCCAGTCTTCGCGAAAATGCTCGAATTCACTTCCTGTTGCTTTCTTATCGCGGCTAAAAACACCGGTTGCAGTAATATCATGGTCGCCAAACTTGCGGGCATAATCCAATTGCAACTGATAGAAAAGTTTTCGCGAGTTATCGCTCCCTCCCCACTGGTTTGTATACGGTTCTTCAGGACGGGTGCTCCATCGTGTAGGAATCCAGTCGAATTGATTCGTACCAAGATACTGGCTATAGGTTACTTCACCAGTAAACGGGTCTACATATTTTTGCTGAACATTTCCCGGATCATAAATTCCGCTTCGTGTTTTAAAAACATTATCGAACGACAAGGTTCCTTTTGCACTAAGCCCTTTCATCAAAAAGGCAAGGTCTTGTTTTAACGTAAAGTCGGTATTGATATTTAATGTTGTTATTTTCCTTATCCCATTGTTGCCCATTGTCAACGCTGAATTAACTGTCGACACTTCGTCGGGTGGGTAAAAACCCCAAGAACCGTCGGGGTAATATGGCAAATAATTATCTGGAGCTGAACTATAAATACTTTGCCAAATGCGATACTCCCAAGCATCTTGTCCCCAAACATCTTGTTTCACTCCATAAGAACCCGACAAGTTTGCTGTTAACACGGTGGTCTTAGTCAGGTTAAAATCCATATTGCTTCGCACGTTGATACGGTTGAACCCGTAGCCAGGGCTATAATTTTTGTTGTTGTCGATTTTCTTCATGATGTCGCCCTCATATAGATAATCAATTGCTGTAAAGTACTTAACAAAAGAGGTACCCCCGGCAGCATTGATATTAGCGGCATACGACATGGCAAAATCTTTCACCAATACATCGGCCCAATCGACATTTGGGTAGCGTTCACGTTCTTCCTGATTTGCAGGATTACGGTATTTGTCGAGTTCACCATAAGGCATATACTCGTCCCAAGAAGAAGGATACATGGCCAATTCACGTTCGATGGCCTCGTTACGGATACGCAACGCATCATACGAATCATATTTCCCAGCCAAAAGAGATGGCACTTTGAAAGTAGCACTAGCTCCGGCGTGGATTTCTGCACGACCTTCTTTTCCTCGTTTTGTAGTAATAAGTATAACCCCGTTTGCCCCTTTTACCCCAAACACTGCAGTAGCAGAGGCGTCTTTTAGTACAGAAATGGTTTCGATAGAACTGATGTCAACACTACTCATTGAGCGTTCAATCCCATCGACCATAATAAGTGGATCACTGTTATTCCAGGTACTTTGACCACGGATATAAATTTTGGGATCTTCTCCCCCCGGCGTTCCTTGTGTTGCAACAGTTACAACACCTGGCAAACTTCCGGTTAAAGCTGCCCCCACACTGGAAACGCCCCCTGAGCGCTCAAGCACTTCGCCTTTGGTTTGCGAAATAGCTCCTACCACACTCTCTTTTTTCTGCTGACCATAGCCAATTACAATGGTTTCTCCCAAACTGATATTGGAATTTTTCAGCTTCACAGACACACTGGTATTTCCGGAAACTTCAATCTGCGTTGATTCCATCCCGATAAACGACACAAGCAGGACTTGCTTTCCCTGAGGCAATTCCAATGAAAAATTTCCATCAACATCGGTAACGGTACCAATCCTTGTGTTTTCTTTTAAAACGACAGATGCTCCAATAATTGGCTCATTCTGCTCGTCAGTTACTTTTCCTTTAACAACATTTTTTGACTGTCCTACCGACTGAAACCCAAAACACATCACTAAAACAATGGTTAGCAATGCTTTGGTTAGTCGAATAGTATTTGCCGGCAAAGAAAACGACTGCTCAATAAATTTGGTTTTCTTTTTCATTCGTTCTTTTTTTATTATCTGTTCCTTACAATAAGTTAATTATATAATTACTAAAATGTCTGTTCATCAAACACACATACTTGCTAGAAATTGATTATTAACTACTTAAAAAATCATGAATTACATTTCGATACTTTGTCCTCCTTACTGTTTTTTCCTTCATAAGCACTGGTTTTTAAATGTATTATTATGTTATTTATCTTAATAAACAAAACACATATAACTGATTATCAAAACAATAAAATTAAAGAAACAACTGAATTGAAATAGCAATACTTATCGAAAGCAGAATCGCTTTGATAACATTCGGAACAAATTGCCCATTAGTAGGATTAAAAAGCCAATAACGAAATATTTCAGGTAGTTTGTATGAGAAAAGGTTGGTTATACCTTTTATTAATATCCCTTCAGTATACAAAGAATAACTCTTTGAAGCACCTTGTAATTGAATATCCGCTTGTTCTAAATCATTGTCTTTTCTGCTCTCAACATTAGCATAAAACAGACAATGACCCCTGTTCTGCATAAGAACGATAGTATTCATTTTCATTGTTATTTCCTAAATCAGTTTATCAGTTTCAGGAAATAAAAGTAGAATGCACTTTTAATTAAATTTAATAATAATAGACATTCAATTTATATTTTTAGACATTCAGATTGGTGAAAAAAAACACAAAAAAAGACAGAACACAAAGCTATTTTACTGAAAATCAAAAGAAATAACTTAGAGAAAAGATTGTTCTATAATAAAAAACAACTTCGATGTAGAGACACTACAACCGTATGGTTTAGAAATTACACAAGAATATCGGTAGGCAATTTCCCAAAATGCTTTTTAAATACTGTTCCAAAATATCCCACACTTGAAAAACCGCACATCTCACTAACTTCGGTTACCGAGTAACGTTTTGTTTTCAACAATTGTAGTGCATTATTCAATCTGATTAATTTAATGAATTCTGAAGGAGATTGGTCGGTAAGCGACTTTATCTTTTTATATAACAAAGAAGTACTCACATTCATTTCAGATGCAAACTCATCTTTTCCAAAAGCTGAATTGGAAAGGTTATCAGCTACAATTGCCAAAGCCTTTTTCATAAACTTATCATTCAATTCATTTTCAAAGATCGTTTCAGCTTCCATTTCGCTGCCTTTTATCAGCTTAAGGGCCCTGTCGCGAATTTGTTCCCTGTTGCGCAGAATAGTCTTTGCTCGCTGAATAAGGAGCCCCATGTCGAATGGTTTGGTCAGATAATCGTCGGCACCAAGGCCAAGACCATGCAACTGTTCCGATTTGCTATTTAAAGCAGTGAGTAAAATGATTGGTATGTGACTTGTTTCAAAAGTCGACTTCATCAATCGACAAAGCTCAAAACCATCCATATTGGGCATCATAACATCTGAGATAACAATATCGGGCAGGTCGCGTTGAATAACTTTCCAAGCCTTTTCCCCATCACAAGCTGTACTTACCTGGAATTGTTCTTTGAGTGGATGTTTCATAAAATTTCGAAGGTCTTCGTTGTCTTCAACCACCAAAATTCGCATCAAATTTTCTTTAGTTCCGTTGCTTTCGTTTTCTTCCGATTCTACTGATTCTTTTACAGTTGGCTTTATTTCACCTTTAATAGCACCTAATTCACTGGTTTGGTTGTAAGGCATTATTATTTTAAACTCGGAGCCCACATCTTCCTGACTGGTACAAGTAATTCGGCCACCATGCATTACAACATATTTTTTTGCCAATAAAAGACCGATACCCGAACCAACGATCTTAGAATTTACGGCATTTTCGCCACGATAAAATTCTTTGAAAAGTTGTCGCTGAGCTTTTTTACTTATACCTATACCCTGATCGGCTACTTCAACGGACCAGGTACCAACTTTCCCATCAAAAGTCACAAGAACCTCTCCGCCAGATTTTGAATACTTTATTGCATTTGAAATCAAATTATCAATTACTTTTTCAACCATCGACTCATCGATTGCCGTAAAATATTCCTCTTGTTCAGAAGAAAAAACAAGTTTAACGTTATGCTTTGCGGCAAACGATTCGAACATAACCATCCGATGACGCAATAAACTCACGATATCTATCATTTCGAGGGAAAGTTGCTCCCTGCCAATATCAATTTTCTGAAAATCGAGAAGCTGAGTCGATATTTTTACCAATCGGGCTGTCTGTTCCAAAGCAAGTTCGAGATAATAACGGCCATTTGATGAAAGGTTTTTCTCTTTGACAAGTTCTTCGATTGGCGCATTTATCAGCGTTAATGAGGTACGCAGATCGTGTGTCGTGTTGGTGAAAAACTTAATTTTCTCTTCAGAATGTGTTTCTCGCAATTTATCGATATAATACAAAAATGAGAATGAGATGATTATCATACCCAACACGAGCAAGATTGACAAGAACCACCAAGTTCTCCAAAACGGAGGAACCATATCGAACTGTATCTCTCTTTCGTCGATAACATTTGTCAAAGAAGAATCCAACATCCTTATTTTCAACACAAATTCTCCACTAGGAATATTTGTATAGGTGAGCTTACGTAAATTTCCAGGCTGACTCCAGTCCTTGTCAAGCCCTTCCATTTTCCACGAAAATTGGGATCCTACCTCAGTAACTCCCATAGGTACCATTTCTACTGTAATCGTGTTCTGATTATGTTTCAATTTCACCTTTTTAAGACTGTCTACCGGAGTTGCTAAAGACATGACAGATTTGTCACGAATAGATCTTCCGGAAACAACTAAATCCTGAATGAAAATTTTTCCTCCAGGCTTACCTTGTTGAAGTTTAAACGGGTTAAAAATTAATGCTCCTGAGTTTGTTCCAAATATCAAATTCCCATTCTTGAGTTTGAAACTTGAGTTCAAATTAAAAGAAACATTTGATAATGAGATATTTGATGAGTAATTCTTAATATTTTCTGTTTTGGGATCTATCCGGCATAACCCATTTTCGGTACCTACCCACAAAAATCCATTGTTTAAAATTATACTATTAACAAAATTTGAGGGCAACCCCATTGACATGGTAAACTTTTTGGTTTCGCCAGTTCCCAAATCATATTTTATAACCCCATCACCACTGGTACACAACCATATAACATTCTCATGAACAAGGATATCGTAAATCAAATATCCCTCGACAAGGTTTTGAAAAGAACCATCGTTTTTATTAAACTTTACCAGTCCAAATGTACACCCAAGCAATAAGTAATTATCATCCAATTCATTAACAGAATATATAGGAAGCGGGGCATAAGCAATAAAAATCTTTTCTGCAACATGGTATCCAATAAGATTTCCTTGAACCCCACCAATCCAAATATTATTGCCACGATCACGAAATATATTGAATACAAAGTCGTTACCAACAGTACCCTCTGGTCCGCTTGTTGAGTAATGGGCAATTTCTGCCCCACTATTTCCATCGAGCAAATACACCCCCGAAGAATACGTCCCTGCCCAAATATTTCCGTCACGATCTTCACATAACGACATAAATACCTGGGCTTGCTTTTGGGTATTGTGATAAAATGATTTCCATTGATTAGTAGAAGGGTTCCAAAAACTGATTCCATTGTTGGTTGCAAACCACAAATTGCCCCTACGATCTTCGATAACACTGTTTACATCATTGTTAACCAATGAATTTTTATTGTTCGAAGAGTGAATTACTTGTGTCAATTCAGAAGAGGCCTGGTCGAAAAAAGAAAGGCCACCGCTATAGGTACCAACCCATACTCGCTGATTTTCATCACAATAAATATCGTACACTCCATTACCCCGTAAAGAATAAGGGTCGTCGGAATTATCTTTATACACATTGGCAACCCGCTGACTGTACTTTTCAATTTCCCAAATTCCCTGACCGTCAATTCCGCATAACAAGGTGGAATCGGTATTCTGGGTAATAGCTAAGATGGGTTGCAGCGGAAAGTTCTCGATAGTAGCTTTCTTCAATGATGATTGATTAAAATCGTAAAATAAAAGTCCGCTGGATACTGTACCAATCCAAAGACGACGTAATTTACTGTCGTAGTTCATATGAGATATTGGCGACATTCCGTGAATCGAAAAGTCAGTCAATTTTTCATTCTTCATGCTAGAAACATCGATGACATTCAATGTATTAAAAATTGTATAAGCCAGGCGATTACCATCAATCTTTTCTAAACTGGAAACAATTCCGCCAATTTCGTTTACCCAATGCAACCCCTCTTGATCGTACATAAACAACCCTGCCGATGAACCAATCCATAACCTTCCCATTGAATCTACAACCATACTATTTACAGACAGATAATTAGATTTCAATTCACGACTCATATTAATAATTAAATCAAACCTGTCGTTAATGGGATTATAATAGAACAATTGGCCATTGTTTGTATAGGCGAATAACTTATTGTTGTCGTAGGAGAGTTTTACACTAATTATATTGGCTGTTTCGTATTGCAAATAATACACCCGGTAATCATCATCGCCAACCCGAACAATACCTGTTTTTGATGAAGCCCAAATAAAGCCGTTATAATCTTTGCAAATTGAATTTATTTCGCGCATGGAAACTCCATACATATCATTGATACTGTAGAATTTAACGTTAGATGCAAACATCAAATTGACATGCAAAAAACAGTCTACAATAAAAAAAAGAATTACAATAAACCTTCTCATATACAGGTTCTTAGTGATGTGAGTGATGTGAATTAAAGTTTTTCCCCTGCCAAAAAAAATGGCATCTCCAACAAATTACAAGTGAACCTCCCACTGTTCTTATGCAATTTGAATCAAAAATATAAAAGAACTCAAGACAATGCAAAAAATGAAAGAAATGTTGCGGATTAATTTGATTTGAAAATACCTTCAGTCTTCAATTTCTGCTCCTTTTCAACCTTTCCCTCAGAATCTATACCAATGAAATAATTGTTATAAAGCCCCAAAGAATCAGGTTGTGGCCATCTGGTGTTATTTTTCACTCTAAACTGCCCATCTTTGGGGTTAAGTAAGTAAACATCTTCTCCGCCAGCATCAATAAAAATGGCATGCTGAGCCGACTCGTACTGAGCTGTGGCATCGGTCTTATTCTTATATGTTTCCAACAAATCGCAACGTCCAAAAAATCCATCAATTTCTCCAACATCATAGTAATCATTGCCTTCCATCTCAATAAAAAAAGTGTTCGACCGCACCATCGAATTAGCAATGCCAAACATTTTCAACCGATACCGATCGTTTCCTTTACCATCGACAAACAAGGCATTGCTGAAGTCCCATCCAAAAGAAAGCGCTGCTCCCGATGTTTTATCAAGGAAATACCGATCATCGCCACTGTCATCAACCAATACTGCCTGAGCAAAATGCGCCGCTGAAGCCTGACTAAAATAGCAACTTTCGAACAGGTCATTCCCTTGAGCATCAAAAAGGACCCCTGTTCCAAACCAATAGCCCGACGCTTGTGAAAAATTCCCTGCCTTATAGGTATCGTTCCCTTCAAAATCGACCAAAGCACCTGTTCCACCAGCCCAAGATAACTTACAGCCAGGTACTTCTCTCCTTCCCTGTCCTGCACCTTGCGCAAAACAAAAATTTACTTTCCCGTCGGAATGATAATCGGCCCGACCGGGGCTTTTTGCAGGGTTACTTTCAGCAACAAAAACATCGTTCCCAGAATAATCGACCATGAGGCCAAGGGCCGAACTACCGCCCATTCCCTGACCATCGCCATAAATGTAATAATAATCGTTACCTGCCCCACCAGCACATATACCAGCCCCGAAATACGCACAGCCCTGACCCGAATTTTGCATAACACAAGAATCAGTTCCCCCGGCATCGTATAAAATCCCCACACCAAAGAGACCAAAACCTTGTGCATAATTCTTTGCCAAATAGTTATCGTCGCCGTGCAAATCGGCCAGCAATGAAGCACCAAGAACCCCAACGCCCTGAGACAATCCGGCTTCTGAAGATAGGTAACGGTCGTTCCCGTCGAAATCGATCAACGCGGCAACAGGTGTCGTTGGCGAAGTGGCGGCAAATGTCCCCCGATAGGTATCGTTGCCTCCGATGTCGATAACCAACAACGGGTTAACAAGGTCATACTGCCTGTCAGACCTGTCGGATATAATAATCGTTCCCAACGAAGTTTGTATTTCAACATGAAAAGCCTGTGAAAAAGAATGAAGAGCCGACAACGAGTCAACAGTTTGAATAAACAAGCTACAGGCATCGACCATACAAACAGCAGATTTACAAACAAAATAAGGATTGAATTTTTTGGCAGCTTTTTCAATGGCTAGTGAATGTAAAGAATCAGAGTCATACAAGGTTTGAATTCCGGTAAAATTAAATAATTCATTTTTCACATCTATAGGTATTCCATTAGTTGAGAGTCGATTATATTTTATCGATCGTCGGAATTCACATAAAAGTTTTGCCAATGGGTCATGAAGCCATTGTGGTAAATTAGACAGATCGTTCCGTAATTTTTCTGATGAAATGAGCCGATCGTTGCCCAACCTGTCAATTTTTTTAATTTCCCGGAACAAATTTGCCGATGAAGATCTCATCTGCTGGCTTGCTCCTATACTATCCGAAAGCAAAGTGTAAAAAGTGGCCGACAATAGTGAACGAAGCACAGAGGCTGACCTATTCGTTCCCCGATCATCTGGCTTGCATTTCAACCTGTTGTTTAATTGAGTGGTATAATCGCCAAGCTGCAATGGATTTGCATACAAACTATCGAAATATACGGGTTTAAACATCACCTCGTGAGGAAATCGGCTCCACGATTCTTTTGGCCTGATGCCCAATTCTGAACGGTTGCGCCCAATACACTGCAAAGCTTCGTCGAGCAATTGATCGCCAATAAGCTGACTGCTAGAAGTTAGCACAAACCCGAAAATAAAAACAAGCAAAAACAATAATCTACGCATCAGATTTCTTTCTTTCGGTACCGAACAACAAGATATAAAAAATTGCAGTACAAGTAATCAGTAACGACCCAGGTAAAGGTTTCAGCACATGAAAACGCACATTGAGATGGCTGATTACCGTAAAAAAACCGGGATATTCTTTTTTAATTAAAACAAATATCGGCGAAGTACCATCGGTAGGCATAAAATATGAAAATTCGCCTATACAATACATTATTACAAGCGACAGAAAAATAGCCGCAAAAACAAAAAACTCTGATGTATGATACCATTTTGGACGGCTAATAGTAGAAAAACCTATTGAAAAAAGGAACAAAACCCCCAATGCGGTGCCCAATTCATTGAGGAAAATATCGTTAAAATCGAAATAATCGGTACGTTGAGGGGCAAGAATCAAATACTGGTATAATTCGTCGAAGAAACCGGCTAGTGTACTAATTATGAATGTACGATTAAGATTCCTCACCAACGGATAGATAAAAAGACACAGGCTGAAATACTGGGCAAAATGAATCATTTCGACATTGTGAACCAACAGCAACTTGAACGAAGCCATCATTAACCCCAAGGTTATAGCCATGCCCGTTAAAATACGTTTGCGGTAAGGGTGACCAATAATTTTGGGGATAAGGAAAGCCACTAAAATTACTAAAAGCAGCACCCCGGAAATCATGATTGTATTTTGGTAGAATAACCGTGATTTTGTCTTAAACAAATACACCACGGCCAAACCTACCTGCTCGTGGGGTAACACAATAAGCAGATAGTAAATAAAAGCTATTACGCAACCAATTAATCGGTTACACGAGATCCAGTCGTAAATTTTCTTCATACATCAACCAATAATCTAATGGGGATTTGTTTGCAATTCAATATTCTGAATTTCCCGATGAAAACTCAGCAATCATCAAGGTTTTCACAAAGAAACACAATACGCGATAGAAATTCAAATATTGCTCCGAGATGATTCCATGATGCTATTTAATAACCTGAGTTCGTTACCATATAAAGCAGCGTTGGTTGTAAAAAAAATGTCGGGAACAATTACGTCCCCGACATTTATATAGTATTTCATCCGAATATTATTTGTTTTTTAAGGTCGGATGGAACTCGCATGTGAATATTAGCTAACGCTGAACTTTGTTTTATCCGTGTTTCCCGACAAATCGGGACAAGTTGTGTTTGTAACGAACATGCTCGTTTCATGATTTAATCATGCAAATGTTAACATTGTTTTGACTCCGCAATTGCATTTCAGCGAATAATATCAAAACCACTGCTTTTACAACACAACTTTTACAGTCTCTGTACGATTGTTTTCCCCGTTAAGTTTTAACAGGTACAAGCCTTTTTGTTTCACTGTGGGTACAAACGAGAATGATCCTGAAGATGGCAATGAATAACGACCAATAAGTTGCCCGGAAGTAGAATAAACTGATACATTATTGTACTCCTTGGCATAGGTTAAATTAATGGCCCCATTATCGGCAAAAACTCTTGTTTTCATTATTTCACGACCATTAATACTTGTATAATCGCCCTGCGTTACAGAAATTGGAAAACTTGCCCCATACGTCTTTAATAGCGCTGTAGTTCCTCTGCCTTTTACTCCTGAAGGCAGTGCTTCTGCGGTAAAGGTCAATGTAATATCCCAGGTAACTTCATCGAAGGTGAAATCATACGAGAGCCAATCAGGCAATTCATTTTCGAACCAAATATCCTCGGGAGAATACATCGAAGTGATATTAAAAACCTTGCTGTCGCCACCTACAGAAGCAATATACGTATTGTCATCGGCTAATAAATATGAATAAAAAATACCTAAATTAAATGCGAGAGAAGTACTTCCTTCGTAATCGTCAAGGTAACGTACGCCATCCTCATAGTAAAAGACAAATGCATTGTTTTCATTAACCGGAGACGTATCAAATTCCTGAGCCATTACCGAAAATTCTGCTCCTTCAACATTAAACCCTTTTAATTCAATAAGGATTGCATCGCTAATTTCAATATAATCTTGAGTAACTTCAAAACCAAGATCAGCGTCGAATACCGAAAATTCGCTAAAAACTATTGTATAGTAAGTATTTTCGGAACCAAATGGACCTAAAATATTATTTGCTTTAGCCGTTGCAGAAGCAATTGTATCGCTGAGATTACCTTCATCGTCTAATTTATGTATAATCAATTGCAACTCAGTGCCAGCAGGAAGGGTACAATATGTCGCATTTATCCATAAACTATCCAAAATATACTCATGGGTCGGTTTCTCAAAATAGTTTGCTACGGCATCAACAGAGCCATCAAGGCTAGATCCAAACAAATAATCGCCTTCTTCGAAATAATACGCATACATATTTTGATGACAATCATAATTGCATGCACCTACTTCTAAATCTCCAAAACTTCCACCTGCAAAAACGTAGGTACTATCTACCCCACCCAACGAATAAGTCATGGTGTTAGTCCCGTCGGTTGCCGTTAAAGAAGGGGTACTAAAAAATATAGCATAAGGAAAATATGCTTCGGGATTTTCTTCCGTAGAGGTTAAAGTAGCCAACGAGATACTATACTCATCAAATGGTCCATTCGGGTCGGGCAAAGTCCACAAATAAGAAGTAGCACCTCCTGAGTAATTTCTCCAATTAGATGAGCTGTAAGCAGGACCTAACAGATAATAATCATAATAATACCCAAAATCAGTGGTCATACCCGCCCAAAAATAGCCCAGTGGCCTCATAAACACCACAGAGTCCAAGGTATTAATGTTTTTTTGATTAAAACCAACTGCCCCAGGTATCCGTTTATTTTTAGAAATGTTATCTAACCGAGACAAACCGTTCCCTTTGTATTTAACTGCATTTGTCGCACTTAGCATAGTAGATTCTCTTTTTTCAAGAGTTGGAATTATGCTATTCGATACCATCGAAGCATTTTTTGGCCCTCTTCCAGCTTTTAAATCTCGCATTTGCGCATTTACAAAAGTTGAAATAAATACAGCCAACAAGATCAATGTAATTTTTCTTTGCATCTGATTTATTTTTAATTGTTTATTTTTCTATTCCCGAGTTGATACAAACCAAGTACCGGAATTATTTTGTTTGGTAAAAGTTATGTTTTTCGGACAAACAAGAACATCTGTTGATAATTGAAAAGAGGATGAAAGTAAAGTTGCAAAATCCATATAGCCAGAAATTGATTTTGAAAGAGCAATTCCAGCACTGTTTCCATCTCCACGGATTGACAATCCAAGCACATTCTTATCAATTAATGAATAATCAAAGTACAATTCCGCCTCAATAATTTTTCTGTTATACGTAAAACCCAATAAAAGACTAAATACGCCTTCTTTATCCAGCTTGCGTACAGCAAGATAAACATCGGAAACCCCGTTATATTTGCTTTCAACACTCTGTATAATCTGAGTGCACAATATTTTAACATCTTCACTCATTAATGATTCATCTAACACCCAATTTACAGATGTTTCAGAAATATATAAAGCAAGATCGTCTGGACCAAGCAATTTAACTGTTGGGTCCTCTGCACTCACCAATGCAGACTTATCGCCGTTAAGAACAAAATTTTTCGCACCCTTCTTAGAAAAAGGCTCTGCATTATATAATCTAAAACCTGAATGGGTTAAAATAAATGGGCAGTCATAGGTTAAATCAGTTTGTAATTTTCCCACAGTAAACATCATCGACGATCCATTGGTAAACAAATAATCTGTTTTAACACCATCGACAACAAGCCTAAGATCAGGAGAGCCAGCGGAAAATAAAATCTTTTTCATCCCAATGATAGAATCCAAATAATCATTCCAATTTTCTTGTTCATTTAGCGGCATTAATAAAATCTCAGTCCCTGTTTTTTTGCCTTTTGAGCGGATTAGCGTGTCGGCATAAGAATAAACTACAAACTCATAATCGCCACCCAAACCAATTCCTGCCGGATTTGAAGGATCAGAGAAACGATGCAATATTTCATTATAGGTATTAAATGTGATTACTGGCCCATTATCTCCAATTACATCAAACATACTGACAGACTCGGCATATTGGCCCCCTACAAGCATGTTTTTAGCGGCGACAGTAACTTTTCCGTTCGGTTCGAAGCGTAACAACATGGTATATCCGGCGCTGCTGCTATCAGCAAAATACTGCATCACCCAACCATTTTTTGCGTGGGTAAGCACGCTGTCAATAGAACCAATTGCGTTGTTCAGCCTAATGGCTGCGGGTTCAGAAAACAGATCTTCCTGCTCTTTCAAACAGCCCGAGAACAATACAAGGGTTACACTTACTATATATAAAATTTTCCTATTCATAATCAAGATCTTAAAGGTCATTATTATAGAAACTTGCATCAAGGCTTTGTTGGCGACGCAAAATCTCTGCTCTCATCTTGGCAATGTCGATATTCCATTTTTCGAGTAACCAATCGGTGCAAACAGTCAACTTTTGGTTAATAATTGAAGCGCCTTCTGTCCCGGCCATCGCAACTACTGCATTCCAATCTTTATCGCTCTTTACCAAATAATTGGCAATAATTTCAACAAAATCTTCACGAGCTTCGCTTCCTGCATAGGTAGAGATAAACCCAAGTTTAGCAGCTTCTTCATCCGTTCGGTATTGCCACCCCATCGGAGAATATTTTCCGGCCGAAATTTTCTCGAAACTTCTCGGATAATCTTTTGTCTGATGCAAAATATGGGTAAACTCATGATGCATGGTCTTAAAATAATACTCGTTCATTAAATCGAGATTATTCTGACTGAAACTCGTTAAATCGAGATCGTTGCAACTATAAAGTGTTACTTTAATACCCCCTTCGGCAGTGCCAAGCAACATAGTTCCCGAGTTTGGGTTATACGCTGCTGAACCTATCAAATGGATCATTCTGGGACCATATTTTTTCAAAAATTCTTCATCAACCATGGAGGCATACACATCGAACCAAAGGTATTTTATTAACTGAGCCAGTTGTTTAGATTTTTCGAGCGAAGCCGGAACCAGATTATAATCCTGATCAGAACCAACATCTTCCATTCTATATTGGAAAGAAAGATTGTATGGTTTTCTGAAATTGCTTTCAAGCCACATTTCGAAGTTATAGGCTGGAGATGTTGGGTCGATAGCCGGAGCATCTTGAAAAACCGAATCGGTGAATTCATCTTCTTTGCATGCATAAAAAGATGAAAATATGCATATTGCTATTAGTATGAAGGTTATCTTATTCATCGCTGTTACGTATTGCTGGTTGTATTGTTAAGTTTGTTGACGGGGCACTATAGGATGGGTTTCTGGTCATCCCTGCAGCCAACACATCTTGCGGAATCTGAATGGCCCTACGGGAATCGTCCCAACGTAAAACATCGCGTTTATTAGCTCCAATAAGGTGTTCTATTTCAATACCATATCGTTTAACATCGAACCATCTAAGCCCTTCAAACAAGGTTTCTAAACGACGAAAGTGTAAAATACACTGAACAAAAGGCTCCTGACCCGGCGTTACAATAAAAGAACTGCTCATTTTTGAAGAATTCAACGGGCTTACTACGTTGATCCTTTCAGGAGTATAAAAACTCAGAATCTGCTGTTCGGTGAGTGGCTTATTTATTTTATGGCTCACACACCATGTGTTAAGATCATTCAACGCTTCATCGGTGCGATTAAGAAAAAGTAAGGCTTCGGCCCTGCAAAGCAAGGTTTCGTCGGTAGTGAATTCAGTTCGAACCACGTGGGTATATCCAATGCCAGCAATTTTGTCGGTATATTCGAACAGTTCTCCAACTTTGGAGCAAAACAGACCAAATTCCTGCCCATAGGTCCACCACCATCCTCCCGAATAGAACGAAGGCCAACCGCTCCAGTTAGGCCCGCCTCTCGAGATCATCCGTACAGCTTTGCCGTTGAATGCATAACGGGTCTTGTAAAAAATACGGGCAAAAACTGAGTTCGTTGGCAAAATGAGCAAATTAGCCGACTCTGTTTCTTTTATGTAAGCATAGGTTTCTTCATCCGAGTTGTCGTAAATGGTAGTCCAGTCTCGCAATACCGAAAGCGGGTTGTTGCCCAGCACTTTGCCGGCATGGTAAACCACTTTTTCATAGTTGCGGGCATATAAGTAGAATCGGGCAGCAAAAGCATGAGCAGCTTGAGTGTTAAAATGATACTTTGGTATTGAATAGGAATCATCACCCAACAAAGGAATACCGGCTTCAATGTCGGCAGCTATTTTTTCATATACGTCGGTTACAGTTCCTCTATCGTACTGCACGGTTACTAAGGTTTCCGGTTCTGTAACGTAAGGAATTCCCAAATCGAGCCGGCTTGCTTCGGCATCTTTATATGCCTGACAAAACATGTTCACCAATATAAAGTGACCATAAGCCCTGCAAAGCAACGCCTCGCCGCGCTGTGGAGCAAGATTTTCAGAAGTACCCGAAGCCTCCAGTTCGTCAATAGCCTTTAGTGCATGGTTTGCTGTTGCAATGGCATTGTAACACTCTTCCCAAATAGTAAAGGGGCTATCATCTTCAGAAGAGGTAATTTCTTCCCACGCATATATTTCGTCATGCATGCGTTCTAAACTGGCCAAGTTATTTGCAACAGAAACATCGGGCGAATTATTGTCGACAAAATTATCTGAACTCAACTCTGCCAACAGCGAAATGTTCGACGTTGGATAGGCCGAAACTAAAAGTTTTGAAATTTGATCGGCTGTTTGTAACGATGTCCGATTATCGGGAAGTTTGTCGAGAAAATTGTTGCACGACATGAACGAAAGCAAAACCATTGCCACTCCCGTGTGTATTGTTACTTTTTTAGATATATTCATAATCCATTCATCATTAATTGGTTAAATACCCATATTGATGGTAAACGTTAACTGTTTGGGCATTGGGGTTGCTACTCCTCCGCTGTTGAAGAACTCGGGATCTTGTCCGTTCAACTTCTTATCGGCATACAATAGGAACAAGTTTGTTGCCTGCAGTTTCATCGATAAGTTGGCAATTTTAAGATTGTCTATCAGCTTCTTTGGAAAGCTATAAGACAAAGAGATTTCTTTCATCCGTACAAAATCGCCCTTGGCAATACGTTCAGTCGAATAGTTATAGGCATTGTAAGCATACGAGAGCGGATCGTAATTCCTGTCCTGACGAAGACTGGCAATAACCGGGATGTTGGTAACCTCTTCATCTCCGGGAATCACCCAGCGATTTTTAAATTCCTTTGGCATCGAAGTTAAATCGGAATACGAGGATTTAAAAATCGGATCGAGACGAACAACATTACCCAACGAATAGGTAATGAACACATTTAGCGTGAAACTATTCCACGAAAAGGTGTTCCCTAAACTTCCGGTAATCGTGGGGTCGGTTGGACCTTCATATTTAAGAAAATCAAGATTTTCGTACTCCTGAAAATCAAGGTTAGTAACAGTTGTTTCATTGTCTTGATTAACAAATGTTGGTATACCTTCTTCGTTCAACCCGGCAAATGGGATCGAGAAGAGCGAACGCACCGGATATCCTTGGCGTGCATATCCTTCGCCCGAAATGAGTGTAATTACATTAGAACGTGAATCGAGATCGGTAATAACATTCTTTGCAGAAGCAAAAATGAAATCGGTAGACCACTTAAACTTTTTATTATCAATATTTTTTGTAGCTATCGACAGTTCTACTCCATTTGAGTTCATCGAAGCCACATTGGCATACTTGGCAATTTCGCCCCCAACTCCTTGCGTATAAATTAGCCCAATGAGATCAAAATTCTGCCTAAAATACACATCGGCAGTAACATTAATCCGGTTTTTCAGAAATCCAAAGTCAGCGCCTACATTTAGCTCATTTTTCTTCTCGTAAGTCAACTCACTGTTTTCCAAGCCATCGATATACAAGCCAGATTCGGTAATATCGGCCGTGGGGCGCCATGGATTATAGCTAAGAATCACCACTTCTGAATTAGTTACGAAAGCCGGGCCACGGTCGGCTGTAAGCGAATACGAAGCTTTAAAAGTTGCATTGCTTAGCACATTTCCCAACAGGTCATCGAACCACAATTCTTCGTGAGCGTTCCAAGCCCCTGAGATGTTCCAGGTTGGTAACCAACGAGCCGATCGGGATTTCCCCAGTTTGTTCGACCCTTCGTAACGCCCCGTCAGGTTAACGGTATAACGACCAGCATACGAATAAGTCATCGATGAAAAAAAGGCAAGGTTACGGGCATAGGTCCAGCTATTCCCATAATAATCACTATTCTCCTCTTTTCCTTGTTTGAAAACAGTATAATCGTAGAACGGAATTCCCCCGTTATCGTATTGATAGCCCCAACCCCTGAACCATACCTTATTGCGGTCGATAGCACTACTTTCTGCACCACCAAAAAGGTTTACTATATGCATATCGTTTACACTGGTATTGTAACTCATTGTAGCCCTAAGGTCAACGCCTTTCATAGAATGGTTGGTGAACGTATAAATACCCCCCTCGGGCAAAATTGTTTCGGGTAATGCCCCATCAACATCAGGATCGGTATATAGCAAAGGGTTTGCTTCGCGAATGGTAGCATCTTCTTCGGGTAAAATTCCGGCCCGATACGCTTCTGCCTGATTCGAACGGTCTTTTACATGATGTTCTTGTGTAGAGGTTTGATATTTTATGGCCGAAAGGAAATTGGCTTCAAGTCCTTTGAGTATTTTCCAATTCAACTCGGCCTGAAATTTCACATCGCTCACATTCAAATCGATATAGTTATTTTGCAACTCATGAAAAATATTGAAATCAGCATAATTGCGGCGGTAATACTCATCGGGGTCGAGGGTTCGCGAAGTATTCAGCGCAAAGCTGTAAGGGTTAATGTCGAAATCACGCTTAACCTCACCACTCACTACATCAACTTCCTGACTTAATGTTCCCGGTGCTTTTTGTTTACGATACGACCCCGAAGACAAAATATTAAGAGTCAGGTTCTTGAAAATATCGTACGAGGCATTTGCATTGGCGGTATACCTATTCACCCCGCTCGACAACGACCAACCCGGGTCGCGCATTATCGAAAGTGAACCATAGAAACGAGCTTTTTCGGTTCCCGATGAAATACTAATCGCATGATTTTGCATAATGCTGTTATTGAAAAGCAGGTCGAACCAATCAGTATTCCGGAATTCAGCCTGACGCAAATAGGCATTCCGGGCTTCAGGCGTATTTTCCAGCCCAAAACTACCATTCCCCTGATAATCATCAATTAAACGATACATTTTACCATAAACACCACTCGAAGATGCATTAGCCAGCGATGTGAATTCAAGCCAACCTTTTTCTTCCATTTCTTTGTAAATGCCCATCTGTTCCTGAGAGTTCATAATGTTGAAATTGGCATACGAAGGCTTCAACCTCATGGTCAATTCGGTAGAATAACTGAAACGGCTTGTCCCTGCTTTACCTTTCTTGGTAGTAACAACAATAACACCAGCCATGGCACGGGCACCATAAATAGAAGTTGCGGAACCATCCTTGAGGATTTGAAAACTTTCAATATCATCGGCGTTCAGTCCCGCTATAGATGAAGCAATAAGTGTTTCGGCATTACCCGAAGAAAGGTCGTCGCTCGAAATGTCAAGGGCATCTTCCATAACCACCCCATCGACTACCCACAATGGCTTTGAGTTTCCATAAATTGATGTTGCCCCACGCACTCTTATTTTCGGAGCCGTTCCGAAGGTCCCAGATACATTTTGAACCGACACCCCAGCCGCACGACCTTCGAGACGACGGCTTACATCGGCGACACCGCTCAGTGCAGCATCATCGGCATTCAGTTTCGAAGCAGCTCCTGTAAACAAGCGCTTATCGACTCGCTGCATGCCAGTAACAACGATTTCGTCAAGTTGCTGATCATCAGATTTAAGTTCAATGCGCAAATTGGTACCGACAGCTATTTGCTGTTGTTTCATTCCTATGTATGAAACAAGCAGGGAATTGCGGTTCTGCGGCACAGTAAGTTTGAACTTGCCATCGATATCGGTAACAGTACCCATAGCAGCCTCTCCAACAACAGTAACAGATGCTCCAATAATAGGCTGACCATCATCGGCAGAAACCACAACACCGTTAACCATTTTGCTTTGCGCATAGCCCCCTATATACAAAAAAAAGAAAAAGAGGCAGGTCAAAAAGTTTTTCATAGATCTAAGATTATATTTAAGGCCTTATCGAACACCATGTTATTTCAACAATAAAATAGACACAGGCACTATAAAGCAGTACAACGTCAATTTACTTTAACATTAGAAATTATAAGCGGTTGAAAAATGCGAATACAATATATTCTAGCGCCTCAGTCTGTTTTAACTGTTGAAAAGAATTAATTAGGGACGATTTCCGAGAATATAAATCATTGCTAACAACCATGAAATGCAATAATACAAAAGTATTGCTTATAAAAAAAAATACAATTGTTAAAAAGAAATGGGCAGATATAAAAAAATAATAGGCTGCCGAAAATCGACAGCCTATTGATTTTATTTCAGCATAGATTAATGCAAATCTTCAGTGAATCCTGATCTTTTGAAACCGCCAACCAATAATTTATCGTTAGCAATGCCTGTAGCATCCTCAAGGTCTTCAAACCAGATTTCAAAATAGATGCTATCAGAAACATATCCCGAAGGTTGAGTCACTGCATTTTTTATGATTTTACCATTCATAATTTTAACGCCAATTTCATAACCATCTACAGAATTTACCAATGCCTGATCGCTTCCAAAAGTAAGGTTTGATGCATTTACATTAACTTTTACTTTATAATCCCAGAAATTTCCATCATCAGTGATCCAAATTTCCGTACCATCGTCTTTTGCTGTATTGAAAGTCATCAATGGAGTAAATCCTGAACCAAAAGGATCTTCACCATAGCTTTCATGGTCATAACGTACAAACCAATCGCCAGATAATTCTAAGACTTTGCTATCCCACACTTCTGGATCTTCAGTGCAACTAAATACTGAAAAAATCATAAAGAGGGCAAGTGTATATAAAACTATTTTTTTCATATCAATTCAATTTTAGATTTGAACTTGTTTAAGTGTCACAACGAATTCATAACCTGAATCCCAAACAGAAGTAAAGATAATTGTCTTACTGCTAGGATCAACGGTCAAGGAAGTAATATCAACAGCTCCTCCGAAAGTGCCAACTGAGAATTGTTCAAATGAGAAATCATTCGAAGGAATACTATTTGCAACAACTGTTGCAGGAGCAGAATAATCTACTCCATAAGCTCTTCCAAATTGGTAATAACCGCCTATCCCACAAGAAATAGAATACGTATTATCGCCAGTTTTAGTTATGAAAATATACTCCATATCTGTATATTGTGCTCCTGAAGAGCCATTTCTGACTACAGTACTAGTATACAAGCCTTCAATACTATTGACCATATCTCCAGTATTGAATACATATACTTCTCTAGAAGTACTAGCTTCATATCCATCGCTATTCTTTGCAGTATAAGAAATAGTATACACATCTGGTGTGTTCCCATCGACTGTATTTAATCCATTGTACAAACTTGAAATGGAAAAGGCTACATCTACATTCTGACCATTTTCTTTAGCACTATACCCGGGATCTACAAAAGGTTCACCTAATGTATGAAAAATTGTATTTCCCCCCTGTAAATCAAAAACAGCATAATTCGTCTCATGAGATATTCCTTCTGTTTCTTTCTCGCAGCTTACTATAAAGAGAGAAAGACAAGCAAGTCCGACTATTGTTAATATTTTTTTCATATTGTATCTATTAAATATTATTATGACTACTGCTATTTCCCGGCTTTTAAATTCCACCAAACCTTCTGTCCTACATTATCCTTCTGCGAAGGTTTTGTAGGGCTGGTGTTTCTTGTTAAAATAGCATTTGGATAAATTGCAGAAGCAGGAAGATTTCCTTGAAGTTTTGCCCGACCTTTAACCGAAATTGTAAAATCTCCAACAGGGAAATTTACCCATGCAGATTTACGATCAGCTGCAACATCAATTTCATTTACAGAAGGATATTTCGTACGGTTCCTTTCGAGGAACGATTCCCAATGTTGATATTTAGCATTGGCCACCCACTTTTGCATGGAAATTTGTTTGATCTCTTCTTCAACAGAACCATCGACCCATTTTGCGTAACCGCCATCAACTGTAATAGTATTAGCAACACCATGTGCAGCCAGCGAAGCATTTACACCATTTTCATAATGGGCTTTTGCTTCAGCGTGCATACCTGCCCTTGCAAATACTTCTGCCTGATGAAATTCAGTTTCCCAAAGAGAAATCAATGGGATATTCATGTCAAATGGAAAACTCATTGTGCTATAAGCCTCTTTTTCGTCCAAAGTTGTATTACCATCAGAATCTTCATCAGAATCAAAATCTCCTTGGAAAGCACCACGATGTCCAGATGCAGGAGCTACATAAATTTTATCGAGGCGAGGATCGGAATTATCAACAAGATATTGAAGTAAAGTTTTACTGGCAATAACATTTGTGGTCAAATAACCTGCACTACCTGCTTCAAACTCAGCCATAGGATGTCTTTTCCCATCTTTATTTTCAAAAATCGATCCTGGTATTTGAGCACTCTCTTGCAATAAATCAGCAGAGTTAACAAAAGCTAAGACATCAGCATTATTATAAGAAGGTGTTTCAGAAAGGCGCAACATTAACTTCAATTTCAATGAATTTGAAAATTGGATCCATTTTGAAACATCACCTGCAAAAATAAAATCGGCATCTGGATTAATTTCAGCATTACTAAAATCCTTAGCAAGAAGTCCATTAATGCGAGATAAGAGATCTTCGTAGATTTTCTGACCACTGTCAAATGCAGGAGATGAAATTCCTTCGTCACCTCTTAAGGCTTCAAAATAAGGAATATCGCCCCATGTATCAGTTATAATTTGCCATACAAATATAGAAAGAGCTTCAGCTAAAAGGTAACTCCCATTATCTTCATTCTCCGACGCAATTTGCTTAATACGTTTTAAGTCGTTAAGAGCACCAGCAGTTAATTCCTGGTAAGCAGTATTAAAACTGAACTCGCTATATTCTTCAAGAGTTTTAAACTGTGAAGCATTGTAGTTTTGAGCCATATATTGTGACCAATAGCCACCAGCAAATCCAAAATCCCATCCCATTAAGTTATTAGCAATAGTAACTTCAGAAATTGGAATCAAAGCATTCGAATTTGGAAGTTCACCCAAACTATTGGGATCTTTATTTACATCTAACCAATCAGTACACCCCCAAAAAAGGAAAAGTGACAGAAATGCGGCATATATATATTTTCTCATATTATTCAAAATTATATTGTTTAGAATTTAAATGACAAACCAAATAAGTATGTCTGATTACTTGGATTTGCTCCAAACTCGCCAAAACGAGCTCCCAGGTCATTACCAAATGTGGTTGTTTCAGGATCGATGTATGTATTATCAGAAGGCGTCCACAAAAGAACATTGCCTACTACTACTGACAATCGAACATCATAGACTTTAACTTTCTTCGTTACCTTTTCTGGTATTGAATAGGACAAACTTACATCACGTAGTTTTAAGAAAGAACGATCAATTACACCATAAAGACCTGCTTCAAATGCCCCATAGTCTCCATAAAAACTATGCTGTGTATTCTGTGTAACAGGGGTTGTGTTCTCACTATATGTACCATCTGCATTTTCAACAACTGAATTAGGAACTATAAACGGATTTCGATCGTTCATGGTCGATTCATAAGAGCTACCTGTCCAGTGCATATAATCTTTAGTATATGAATAAATGTAACCGCCATAATGCAGATCAAGCGTACCGCTGAGAGTCAAACCTTTCCATGTAAATGAGTTGGTTAAACCCATAGCAAAATCTTCATTCACGCTACGATCGGTAACAACCATATCGGCCGAAGGCATCACATTACCATTACCATCCACAATAACCTTTTCAACTCCGTCGATCACTACGGTACGAGGTATATTCACTTTGAATAATCCAAGTTCTTTCCCTTTAACTGCAACAATGGTGCCGTTTCCAAACCCATCAATCATTATTTCACCTTCTGCTAAATCGGTAACTTTATTGACATTTGTTGAGTAGTTATAGCTAATATTCCATGTGAAATCTTTTGTTTTCACAGGAATAATCATCGCAGTTACTTCAATACCTTTATTGTTCACATCACCAAGGTTGGTAATCTGTTCTGTATAACCAGAAGAAGGATCTACTGGCAATGTTGTAATTAAACCTTCAGTGGTTTTATTGTAAAGTGCCACATCGAACCCTAAACGATTATTAAAAAACCGAAGATCCAACCCAAGTTCAATTTCTTTAGTAATCTCAGGTTTTAATTCTGTGTTACCAAGCTGATTCGAAATCTCATAAGAGTTAACACCATTCAACGGGAATTTCAAGTCATCAAGCTCAGGGTAGCCTGGTATAGCTGCATCAGCTGGTTCAAAAGTTGGATAAATTTGATATGGATCTGCATCGTTACCTGTCCATCCATAAGCTGCACGAACTTTGGCAAAACTTAAAAAACCGGTTTCAATAGATCTATCCTTCAGGAAATCAGTCACAACAAAACTTCCAGTAATACCAGGGTAGAAGAATGAATTATTTTTCAAAGGCAACGTCGAAGACCAGTCATTACGGGCAGTAATTGTTAGGAATGCATAATCTTTATAACTTAAATCAACATTAGCAAACACACCCATAAGTCTTCTTTTCCTCAAATATTGAGATGCTACAGGGTCTGTAAGACTATTCGAAAAGTTGTAATACCCTTCAACATCAATTGAAGTAATTTTCCCTGAAACATAATCGTAACCACGTTCGTTGAAATTTGCTCCCAAAAAAGCAGTAAGACTAATGTCACTAGACAAATCAGTATCAAAATTCAATAAGAAGTCGTGACTATATTCGTATCTGGTTCTTTTAGTATTTTCATAACTACCAACAGAACCTGCATTGGTTCCATAATTTGGAGAAGATGGAGAAAACTGATATTTAGCAACCCAAGCTTCAGTTGTTGAATTTTCAATATCACCACTAAAGCGATACATCAAACTTAAATTATCTAGAAACTTATATTTCACTTCTGCTTTACCAAATAGTTTATTTTTGTTTTGGGTAGCACCATTTTCATTTAAAGCGAAATAAGGGTTAATACCATAAGGTGTGAAATAATCATCCAGTTTATAGTACTTATCTTTGTAGTTTTTCAAATCTACAATCGATATATCTTCTGCGATTTCCCATAAACTACGGAACAATGAAGCACCTTGTCCAGAAGGGACTACTTTTGTTTTTTCATTACTAAAGTTAATCGAAGAAGAAACCTCAATCTTATTAGTTTTATGACTTCCACTAGTAGAAATAGTGTAACGGTTGTAACTATCTGCATCAGTTGGTATTACTCCATCAACACTATTCTGTGAAAATGACAAGAAATAATTTGTATGATTATCTCCTCCACTCAAAGAAACGGAGTTTTTATAATCTAGTCCTAAGTCATAAAAATCACGAACTCTATTCTCTAAAAACTTATACGGTTTAACCAACTGACTATTGTCTACCACATTACCCCAAACCCTATCTTTTCCGTCATACGGGGCTCCCCAGTTTCCATTTTCATCAAGCGCACGGGTGCCACTCCATCCCTGACCAAACTGAGATTGCCTTTTAGGAATTCTACCTACTCGGGAAACGCCAACTGACCCATCGTAAGAAACAACCATTTTACCTTCAGTATTTCTTCCTTTCTTGGTAGTAATAAGTATCACACCATTTGCAGCACGTGATCCATAAAGAGCAGTAGCTGCAGCTCCCTTCAATATAGTCATATCCGCAATGTTGTCTGGGCTAACTGCATTCAAGCCAGAACCAAAGTCTGCTTGGAAATTTAACGCATCACCTGTCTGAATTTGCTCGTTAATCAAAGGTATACCATCAACAATATACAATGGTTGATTATTGGAGAATGATGATGCTCCACGAATAAATACATTCTGGGTTGAACCAGGACCAGGTGCTGACGTTATTTGTACACCGGCAACTTTACCTTGAATGGCATTCATCGGGTTTACTGCCTGTGTTGCTGAAATATCTTCACCAGAAACAGTGGTTGTTGCATAACCAACAGCTTTAGTAGCCCTACTAATACCCATTGCTGTTACCACAACTTCATCGACATCGAAGGCCGACTTTGCAAGTGCGACATTAACAACAGTCAATGTTGTTATGTCTACTTCACGAGGCGAATAACCCACAAATGAAAATCGCAATGTATTTGCATCGCGGGGTACGCTAAGTGTAAATTTCCCTTCAATATCGGTTACAGTCCCAATGGTTGTCCCTTTCACAACTACCGATACCCCAGGTAAAGAACTACCATCATCGGAATCAGTTACCGTACCGGTAATTGACCGACTTTGGGCAAAAACTACATGTACCCCGCACAAAAGCAGGCATGTTAGTAAAAGCGCAAATTTTCTCATAAAAATTTAAATTTAGGTTAATAAAAAGACTTTCTCGCAATTTCTTTTTACCGGATTATCTCCGGCCTATGTCGTTTATTTTTCACTAAGATTAGATTTCAATACTCAATGCACATTTTCCAAATACGTTTTGTGTAAAAAACACAAAAATTTAATTGTATATACTTGCTACCCCCTGTCACTTTCTAATGTACTTAGCGTAAAATTAAAAAAAATTAACATTATTGAGCCGAATTTGTTCTTTTTTATAAGATTTAATTTTCACCAAACAACAATTTTATTTTATTAGTCACCCTCCAATTAAGACAGAAAATAGATATTATTCAACGATTTATTATTTCACTTGCTGCTAAAAACGCTAATTTTTCAAACAAAAAGACAGTAGTACGCAAATAAGATTTGTTTAATATTTACCCGTTGGGAAAGCTGTATTATACTATAAATTTTCATTTTTTTGAGTTTACATTCAAAATCGCCTTATCCATGTGAGGTGAAAATGAGCATAATTAAAAATATTAATTCTTTGTAGACATTGTATAATTATTTATTTATTTTTGAAAAATCAAAGAGGGGATACTATGAACGATACATTAAAAATTATTTTGCAGCCGATCAAGTTTCGAAAGAATGATCATATTGCAATCTTTAGTCTAAACAACTCGGATGTTGATGAAATAATCCGAGAAATGGATGATGCAGAATGGAGTACTGGCTATCATTTTTGGCATTTACCTTATTCTGAGAATGCACTCGAATTGTTGACAAAGAACTTAGGGCAGATTTGCACTGTCGATGATTCTGCATTTAGAACTTTTACTCCTACAGTAAAAGAACCTGTTTTAAAAGAAAGAAAAAGAAGGAGTAAACATGTTAATCTAACCGATGAACAGCGTAATAGTCTTAAACAATTCGAAACTTTTTTGGGAAAAAACAACTATAGTCCCAATTCTGTCAAAGTGTTTATCAGTCTGATCAAAATCATGCTTCATTCTTTAAAAAACACCGATTGGGTTGCGTTGGCACCAAAAGAACTGGACCAAATTATCGACGACTATATTATTGCAAATAAGTTATCGATCAATTATAAAAATCTGCTTAGAAATTCCGTCAGAAAATACGTTCAATCAATAAAAGAAACGCATTAAGCGATATCGTTAAGCGCGAAAAAAGTATTGGTGCAGGCATTTTCGGATTGATATCTGCTTTTTTCATTATTATTGCAACGAGAAATAAGTATTATTACTCATTGTATTTATTGTGTGTTTCCTTATGAATCAACTATTCAGAAAAAAATCGCTTGAATCATTGCTGTTCGAAGCAAACTCCGAATCGGGACTAAAAAGGGAGCTCACTGCCCGTAACCTTATCGCACTTGGTGTTGGAGCTATCATTGGCACCGGAATATTTGTTTTAACTGGCACTGCAGCAGCAAATTATGCAGGTCCGGCAATTATTCTTTCATTTATACTCTCGGGTATCGGCTGCGTTTTTGCAGGGCTTTGTTATGCCGAGTTTGCTTCGATGATTCCAATTGCAGGCAGCGCTTACACCTATTCTTATGCTTCTTTGGGTGAGTTTATTGCCTGGATTATTGGCTGGGATTTGATACTCGAATACTTGTTTGCCTCGTCGACGGTAGCTGTAGGTTGGTCGGGTTATTTTGTTAGTTTTCTTCACGATTTGGGCATTCACATTCCTGAACAACTCTCACAAGCCCCATTCGATCATATTGCAGGACAGGGATGGGTTGCAACAGGTAGTATTATGAACTTTCCGGCCGTCGCATTGGTTCTGCTCATTACATCATTGCTTGTTGTTGGGATTAAAGAATCGAGCCGCGTTAATAATATAATCGTTTTTATAAAAGTAGCCGTAATTTTATTGTTTATCGGTTTTGGCATTTCTTATATTAATGTCGAAAACTGGACCCCATTTATACCAGAAAATACCGGAAAATTTGGACAATTTGGTATTTCAGGAATCTTTACAGGAGCCGGGGTGATCTTCTTTGCTTACATTGGGTTCGATGCATTATCGACTGCCGCACAGGAAACAAAAAACCCTCAGCGCGATATGCCCAAAGGTATCTTAATCTCGCTGGCAATATGTACCATTCTTTACGTTGCTGTTTCGGCTGTTTTAACTGGCATGGTTAATTATACTGAATTAAATATCCCTGCCCCCATTGCTCTGGCTATCGATAAAGCTGGGAAAGGATTAATGTGGCTCAGGCCTTTTATTAAAATTGGGGCACTGGCTGGACTAACATCTGTGGTTTTGGTTATGCTGATGGGACAGCCCCGAATATTCTTTGCGATGGCGAAAGACGGTCTCTTACCAAAAAGTTTTGCAAACATTCACCCAAAATACGGAACACCATACTTAACGACATTACTCACAGGCATTACCTCTGCAATTATAGCAGGAATTTTGCCCATCGATATTTTAGGGGAATTGGTTTCGATTGGAACATTACTCGCTTTTGCAATAGTTTGTGCAAGTGTAATCGTTTTAAGAAAAACAAACCCCGATGCCCCACGATCTTTCAAAACACCATTTGTCCCTTGGGTTCCGTTAGGCGGGGTTATAATTTGCCTTGCTCAAATGGCCGCATTACCTCTCGATACCTGGATAAGATTACTTGGCTGGATGGCTATAGGTATCGTTATTTATTTCTTGTACGGAAGAAAAAATAGTCTGCTCAAAAAATAACTCAAATAGGATTTGAATAACTATTTACTCGTTCGTTACCTATAACGAAGATAGCAAGGAACTTAAAATTATAAATGAATCAGTTCCAACTTAACCAACCAATTAGCCTATTACTTTCGAATTCGTAATTTTCGATATCTGCCTTAATATCTTCAAGATTGATTTTTTTAACAACCGAAATTATACTAATAAACGACAAGTAAATATTAAGATGATTCTTAGGAATCAACTCTTCAATTTTAAAATTTGTTTTTAAATACCTTAACTTTCTCATTACACCAATTACATTATTCCCTAAAAAAACTTGAATTAAAACAATTATGATTATAAAACATCTAATTTTAAAATAACCCTACCCTGTTGTTGTTAACTTATTATTAAGAAAACATAGTTATTTGTTAACGGATTACCAACGTTTTTGTTGCAAAAACAGCAATTCAAATGATTTCTTAGAATCAATATTAAGTTAATACTTGACAAATGAACCGGGGAAAAGGTTGCTTTTGTATTTTTATAGCCTTTAAAAATCTTATTATGGAAGATCTTGTTTTTGTGGTGATCGTGATAATTGTTGTTGTCGATTTTTTGATTGAAAGAATTGTCGACTACTTGAATACGACCAAGTGGAGCAATCGCTTGCCCGAAATATTGAAAGGGAAATACAATGAAACTGAGTACAGAAAGTCTCAACTATACAGAAAAGCAAATTACCGTTTTGAGATTATTTCGTCGTCGTTTTCTTTCATCATCATTATATTCATGCTAATTTTCAGTGGGTTTTCGGTAATTGACAGTTGGTCAGCTACAATAAGCAGTAATTATATACTTATGGCACTTTCGTTTTTTGCCATTATTGGCTTAGCCCAAGAATTGCTCATGACTCCATTTTCTATATATGACACTTTTGTTATAGAAGAAAGGTTCGGCTTCAATAAAACTACTGTTAAAACATATATAAGCGACAAAATAAAAGGACTATTATTAGCTGCTATACTGGGAGGAGTAATACTGACTGTTATTATGGTTATCTGGTCAAAAACCGGAAACTTCTTTTGGCTCCTGGCATGGGCTGTTGTGACCTTGCTATCAATCTTTATGTCTATGTTTTATTCAATCCTGATTGTGCCTCTTTTCAATAAACAAACTCCTCTTGAAGAAGGAGAGCTTAAGAATAAAATTGAAGAATTTGCCAAAAAAGCTGGCTTTAGGTTGAAGAACATTTTTGTTATCGACGGTTCGAAACGTTCAACAAAAGCGAACGCATATTTTACAGGATTTGGCCCAAAAAAACGAATTGTACTATACGACACGCTGATTAACGATTTAACCACTGAAGAAATTGTTGCCGTGTTGGCACACGAAATTGGCCACTATAAAAAAAGACACATGCTGTCGGGATTGGCAACAGGGATTGCCGAATCAGGAATTATGTTTTACGTTTTCTCTTTGTTGGTTAACTCTCCGGCTCTGTCGAATGCTCTGGGGGTAGATGAACCCAAATTCCACATAGGACTTGTTGCTTTTGGAATTCTATACACACCGATTTCTTTCTTTATAAATATCATTACCAATTACATATCGAGAAAACACGAATATCAGGCCGACCACTTTGCAGCTCAGTTCGATTTGGGTAAGCCCTTAGTATCAGCCTTGATAAAATTATCGGAAAAAAACCTCAGCAACCTTACACCTCATCCACTGTACGTGTTTTTCCATTATTCACATCCAACCCTTTTGCAACGATTAAATAAACTTGAAAACCAGTAATTATGAATGCAGAAATAATAACAATCGGCGACGAAATATTAATCGGACAGATCGTTGACACAAACTCAGCCTGGATGGCTTCTGAACTCAATCAAATTGGGGTAAAAATTATCCAAATCACCTCCATCTCCGACAATCCGGAACACTTAACCGACGCACTTAACGATGCCCGCAAAAGAGCAGAACTGATATTGATGACAGGAGGACTAGGGCCAACCAAAGATGACCGAACAAAAAAAGTGCTGTCGCAATATTTTAATTCACCGTTAGTTATAAACGAAGCTACCCTCCAACAAGTTACTGGCTTTTTCGAACGCAGGGGAATGAAAATAACAACACTAAACCACGACCAGGCATTGGTGCCAGAATGTTGTACCGTGTTAAAAAACAAATTAGGAACAGCTCCGGGAATGTGGTTTGAAGACAATGGAGTATACTTTGTTTCAATGCCTGGAGTTCCATTCGAAATGAAAAACCTTATGATCGAAGAGGTAATTCCAAGGATAAAAGAATTACACAAAGGTACTGGCATTATTCACCGAACTGTTCAAACGACCGGAATACCCGAGTCTTTTCTAGCCCAAAAGCTTGAGAGCTGGGAAGATGCCCTACCCCATTTTATCCATTTAGCCTATTTACCCAGTCCTGGAATGGTAAGGCTTCGATTGTCGGCATTCGGGAATGACCTCGAAACGCTTGAAAAAGAGGTTGATCAACAGGTTGAAAGACTTGAAGCAATTATCCCTGATGCCATTTTTGGGTATGGAAATCAGTCTTTGCCCGAAGTAATTGGAAAAATGCTCAGCCACAAAAAATCAATGGTTTCGATAGCTGAAAGCTGCACCGGAGGGCTAATTTCGCACCAAATAACATCATTACCCGGATGTTCAGAATGGTTTAAAGGATCGGTTGTTGCATACTCAAATGAAGTGAAGCAACAAGTCCTTGGTGTCGATTCAAGCCTGATTGAGAAACACGGTGCTGTAAGCGAAGAAGTTGTAAAAGCAATGGCCCTTGGAGTTAGAAGAATTACTGGAAGCGAATACAGTATTGCGACATCGGGAGTAGCCGGGCCAGGCGGCGGTACTGCCGAGAAACCCGTTGGTATGGTTTGGATTGCTGTTTCGGGGCCAAAAACGACAGAAACAAGTGTTCAATATTTTGCCAGCGACCGAGAACGAAACATCCTTCGTGCATCGACCGCAGCGCTAGACATGCTCAGGCTAATGCTAAAAAATAACTAACAAACTTATTCAATACAGTAAGATGTAGATTCGGTTATCGCATTCAACAATTGCTCAGTAAAGGTTTCATTGGCTTTGAGCACGCCCTTGGTAACCTCAAGCGAACCCGTATCGGCAGCCTTCTGACAAAGCATAAGCAAATCGTTTAGCGCATTGTGAATGACTATTGCACTGCTGTACCCCTGCCCGCAAGAACATTCCTGAGCAAATTCGCGGGCTAATACCGAAGCCGACATAGCCTCTTCAAACTGCAATGCCGCTTTATCGATAAGCTGTTGTGCTTGTTCTAGCTTAGTGGTTTTTCTCACCTTTTTAAGACTCTTAATTCCCGAAGTCACGTAGTTTTCAATTTTACTCATCTCGCCCCGATAGTCGAAACATTCGGCACGCAAAATGTAACTATTCAAAAACAAAAACAACGTAAGAAACAATATTCTCTTCATAGCGGCCTCTTTTAAATGCTCTAATATGTAAAATTAAACCTTTTCACTCAATTCGAGCCAACGCAATTCTTTTTCGTCAAGTTCGGTCTTAAGTTCATTATATCGTTCCGACATTTGTTGTAGTTCGACATGAGAATGACCAGCCATATTCATTAATTCTTCTATTTTTTGCTTTTCAGTTTCCAATGAAGTAATGTCGCTTTCTAATTTCTCCAACTCACGTTTTTCGCTGTAAGTCAATTTATTTAAGTTAACAGTTTTAGGTTTTGTTGCCAAAACTTCTTTTTTGGGAAGAGATGGTTGAGTCCGTTTAAGTTTTTCCTGTTCCTCAAGATAATCGCGATAAATAGAATAACTGCCTGGAAAATTGCGAATTGCCCCATCTCCTTCAAAAACAAACAAATGATCGACAATTTTATCCATAAAATAACGGTCGTGGCTTACGATTAGTACACAGCCGTTAAATCGATTCAAATATTCTTCAAGCACATTCAGCGTCATGATATCCAAATCGTTGGTTGGCTCATCGAGGATTAAAAAGTTTGGGTTTTGCATTAAAATAGAGCACAGATATAATCGGCGTTTCTCGCCCCCGCTAAGTTTTTCGATGCGGGTATGCTGCATTTCATAAGAAAATAAAAAATGGGTAAGAAGTTGAGATGCAGTCCATTTATTGCCTTTCCCCAAGTCGATATACTCTGCAATGTCCTGAATTGCATCAATCACCTTAGTTTCAGGTTCAAAATAAATACCTTCCTGCCGGTAATAACCAAACTTTACGGTTTCACCAATCTCAACAGTCCCTTTATCGGGTAAAATACTGCCTGTAATAAGATTTAAAAAAGTAGATTTTCCTGTTCCATTATCGCCAACAATTCCCACTTTTTCAAAACGGGAAAACTTATACGTAAAGTTTTCAATGAGTTTAAGACTGTCATAAGACTTGCATAACGAATCGACATCGATAATTTTCTTTCCAAGCCGCGAAGCTTCAATCGACAATGCCAACTCTGTTTCAGAAAGGTTTTGCGAAGCTTTTTCTTTAAGCTCATAAAACGAATCGATGCGGTATTTTGCTTTAGTGGCACGAGCCTGTGGCATGCGTCGCATCCATTCCAACTCGGTACGCATCAAATTCCGGGCTTTTTCTACTTCCGCCTGATGTATTTCTTGCCGTTCCTCTCGTTTCTCCAAAAAATAAGAATAATTTCCTTTATACCTGAAAATTGTTTTTCGATCGAGTTCCAATATTTCGTTACACACCCTGTCGAGAAAGTAACGGTCGTGAGTAACCATGAAAAGCGTACTCTTTGTTTTAAGCAAATACTCTTCAAGCCATTCAATCATGTCAAGATCAAGGTGGTTTGTCGGTTCATCAAGAATAATAAAATCAGGTTCATTAATCAAAACATTGGCCAAAGCAACCCGTTTTTGCTGTCCGCCAGAAAGAGTTGAAATCTTCTGGTCGAAATTATTGATTTTCAGCCTTGATAAAATCTGTTTAATTTTCACATCGAAATCCCACGCATTCAGCAAGTCCATCTTTTCCATTGCACTTTGCAGGTTATGTTGCTGAGGATGCAGGATTGCCTCCTCGTATTCTCGAACCGCATCAACCAATCCGCTCGAAGAATGATAAACTTCCTGCATCACGGTAAAATCTGGATTTAGCACGGGAACTTGGCTGAGGTATGCAACAGTAATTTCATTCGAAAAAGTAACCTTTCCACTATCGGGGAAATCTTTACCCATGATAGTGTCGAGCAGCGTTGTTTTTCCGGCTCCATTGCGAGCAATGAGTGCTACTTTTTGGCCTTGTGCTATTGTGAAATTAAGAGATTCGAACAGGATATTGTCGCCCCAGTAACGGGTTAACCCTTCAACTTGCAGAAATGGTACCATTAATTATTTTTTACACAAAAATAGGAAAAACACAGGAGCGTACAAATTTACCTCAGCTGTTCAAAGCGGCTGGCATCGAGCCTAAGAAAAGTAAAAAGCAACAAGGTGAAAAACCAAAGAGATGAACCGCCATAACTAAAGAAAGGCAACGGAATACCAATAACCGGGGCTATACCTATTGTCATACCAATATTTATCACAAAGTGAAAAAAGATTATGGATGCAACGCAATAGCCAAAAACGCGGCTAAAGATTGATCGCTGGCGTTCGGCCAAATTAATAATCCTTATAATCAAATAAATAAAAGCGACAATTATTACTATAGAGCCTACAAAACCCCATTCTTCACCTACGGTACAAAAAATAAAATCGGTACTTTGTTCGGGTACAAAATCAAATTTTGTTTGAGTTCCTTTTAGAAAACCTTTTCCAAATAAACCGCCAGAACCAATGGCTATTTTTGATTGATTAACATTATACCCTGCACCAAGAGGATCTGATTCTATACCCAATAAATTATTTATCCGGTCTTGTTGATGTGGCTGAAGTATATTTTCGAAGGCAAAATCGACAGTGAAAGAGAACAGGAGCGAAAGAATGAAGATTGATACAATAAGAGTTGCCTGAGGGATCCTTTTATATATTGAAAAGAAAAGCAATATTACCCCTGAAATGAAAGAAGAAATCAACAACACAAAATAGAAGTTATAAGCTAGGCCAAACACAAGAAAAATAATACTAACAAGTGCAACAGAAGAAACCAGTACAATTAATGGAGTAAGTAACTCATTCCATTTTTTTCGTAATAAAATAAACACCGCAAAAGCAGATAGAATTAGTAAGACAACAAAAAGCCAGGGAGCAAGCAACAATGACAATATGAATAATAGTGCAGTGAAGAATAAAAAGAAAAGAATAAGCCCCGACATGCCTTCCCGATAAAATGGGATAAGAAAAGCTACATAAACCAATGCCGAACCCGTATCATGCTGTAAAACAATTAATAGCACAGGAATTACAAGCAAAGCAATAAGCAAAATCTTTGAATTCCGGTTCTTAAAACTAAAATCATATGAACTCATAACCTTTGCCAGGGCCAACGAAGTCCCAAATTTTGCAAATTCGGAAGGCTGAAGGGCAAATTCACCAATAGTTAACCATGCTTTCGCTCCATTTACTTTATTTCCAAAAAATAAAACCACAATTAACAAAAACAGAAGAAAAATATATAATGGAAAAGAAAAAGCGACAAAGAAATTGCTTTCGGTGACCAGAATTAAAAGGCCGAGCACAAATGCAAAAATAATCCATAGCATTTGTTTGCCATATCGTTGTTCCATATCAAAAATACTTCTATGCTCCTCGCTATATACGGCTGAGTATATATTAAGCCACCCTGCAATTACCAAAAAGACATAAAGCAGAATGATAATCCAGTCTAACCTCTTCCATATTTCGAATCGTTGTGCCATAGCTATTTGGGATATTGAATATAATTTGGCAACTCAGGATACAGCAAATTTGTTTCAAGCATGCGGGTTTCGAGCCATTGACGGGAAGGCTGTATCGAGTCCTTAAGATATTTTTCAATCATTAAACTGGCAATTGGAGCAGCATACAAGTTCCCCCATTTCCCATTTTCAACGTAAACCGCAATGGCAATCTTCGGATTTTCACGCGGTGCGAAAGCAATAAATGTTGAATGGTCAGAGCCATGAGGGTTTTGTGCCGTTCCCGTTTTTCCACATATAGTAATCCCCGGTATACGGGCAATACTGGCTGTTCCGGAGTTTACTACCTCTTCCATGCCATCCATAATCCTTTCGAATTGAATTGAATTCACCGTTGTATACCGTTTGGTTTTCAGCTCTGGGTTTAACTCAGCCCCATCAATAGACCGCACAACATGAGGCGGATAATAAAAGCCTCTGTTTGCGAGTATTGCAGTGTAATTAGCCATTTGCAAAGGAGTGGTTTGCATCTCACCCTGTCCAATAGCTAATGAAATAATGGGCAAAGCTCTCCATTTCGCATTTTTAAATACTCTTTTTTCGTAGTATTCAGCTTCGGGAATAAAACCTTTAGCTTCTTCATCAAACTCATATGAGATTCGGTTTCCAAATCCAAAACTCAATACGTGGTTACGCCAAACTTCATACCCATTTCGGGCACCTCCATATTTTCTATCCTGAAGAAGATCCCTGAATTCTTGTGAAAAATATGCATTGCAAGACTGTGCTATAGCATTATTCAAATTAAACGATTGCTCGTGATGGCATGCCTGATGAAAATTTCCGACATGAAATCCGTTTGCACAATAATATGATGAGCCCAACGTAATAATATTTTCTTCCAACGCAATCAACCCATGTAACATTTTCACCGTCGACCCAGGAGGGTATTGCGCACTTATTGCCCGGTTAAACAACGGCAGCAACGGGTCGTTTAGCAAGCGGGGAAAGTTTACTGTTCTGTTTCGTCCGACCATTTCAACAGGATCATACGAAGGCGAACTCACCAACGACAAAATTTCTCCTGTCGATGGTTCAATGGCAACAATACTCCCAGCTTTATTCACCATGAGTTTTTCGCCATATTGTTGCAATTCACGGTCGAGAGAAGAAACTAAATCCCTCCCTTTCACAGCCACTGTATCCAACTTGCCGTCTTCGTAAGAGCCTTTTATACGCCCGTGTACATCGACTAAAAAAAGCGAAACTCCTTTTCGGCCTCTCAAGTGTTCTTCATATGCCTTTTCAATACCCGAAACCCCAATATAGTCGCCCGATCGATAATAAGGATTTTTCTCTAAGAAAGCCGGACTAACTTCGCCAATATATCCTAACACATGAGCGGCACACCCAAAAGGATAAGTTCTAACATTCCGGGTTTGAAGGTAAAACCCAGGAAATTTAAACATCTTTTCTTTCAACAAAGCATACCTGTCGGGGGGAATCTGTTTAATAATCACCGAAGGTCTGTATGTGGACATACGTTTGGCTTTCTTTAGTTCATCAATAAAAACCTCTTTTGGCACATCAATTATTGAGCAAAGAGTTGTGGTATCGAATCGTCCAATTTCTCGTGGAGTGGCAAGTAAGTCGTAAACAATCTGATTGTAAACCAACATTTCTCCGTTACGGTCGTATATCAGCCCCCTGGAAGGAAATTCAATTACCTCGCGCACTACGTTTCTTGTTGCCGAACGTTTGTATGTAGAATCTACAATCTGAAGGTTAAACAAACGCATAACATATATTGCCCCTATTATGAGCAATATACCAATGATTATATTTTTGCGTTTCGCGAAGCTGTTCACTTTATAATTGCACTTATTTTCTGAAAATCAAAAACTGACTGATGAGCACAACAACAAAGGTAAATATAGAACTTAAAACAGCACGGATTAAAGTGTATAAAAATCCTGAAAAAGAGAAAACCTCAATAAAGAATAAGAAAAAGTGATGTATAATGATCATTAACAATGCATAACGCACAAACGATTTAAACCCGATATTGTGCAGTGTTGGCACCAACACTTTCTCCTTCTCATCGAAATTATATGAATTAAAAAGGAAAGGACGAATAAAAGAAGCAAAAACAGTAGCCGAAGCATGAATCCCGGGGGTATTGGTAAAAATATCGATAGAAATACCTAACGCAAACCCAAGTAAAAGCAATAAATAATGTGGAATGTTTACTGGTAATAACAAAATAAACAAGATGTAGAAATATGGGTTTACTAAGCCGCTAAATTGCAAATTGTTCATGATCCCCACCTGAATGAGCACAATCACCACGAACGCGACAATATACCATATCAACCTGTTATTCTTCACCTTCTGTTAAATTTTCTATCTGTTTCTTTTCGACATTTACCATACTTTGTATTATATCGACATAATACAAGTTATTAAAATCGGTCGAGAGCTGAACTTTAATCTCCTGATAATTGTTCCCTTTTCCTTGTCCTACCTTAACCACCCGTCCTATTAAAATACCTTCAGGAAAAATGTCGGAATACCCACTAGTCACAACCTCGTCTTCTTCATGAACTTCAACATGGTATGGAATCTCGTTTAATTGAGCTAAATAGGGACTATTCCCCTCCCATTTTAACGGGCCAAAGTGGTTTGAATTAACCAGTTTAGCATTAATTGTCCACCGGGGATTTAGCACCGACAATGCTGTTGAATAATTCTGAGAAACATTCACAATTACACCAACTACGCCATCGGCACACATGACCCCCATATCGGGACGGACACCATGCCGGGAGCCTCGATTCAATGTAATATAATTATATTGTTTATTAACCGAATTATTGATGACCTTGGCAGGGATCAGTTTCATTAAACTATCACTGCGGATGGGAAGTTGATTGAAATCACGTTCCCTCATAGACAGTAATTCGCCGCGTAAATTTGCATTCTCGGTAGCTAGTTTTTCGTTCTGCCTGCGAAGGTTAAAAAAATCCTTCACATTACTTACCTCACTCAAAACATCACCAGCAATAGCATTTGAAGAATTAAGAAAACGCACCCGCTGGAAGTTATTATACTTAACAATAAATGTCAATGATAATACTTCCAGTAGGATAAAAAGAATAAAATGGTGAAACCTCACCAGAAAATTCAAAAGGTTCTTCATGCCATAACTAAAACCTTACCAGTTTTATCTGATCAGGAATGAAAATTTATCGACGTTTTTCAATGCTATACCTGTACCACGAGCAACAGCACGCAATGGATCATCTGCTATTTTAAAATTGATATTTAACTTTTCAGACAACCGTTTATCAAGCCCGCGCAATAAGGCGCCACCACCAGCAAGATAAATGCCTTTACTTACGATATCGGCATACAGTTCGGGCGGAGTTTGTTCGAGCGCACTTAGCACTGCAGCCTCAATCTTCGACAGAGATTTGTCGAGACAATGGGCGATCTCCTGATATGAAACTGGCACCTCAACAGGCAAAGCCGTCATTTGGTTTGGCCCTTGCACTATGTAATCTGCAGGTGGTTCGTCTAATTCTGAAAGAGCAGCCCCCACGTTAATTTTTATGTCCTCAGCGGTACGTTCACCTACTTTTATATTGTGCTGATGGCGCATATATTCCATGATATCAGCAGTTAAATCGTCGCCAGCAATCCTGATTGATTTGTTAGTTACAATTCCGCCAAGCGATATTACTGCAATCTCAGTAGTTCCGCCACCGATATCAACAATCATGTTTCCCTCGGGTGCTTCAACATCAATTCCAATACCCAGCGCAGCAGCCATGGGTTCATAAATGAGATAAACTTCGCGGGCTCCGGCATGTTCTGATGAATCGCGAACGGCCCTGAGTTCAACTTCAGTACTGCCCGAAGGGATGCAAACCACCATTTTCAACGATGGTGGAAATAACCGGCTTCCTGTGTTGATCATCTTTATCATGCCGCGTATCATTTGCTCGGCAGCATTAAAATCAGCAATAACTCCATCACGTAACGGCCTGATTGTTTTGAGGTTTGCGTGAGTTTTGCCTTGCATTTGGCGGGCTTTATCACCAATTGCAACCATTTTGTCAGTTTTTAGATCGATCGCAACAATCGAAGGTTCATCAACAACAATTTTATCATTATGAATAATTATTGTATTCGCAGTACCTAAGTCTACTGCTACTTCCTGTGTCAAAAATGAAAATAATCCCATTTGAGTTAGTGTTTAAAATGACGTGTTCCTGTGAATACCATAGCCATTCCATGGTCATTGCAAAAATCGATTGTATCCTGATCACGAACTGATCCACCTGGCTGTATTACACAGTCAACCCCTACCCCATGTGCTATTTCAACACTATCGGCAAAAGGGAAATAAGCGTCAGATGACATCACTGCTCCTTTAAGGTCGAATCCAAAACTTTCTGCTTTTTCAATGGCATGTTTAAGTGCATCAACGCGTGAGGTTTCTCCAACGCCAGAGGCAATGAGTTGTTTGTTCTTGGCAAGGACAATTGTATTTGATTTCGATTGTTTTACCAATTTGTTGGCAAACAGCAAATCTTCAATTTGTTTATCGGTTGGTTCAAGGTTGGTCACAGGCTTCAGTTCATCGGCCTTTTCCTGTTTCAAGTCCCTGTCTTGATAAAGCACTCCGTTCAACACACTACGGAATTGGTAATTAGCTGTTTTTGCATTTTTCCGAACTAAAATAATCCGGTTTTTCTTCGATTGAAAAATATCAACCACC